>NZ_JAKKRY010000001.1:0-720387 GCF_025653795.1 Shewanella sp. SM73
GTAAGAGTTTTACCTGGCACGGGACGACCTTCTTTTCTGGCTTTATCTCGCCAATGATACAAGGTTTGCACCGCGATGCCTTCTTCCCGAGCGACCTCTGCGACCGTTAAATTGTGAGGCGGTAATAATTTTTTAAGGATCGCCTCTTTACGTTCTGGTGAATACCGAGCCATATCGTTCTCATTTGCCGCGCCCTGTCTTTAAAAATAATGATTATTTAGGGGTGACAACTATCCTGACACAGGGGGTCTGTGAACGCCTGCTTATCAAGTAGGCGTTTTTTGTTGTATTTTATTGTATTCGATACCTAATTTGTGATTAAAAGCATCAGTTTTTTGATGAGAAATAGGTAAATTGTGATATCGTCTTTGGATTAAGTTGCCGTGTACAGGCATTGCAGCACTTTTCATTACTGGACGATATTTATGGCTGATAACTTCTCTTCTACCGCAGCGTTTCTCTGGTCGGTGGCCGATCTTCTGCGTGGAGACTTCAAGCAATCACAATATGGACGGATCATTTTACCGTTCACCCTGCTAAGACGCTTAGAATGTGTGCTTGAGTCAAGTAAATCCGATGTGTTAGCCAAATATGAAGCCGTAAAAGCCATGCCCTTTGAGGCGCAAGATAAACTACTCACTCACGCCGCCAAACACAGTTTTTACAATACTTCTAAGATGGATTTAAACCGCCTTGGTGAAACAGGCGTGGCCAGTAACTTAGAAAGTTATATTCAATCATTCAGCCCAAATGCGCGCGAGATTTTTGAGCATTTTGACTTTTTTAATACCATCGATAAATTAGCAGAAGCAGATTTACTGTATAAAGTAGCCAAACGCTTTGCCACAACAGACTTACACCCTGACAATATTAGTAACTATGGCATGGGTTTAGTGTTTGAAGAGTTAATTAGACGTTTTGCTGAAAGCTCGAATGAAACCGCAGGTGAGCACTTTACCCCAAGGGATATTGTACGTTTAACCACGTCATTAGTTTTCAGTAACGATGATGATGTGCTGACTCAAGCGGGGGTAGTGCGCTCTATTTATGACCCAACAGCAGGAACAGGGGGGTTCTTATCGTCAGGTATGGAATATGTTCATGAGCTAAATGAAAAGGCTTCATTGTCAGCCTTTGGTCAAGAGCTTAACCCAGAATCATACGCCATCTGTAAAGCCGATATGCTGATTAAAGGGCAAAAGGTCGATAATATTAAATTAGGTAATACCCTATCTAATGATCAACTACGTGCTGATAAATTTGACTATATGCTATCAAACCCTCCATTTGGTGTAGATTGGAAGAAAATCGAAAAGTTCATCAATGATGAGCGGAACGAAAAAGGCTTTGAAGGTCGTTTTGGTGCAGGTTTACCACGAGTATCTGACGGTTCGCTATTATTCTTAATGCACCTCGTCAGTAAAATGCGTCCGCAGCATGAAGGTGGTTCACGTATCGGTATTATCTTAAATGGCTCACCACTGTTTACAGGTGGCGCAGGTAGTGGTGAAAGTGAAATTAGACGCTACATTCTTGAAAATGACCTACTTGAAGCCATTGTAGCTCTACCTACCGATATGTTCTACAACACGGGCATTGCCACTTATGTTTGGGTGTTATCCAGCCATAAGCCAGCTAATCGTAAAGGTAAAGTTCAGCTTATCAACGCCTCAAAAGAACGAGCTAAAACAGGCGGTCGTGGGCGCAGTGGTGGCGGTGAATCTGCTGAAGAAGTTGAAAATGTATTTTATCAAGCGATGCGTAAATCGTTAGGCAGTAAACGCAAAGAACTTACCGAAGAAAGTATTGATATTATCGTTAAAACCTATGGTCAATTTGTTGAAAATGATTTTAGTAAGATTTTTGACTATAAAGCGTTTGGCTATCGCAGAATTACTGTAGAGCGTCCACTTCAATTAGCGATTTACCCGAAAGATACATTGCGCCTTGAAGCCCTGCAAGCCGATAACGCATGGTTAAAAATGGATGAAACTACCCAACAAGCCATTCTTGATGCGCTTGCTTCCTTTGAACAAGAAAAATACCTCTCTCGTGATGTGTTCCTTAAAGAGTTAATCAAAAAACTAGCTGGAATTAAATTATCTGCCGTGCAGCAAAAGATGATTATTAAATATCTTAGTGAGCATGATGATGTCGCACTAGTTTGCAAATCAAAAGGTAAAGTCGAAGCCAACCCAGATTTACGTGATAACGAAAACGTGCCACTAACTGAGTCAGTTGATGAATATTTTGCCCGTGAAGTATTACCACACGTTCCAGATGCATGGATTGATGAAAACAAGACAGATCCTAAAGATGGTGAAGTCGGTATTGTCGGCTATGAAATCCCATTCAACCGCCATTTCTATGTCTATCAGCCACCAAGAGCATTAGAAGAAATTGATGCTGATTTAGATGCTGTATCGGCTGAAATTATGCAGTTACTTAATGAGGTGCATTCATAATGATAGGTCGTTATAAAGCATATCCTGAGTATAAAGAGTCTGGTGTTGATTGGTTGGGTGAAGTTCCTCGTCACTGGAATAAAATCAAATTTAAATGGATATTAAAAGAAAAAACTAAAACATCTAACCCATTATTGCCTGCTGGTTCAATTAGTTTTGGAGAGGTTGTTTATAAAAATGAAGATAATTTATCCCCAGAAACCAAATTCTCTTATCAAGAGGTTTTAAAGGATGAATTATTAATTAACCCTTTAAACTTAAACTTTGATCTTAAAAGCTTACGTACAGGGCTTTCAAAAATTAATGTTGTTGTAAGTACTGGTTATATCGTAATACATGTTTCTGAAAGTTTAGATAAAAATTATATTCGCTGGGTTATGCACCAGTTTGATGTTGCACATATGAAAACATTAGGCGCAGGTGTTAGGCAAACGATCAACTTTACAGATATTGCTAATAGTTTTGTATATTTAGCAACTGATATTGAGCAACAAAAAATCGCCCACTTCCTCGATCACGAAACCGCCAAGATCGACACCTTAATCGACAAACAAGAAAAGTTGATTGAGCTGTTAAAAGAAAAGCGCCAAGCGGTTATCTCTCACGCAGTGACCAAAGGCATCTCTTATAAAGGGCAGCCAAACGCACCAATGAAAGACTCTGGTGTGGAATGGTTAGGTGAAGTGCCTGAGCATTGGGTGAAAATAGCTTTTAAAAAAGTAATCAAAACGAGGAAAGGTGTCGCCTTTAGCACATCTGATTTCTGCGATAATGGTGTTCGAGTTGTAAAAGCTAGCGATATAAAGCTTCTTTCTCTAAGACAGTCGGATGTATTTCTTCCGATAAACTTTATTAAAAAATACCCGAAAGCATATTTAACTCAAGGTAATATCATACTGAGTACTGTAGGTAGCAGTCCCGATGTGAAAAATAGTGCTGTAGGCCAGATTGCAATGGTGCCAAAAGAGTTAGATAACACTTTACTGAACCAAAATACGGTTGTTTTTGAACCTATTGATAAAAAAATTGATAGAGATTATTTATTCTTTTTATTACAAACAACAGCCTACCGAGACCATTTAGATTTACACGCTCATGGAACAGCAAACCAAGCAAGTCTGAATGTTGCAGATATGCTCAATTTTAAATGCTTTACCCCGCCACTTAATGAGCAAAAACATATTGCAGTGCATTTATATAAGTTCTTAGAAATAGTATCAACTTTAGAAACTAGAGTAATCAATGCTATTCAGCTCATGCAAGAACGAAAAACGGCTCTTATTTCCGCAGCAGTAACGGGAAATATTGATGTTCGAGATTGGACTGCGTCAGGTGAGGTTTAAGGATAATTATGGAAGAACCAAGAAAAATCGGGGCTGTTTCTACGTTTGTGACTGAAATAGCTAAAATCAAGCCGAGAAAGGGTTATTCATTGTTTTTCCGAGGTCAAACCAAAGAAAGTTATAAGCCTTTTCCTTCTGTGTTTCGTCATACCGATCTAAATAATGACAAAAGCTCTTTATTCTCTGAGCGAGAGCATATTATGTTCGAGCAGTTGATAGCTTCTT
Organism: Shewanella sp. SM73; assembly: GCF_025653795.1. Lineage (NCBI taxonomy): Bacteria > Pseudomonadati > Pseudomonadota > Gammaproteobacteria > Alteromonadales > Shewanellaceae > Shewanella > Shewanella sp. SM73. The sequence goes on from NZ_JAKKRY010000001.1 coordinate 4,034, forward strand.
GTCCTAATGACTTTTTAAGCTGTCAATCGGCATTTGATCACCTTGTAAAAATGCAACATTATGGACTTCCCACTCGGTTGCTTGATATCACCAGCAACCCATTGGTAGCCTTGTACTTTGCGAGTAACTCTCACGCAGGTGGAGGTAAGGGAGGGTCTGATGGTGAGGTTATCATCTACGAAATCAAAGATGAGGCAATTAAGTTTCACGGCAGTGATACCGTCACTGTGATTAGTAACTTAGCAAGGATGGATGAGAATTTTGTTTATCCTTTAATAAAAAAGGATGAACAGTCCGAAGCTGAACGGAAGATGGTCGGTAAGTTGTTGCACTCAATATATGCAGAAAAACCTTACTTCAAAGATGTAATAGTACCAGAACATTTGTATTCAATTCAGTCTGTTAGGCCTAAGCTTGATAATCCTAGAGTTATTCGTCAGAGTGGTGCTTTTTTGCTTTTTGGGATGGGAGTAAACAAGGTGCTTCCATCTGAAGAACTGGATAATCTCTATAAGAAAATTGATGTTGAAAGCTTAAAAAGTAAGGGTAGCAAAACAACATATTTTTCAGAGACTCAAGATCGAGGTTGTGTACTGAAGATTAACTCCGAAGCAAAGAATAAGATCATTCTAGACTTAGAAGGGCTAGGGATTTCAAAGGCAACATTGTTCCCTGAGATTGATGAAGTTGCTCAACACATTAAGTCTCAAACGGCTGAATACCTAAAGGATTAGAAGATGGCTGACGCAGTACAAGAAAAAATATTTCAAAATGACATCCTTGACCAGATGCAATCTCACGGTTGGCTGCTAGGTGAGTCGAAAAAATACAACAGACAATTAGCACTTTATCCTGAAGATGTGATTGCTTTTGCCAAGGCAACACAACCTGAGCAATGGGATAAACTATCAAAGCACTATCCAGACACTGACCGTAATCCTACAGCTACCGCTGATGCGTTACTTAAATCATTAGAACGTGATTTAAAAGCGAAAGGTACGTTATGGGTATTGCGTAACCAGATAAAAGATCGGGGCGCTAAGTTTACTCTTTGTAGTTTTAAGCCAGATCATGATTTAAACCCTGATGCGTTGATTAGTTATCAGCAAAACATTCTGCGGGTTGTGCCTGAGCTAGTTTACTCACCTAATGGCTATGACGGTCGGTTAGATTTAACCTTGTTTGTGAATGGAATTCCCGTTGCGACTTGTGAGCTTAAATCAGAGTTTAAGCAGTCGATTAACAACGCCAAAGTCCAGTACATGAAGGATAGGCAACCTAAAGATCCTATAACTAAAAAACCAGAGCCACTATTAACCTTTAAACGGGGTGCATTGGTTCACTTTGCGATAAGCCAATATAACGTTGCTATGACTACACGCTTGGCGGGTAAAAAGACCTACTTTTTACCGTTTGACCAAGGCACCGCTGATGGTGGTCAAGGTAACGATATCCCTGCAAATGAAAGTGAATATGCAACCGCTTATCTTTGGAATGAAATCTTCCAGAAAGATAATTTGTTGTTGATTTTAAGCCGTTATATTCATCTTGAAGTGAAAGATGAAGAGCAATTAGACGGGTCGATCCAAACTAAAGAAACCCTGATTTTTCCTCGTTACCACCAATGGGCGGTAGTATCTAAACTACTGAACACCCTTGATATTGAAGGTACTGGACAAAAATACCTTATTCAGCACAGTGCAGGTAGCGGAAAATCTAATTCGATTGCGTGGCTAGCACATCAACTTGCGTCAAAACACTATACTTCGCCTGCGATAGAAAGCGATCACCCTGAACTGGGTAAAAAAGTTGGTGATAAGGTGTTTGACTCTGTAATTGTGATTACTGACAGAACGGTACTTGATAGCCAGTTACAAGATACGATTTATCAGTTTGACCATAATGAAGGCATGATTGCACGTGTTAATCGTGAAGAATCACAAGGCAGTAAATCAAGCCAATTAGCTGGAGAATTAAAAGCCAGCACATCAATCATTATTGTAACAATTCAAACTTTCCCACATGTTTTAGAAGCCATTCGTCAAGACTCTACGCTTGCTGGTCGAAGTTTTGCGGTTATTGCTGATGAAGCGCACTCAAGCCAAACGGGAACTACAGCTCGAAAACTCCGTGAAGTGTTAATGTCAGAGCAACTTGAAGGGGATGAAGAGCTAGACAGTGAAGATATGCTGCGTTTATCGCTTGAAGCGCGTAAAGGCTCAAACAACATCAGCTATTTTGCATTTACGGCTACGCCTAAGGCTAAGACGTTAGAGCTATTTGGCCGCAGACCTGATCTGGACTCCCCTGCAAGTGATACCAATAAACCGTTGGCATTCCATGTTTATTCAATGCGCCAAGCCATTGAAGAAGGCTTTATTCTGGATGTGTTACAGAATTACACCAGTTATCGAGTGGCTTACCAATTAGCTCATGACAATCCTGAAACCGACCATGAAGTAGATAGTAAAAAAGCCGCTTCCAAAATGGCTAAATGGATAAGGTTACATCCTTACAATATCAGCCAGAAAGTGGAAACCATCATTGAGCACTTCAATAGTAAAATTAAACACTTACTAGGTGGTGAAGCAAAGGCGATGGTTGTAACCAGTAGCCGTTTAGAAGCGGTGCGTTATAAATTAGCGTTTGAAAAGTATGTACAAACTAAAGGCTACAAGAATATCAATGCAATGGTGGCGTTTTCGGGGGAGGTGAATGATCCTGATTTGCCTGATCAACCATTTACTGAAAATAACATGAACCCAAACTTGCGTGGTAGGGATATGCGCAAAGCATTTGATACTACGGATTATCAGGTCATGTTAGTAGCAAATAAATTTCAAACAGGTTTTGATCAACCCAAATTAGTCGCTATGTACGTTGATAAGCCCTTAAAAGGTGTTGAGTGTATTCAAACGTTATCAAGGTTAAACCGCACATATAAAGGCAAGGATATGACCTTTGTGCTCGATTTTGTGAACAATCCCGAGGATGTATTAAAAGAATTTAAAGTGTATTTTGAAACGGCTGAACTTTCAGGCGTGTCAGATCCTAATATTGTTTATGAAATCATGGATAAACTTGCAAAGGTTGGCATTTACCAGTGGTTTGAAGTGGAAGCATTTGTCACTGCCTATAACAGTAAACATGCCAGCCAAGCAAAACTGGCTAACCTCTGTAAAGCACCTGTTGAACGCTTTGCTGTGCGCTACAAAGAGGCTACGCTTGTGTTGCAGACTGCACAGGCCGAGCTTTCAAAAGCGAAAATGGTACAGAATGATAAAGCGATTAAGTTTGCTGAAAACAGCGTGAAACATGCAAAAGAAGCCCGAGATATTTTAGAGGTGTTTAAGAAAGATTTAATTTCATTCTATCGCTATTACGAGTTTAGCTCTCAGATAGTTGATTTTAATGACTACGACCTAGAAAAACTGAGCATCTTTGCTAAGCATCTACATCCATTGTTACGCTTTGATATGCTGGAGGACGATGTCGATCTTTCTGATGTTGTGATGACACATTACCGTTTGCATGAACAGCGTGAAGCGAACTTGCAGTTAGGAACAAAAATAGGTGAAGAGCCTAAGTCTTATTTAGCGCCGAGTAAGGAAGGCGCTGGCGCGGCACCTAAAGATCCGAAAACTGAGCTATTGAATGAAATTATCGCTCGAATGAACGATTTGTTTGTTGAAGATGGTTTATCTGAAACCGATATGATCAACTATGCAAATACCATAGCGGGTAAAGTATCTGAAAATGAAATCGTCATGGATCAGTTGCGCAATAATACTAAAGAACAAGCCATGTTAGGCCAGTTTCCAGAGTCAATTAATACCGCAGTGATTGAAAGTATGGGTATTCATGAGCAAATGGCAATGAAGGTATTGTCCAATGAAGCTGTTGCGAGAGGCTTTGCAGGCTTGATGTTTGACATGCTGATGAAGGGCTTGGGAAAGTCAGTTGATAAAGCTGGTATGAATGCTGAGGGATAGTTAATGAAGAAAGACGTCTTAACCCAAGAGGAGCAACTGCAACAGATTGAGGGGCTAAAATCTTTTCCTTTCTTTCATGGTCCGAACCTTGATGTGTATGGCTTTAGCTATTGGCTTTATGATTGCTTGACTCGTGATGGCTATGAAAATATTCGCCCAAATGAGATTATGGATCTGCTTCTTGAGCTTGCAGTTCCTTGTGCAACAGAAAAAGGTCATATTTTTGAAGCTCCAATACTGGATATGAATGAAGATAAAAAGTGGTTTTATCCAGAGGGGAAAACCATTTTGCTACATATCGCACCAATATCTAGCTTTATTCATGATTTTATTTACGAGATAGGTGATAGGTACTTAAAGGTTGCACACGATATTGAAGTGCCTAACTTCGCTTATTGGCTAAAAAGAGAAGATATTTTTACTTTTACTTACTTGCATACATTTTTTTCGCAGCTACGTGGTCTAATGAAACAGGTTACTTCATTGCGTGCAATGCTGATGGAACTGCATCTATCAAAGAACTTTGGTGTAGAGTTTGGCAGTTTATCCGCAAGCTTAAAAGAAAAGGATGAACTTCATAAGTACGCCCACAATCGGATCAACATGGCAATTGAGCAAGAGTTTTACCTTGAAGCGATTACTCTTACTGAGAGTATTATCTCTGATCGGTTGTCGATGGTGTTGTATCTTCGGGGCGAAAAAGCGAAATCAAAAACCTTAAATAAACTTGTTGTTTTATCTTCAGCGATCTTGCCTGATACATTATCCCATAGAATAGATGAATGGCGTCAGCTTAGAAACTTTGCGCTTCACAATCTTGTCAGAAGTTCACCTATCGATAAGCAGGTATCACCATCAGAATTCAATACTAAAGCAAAGGGCATCGCTATTTCTGGTAATAAGCTGGTAGCAGATTTAGAGGTTTGGTTTGATGGTTTTTTAGCTGATGAGATGAACCCTTACAACATTAGAATTTCTGACAAACTAGAACGAATGAACTGAACGCTAATGTAAAACCAATATATATTTTAGTGTGTAAGCTGAAACCAGTATTTTTAATGGAAATATATCACCAAACCAATTAATTGAGCATGGGGCATGTTTGTGTATAGATAGATGCTAAAAACACAACCAGAAACTAACCGTTTTTGGTTGTGCTTAATTCTTTCTGTTAATCCATCAATCTGATATCGAAACGATCCACTAGAAAACTGATGATTTTCACAGCTTCTAACTCAATATTAGTTTGATGACGGTTTGCATCGATGAGGTATTGTTCCAAGCTGAGATAGCTTGAAGATGCAAAGTAATTAGTCGTTGTCTCAAGATTACTATCTTCAATGTTTTTTAGCGCAAGCAGTAGTAGGTTACTACAGGAATTTAAGTTTATTTTTCGTTGTTTAATGATGTCTCGCAACATATTTGCATATGTTATCGCGACGTCCTCCCTTGAACTTCCTGATGTGATACTTTGAAGTGAAACCCAATCGGCATGCCATTCTTTTAAAATGTTGATGATTCGACTTGGTACGATAACTGCTGAAGATTGTTTAGTGGTGATTGATAAGCCCATTTTTGTCTCCTTTATATTTTTTAGGCAAAAGGAGGCTTAACGGCACAAAATCAGGTTTTGTGACACCTCCCACTCAGTAATAAATTCACTAAGATTTGGTCAAACATTTGGTATCCTATTTGGATGTTTTTACGTGTTTAGATTGGTTTTTTACCTGCTATTACAAGCCGATAGAAGTACTCACTTGGGTAGTAAAACTGCACTATTTCGATTGCAATACTGAAGTTAATACTATCCATAGACTTTAACTTATTAAGTCTATAGTTCTTCCCTTCATACAAGCACCTGACGAACTCATATAGTCGGGGCTGTTGTTCTATTATTTTTGCAAGTTCTTCATATGATAGATCCATAGATATTCTCCTTTGATTTGTTTGTTGGCTCGAATACGTATCGTGACTTTAAATGCTGCCTTTAACTCGGCAGGTACTTTTCTTGTGCTGTTACTGAAGCATGGTATTCATGCTGTTTGTTGCATCCACCTCCTTAACAAGAACCCAGCGTGTCCCTGGTTTAAGATCCTTGTACTTACCTTGATAGTATCTTTTTGCTCTAAGATTCCTGTAAAACGGGATTCGATACTTAATTTTTCGAGCTTCACCCGCAGATTTATTTTGTACTGGAGCGCGTAGTATTAACCCTTTGAAAGCTGATCTATTCTTTCCTATTGGTAGTGATACTGCTGACTTTGGATAGCCGTCAACAAGCTTCTTACCATCAGTCGCTGAGTGATAAACGCATAAAGACAACGCTATTCTAGTTAAAGCATCTAAAACATCTGTGCTTCGATTCGGTAAAGGTTTTTTAGCATTCTTTGTTAGTGTTTCTGTAAGTATTGGGATAGGACTGAAACATGAATCCGTTCTAAATTCCTCGCTTCTGTAATGGACATGGACACATAACTGGTTAGGATATGTGGTTGCGAACTCTCCCCAAATTGGTTGACATTTGTCTTTGTATAAATCAACAAACTCTTGTTCTGTCATAATGGTCACAAGGCAACTAGTTAGTTTTACACCGTTAACTAGCGTTCCTTTCGGAAATGATAAGGCAAAAGATTTAAAAGGAGGCTGAACAGTAAAGTTGTTTTTAAAATCGAACTCAGCAGTAAAAAGGTTGTTAGCCAATGCTTCGTTTTCGATAAAGATGACAGGAGAGCCGCATTCACTCCATAACATTTCTTCACTAAGTATTTTTCCCATACCAAGGTTAAATTCACTTTCACCTTCAGTTTCAATGAGTCTCTGCCTGACGATAGATAATAAATCTTGAAGATTGACGGGCTTTTTTCCAAAGATCTTTCTCAAAGCTGCTTTACCTTGACTGTTACTTTTAAAGCTATCTAATTGAGTTTTGTATATAGAGTAGTTCATTATTTTCCCTTAATTATTAGTGTGTTAAATTTTGATTTTGCTGGTTAAATAAACTTTCGAAGCCATCAGTGATCCGCCTCATCGATGTTTTTTGTTCATTGTTACCTCCATTTTTCTAGTTTCACCAAATTCGAAGCGCAAGAATCCTGTCTGGTGAGTCCAGCATTAATTTTTTATCTTAAATTTTGGGTGCAAGAAGCCGTAAATCATTTAGAAAATGACTTTCGATAACTCACGTGCGAGGTTTGTTCTAATTTAGCTTGAGTTGGCGTGTTTCATCATTTCTCTCCTGTTTTTTTATTCTGGCTGAAGAGTAGGCGACCAGAATCTGATTCTAGTTCCACACCTCCAATAATGATTTATCTATTTGTATTAGCTTATTCATAATTTACTTGTGTTTTTTTAAATACACGTTTGACAACGTTGCACATGTTATCAACTGAAACCGAATAGTCAAGTGTATTTAAAAGTCAAGTTAAAAATATATTTTTTTATTTTTTAAATTCTTCAGCAAGTCAATTAAAAACAATGTGTTATAAAAATCAATATTTTTTGCTTTTTTAAAATAATTGTGATTCATTTTTTTGACTTTTAATTTTTTTATGGTTTATTGAAATTAACTAGTGTGCTTTTTCACTAGTGTCATCGGAATCAATTTATGGAGAACAACGAAAATACCAGTGTGTTGACACTCATCAAACAGAAGTTTTTAGCATCACAATCTGCAATTAAGTCAGTAAAGCAACTTGATTTTTATATATCACGAGGGCGAACAGCTAACGATAAACTGACTGCAAAAAAATTTACGCAATTTCTAAAACAGCATCAACTCACTCAAATTTTGAAAAAAGCTGGATCTGATGATACAGAGGATGAAAATTCTAAAAGCTTGACTGAAGTTAAAGCACTGCTTGAGTCTATTGAAATCGAACAGCCGAAAAAGAAGAAAAATGATCAGGTGGTGTTGGAGCAGGTACTAAAGATTTACCGAAGTTTTATCGAAAGTGGTGAGGAGTTTAAGTTCAAAAAACCTTGGGTAGATCATCAGGTGTTGGGTTTACCCAAAAATGCCAAATCAGGAGAAGTTTATTTAGGTGGTAATGATCTACTTTTAAGTCTCTTGCAAGACGAATTAGGCTTAGATTTACCTTTTTTCCTGAATCGATCAAATATTGAACAGCTTAATCTTGATGTACCTAGTGAGTGTATAGCAGTGTGTCAGAAAGTAGTTGAGCTTTACGTTCATGAAACTTTAGATAGTAATGATCCAGAGAAATGGATATCGACAAAGAAGTATAAGTTGTTAACACAACAACAAGGACAGGAAAGTTATCGCCAACAAAAAATTATCAAGCAGTTCGAAATTTTTCATCATTCGCAATTTACTAATGGATTACGCGACAATGAGATTTATAAAAGCTGGATTGAAAGTTATAAAGAAACAAAACTGCTTAAGAAGCTCGAACAGTGCTCAACAGATGAGGAACGTCAAAGATTGTTTGATCCAAAAATTTATGCGGCCAAATGCGTGATTGACGCAAGTCGAAAGGCTATGGGGATTGATTTAATCGAACATCCAACAAGTTGCCATTACAGCCCAGCTAAAGATCAAATAGCGATGGTTTCTGAGCAGAACTTTATAACTGATCATCCTGAGTTAGTATACACAGGGGCTTATTGTCATGAGTTATCGCATTCAACTGGTCATGAAAAACGACTAAAACGTAATCTTACAGGAAACTTCGGTTCGTCAAATTATGGTATGGAAGAGCTTTGTGCTGAAAGTTCATCATTACAACTTTTAAAGCGCTTTAACTTGCCAAGTGTCACAGATAAACAAAGTGCCGCATACATCGCTAACTGGCTAAAAACTCAGCAAGATAGTGGTTCTAAAGATTTTCTTAGCATTGCCTGTCATCAGGGCAGTAATGCTGCTGATTTTATATTAACTAAAGCCAAAGAGTATCAAGCGAAGCTTGTAGAAAACTTGGATATTGAGCAATTCAGAATAAGCTGTTTGAGCAAAGGCTATAGCAATGTTGATACTGATACGCTGTTTATTGCTGATTATCTTAATAAGACAGCTATGAAAGCGATTAATAAATTCTTAAATCAGCGATTTGATGCGTTAAATGAGGTTGAGCGACTTCTGGCTACAGGTAAGCTACTTTCAAGCTCAAAAGAGCAGTTTCTGTTGGATTATGACTTTAGAGACTTTTTGAAAAAAGAGCATAGTATTTTAATTTTTGATGCTACCCAAGCGGGAAGGATTGTCTCAGAATATTCGTTAAATGATATTTTCAATACTGATGTGGATGTTAGGTTTGATGATTATGCATTAATCAAGCAGTTTCATGCATCCTATGGCAAAGATAAGATCACTGATTATCTCTATCAGCTAGAAATTGATGGTGTTCAACTGAAGGGGGATGCTGAAGCTGTCGACACGATAAGGGAACTGACGGACAAGCAATATCTATTCGATGTGAGTGATAAGCCAAACTGTAGAAGAAAAATTACGAGATAAATACTTCCCATTCAAATCAGGGTGAGAGCACACTAACCTAAAAAATGAGCAGGCAGAGCAAAACAACATCAATAGGTATAAATATTGCTCACTCCACGGTGTAAAACCAAGTGCTATTTACTCTTGGGTTGTGTGCTTAATGAGCAAAAATCGGGCTTGTTACTTGATTTAACAAAGTGTGCTCTCGCCCTGAGGAGGCTATTGACTCTTATGACATAACTCAATAAGTTAAGATTATCAGGTGTAAGGAAACACTTTATGACTACTAAAATTGAGAAAACAATAATTGGTTTTTTTTCTGAGGCAAAAGATGTATGTGGCTCTGAAGGACTTTTTCAATCAATTTTTTACCATCAGTGTAGATTAAATTACAAGCAAGATCAGATTCGAAGAGAAGAAGCTGTTGACGGTGGAAGAGTTGATTTTGTCATTGAGGAGACGGATCGATTAATCTCTATAGAGCTTAAAGCTGGTGCAAATGGGCATAGAAACTCACTAGCTAATATGAAAGAGGTTGAGAATACAGGGAAAGGTTTACAGCATGACATTGATAAGCTGCTAAGTCTTCAAAAGCAAACAGGTAAGCATGTTGAATCTTGGCTAGTATGCGTAGACCTTTTAGTACTAGGAATAGCTTTTTCTAAAAAAGATGTAGATAAATACTCTAGTGTATCCAATAAGCAAGGCGTTCACTTTGCTTACCTTGCTCAGTTAAATGATAATTGTGAAATATGGGAGAATGAAAAACGAAAAGAGCATAAACTTTGCATTCCAGATTGTACATCAAATATTTCTGCTCTTGCTCTTCTTAATATGAAATCCACTTGGACAGAGTTTTTTTATGAAGTCGCCACAGAGGAGGATAGTCCAGAGTGTGCTCATGTAGGTTTGCTTTATCATATACTTAGACGTAAAGGTCTAAAACATACTCAGCTAGCTTCAGAAGTTTTTTTTAATTGTAATAAATATGGAACACGCCAATATTATATTCCAGATATTGCAGTGTTTGGTGATAAATTCATCGGACAATTTCAACTTTTTGGAAATAACAAAAGAACGATTGAAAATGATAAGTATAAGTTACCTGAATTGGTTTCAATAATGGAATTCAAAGGAGGGAGAACATTTAAATCGAAAGGGATTAAATCTCGTCAAGAAGCTATCATTTCAGATGTCGAAAAACTATCATATCAGATTAAACCTATTGTTGAAGCCGCCTCTTTGAGTTTAAAAATTAACACTCAGCCTCACTATATAATGATAATAACTGATGATGATCCGAGGTTAAAGGTATGTATTGATGAACTGCGGCAAAAGCATGGGGAAATTATAGACATAAAATGGCAAGGATTATAGTCATTAAGTAATTTAACCTGATGAGTACACTTAGTGATAAGTCATGATATTTGTTGGCATGAAAAATAAAAAGGGTTAAGGATGAATACTAGTAACGAAAAACTAAAAGTCCATGATGATAGTCATGCTAGAGCGATATTAAAGGGGGAAATGAAAAAGGCTAGAGAGAACTATATCCTGATTAATAAACAATTCATGATTAAATTTAGGAAAAAGAAGAAAAGTAATAAAAATTTTTATGAACTGCAATGTTTGGTTAATGACCATGGACTTAGTGATACAATTTTCGATAAAATTGTTACAAAGCACTCATCAAAAAAAGAGGTGTCAGATTATATTTCATTGGGTTGGGTTAGTGTTGACGATTATGGGGTTTCATATTTAAAAGGAGAACGTTTATACCCAGTCTGTTGTCAATCAATTGACTCAACGGATCCTTTTGCTATTTTAGCAGAGAATAATTGCAATATTAGAGTGCTGTTTTATTTTACGGAGCACTCTTTAGTGAGAATGATGCGTAGGCATAGCCAGTATAGTATTAGTGCTTTAGTTGAACTGATAAGAGAGAATCTAGACCCGAAATTATTTTCAAATCAAATAAATAGCCTTAAATGTAATGATTATGTCATTGTCACTGGAAATGCCTATTGTCCTTTAACACATAATGGCAATGGAAACCCTGTTATTAAAACTTGGATTCCAAGGAGCTCTTGGACTTCTAGCAATGAAGATAAGCTATCTCAATTGGCAGATTTGTTATTAAAAATAAATGAAATAAGAATTATTCCTGAAGAGGAATTTAATCGTAGTGTCTATCTTATCGCTGAGTAACTCTAAAATTGAAATACGGAAGGTTATTGACAGATTGAGATTATCTAGATCGAGAATTCTTACTGATATTTCATGCTTGAAGATGTTGTGTTAGTCGAGTCAGGTTGATGTTATTATTGAACGCTATTTTAGGAAAAACCTTTGATAGTAATTAGATTTGTAACAATCTTATTTAATTATTTACCATGAAACCCTGATTTTCAATGTCCATTATAGATCTAATTTTGGTTTATGATAAGTGCGTAAAGGAGGGTAAAGTCTCGCATCTAGAGCTTTATTTGCTAAAAGCATTATCACTTTATCTAGCAGGTTGATGATCTCAGATTGGAATTTTCCTGTCTGAGTGAGTGAGGAAAACTCATCAACATCCATATCAAAAATTAGCCTAATCTCTTCAATCAGTAATATCTTATAAAAATGAATGAAATACTCAAGACTAAAGGTTTGCTCTTTGCCTCGTTCATTTATCTTCTTTGAATGGCTCTTATAGTGTCTTTCAATTAAATTAATGCTTCGCTGAAAACTAACGTTTAGGTTTGCCACTGTAACTACCTCCTGAGCTAGAGCTTTTGCTACGGTTTTCTAACTTTAATAAAGCTAGATTTCGTTCAACTTCTTCTGAATGAGGATATTCAAGTAAACTACTTATTTCAGATGAATCAGAGTTATCATCAGTGCTTATGAGCTTTTCTAATCGCTGAATCATCATGATCACAGATGGCTTTTCTATTAGGCCTTCTATCTGAGCAAGATGGAAGATCCCGTTTTCAATAAAATGGATATCAGTGGTTGGATTTTCATGTTTAATTCTCATTATTTATTCTCTTAAATAAATTTTTCTTGATGACTTTTGATAGCATGTTTAATTCAGGATCTAAGCCTAAAATAATCTTCTGATTAGTACTAAGCTCATAAGCATTAGATAAACAAGTTAGAGCCTTTTTTATATTATTTATATTATTTTTATTCATTTTATTCTGTCCTCTTTTATATCATCGTTACACAAAAAATCATTTATGCAATAGCGTAATGAAAATTATGGTTTTCCGATTCTGTTCGATATTTTTGCATTTGAATCGATGTTATTTTTCTGCTCAAATGACTTTATTTCATCTAATAGAGCCGTTTTTACGCCTTCAGGGAGTTCATTTATCATCTCAAGCTGAAATAGAGTCAGAGAGGCTGTTTCTTGACTTGGATGGAGTTGCCAAATATCTATCGCTTCGAGCATCTTCTTCTGTTTTTCTTCTGTAGCATTATTGATTGCATCAAGCTGTTCAGATAGAAGGGCTATGCTTTGCGATAGTTCATTTGATTTGTCTTGTAGCATGTTAAATCGAGATTGGGTACGCATGTGTATGGGCAAGTTCTCTTCGATCATACCAACAATATTTTTGAACTCTTTTCGCTCACTTCCCTCAAGAAACCTGATGCCTATGCCATGTAAGTCAAAGACTTGTGTTTGTAAATGTTGTATGAACATGAGCTGGAGGATCTGGCCGCAAGCTACTAATATTTGTGGCGGTAATTTTTTAGACGGTTCTATGGACAACAACTCTGGAAATTGATCAGAGTAATGGGCTTTAGCCTGTTGTTGAGCAAAAGAGATGTACTGTTGCGACCAAGGAGTATTAGCGTTTGGCGATATAAATACATGGGCGTTTAGACCAGTTTCCAGATCATCACTCATCCCTTCATCAGCGTGCAACGCTGCTAGCTCAATCTTCGCACCATCAAAGTTGTTTTCAAAAAAGCTAACACAAGCTTCAAGCATCTCTTTCTTACCAATTTCCTTAAACTCTCCGTGTCGATGAGGGATCTTGAATACTTGTTCTGAGATAGTAGTGGAATTGATATTCTTTACTGTTCGGCATTCTCTTGATTCAAGCAACGCTTGGTGCTTTTGTCGATGAGATAGGTAATTGTCAAATACTCTTAGCTTGTTTTCTTGATGTTTTTGGCTTAATCCTAGTAGTTCGTATTGCCTCAAAAGGTAAGCTTTCAATTTAGAAACAGAAGCACTATGTGCTTTTTCACCGAGATCTAAAGATTTATTCTGATGTAATTCAAGCTTGGATATCTGCTCAACAAACTTAGCATGATTATGATGGCTTGCTGGTAATAGCTTTTTCAATTTACAAAAATAACTGCTTCGATAGCGTGAATACTTAGCTAATTCCTTTTTGTGTTTATCATCAGACTTGTTGTTAGATATCAGCTTAACTTCGTCAAAAAATGATAAATATTGCTCTCTGTTTTTTACAAAATCCTGATGAGTTAAGTAAATACCATCTGCATAGTAGATGTTTTTATGTGATTGATTATCTAGCCATTCTTCACAACGATTTTTTTCTTTGCGAGCACTGTGTGTCAATGAAGTATTAAGGGCATTTAAGCTCAGTTCCCCGTTGTTTCTATGGTTATAATTCATACTTGAGTAGCGCACGGTGATATTTCGTTTGTAATGTATCCCATTTGTCTGGTTGTTATGTCTAAAAATCTTAGCGAGATCTTTGCGATAAGCGAAGTTGTTGAGAACTCTATTCTTTGATTTGGATGTTGATGCAGACCTACTTGCTGCATGTTTGATAAGTTTATCAAACTCTAATTGCTCTTTTTCTGCTAGAAGTTTTACTTGTTGGTCTTCTGCCGCTTTTATTGAGGCTCGTGATTTAAGTTTGGCAATTTCACGTATACCACGTTCATAATCTACCTCATTTTTAGTTTTTTTCTCACTGTCATTTTTCATTATTACTCCTACTTAATTGGCAAATATCAATCAGAGCAACCTTTGTTACTTTTGTGAAAGTAAACCGAAACTACTTATACAAACTTGTGCGTATAATCGAAAACTTGTTTTGAGAGAAGTAGTTATATCGGGTTTCCTTTGTTAATCTCTAATCATTGCTTACTTAAGTTGTAACATAAGTCCGATAGATTAAAAGAGTGAGAAATGAATTTTGGAATAAAGTCATTAGGTATTGGTTTATTTATTGTTTGTAAACTTTTTTAGCTTAGTTGAAGAATGTGTTTAAAATAAAAATGTGTTTACTTGGTATAACAAAGGCGCAAAGTGAAAAATTCATAATTGATATATTTTTTTGTTAAAAAATGTTAATGATGGATTGATAAAACTATTTGGTGAAATGGTGAAATGGTGAAATGATGGAATTATTTTTATTGTGTACCATCAGCTCTCATGAATATAAATCAGAGATGTTTTAATGTTGAGCTTTTAAAGTGCTTTTGCTTTTACCACAGATAAGGCTTTTGCTCTTATTGTATTAGATATGGTTAATGTTTATTGTTTCTCGTTACTATTAATTAAATAAATTGATCTAACATTTTAAAAATTCAGGGCGATGATTTTATATTTTATTATTTTTATAACTTATATGTGTTTTTTCATAACTTATCAGGCATGGTTTTCAACTATTTTTTAGTTTTAAATCAATTGCTTGCATTTCTGTGTATGTTCTGCTAAACGCCTTTTGTGTTTTCTTAAACGCCCAAAATATTCTCTTAAACGCCTATTCCGTTCTCTTAAACGCCTTTTGTATTCTCTTAAACGCCTTCCTGAAAAAAAGTTCAAGGGGCTATTGAAACATTATTTTTTTATGCGACAGTATAAATATGAGCACGTTAGCGAGGAAAATATGCAAAAAATTAGAACTAGAAATGGCAAAGAATACTATGTGAATATTGACGCTGGTGAGTTTGAGATCCCGCAGCTATTTTTGGAGACACCGCTTTTCTTACCCGAAAGTAGAAAGAAAAAGGATCAAATTGGGATTGGCTATAGTGATGATGAAAGGAGATATCAAGATGTTGAGCATGATGTTTCCCTTTCTAACGGCTTAGAAACGATGACAATTAGTGGTCCACAGTTGAATCTGTTACGAGATTACCCTGTTTTTCATTACATATTTTCTCAAATTGACAGTTTTAGTGAGCATAGCGGTAAGTTAAGTTTTTCTGCATCTAAACTCATCAAAGCCTGCTGGCCAAGGCATAAAGTTAACGACACACCTGTCAAGATGCGCCAGACATTCAGGAATGAGCTTAGAGATGTACTTCTAAAGCTCAATAAATGCCAAATTAGCTATAGACTAAATGACGATAGTTGGGGAGCAATGACTCTCATTTCTGATTTTCACTATGACTCTCAGAGTGATAATTGCACCATACATGTATCGCCAAAATTACAAGTTCTTGCGCAACTTGCTAAAAAGCAAAAGTCTAGTTTGACAACTTTTTTATCTATTAACTCACAAGCAGGACGGTTCGCTTACTTAACTTACGTTTCTAACAATTGGAAAACGAACAATAAAAAAGCATCAGTGAATGAGTTTACCCTCAGCGTTGCTACGATTTTGAAATCTTTTGGTAAAGAATTGTTGCTTACTGATAAAGAGTTGAAAGACCTTGATGAGAAGCTAAGTAAGAAAGGCTCAAAAGTAGTCAATTGCAGTAATGAAAAGGCAGAGTTAACTTACAACCGTAATAATATAAAGT
Source organism: Shewanella sp. SM73 (assembly GCF_025653795.1). NCBI lineage: Bacteria > Pseudomonadati > Pseudomonadota > Gammaproteobacteria > Alteromonadales > Shewanellaceae > Shewanella > Shewanella sp. SM73. Next base: position 20,201 of record NZ_JAKKRY010000001.1, read on the forward strand.
TGTTTAAGCGAGGACTGAAAGAGCTTCAGGAACTAGGTATGATCCACAGTTTTGAACATATTGATCATAGCTGTGAAATTGATGGGAAAATTAAAATAATTCGTTCAATAACAAAGGCTTACTAGCATTTGGATTGAGTGTATCTAAATAGAACAAAGAAGATGGTTGTCGAATAGCGATGCTAGTTCTTATACAATACAGTACATGCAAATTTTTGATTTAATGGATGTCCGCGATGTATGAACAAGCCCTATTAGAACCAATCCTTTCTTTTTTGAAATGTAAAACACCCGATGAGTGGGTTACAGAGGCAATTAAACCTGAAAATTTATCTACGATTTTACGTGATCATCTAGTTTGCGAGTTAAAAGCAGCTCAGAGTGCAGTAACTCTCATGAGAAAATATGCCGTTGATAAAGAAAGTGCTATTCGCTTATCTGACTGGGTTAGACCATATGCTGACTATGCTTATAAAAAAATTGGAGGGATTGAGTCACTTAGGGTAAAAAATAATGTAATCAAGCAGGTAACTGTTCGTGAGGATTCAGATTATGGGCAAGAATTAGTTGATAGAATGATGTTACTTATAAAGGAAGAGTTACATCACTTTTATCAAGTGATTGAGCAAATGGAGCAAAAAGATATTCAATACGAATTGATTGATGCAGGTCGATACGCTAAAGGCTTGCTTAAGCATGTTAAGCCATTCGAACCTGATGCATTAGTGGATAAATTGATTATAGGGGCATTTATTGAAGCTCGATCATGTGAACGTTTTGCTAAGCTTGCTCCACATTTAGATGCAGAACTAGGGAAGTTTTATGTTTCTCTATTACGTTCAGAAGCCCGTCATTATCAGGATTATCTTGACCTCGCTGAAATGATTTCAGACAAAGATATTTGCGCAAGGGTATCATTTTTTGCAGATATTGAAGCGGAGCTTATTCTGTCACCAGACCAAGACTTCAAATTTCATAGCGGGAAGCCAATAAATTAAATTTAATTATTATTTACCTGTTAATCAGTCACTTGTTAATGTATGCACACCTATGCTTAAAGTGAGTTAAAAGCCGCTCAGACAGCGATTTTTTTGCTACGAAAATATGCGTTAGATAAAGACAGTGGTCGAGCTCTGTTGGCGTGGGCTAAACCCTATGAAGAGTTTATTTATTCGCAAGAACATGATGTGGAAAGTTTTTTAGCCCGTGATGTGAAAAAGAATGAGTTGGTAACTGACCTTATACCTAAGCCCAACTTTAAGTTTGCTGCGAATTTAGTTTCACCTTTAATCCGCTTGATTAAAGAAGAGTTTCATCATTTTGAACAAGTATTGGATTTAATGCACAAGCGCAGTATTGATTACCGCAATATTCGCGCGGGGCGTTATGCCAAGGGCATGATGAGTCATGTGACAACCCATGAGAAAGATATTTTGCGGGATAAGTTGATTGTAGGGGCATATATTGAGGCTCGCTCGTGCGAGCGCTTCGCTAAACTCGCGCCTTATTTAGATGGTGAGTTGAGTAAGTTTTATGTGTCACTGCTGCGTTCTGAAGCTCGACATTATCAAGATTATCTTGCGTTAGCTCAGTTGGTTTCACCTGAGGATATTAGCGAGCGAGTGAAGTACTTTGGCGAGTTAGAAGCTGAGTTGATTTTAGCGCAGGATGATGAGTTTCGTTTCCACAGTGGGTCGCCTCTATTAAATTAATTTGAACGGCTTTGCTTCCCCAAACGAGTAGAGTTAAGTTCATACAGCTGAAAAGATTAACGGTTCTAACAAACCGTTAATCACAGTATTTTCAAGCTATTAAAGCTAAAAATTTAAGCCATTTAAGCTTAAGTAACGCTAAATGAGGCTTACTTAAGCCAATGCCTTTAGGTCATCGTCGGGTCGAAGGGTAAGGACTGTAAATTAATCCCTTCAGCGCTCACACTGAGCACACTGCCTTGTTCATACCAATCGCCAACCACTATACGCTTACAGCCATTGGCAAGTTGATGAATGGCCGGTCTGTGGGTATGTCCGTGGATCATATGCTTAGTGTGTGTCTTGGCAAATAACACATCGACCGCATTGGGCTCTACATCCATGATAGTGTAACTCTTTTGCTTATTGCTGTTCTTGCTCTTGCTGCGAATTTTATCAGCAATGCCCTGACGGGTTTTCTTGGATAAACAACCATACAACCAACGAGACAGCGATAAACTGCGTAGTTTTCGAAAGCGTTGGTAGGCCTTATCTAAAGTACATAAGCTGTCGCCGTGCAAAATTACAGTGTCGACACCGTATAAATTGAGGCGAGTGACTTCGGGTAAAATTTGCATGCCTGCGGTGCGCGCAAATTGTTTGCCTAGCATGAAGTCACGGTTGCCATGGATAAAATACACGGGCAACTTTTGTGATACTTGCTTGAGTTTTTCGGCGATGTCTAGGGCAAAAGGCAAGGCAATATCATCACCAACCCAGACTTCAAACAAATCGCCTAGGATATAAAGGGCGTCAGCATCATCGAGTTCAGTGTCGAGAAAGTGAGTGAACGCTTGGGTGATATCAAGGCGATCTGCACTCAGGTGCAGATCGCCTATAAATAGAGTTCGCATTCGCCGTATTATGCCGCGACGCTGACTTTTTCAATCACAATGGCTTCTAATGGCACATCTTGATGCATACCACGGTTGCCAGTGCTAACGGCCTTGATTTTTTCGATAATGTCCATGCCTTCAACGATTTCGCCGAATACGCAGTAGCCCCAGCCCTGTGAGGTTTCTGATTTAAAATCGAGGAAAGTGTTGTCGTTCACGTTAATGAAGAACTGCGCAGTAGCTGAATGTGGATCTGAAGTACGCGCCATAGCGACAGTACCAGTACGGTTTGATAAACCGTTATTGGCTTCGTTCTTCACTGGCTCGTTACAACGCTTTTGGCTCATGTCTTCGTTGAAGCCACCACCTTGGATCATGAAACCGTCTATCACACGGTGGAAGATAGTGCCGTCGAAGAAACCTTCGTCAACATATTTCATGAAGTTTGCTACTGTTAGCGGTGCTTTTTCAGCGTTCAGTTGCAGTTTAATGTCGCCCAAATTAGTGTGTAATGTGATCATGTTTTCATACTCAGTGTAAATAGTGGCGCGATTCTAACTTATCTCGGATTGCGCGCAAAGTGCAGTATTCAAAACCTGTCAGGCCGTGATAGACTGACTCCTTGATTTTACACCTGAATGTATCATTGAAGAGAATATCGATGTTGAAGATTTACAACAGTATTACCCGCCAAAAACAGGAATTTAAGCCAATTAATCCCGGGAAAATTGGGATGTACGTGTGTGGTGTGACCATATACGATCTCTGTCATATTGGTCATGGCCGTACTTTTGTTTCTTTCGACATGATAGTGCGCTACCTGCGTTACGCGGGTTATGAAGTGAATTTTCAGCGCAATATTACCGATGTTGATGACAAAATCATCAAGCGTGCTAACGAGAATAACGAAAGCTGTGAAGCCTTAACCGAGCGTCTTATTGGTGAAATGCACCAAGACTTCGATGCCTTAAATATGTTGCGTCCCGATTTTGAACCGCGCGCGACCCTTCATATTGCTGAAATCATCGACATGGTTGAGTTATTACTCGCCCGTGGCCATGCCTATGTGGCGAGCGATGGTGATGTGCTTTTCAGCGTGGCCTCATATCCTGATTATGGCCGTTTATCGGGCCAGAATTTAGATCAACTGCAAGCCGGTGCTCGGGTTGAAGTGGACGAAACCAAGCAAAATCCAATGGATTTTGTGTTGTGGAAAATGTCGAAACCTGGCGAACCAACGTGGGAATCCCCATGGGGACCGGGTCGTCCTGGCTGGCATATCGAATGTTCGGCCATGAACAGCAAACATTTAGGTCTGCATTTTGATATTCATGGCGGCGGCTCTGACTTACAGTTCCCACATCATGAGAATGAAATCGCCCAGTCTTGCTGTGCCCATGACACGCCATACGTCAACTATTGGATGCACACTGGCATGGTGATGGTTGACCGTGAAAAGATGTCTAAGTCCTTAGGCAACTTCTTCACAATTCGCGATGTACTTGGTCACTATGATGCTGAAACTGTGCGTTATTTCTTATTATCTGGTCATTATCGTAGCCAACTGAACTATTCAGAAGATAACTTGAAACAAGCGCGTTCAGCCTTAGAGCGTTTGTATACCGCTATTAAAGATGTCGACTTAACTGTCGTTGCGGCGCCTGCAGAAGAGTTTATTGCTAAGTTTAAAGCGGCGATGGATGATGACTTTAATACACCTGAAGCCTACTCAGTGCTATTTGATATGGTGCGTGAGATCAATCGTTTAAAACTGACCGATATGGCACAGGCATCTGCGTTAGCAGTCACCTTGAAGCAATTAGCGGATGTGTTAGGTCTATTAAGCCAAGAGCCAGAGGCCTTCTTTCAAGGTGGCGGTAGTGACGATGAAGTGGCTGAAATCGAAGCCTTAATCGTTGAGCGTAACCGTGCTCGTACCGAAAAGGATTGGGCTGCTGCGGATGTGGCGCGTAATCGTTTAGATATTTTGGGCGTTGTGCTTGAAGATGGTCCAAGTGGCACCACTTGGCGTAAGAAATAAGCTTATTCGCTATATTTTTAATTCAAGAAAATCTTCAGTAAATAAAAAACCTGCATCATGCAGGTTTTTTTATGCTTGCTAGAACCTAGAACCTAGAACCTAGAACCTAGAACCTAGAACCTAGAACCTAGAACCTAGAACCTAGAACCTAGAACCTAGAACCTAGAACCTAGAACCTAGAACCTAGAACCTAGAACCTAGTCATGATACTGCTCGGCGGCATATAAGGTGTTTTCTAATAGGCTTGCAATCGTCATCGGGCCGACACCGCCGGGGACTGGAGTGATAAAGCTGGCATTTTGCGCAGCAATGTCATATTGCACATCGCCGACTAAGGTGCCGTTATCTAAACGGTTAATACCCACATCTATTACAATCGCGCCAGGCTTGATCCACTCGCCAGGAATAAAGCCGGGTTTACCCACTGCAACGACCACGAGATCTGCCTGACGGATTTTTTGTTCGAGATTCTTAGTGAAGCGGTGGCAAGTAGTGGTGGTGCAGCCAGCAAGCAGCAACTCTAAGGTCATTGGGCGGCCGACAATATTCGATGCGCCAACCACAACAGCATCTAAACCATAGGTATCAACGCCGGTGGATTTGATGAGTGTCATTATGCCCATTGGGGTACAAGAGCGCAGCACCGGAATACGCTGGGCTAAACGGCCGACGTTGTACGGGTGAAATCCATCGACGTCTTTATCTGGGCGGATACGCTCGATGACTTTTGAGTCTTCGATATGCGCGGGTAATGGCAGTTGCACTAAGATGCCATCAATTGTCGGATCATCATTAAGACTATCAATCAGGTTGAGTAATTCATCTTCAGTGCAGTTTGTTTCTAAATCGTATGAACGAGAAAGAAATCCAACTTCTTCACAAGCCTTACGTTTACTGCCAACATAAACTTGTGATGCCGGATCGGCTCCCACTAATATTACGGCTAAACCCGGTACGCGTTGTCCAGCCTCTTTGCGGGCGGTGACTTTTTCGCTGAGCTTAGTGCGGATGGATTGAGCAATCGCCTTGCCGTCGATTATTTGGGCTGTCATGGGTGTAGGATATCCTTTATATGGGCGATGGTGAAAACAGTAGTTAACACAGAGATTGGCAATCGTGGCTATTTTAACAGGGCACAGCTACTGTGTCATGGTTAAAGCCGTTGCCAAGTGGATAAAAAAAACCAGATTAGCCTGATAATTCAGCACCTAGAGTCGAACGATAAAAAAATCGTTGACGGGTGTAAAGTGAGGGGATAAGATGCGCTCCGTTCTCAGGCAGATGTGTTCATCTTGCGCTGAAACTGTCATGTAAGACCTTAGGTAATTAGCGCAGTCCGATAGTGCATCCAGATTTTGGATGAGAGTGGACCAGAGGAAACCCTCTGAGTTGATACCAAGTAAAATGTAAGACCTTCGGTGATTAGCGCAGTCCGGTAGCGCATCTGGTTTGGGACCAGAGGGTCAGAGGTTCGAATCCTCTATCACCGACCACTTTATTATCGTTTGCTTCAATGAATTCAAAGATAATTTGGACTCAAATAGGCGAGTGATAGGGTTAGCATAAATGCTTTCCAAATCGGTTAGGATACAGAAAATTCTGTAAACCATGCGCCCGTAGCTCAGTTGGATAGAGCACCCGCCTTCTAAGCGGGTGGTCGCAGGTTCGAATCCTGCCGGGCGTACCAGTTTCAGTGGTGATTGTAGCTCAGTTGGTAGAGTCCCGGATTGTGATTCCGGTTGTCGTGGGTTCGAGCCCCATCAGTCACCCCATTTTTAGTACTTTGAGTACAAATTAAAAAAAGCGACCTTGTGTCGCTTTTTTTATACCCCAGATTCGGCTGTTGAGGCTCGACTCTGCAGAAAACGGTGGCTATAATGTCGCGTCTTGATAGATATCAACTATGAGCGACCTGTGCCTAAAGCCAGTTGTGGTGGGCATTGTAGTCAAATTTAATGATCAAGAAACGAATACCTGAATAGTTGATGAATCGGCTATTACAAAGGACGTTAGACAAATTTCGAGGTAAAACAATGCAAGTTTCTGTTGAAGCAACCCAAGGCCTAGAGCGTCGCCTGACCATTTCTGTTCCTGCTGAACAAATTGAAAAGCTGGTTAAAGACAGTTTACAACGTGAAGCTAAGCGTGCTCGTATCCCAGGTTTCCGTCCTGGTAAAGTGCCTGTTACTGTTATAAACAAACGTTACGGCGCAGCGATTCGTCAAGACATCATGGGTGAAGTGATGCAACGTAACTTCATCGAAGCAATTATTGCTGAGAAGTTAAACCCAGCGGGTGCACCGACTTTTGTTCCTGGTTCTACTGATGGCGAAAAATTCGAATTTATCGCTACCTTTGAAATCTATCCAGAAGTTGAGCTGAAAGGCTTAGATGCAATCGAAGTAGAACAGCCAAAAGCTGAAGTGACTGACTCTGACGTTGACACTATGATTGAAACCTTACGTAAACAACACGCGACTTTCGCTGCTGTTGAGCGTGAAGCTGCTGATGGCGACAAAGTGAAAATGAACTTTGTTGGCTCAGTTGACGGTGAAGAATTTGAAGGCGGCAAAGCTGATGATTTTGAACTGCAACTAGGTAGCGGCCGTATGATCCCTGGTTTTGAAGCAGGTATCTTAGGTCACAAAGCGGGCGAAGAATTTGTTATCGACGTGAACTTCCCTGAAGAATATCACGCTGAAAACCTGAAAGGTAAAGCGGCTAAGTTTGCGATTACGCTGACAGAAGTGCAAGCGGCTAACCTGCCAGAAGTAAACGATGAGTTTGCTGCTCTGTTTGGTATCAGCGAAGGTGGCTTAGAAGCCCTTAAAACTGAAATCCGTAAAAACATGAACCGTGAACTTGAGCAAGCGTTAAAAGCTAACGTGAAAGAGCAAGTGATCAATGGTCTGTTAGCTAACAACGATATCACTTTGCCAAAAGCATTGATCGATGGCGAAGTTAACGTTTTGCGTCAACAAGCCATGCAACGTTTTGGTGGCCAATCGGCTAACATGCCAGAACTGCCAGCTGAATTGTTCACTGAACAAGCTGCACGTCGTGTTAAAATCGGTCTGCTATTAGGCGAAGTCATCAAGACTAACGAACTGAAAGCGGAAGATGAACGCGTACAAGGCTTGATCGCTTCTATGGCTTCAGCCTACGAAGATCCAAGTGAAGTGGTTGCTTATTACAACAGCAACAAAGAGCTGATGCAAAACATGCGCAACGTTGCTTTAGAAGAGCAAGCGGTTGAAGCACTGTTGAAATCTGCCAAAGTGACCGAAAAACAAGTCGCTTTTGAAGAATTTATGAACAAGGCTACCGGTCGCGCATAAGCTAAGCTTGACTTGATTAGCTGTTCGCCATTTATAATGGCTCGTATGAGGCTCCTCATGCGAGCCATTTTTATTTAGGGAAGTGAATAATGCATAATGCGTCAGACATACAAAGTGCTTTAGTGCCTATGGTGATCGAACAGACTGCTAAGGGTGAACGCTCATACGATATTTATTCTCGTTTGTTGAAAGAGCGGATTATCTTTTTGGTAGGTCAAGTTGAAGAACACATGGCAAACCTTATCGTGGCGCAACTATTATTCTTAGAATCAGAAAGCCCAGATAAAGATATCTTTTTATACATTAACTCTCCTGGTGGCTCTGTCACCGCAGGCATGGCGATTTATGATACCATGCAGTTTATCAAACCGAATGTTAGCACTGTCTGTATCGGCCAAGCCGCTAGTATGGGCGCTTTCTTGTTAGCTGGTGGTGAGAAGGGTAAGCGTCACTGTTTACCAAACTCTCGCGTGATGATCCATCAACCGCTGGGTGGTTTCCAAGGTCAAGCATCAGATATTGCTATTCATGCCAAAGAAATCTTAGGCATTAAAAATAAGCTTAACCTAATGCTCGCTGAACACACAGGTCAACCGCTCGAAGTGATTGAACGCGATACCGATCGTGACAACTTCATGAGTGCAACTCAAGCCGTCGAATATGGCTTAGTTGACTCTGTGATGACGAAACGCGGCTGATTTTTGCTTTTGACTGAGCTATGCTTTGTAAAAGTTAAGCAAATTTAAGACAGGCAGTAGAGCAGACTGCAAATGAGGTAATTAATGGGCGACAACAAAAATAATGGTGACAGCGGTAAATTGCTGTACTGCTCTTTTTGCGGAAAGAGCCAGCATGAAGTCAGAAAACTCATTGCTGGCCCATCAGTGTATGTATGCGACGAATGTGTTGAGTTATGTAACGACATCATTCGTGAAGAGATTAAAGAAATCTCTCCAAAGCGTGATAGCGATAAATTACCGACACCACATGAGTTGCGTGCACATTTAGACGATTATGTTATTGGCCAAGACAGAGCGAAAAAAGTGCTTTCTGTGGCAGTGTATAACCACTATAAGCGTTTAAAAAATGCATCGCCTAAAGATGGTATCGAGCTGGGTAAGAGTAATATTTTGCTTATCGGTCCAACGGGTAGCGGTAAAACCCTACTGGCTGAAACCCTTGCGCGCTCACTCAATGTGCCTTTCACTATGGCAGATGCTACTACGCTGACTGAAGCGGGTTATGTGGGTGAAGACGTTGAAAACATCATTCAAAAGTTGCTGCAAAAGTGCGACTACGATGTTGAGAAGGCGCAGCGTGGTATCGTTTATATCGATGAAATCGATAAAATTAGTCGTAAGTCAGACAATCCATCAATCACCCGTGACGTATCGGGTGAGGGTGTACAGCAAGCGCTGCTTAAGCTGATTGAAGGTACTGTTGCCGCGGTTCCACCACAAGGTGGCCGTAAGCATCCACAGCAAGAATTCTTACAAGTCGATACTTCTAAGATCCTCTTTATCTGTGGTGGTGCGTTTGCAGGGCTTGAGAAAGTGATTGAGCAACGTGCGCACGTTGGCTCGGGTATCGGTTTTGGTGCACAGGTGAAAGGCGAGAAAGAGAAAGCGACGATCTCTGAAACGTTATCACAAGTAGAACCTGGCGATTTAGTCAAATACGGTTTAATCCCTGAGTTTATTGGTCGTCTGCCAGTGGTTGCGACTCTGACTGAGCTGGATGAAGAAGCTTTAGTACAAATTCTATCTCAACCTAAAAATGCCCTAACTAAGCAATACAGTGCGTTATTTGAGATGGAAGGGGTTGAGCTTGAGTTCCGCGAAGATGCGCTTAAAGCGATTGCTCACAAAGCCATGTCTCGCAAGACAGGTGCCCGTGGTCTACGCTCCATCGTTGAAAGTATTCTGCTGGATACTATGTACGATATCCCATCCGTTGACGGTGTGGTGAAGGCCGTTGTGGATGAATCAGTCGTGAAAGGGGAATCTGCCCCAATCTTGATTTATGAGCACAATGAGGCCCAAGTGGCATCAGGCGAACAATAATTGTACTGATCGCTAATAAACTGAAAAACAAGGAGTCCAATGGACTCCTTTTTTCGTATTAGCCATTGAAACTCCATAAAGCGTCCCAATATACTCCAGTATTAATCCATTTCACCAAAACGGAATCGAACTATGACCCAAGAGCGTGAAGCGCATATCGAACTCCCCGTGCTGCCACTGCGAGATGTGGTGGTCTATCCCCATATGGTAATTCCGTTATTTGTCGGACGAGAAAAATCTATTCGATGTCTCGAAACGGCAATGGCGCAGGATAAGCAAATTATTTTAGTGGCGCAGCGTGATGCCGAGCTCGATGAACCATCAAAAGATGACATCTTCGAAGTGGGTACGGTTGCCTCTATTTTACAGTTACTTAAGCTGCCAGACGGTACAGTCAAAGTGCTGGTTGAAGGCGGTCGTCGCGCCCGTATTACCCGTTATACCCAAGAAACAGAATTCTTTGTGGCTAAGGCTGAGTATCTGGAATCAGAACCGCTGGAAGACAAAGAAGAAGAAGTGTTAGTGCGCAGTGCTATTGGTCAGTTTGAAGGTTATATCAAGCTGAACAAAAAGATCCCGCCAGAAGTCTTGACCTCTTTATCGGGTATCGATGAAGCGGCGCGTCTGGCCGATACTATGGCCGCACACATGCCACTTAAGCTTGAAGATAAGCAATCTGTGCTTGAGATGGTCAACGTCGGCGAACGTCTGGAATATCTAATGGCGATGATGGAATCGGAGATCGACCTATTACAGGTTGAGAAACGTATCCGGACTCGCGTTAAAAAACAGATGGAAAAGAGTCAGCGTGAGTACTATCTGAACGAACAGATGAAAGCCATCCAGAAAGAACTGGGTGACTTAGATGAAGGCCATGACGAATTTGAAGCCTTAAATCGTAAGATTGAAGAGGCTAATATGCCCGCTGAGGCGAAAGAGAAAGCCCTCGCCGAGCTTAACAAGTTACGCATGATGTCACCAATGTCGGCTGAAGCGACGGTTGTTCGCAGTTATGTCGATTGGATGACGGCTGTGCCTTGGAGCCAACGCTCTAAAATCAAACGTGATTTAGCCAAAGCCCAAGAAGTACTCGACACCGATCATTTTGGCCTTGAAAAAGTCAAAGAACGTATCTTGGAATATTTGGCAGTCCAAAGCCGAGTGCGTCAGCTTAAAGGGCCAATCCTGTGTTTAGTGGGGCCACCAGGTGTGGGTAAAACCTCGCTAGGTCAATCGATCGCTAAGGCGACCGGTCGTAAGTATGTGCGTGTTGCCCTCGGTGGCGTGCGTGATGAAGCGGAAATCCGTGGTCATCGCCGTACTTACATTGGGTCTATGCCGGGTAAAGTCATTCAAAAGATGGCTAAAGTCGGCGTGAAAAACCCGTTATTCTTGCTCGATGAAATCGACAAGATGAGTTCAGATATGCGCGGCGATCCGGCTTCTGCTTTATTAGAAGTGTTAGATCCTGAGCAAAATGCGACCTTTAACGATCATTACCTCGAAGTCGATTACGACCTATCCGATGTGATGTTTGTTGCAACGTCAAACTCTATGGATATTCCTGGGCCACTTCTTGACCGTATGGAAGTCATTCGTTTGTCGGGTTACACCGAAGACGAGAAGCTGAATATTGCTAAGCAACATTTGCTGAATAAGCAAATTGAGCGCAATGGTTTAAAAGCCACTGAAATTAAAGTAGATGATAGTGCTATCGTTGGCATTATCCGTTATTACACCCGTGAAGCGGGTGTGCGTTCACTCGAGCGTGAATTGTCTAAGATTTGCCGTAAAGTCGTGAAAATGATTTTGCTCGATAAGTCTGTCAAGTCTGTGACTGTCAACCAAGAGAATCTTAAGTCTTTCCTTGGTGTGCAGCGCTTTGATTACGGCAAAGCCGAGTCTAAGAACCAAATCGGTCAAGTGACTGGCTTAGCGTGGACTCAAGTGGGCGGTGACTTACTGACGATTGAAGCAACCTCAGTGCCAGGTAAAGGGAAGTTAACCTATACCGGTTCCCTTGGCGACGTGATGCAAGAGTCGATTCAAGCAGCGATGACAGTTGTTCGCGCCCGTGCGGAACAATTAGGTATCAATGCTGATTTCTACGAGAAGCGTGATATCCACGTGCATGTGCCAGAAGGTGCGACACCCAAAGATGGTCCATCTGCAGGTGCGGCAATGTGTACCGCGTTAGTATCAAGCTTAACGGGTAACCCCGTGCGTGCTGATGTGGCCATGACAGGTGAAATAACCTTACGTGGTGAAGTGTTACCTATCGGTGGTTTGAAAGAAAAACTGCTAGCAGCACACCGCGGCGGCATAAAATTGGTGCTTATTCCAAAAGAAAATGAGCGCGATTTGGAAGAAATTCCTGCCAATGTGATTGCCGATTTAGAAATTCGTCCCGTGCGTTGGGTCGATGAAGTGTTAAAACTGGCACTAGAAAGGCCGGTAGAAGGCTTCGAAGTGGTTAAAAACTTGGCATAACGCAAGAAATTGCGCTATCACGTTAAAAAAAATGAAAAAAGGGGCTTAACAAAGCGCAGACCTGTGGTAGCCTAGGTCTGTGGAGAGCCAGCTGCTCCAAGCCCTTGGCGCAACTGGCTTTGAGCTGTATCCAGTTTTAATTCTTTGGTTTTCGAACTCAGCTTGAACTTTGAATTCAAGCTTGTTATAAAAGCCTCCGCAGACCGCTCTAGAGACGGATTTGGTTGCGGCGCAAAAAAATTACATTCAAGGGGATGACATGAACAAATCTGAACTAATCGAGAAAATCGCATCTGGTGCTGACATTTCTAAAGCCGCTGCTGGCCGAGCACTGGATTCTTTTATCGCTGCTGTGACCGAAGGTCTGAAAGAAGGTGATAAAATTTCTCTTGTTGGTTTTGGTACTTTTGAAGTGCGTGAACGCGCTGAGCGTACTGGTCGCAACCCACAAACGGGTGAAGAAATCAAAATCGCAGCAGCTAAAATTCCTGCATTCAAAGCTGGTAAAGCACTGAAAGACGCTGTTAATTAATCATTAATATCGTAGCCTTTGTAAGGCGTTCGTAATGACAAGCACTGTTTATCAGTGCTTTTTACGAATTGAAAGTAATGGAATATGAAGCTTAATTTCTACCATTACTCGGGGTTTTAGAATTTACCAGTGGTAGCGTCTGAATATTCCCCATAAATTACAGAAAGGCGCATCTCAACCTGATGCGCCTTTTTATTTTGTTAATCGCAACAAGCGAGAAATCTGATGTTAGAAAAGATCCGCGATGGTTCGCAAGGCGTGATTGCTAAAGGCATTCTCGTACTTGTGATTTTATCTTTTGCATTTGCAGGAGTCAGTAGTTACTTAGGTTCAACAACTGATGTGCCTGCGGCAGAAGTGAACGGTGACAAGATCACTAAAGCCGAGCTAGAGCAGGCGTACCAGAGCGAGCGCTCTCGCATGGAGCAACAGCTAGGTGAAATGTTTGCTGCGTTATCTGCTGACGAAAAATACTTACAAAGCATTAAGCAGAGCGTATTAGAACGCTTAGTGGCTGACAAGTTGATAGATCAAGCTGCTAAGGCTATGGGGCTACGTGTATCTGACGAGCAAATTGTTGCTGCAATGAGAGCTGAACCGGCATTTCAAACTGATGGCAAATTTGATAACGATCGTTATCAGGCGATTCTGCGTCAGTTAGGTTATCAGCCACAGACTTTCAGAGACATGATGCGTGTCGATATGACCCGTCGTCAGTTAACTGCAGCCCTTGTGGGTACTGAATTCGTGTTACCTGGCGAAGCTAAGCAATTGGCTGAGTTACAAGGCCAAACCCGTGATGTGCGCTATGTTATTGTCGATTCTGCACCATTCTTAGCGACAGCGGTTGTGACTGACGAGCAAGTGAAAAACTATTACGACGCAAACCAAGGGCAGTTTATGAGCCCAGAGATGGTGAGCTTAGAATATGTTGAACTGAATGCTGCTGATTTTGCTAAAAATAATCCAGTTTCTGATGAAGAAGCACAAACGTATTACGAAGAACATAAAGCACAATATGTTTCTAACGAGAAGCGTCTTGCCGCGCATATTTTGGTTATGCCAGGTAACGATGAAGCTGCAGCAAAAGCAAAGGCTGAAGATCTCGCTAAGCAATTAGATAGCGGTGCCGATTTTGCTGATCTGGCTAAAGCTAACTCTGATGATACTTTGAGTGCAGAGCAGGGCGGTAAACTGGATTGGTTTGAACCTGGTGTAATGGACCCCGCATTTGATGCCGCTTTATTTGCATTAAATAAAGGCCAACATTCTGCGGTGGTTAAAACAGACTTTGGTTTCCACATTATCAAGCTATTAGATGTGCAATCTGGCGCGACTGTACCGTTTGCTGATGTGAAAGCTAAGATAGTGGCTCAATTGCAAGATAAGAAAGCGGTTGACCAGTTCTATAGCTTACAAAGTAAATTAGCGGATACCAGCTATGAAGTGCCAGATACACTATCTGAAACCGCAAAAGCTGTTGGCGTTGATGTTAAGACTACAGCACTGTTTTCTCGCGATAACGCACCTGCTGAGCTAAACAAGCCTGACTTAGTTAAAGCTGCCTTCTCTGAAACTGTGATGCTGAAAGGTTTAAACAGTGAAGTGATTGAGCTTGAACCTAACCATGTGGTTGTTATCCGAGTGAAAGAACATCATGATGCGGGTACTTTGGCCTTAGCTGAAGTGAAAGCCAACATCACTGAGCGCTTGAAGCAAGATCAAGCAAACGAAGCCGCCCGTGCAAAAGCACAGGAACTGATGGCACAAGTTAAAGCGGGTGCAACTGATCTTGGTTTAGTGTCTAAAGCGAAACTAGGCCGTGGCGCGCAAGACGTTGATGCTGCGATTGTAGGCAAAGCGTTCCAAATGCCAACACCAAGTACAACTCCTGTTGTCGATACCGTGGGTTTAGCAAACGGTTATGCTGTGGTTGCACTGGATAAAGTCAACGCTGCAGAAGGTGTGAGTGATGAGCTAGTTAATGCACTTAAACAACGTCTGAACGCACAATACAGTGAAGCAGACTACCGTGGCTTGATCGATTCGCTTAAAGCCAATGCCAAGGTGCTTTATCCTGTAGAAGAATAATTTCAGTGAGGATAGCGAGTTAAATTTACTATCCGACTGATTAAATAGAAAAGGCCAAGTGAGTTCACTTGGCCTTTTTTTTAATTCGATAAAGTTTACCAATGAAGTTCGAAGGATATCCGCTATAGCAACACTGTCAGACTCCATATTCCATTACTTCAATCGCCACGTTACTGAATTGAATGGTTAATCATCAACGCCAATCATTACGCTGCTGGCTTTGATGAGGGCATAAGCCGAATCACCCACTTTGAGCCCTAGGCGCTCACAGGAAGCTTTAGTCACCACAGAGGTCAGTACGACACCGGGTGCAAGTTCGATTGTTACTTCATTGTTTACAGCGCCCATTTCTATGGATTTGATTGTACCGCTGAGGGTGTTTCTTGCGCTAATTTTCATTGATTTTCCTTATTGAGGGATTATTAGGGGTCAACTGCAGCTAGTGTAGCGCATCTTAATCTGGGAGTTATAAATAAAAACGCCACTAAAAAGTGGCGTTTAACGTTTGTGATAAGCAGTGATTCGCTATCGAGTTGATTAGAGTTCGATAACGTCAAATTCAACGTATGGGTTAACGTCGACATCGTAATTAATGCCTTCGATACCAAAACCAAATAACTTAATAAATTCAGCTTTATATTCACGGTAATCAGTCAATTCTGATAAGTTTTCTGTGGTCACTTGTGGCCACAAATTACGGCAGTGTTGCTGAATATCTTCACGCAGTTCCCAGTCATCTAAACGTAAGCGATTATCACTGTCGGTCTCAGGTTTTGCACCATCGGCACGGAATAGACGCTCACTGAATAAGCGATAGATTTGCTCCATACAACCTTCATGGAGACCTTCCTGACGCATTTTCTTGAATACCATAGCGATATATAAAGGCATGACAGGAATGGCCGAACTCGCTTGAGTCACAACGCTCTTTAGCACTGCAACATTTGCGCTGCCGCCAGTGGCTGACAGTTGTTCATTTAACGCTTTTGCTGCGCGGTCCAGATCCATCTTGGCCTTGCCAAGGGCGCCGTGCCAGTAAATTGGCCACGTCAGTTCTGTACCTATATAGCTATAGGCTACGGTTTTGCAGTTATTGGTTAATACACCGGCTTCAGATAAGGCTTTGATCCACAGTTCCCAATCTTCGCCGCCCATAACGGTTACAGTATCAGCAATTTCTTGCTCAGTTGCTGGCTCAACGGTGGCTTCAATGATGCAGTCTTTATTGGTATCAACGGCAGTTGCTGTGTAAGTTTCGCCAATGGGTTTTAAAGCTGATCGGATAAGCTCACCTGAATCAGGGAGTTTGCGCACTGGTGATGCCAGTGAGTAAACAACCATGTCAATTTCACCAAGATCTTGCTTGATAAGCTCGATGACTTTTTGTTTAGCTTCATGGCTAAAGGCATCGCCGTTAATGCTTTTAGAATATAAACCTTCCGCTTTAGCAAATTTGTCGAAAGCGGCAGAGTTGTACCAACCTGCAGTACCCGGTTTCGCTTCAGTACCTGGCTTTTCGAAGAACACACCAATCGTTGCAGCATCGCTACCAAAAGCGGCTGCGATACGTGAAGATAGACCATAACCACTTGATGAACCGACCACTAATACCTTTTTCGGGCCGTTAGCGATCTTACCTTTTGCTTTAGTTAAGGTGATTTGTTCTTGAACGTTTACTTCACAACCGACAGGGTGTGTAGTGGTACAAATGAATCCACGAATTTTTGGTTTGATAATCATATTTAAGCTTCTTCTATCAAAATGACCAATAGGATAAATATTTCGGCGGGTAAATGGCACCTATTTTTAGCCAATTCACCTGATTATTTAAGTGGTTGGAGCAGTTTAGCGTTTATGAACAAACAGACTCTGCTCTTGGACCAACCTCTGGGTGTATTCATGTTTTGGTGAGTTAAATATTTGTTCTGTATCAGCTTTTTCAACCATTACACCTTTGTGCAGTACCATAATTTTATCGCTGACATGGCGAATAATATTGAGATTATGGGACACGAAGATATAAGACAAGCCGAGATCTTTTTGCAGTTTTAACAGCAAATTAAGAATTTGCGAACGCACCGAAAGGTCCAGAGCGGTTAAGGCTTCATCGGCAATGATAATTTTAGGATTGAGCATTAAGGCTCGTGCTACTGCGACTCGTTGTTTTTGCCCTTCGGAAATCATGTGCGGATAAAACTCCGCATGCTCAGGTAATAAACCTACTTTTCGTAAGGTATCGACCACTTGGGTGTGCCGCGATTGCGCTGACATTTGGGTGTTGAAACGCAGCGGCTCATCGAGTAATTGACCAATCGTTAGGCGCGGGTTCAGTGAAGTATTCGGATCTTGGAAAATCATCCGAATTAAGCGGCATCTTTGCTTCACATTGCGACTGTCTAAGGCTTCACCTTCGAAAAATATCTCACCACCGCTGCGGGGCTCTGCACCGACTAAAATGCGGGCGAGGGTACTTTTACCTGAACCCGCCTCACCCACTATCGCTAAGGTTTCACCGCGTTCGAGTTCAAAGGATACGGGCGCTAATGCATCGTTATATTGGCGGGAAAAGCCCTTATAACCAGTATCATATCTTTTATAAAGGTCATTAACTTTAAGCAGTGGGGTCGTCATTATGGGTTTCGCCGTGATAAGGGAAATGACAGGCAAAATAGCGGTCTTTGATATGACTCAAATTTGGCTGATTAACGCATTTTTTTTGTGCTTCAGGGCAGCGTGGCCCTAAACGACAACCAATTGGCAAATGCTGTAAGGCGGGCGCAGAACCCGGTAGGGTAGGCATAATCGCCTTGTGACCACCTGAGCCTGAATAGTCGGGCATATTTTCGAGTAACGCCTTAGTGTAAGGATGATAAGGCTGCTTAATCACTTCGTCCGTTGGCCCAGATTCCATGACTTGACCGCAATAGAGCACGGATAAGTGATCGCACCATTGGGCTAAGGTTTCCAACTCGTGGCTGATCAATAGAATCGATACGTTTTGTAATTGATTTAATTGGGATAATAATCTGAAAATTTGCGCCTGAGTGCTGAGCTCCATCGAGCTTGTGGGTTCGTCTGCAATCAATAGGCGAGGCTGGTTAGCAACCGCCATCGCAATCATCACCTTTTGGCATTCGCCTTCGGATAATTCCCATGCGTAGCTAGACATCACCTGCCGCGGATTCTTGATCCCGACTTTATGCAGCCATTTCTGTGCTGTAAGTCTTGCATGCCTGCGCCGTTGCCAAAAATAGGCGCTAGGATTTTTAGGCATAGCTTGCATTAACTGACTGCCGACGGTTTGTGCTGGATCTAAGCTGCCAGACGGATCTTGGAAGATCATCGCCATGTCTGAACCCATCAGATTACGGCGCTCTTTTGAGCTCATGGCCATCAAGTTATTGCCATCCCACATCATGCGGTCTGCTGTGATAGTCCAGTTAGGGCCGGGGATGCCTAAAATTGCTCTGGCTAACAAACTTCGTCCTGAGCCAGATTCACCGACTAGCCCATGAATTTCGCCCGCATTGAGCGTTAAGCTGACTTTTTCTAGCGCCCGCACTCTACCGTGGGGCGTATCGAGTTCAATCGTTAGATTTCGTACGTCGAGTAAAGGCATAAGTTAGTTTCTGATGGGCGCAAGCGCCGACCGTAGGCCATCGCCAACCAAGTTAATGGAAAGCACACTGAAAAGAATCGCTAAGCCTGGGATAGTTACGGCCCAAGGCGCAGTTAGTAAATTATCCATTCCTTGGGCGACCATAGCGCCCCATTCTGGACTCGGCGCCTGCGCGCCTAAGCTTAAAAAACCGAGGGCGGCGATATCTAAAATGGCGGCCGAAATGGCAAGTGTGGTTTGAATGATCACTACTTCCCACACGTTTGGCATGATGACATGCCAAAAAATTTGCATTGAGTTCGCGCCATCTAAACGCGCCGCTGTGACGTATTCTTTTTGCAACTCTTCATGCACAGACTGGTGTATCGAGCGCACAAATTGCGGGGTTAACGCTATCCCGACGGCCCAGAACACATTTTCAAGCCCTGGCCCCATTACGGCCACCACTAAAATGGCCATCAATAATGAGGGAATGGATAACAGCGCATCGAGTAAGTGCCCGAGGATACTGGATTTTAAGCCCCGCATCATGCCGGACAGTGACCCTATGATAAAGCCTGTGAATAATGCGGTGACGACGATCAGCAGCGCCATACCAAAGGTCAAGTGTGCGCCGTGTAATAATCGGCTGAAGATATCGCGGCCTAAATCGTCTGTGCCTAAAAAGTGTGCCACAGTGCCTGAGGGATCCCACGAGGGGGGCAATAGCAAGGCTCTGGGATCTTGTGCCTCTGGTGGGAAGGGCGCAATCATAGGGCCAAATAGCGTTAGCAAGAGTAGAAATGCAATCGTCCACAGACCTGCCAAGGCGAAAGGGTTAGCTGAAAAGTTAAGCCAAACCCGCATAGTCGGGGAGGCAATCTGATCTTCTTGATAAATTTTAACTGGTGGCATAAAGGTCTTTTCTGCTCAGTGGATTAAAGACTGTATGTAGCACTTCAATCAAGATACTTAGGAAGATAATTAATAGGGCTACGGCCAAAATACCACCTTGGATGACAGTGTAGTCCCGTTGGTAAATCCCTGAAACCAGCCAAGAACCCACGCCAGGCCAAGAGAAAATCATTTCGACCACTATGGCATAACTGGCAAAGGAACCAAGCATCAACCCTAAATGTTTCAGCACTGGGATCAAGGCGTTAGGCAGGGCGTGGCGCAGTATAATAGTCCCGGTATGCATGCCTCTGGCTTCGGCTGCGCGGATGAAAGTTTGATTCATCACATTCATCATCGCCGAACGAGTGCTGCGAACCACCACAGTAAAAGGTAACACGGCCAGTGTCGTGGCAGGCAAAATGATGTGCAGCAGCGCATCTTTAAATGCCGACATGCCGTATTCAGACTCTGACAACAGGGTATCTACCAACATAAAGCCAGTGACAGGTTTGATTTCATATAACAAATTGATTTGTCCCGAAATCGGTAACCAACCGAGATCGACGCCAAACCAGAGTGAAAGATAAAGACCTAACCAGAACACGGGCACAGAGTAGCCGGTTAGCGTGATCGCCATAATGGTATTTTGGGTGAGCTTATGTTGGCTCTGGGAAGCAAGCACGCCTAAGGGCACACCGAAGCAAATCGCGATAATGGCCGCCATCACAGCAAGTTCGAAGGAGGCGGGTAGGACAGCGCTGAGTTCTTCGGCCACTTCTTGATGTGAGGTGACTGAAATGCCTAAATTACCGCTAAGCCTTTGTTGTAGATAAGCGATAAATTGCCACGCTTGGTTTTTATCTAATTTGTAGTCCTGCTCGGTTTGAACCAGTTGACTCGCCGTCGGTGTATGTATGCCAGTGAGTGCGTGGGTGCGATCCACCGGAAATAAGCCGGTGGCGTAAAATAAGACACCCACCATGACTAACGAGGTGGCAAGAAACAAATTGAGGCGGCGCAGTAGGTATTTAAACATTAATTCGCCTCCTCTTGTGCTTGGCTAGTGTGGGCGAAGGAAATGCCACCAAAAGGCGTGAGTTGCATGTCTTTAACATCATGGCGAGTCAACGCTACACGTTTGGCATGGGCCAGACTCAGCATAGGTACTTGTTCGGCCAAAAAGGCTTCTGCTTGCTGATAAATTACTTTACGTTCGCCCTGATCTGATACTTCCCTTGCGCTATCTAAGATGGCATCAAACTCAGGGTTACACCAGCGCGAACGATTGTTGTTAGACTGCATTGCGGCGCAGCTCAGCAGTGGAGTAAAGAAGTTATCGGGGTCGCTGTTATCGGCATTCCAGCCAATTAACACTGAATCATAGTCGTCGCGGCTGAGCCGCTGACTAAACACGCTCCAGTCGTAACTGACGATGTTCACTTTGACGCCTATGTTGGCCAGATCCGATTGAATTAATTCAGCCGTTTTTAACGCATTGGGGTTATAGGCGCGGGCAACTGGCATAGCCCAAATATCGATACTGAGATTTTTAATGCCTGCTTCTTTTAATAGGTCGCGCGCTTTTTGCGGATTGTAATCCACAAGCCCTTTGTTATTGTCGTAGGCCCAAGACGCTGGCGGCAGAACGCCTGTGGCTTCAATGGCGGTATTTTGATAAACCGCTCGCAGGATATTTTGTTTATCGACCGCATAGGCCAGTGCGCGGCGTACTCGGACATCATTCAGTGGCGGCTTTTGCGTATTAAAGGCCCAAAATGCTACGTTGAGTCCAGGTTGTGACTCAATATTTAATTCTTCATGTTGCTTGATAACGGGCAGCTCACCCGCTTTGGGCAGCGCAGATACACTGCAATCCCCCGCGATCAGTTTCGCGAGTCTGACAGTACTTTTTGGCGTGATATCAAATACGAGCATATCGATTTTTGCTGGTTCGCCCCAAAAGTCAGGATGACGGCGATAGCGAATATATTCGTTTTTCGCGTACTGAACTAAAGTGAACGGCCCAGTGCCAATGGCAAAGTGGTCGACGTTTTCAGGATGGCCCAATGTTAACTGCTGCTGCGCGTATTCATCGGATAAGATCACCGCAAAGTCGGTGGCCAGATTTGACAGAAAAGAAGCGTCTTTGCGGGTCAAATAAAAGACCACTTCATGATCGTTTATCTTTTCTATCCCTTTAACTTGTTCAGAAAAGCCAATACTTTGGAAGAAGGGATAACCCGTGCGGGAGACAAAATGATAAGGATGCTGGGTATCGATAATACGCTTAAAGGAGAACAACACATCGTCGGCATTAAAGGGGCGTGTTGGGGTAAACCGCTTCGAATGCTGGAACTGCACGTTTTCCCTGAGGGTGAAGCGATAGCTTAAGCCATCATCGGACATAGCCCAACTCGTCGCCAAGGCAGGGACAAGCTTGCCTGACTGGGTGTCATAATCCACTAGGCGACTATAAATTTGATGTGAGGTGGCATCGATTGTCGTGCCAGATGTCACCAATTGTGGATTAAAAGACTCAGGGTTCCCTTCGGAGCAATACACCAAACCAGAAGGGAGTCGTTGGGGCCCACACGCGACCAACAACCAACTCATGCAAGAAACTGCAGTTGTTAGGCACAGGCGTCTAATTAGCACACTCATTTATAAATCATTATTTTATCGACTATGAACGGCTATTTTAGCAGTGCATCTCCCCCGTGGGCAATCTGCTTATGCTTTATCAAGTAAATTGTACTTTTTAAGGATGCCACGCAGTTGGTGGTAACTTAATCCGAGCATGTCGGCGGTTTTCTTTTGGTTATATTGGCTGTTTGAAAGTGCCTGCTGGATCAGATCCATTTCGTACTGCTCCGTTTGCTCTTTAAAATCCAGCGGAAAATTAAAGCAATTCGTTGAATACTCAGTATTGACTTGCACTTCAGCCTCAAATGTCGGCGCAGATTGTGGCGTACTGGCAATAGTTGTTGGCGCGACTGAGGTGATTTGACGTTCGCGGGTCTTGATCCGCGTTTTAGGCCGATACGGTGAAGCAAAGGGATCGAGGGTAATATGATCGATGGGCCTATTTTCACCGCCATTACGGTAAACGCTGCGCTCTACAACGTTTTTAAGTTCACGGATATTACCCGGCCAGTCGTGGGTCATTAATTGCTCGACCGCATGTGCGCTGAAACCGCTGAACAGCTGCAGCTTTAATTGGCGTGCCATGCCAACGGCGAAATACTCCGCCAGCGTCATGATGTCTTCTGGGCGGCAACGCAGCGGTGGCAGAGTAATTACATCGAAGGCGAGTCTATCGAGCAAATCGGCACGAAATTCGCCTGCGTCAGCAAGTGATGGTAAATCTTCGTTGGCGGCGCAGATTAAACGAACATCAGCCTGCACGGTTTTGCTACCGCCGACCCGCTCAAATTCGCCATATTCAATGACACGCAGGAGCTTTTCTTGGATAAGTCCTGAGGTGTTGGCTAATTCGTCGAGGAATAAGGTGCCGCCGTCGGCGCGCTCAAAGCGGCCTTCGTGTTTGCCTTTGGCGCCAGTAAAGGCTCCTGACTCATGGCCAAATAATTCACTCTCGAGTAAATTTTCACTCAAAGATGAACAGTTTAGCTTAATAAAACTTTGATCCCAGCGCTTAGACAGATAATGTAAGCGTTCGGCAATAAGCTCTTTACCTGTACCACGTTCACCAATAATCAGTACGGGTTTAGACAGAGGCGCTATTTGCGACACATGTTCTAACACTTCGAGTAGGGCGTTGGATTGACCGATGAGGTTGTCTTGCTGAAATTTATTATCCACGATATTTTTTAGTCTTTCGCGCTAAAATTTGGTGAAAATGATAATAAGTGGCTTGAAGCGTAAAAGGAAGTAAAAGTTAATATTTTGTTTAAGCTACTGTATTTAAATAAGAAGTAAAAGTTGGCACGGTTAGTGTATTACCTTGTACGAGACCAACATCAATTTGAGGATAGGATTATGGGAATTTTCTCTCGTTTCGCCGATATCATTAACTCTAATATCAGCGCATTGCTGGATAAAGCCGAAGACCCAGAAAAAATGGTTCGACTGATTATCCAAGAAATGGAAGACACACTCGTTGAAGTGCGTTCTACCTCAGCTAAAGTGTTAGCTGAAAAGAAAGAGCTGCAACGTCGTATCAACCGCGTGTTAGAGCAAGTGCAAGATTGGCAAGATAAGGCTGAACTGGCACTGTCCAAAGACCGTGAAGACTTAGCGAAAGCCGCTTTAGTTGAAAAACAAAAAGCGACCGGTTTAGCAGATACGCTGAACCAAGAGTTAGCCGTCATCGATGAACATATCGCACGCTTGAAAGATGAAGTGGGCATGTTGCAAGAAAAGCTGCTCGATGCAAAAGCGCGTCAAAAGACCATTATTTTGCGCACTCAAACAGCGTCATCACGCTTAGAAGTGAAAAAGCAGCTAGATTCAAGCAAGATCGACAATGCTATGCTTAAGTTTGAGCAATATGAGCGCCGTGTCGAAGGCTTAGAAGCCCAAGTTGAATCTTACGATCTTGGCAGCAAGAAGACCTTAGCCGATGAGTTTGCTGCGCTAGAAGCGGAAGATTCTGTGAATGCAGAACTGGCAGCGCTCAAAGCCAAGGTAAAAGGTAAAGCGCCAACTAAGTCAAAAGAATAACAATTCAGAGGTGAGTTATGGATATGGACGTGCTAATGGCGCCGATTATTATTTTCATGGTGATAGTCGCGCCAATATGGTTAGTTCTTCATTATCGCAGTAAGCGACAAGTGAGCCAGGGACTCACTGAGGAAGAGTTTTCACAACTCAATGATTTGATATCCAAGGCCGATAAAATGGCGGCGCGTATCGAGACCTTAGAGGCCATTCTGGATACAGAATCGCCCGAATGGAGGGGGAAACATGAGAGGATCTAATGGCCGTTCTTTGTACCGCATTCCCCAGTCAGGCAAAATAGCAGGTGTATGTGCAGGGATTGCCGAGTACTTTGCGATTGAAACTTGGTTAGTGCGAGTGCTGACGGTGTCTATCTTCTTACTCGGCGGCTCAGGTGTGGTATTTATCATCTATGTCGCTTTGTGGGTGATTTTAGACATCAAGCCGCAAAAGCATTACGATAGAGACGATATCGAGGTGAAGAAGAAGCCGTGGCAGTCGGGAGAACCCGCAAAGCAAGCGCTAAGCGACGTGAGTCGTCAATTTCGAAGTCTGGAAGTCAGGCTACAAAATTTAGAACGCCATGTCACCTCTGACAACTTTGATTTAAAAAGACAAATCAATAGTTTGTAACCCTTCTAAAGGGCGGCCATGTCCGCCCTTGTTGCTTAATCTCTGCTCCATTCCAGTGTATAGTCAACATCACTTGACATAAGTTAACATCATTCGACATAAGGGAAGTCTCTATGGGAATGCTTGATGCCTCGCTCCATAAATTAACCCAAAAGGGCCAATCCCTGTTACATCGCACCGCGGACCGGCATTTACGTTTGGCCGTGACTGGGCTTTCTGGTGCGGGAAAAACGGCGTTTATCACGGGGTTAGTCAATCAGTTACTCAATTCTGGACCTGTCTCAACCTTACCTCACGCCCGTAACAACAGCGCTTTGCCACTGTGGCAGGTGAGCCGCGATCAGCGTTTACTCGGTGTTAAGCGTGCCATGCAGCCGGATCTTGAAATCGCTAGTTTTGATTATCAAGGCGCCATGTTAGCGCTCACTTCCGAACCTGCGACTTGGCCAGCCTCTACCCGTACTATTTCTGAATTACGATTGGCTATTAAATACCAACCTAAGAAGGGCTTACTGGCCAAGTTTTCTGATACCGCCACCTTGTATTTGGATATAGTCGATTATCCTGGCGAATGGTTACTCGATTTACCTATGCTGCGCCAAGACTTTGTAACTTGGTGTCGCGCTCAACAAGTTCGCATCGAGAATCTTAAAAGCTCTCCCTTGTATGCCGAGTTTGAGCAATCTTTGACATCATTGGATTTAGCCGCGAGCGCCGATGAACAGCAATTAAAGCAGATTGCCGATCAATATCAGCTATTACTCAATGATTTAGTGCACGTGCAAGGTTATTACCAAGCGCAACCTGGACGCATGTTATTGCCGGGTGAATGGCAGGGCGCTCCCTTATTGGCTTTTTTCCCCCTGTTATTGGTTAATGATGAAAAGTTTGCTGCGCTTTCGCAAAGCGATAAACACAGTGGATTCCATGTACTGGAAAAACGCTATCAAGAATACGTGGCTAAAGTGGTTAGGCCTTTCTATAAAAACCACTTTGCCGGTTTTGATCGGCAGCTAGTACTCGTTGACTGTTTTAGTGCGTTGAATCGCGGTAAAAAGCAATTTGAGGATATGGGCGCGGCGCTCAATGCCATTATGGAAAGTTTTCAGTTTGGCCAATCGAGTTATTTACGGCGTTTATTTGCCCCCCGCATCGACCGTTTGTTGTTTGCCGCGAGCAAGGTTGACCATGTGACTCGCGATCAGCAGAGCCATGTTTTGTCCCTGCTGACCGATATGTTGAAACACAGCCAGCATTTTGCCAGTTTCGATGGTTGTAAAGTGGAGACTATGGCGATTAGCGCCATTAAAGCGACTCGCCATGGCATGGTAACGACCCAAGAGGGCGAGGTGGAAGTCGTGCAGGGGATGGGACTCAATGGTAAAGCCCTGACCTTGTTTCCCGGCGAAGTGCCCACTCGCTTACCTGAAGCGCATTTTTGGCGTGACCAAGGGTTTAATTTTGTTGGGTTCGCGCCGCCGAGCAATGTTAATGTTGACCCTTCTCAAGTGCATTTTGACCATATTCGTCTCGATCATCTGCTGCAGTACTTACTGGGAGATAAGTTGGAATGACGTTAAAGCTATCTGATAATCCAAATGAGCAGGCCTCTAATTCCTCTGTACACTCATTTGAGTATAAGGCGCTGAAAAAGCAGCAGCTATTTGACCCACAAATAGTGGAGCTTAAACCCAGCAAAGAGGATCTCAAAGGGGCGAAAGCCTTTGATCCCCATACGCCAGTGCAAGAAGTGGCTGCTGATATTGAGGAATTGATGGATGAAACGCTGTCAGCCCATCCCCAAATGATTGATGCTAAATCGGTATCGCCTAAACTCGTCAAGTCACGGCGTTGGTCTTGGCTCGCTCGTCTAGCAGCTGTGAGTTTATTGCTGCTTGTAGTCGTTCAAACAGGATTAGGATTGAGGGATGCTTGGCTTGAGAGCCCTTGGTTGTTTAGTTTTTATGGTGTGGTGCTTGGGGTGGTCAGTGCGTGGGCATTAGCGGGTGCAGTCAGTGAATACCGTAAGCTCAAGCGACTCAAACAGGTCGCCGATACTCAAGAAACGGGTGCAAGGCTAGCGCAGAGCATGCAAATGGGTGAAGCAGACAGCTTTATCGATAATATCGTTTGTCACTATGAAGACAGCCAAGGTTTGCAGCAACTTCGCCGTTCATTAAAAGATGAACATAATGATGCCGAGAAAGTCTTGTTATTCGAGGACTTAGTGCTGACGGAGCGAGATGAACTGGCCAAAAAAGTCGTGCGACGCTATGCGGCTGAGTCGGCAGTGCTACTGGCGGCCAGTCCGTTAGCAGTGCTCGATATGGCGATTATCCTCTGGCGTAATCAACGTATGCTGCGCGATGTGGCCCGTTGTTATGGCATTGAGTTAGGTTATTGGAGCCGGATTAAACTTATCCGCAGTATCATCATTAATATTATTTATGCGGGCACTAGTGAGTTAGTCACTGATTTAGGGACACAGCTGTTATCGGTTGAAATGACAGGTAAATTATCTGCTCGCTTGGCCCAAGGTTTAGGGGGCGGCATGTTAACGGCGCGCCTTGGATATCAAGCCATGGCGCTGTGTCGGCCGATTGTGTTTAGGGAGGAGCAAAGGCCTAAATTGTCTAAAGTGCATCAGGAATTGTTGATCGAACTTAAGCAGTTTTCAGGCAAGCTGTTTACCAAGGAAGGCCGCGACGCATTAAAAGGCCAGTTCGCCGATGTTGATGATAGGGTATCGCGGTCATCTAAAGATAAGTCTAAAGAGTAGATGCTATTGAATATCATATGATTAAACGATTCAAATAGCCGAAAGTAGATGCGCTAATGGACTTGTTCCTTGGCGCATTTTTTATGATTCTTGCAGATAAAGAGAATGACGAAGTGCGACGTAAAAGTGCTATGTAACAAGTTAATTACACCTTTGATCGCTGCTATTTTTGTCATGCTACTGGCTTAAGTGCTTGGCCGCGTTATGGTAGGGCTTATTCGATAGGGCTAATGTTTCATTAACTTATCTATTAGATTATCCATAATGCGGGCATTGAGCGCTCCACACCAACAATCAATCAAGAACGGGAACTGCTCAATGCCAATGACAAGGAGCTAGGTATGCAAGATGAGTCAGGCAAGATGTGGAAGGCGGCAACACAGGTTATTCATGGCGGCCATGAGCGAGAGGCCTTTGGTGCCTTAGTGACGCCGCTTTACCAAAGTGCGACTTTTGTGTTTGAGTCTGCACAGCAAGGTGGTGAGCGATTTGCGGGTAATGAGTCGGGGTATATTTACACGCGTTTAGGTAATCCGACAACTGCCGAGCTTGAACGTAAAATGGCGATTTTAGAAGGGGCAGAGGCCGCAGCCGCAACTGCTTCTGGTATGGGCGCAGTATCCGCCGCATTGCTGGCTAATTTGCAGATGGGCGATCACTTAGTGGCGTCGAATGCCGTATACGGTTGTACTTATGCGCTAATGACGACTCAGTTTGCTCGCTTTGGTATTGAAGTGTCCCTAGTGGACTTTTCATCGGTAACAGAAATAGAAGCGGCGATCAAATCCAATACTAAGGTCATTTTCTGTGAAACCCCTGTCAATCCGCATTTGCAGGTATTTGATTTAGCTGCAATTGCGAATATTGCCAAACGTCATCAGTTGGTCAGTATTGTCGACAATACCTTCATGACGCCATTACTGCAGAGACCGCTGGATTTTGGCATTGATTTGGTGGTCCACAGTGCGACTAAATATCTGAATGGCCATGGCGATGTGATTGCGGGGATAGTGTGTGGCAGTGAAGAACAGCTCCATAAAGTGAAGTATGAAATTTTAAAGGATATTGGCGCTGTGATATCGCCACATGATGCTTGGCTGATCTTACGCGGCCTTAAAACCTTAGATGTGCGTTTGCAGCGCCATTGCGATAGTGCCCAGCGCGTGGCAGAGTTTTTGGCGGAACATCCAAGCATTACACGTGTGTATTACCCCGGGCTTAAATCTCATCAAGGGCATAAATTCATTGGCCAGCAGATG
Source organism: Shewanella sp. SM73 (assembly GCF_025653795.1). Taxonomy (NCBI): domain Bacteria; kingdom Pseudomonadati; phylum Pseudomonadota; class Gammaproteobacteria; order Alteromonadales; family Shewanellaceae; genus Shewanella; species Shewanella sp. SM73. Next base: position 49,188 of record NZ_JAKKRY010000001.1, read on the forward strand.
AAACGTGCTGGTGGTGTTATCGCGTTTGAACTGGCGGCAAATTTAGAAGAAGCCATGGCCTTTGTCGGATATCTAAAGTTGTTCTCAATTGCGGTGAGTCTAGGTGATGCTGAATCCCTGATCCAACATCCTGCATCGATGACGCATTCACCTTATACGTCAGAGGCGAGGGCTGCCGCTGGGATTGGTGATAATTTGCTGCGGATCTCTATTGGTTTAGAGGATTGTGACGACATCATCGGCGACTTGAACCAAGCGCTAGCTCGATTAGCTTAATGAATGTTGTTATTTTAAAGACCGCTAGTTATTTGAATGATAAAAGGATGCTTTTTGCATCTTTTTATCATAGTCAAGCACTGGCTCATTGAGCCGAAGACAGAAGTTTAGCGATAGTGAATATTTATGACGCCGATTTGGTATTTCGGGACAGCTTAGACTATTTTTGATTTGAGGCCACGGAAGTAGGACGAAAGGCCGCAAATCATGGAATAGAGGAATTGTTATGAAAACCACAAATCGTATACCTGCTTTTATGAGTGCCATAGCATTAACGGCTTTTTTGGCAAGCCCAGCAATCGCAACAGAAACCCCAACCAAGGCCGCCGTGAAAGTACAGGCTAAAACTGAAGCGGGTGAAATGGCATCTGATGCGAAAAAATCTATGCCAGATGCCGCTCAAGTCAACATCAATACCGCTTCAGCCGAGCAGTTACTCGTACTCAAAGGGATTGGTGCCGCAAAGGCTCAAGCGATTGTCGACTATCGCACTAAAAATGGTAAGTTCAATGCCATAGATGACTTAGCGAATGTCTCTGGTGTTGGGGCTAAGATAATTGAGCAAAATCGCCATTTGATCAAGTTGTAACCACCTTTGGCGATGATTGCGGTGTAGCCTGCTGATTTTTATGATAAGAGATTCAGTAAAACATATATAAAAGTCTGCATTTGCAGGCTTTTATCATTTCAATCACTCCATTTGCTTATAGATTGTGCAGTTAGGTGGGATATTAAGAGATCTTATCGATTAGCGCTTGATCCCATAGGGTCCATGGGGGATAATCCTCCGCGTTCAAGCAATGCTTTGGTTTATGTCATTCAAAGTAATGTTCGAAGTTATGGTGACCCTAGGGTCCCCCCGCAATGATAACTTGTGAACTCGGCCAGGCCCGGAAGGGAGCAACCGCAGCAAGCGACTCGTGTGCCGGGGTGTCGGCTCTAGGGGAACCTCCAATTCAACAGTTCCTCTGTTTATTTCCGTTGTACCTCTTTATATCTACTCAATTTATATCATTCAATATTTTAGCTTACAGACTATTTCCGTTTTCTGCTGTTAATCATTTATAGCGTTAATATTTCTGCACAATGAGATAATCCATTGCCTGCCTCTTTTCTTGCCACTACAACGGCTAAAAATGCTCTCAACAGTAACCTTTAACGAAATCAACGATTGGCTTCGGCTTCTTCTTGTAATCTTTTTTGCAGATTTTGTTTAAGAAAAGCGCGGGACTTTTCGAGTGCGGTTTGGATCTCACGCTTTAATTCCTGTAGCTCGTTATAGTCTTCAAAGAAGTAAGTATCGACGAGGTGGCGTATGTAGCGCACTGGCAGTTGATTTAAGGTCACGCAACATAAGTCGGCGAGATAGTCCTCAGGAAGTTCGTCCATAAGTCCTTCATCTGACAATATTTCCATTAAAAGAACTTCGTAGTAATTACGGATTTCGAGTTGCATTGTTATGCTCCATGACGGTTTTCATTGAGTTTGCTACCACAAATGATTTGCCGCAATAAAAAGTTGGCTGTGTCTTTGGCTTAATTGTAGTGCGTCTCTGCTGTAGCCGCCGCCTATCACGGCTGCAATTGGAATATTTTCCGATTTTGCCATTGATAACACAGTTAAATCCCGTCTGAACAGTCCTTCTTGGCTGATATTGAGCAAGCCAAGATCGTCATTTTGATGAATATCGACCCCAGCATCATAAAGAATCAGATCTGGTTGATGGATTCGGATAAGGAGGGCGAGTGTCTGCTCCACGGTTTCGAGATACAGATTGTCATCGCTGCCTTTGGTTAGTTCAATATCATGGTGGGAATACTGCTTACGACTCGGGAAATTCTCTTTGCAGTGAATCGAGCAACTGATGATCCCTTGATGTTGGTGGCTGAGGGTTGCACTGCCGTCACCTTGATGCACATCGCAATCAAAAATCAGTACCTTGTGTACTTGATGGCTTGCGATGGCATTTCTGGCCGCGAGGATAAGGTCGTTGAAAATACAATAGCCGCTGCCAAAATTGTAATGGGCGTGATGGTAGCCCCCCGTGAGGTGCAGGGCAATACCCTGATTTATGGCTAATGAAGCTGTGAGTGTGGTGCCTGCTACTGAATGCAAGGTACGCTCAACTAAGGCTTCACTCCACGGGAAACCAATCCGTCTTAGCGCCGCTGTTGGCAAGGTACCCGCGATAAATTGCTCTACATATTCGCGTTGATGCACTTGTATTACATCTTCTGCATTCATGGCCGTTGGTGCGTGGAACTGTGCAGTCGTGGCAATGTGGTTATCGAGTAAGTACTGCCGTAAATGTGCGTATTTAGTGGTGGGAAATCTGTGATGGGGAGGAAGCGCCAGCTTGGAATAGCTGGCGTGATAAACCAGTGGGATCAGAGTCAATATTGACTAAACCTCGTTATCGCAAGTTGTTATAGCTGTGAAATTGCCCAGCTCATAAATTCTTTACGGGTTTTTTCATCCGCTTGTAGCCACCAGTATTGCAACATTTGTTGTGGGTTGGCTCCTGCTGCTTTAGAGGTGTCTACGGGGGCGGTGAGTGATGTTGCGTTAACGGTCGCCGATGTTGTCACGGGGGCAGGTGCAACAGCTACTACTGCTCCAGCGGCACCGGTTGCTGCTGCGGCAGTACCGGATACGTCAACGGCTTGATTACCACTGAAAAGGCGAGAGACGAAGCTTTCTTCTTCTAAATTGGTATTCACCACTTGGTAATTGACGCTGCCTTTGTCACTACGGGTTAATTTGACTTGTGGGTTTTGCGCGTAAACTTTAGGCTTTTTAACGACTTCACCTTCGGCCGCTTGCAGGTAATATTGATGGTCGCCATCAACATCTAAAGTAACGATGAAAGGTGCTGACTTAACAAAGGTTTGGCTGTCACTAAAATCATCCTCTACCATTTCATGATAACGAATGGCGATTTTGTGAGTGCCGGGGGCCAATTCTAAGCTGCTTTTATGGTTAAATACGCTCGACTCGACTTTTTTACCATCAAGAGCAAGGTACTCAAATGACATAGGAATGTTCAGATCTGCAGCGAAGGCTGAGGCAGATCCGAGTAATACTAGCAGGCTGCTAATTGGCAAAAGTGATTTCATTGTTACTCCTTAACGGTTATTACTCTGATACGGGCGTTCGAATATTTGAATGCGATCTTCTATATAACTAATAGCTTGCCTGCATTTTCCTAGACGACGATGCATCAAAAGGATGTCATTTTGCAATTTTATTTTGTCAGCACTATGACAGTTTTCAAGTTTTGATTCCATTTCTTCAATTTTTTGTTCAAATTTTTTCGCCCAATTAAGATGTTTGTTCAATTCTTCGTAGATCTCATGACTATTTTGCATCACGTTATTGGCGATCCAATCGAAACCACTGGCTTGGTGAGACTGATTCTGGCGCTGTGTAAAACGGGCACGGCTACTGGCACGCTGCTGAGTTTTAGACTTAATGTCGATAGAAGTGGTCAGCAAGGCTCGTTTGACTGCGGTGAATCTATCTTGGATCCGCTCACAGCTCAGGGCAATAGTCTGGGGGGCGAGTTTAAGCTTAATTTGTTTTTCGAGCTGCATAATACTGCTACGAATTTGTTCAATACAGGGGCCGAGTTGGGCGCCGTGTTGGACAAACAGCGAGTGATTAAAACGCTCTGTTTCTTGCAGGAGTTTGCGCTGTGGCGGCGCGAGTCGATTATCGTGTTGCAGTACTTCTTGTTCTAAGGCTTTAAGCTGATTCTTCAGCATCACCATTAATTGTTGGGTGTTCACAACCATGCGCTCCATGCCAAATTCGCTGCAATCATTAGCACGATCAAAATAAACAGTGGGCGGATAAAGGGCATGCCAAATTTAATCGCACAGCGGGCACCGATAAATGAGCCTAACATCATGCACAATCCCATCCACAGACCTATTTGCCACTGTACCTGTCCAAGCCAACCAAAGATAGTCAGTGCGGTCAAGTTGCTGGTAAAAGTCATTGCACGGGCAAGGCCACAACTGTGCAGTAAAGGCAGTTTATACAAAGAGCCAGATGTGACGGTCCAAAATGCGCCAATGCCTGGGCCTGCAAAACCATCATAAGTGCCTAAAGCCAGTCCCTGTAGCCATTGTTGCTTGGCTGGCGGCTTGCTGGTTGGTACTTGGCAGTTAACGTCTGACATCGCATTGGGGCTGACTAAACTGTAAATGGCGATGCCAATGATCAGCAGCGGCAGGACTTTTCCGAGCCATTGAGTATCGACTAAATAGACTAAGAAACTGCCCAATACTGCGCCGATAAAGGTGGCGATAAAAGCCATGTACCAAAACGAGGGTTTAAAGAGGTGCTTGCGATAATAGGTCCAAGCCGCCATAAAAGAGCCAAAGCTTGCGGCTAACTTATTGGTGCCTAATACGGTATGCGGCGCAATGCCTAAGGTTAACAGTGCGGGGATCGACAATAGGCCACCGCCACCCACGACGGCATCAATGAATCCAGCGATAAGACCTATAACTGCCAACAGGGCCCAATGACTGGGCTCGAGTAACAACTCCAAATTTTAATCCTACTCTATAACACGTCTAAAGGGCGGTAAGGCGTCCAGTAAGGACTTGCCATAGCGTTTAGTAACTAACCGCCTATCTAAAATGGTCACTCGGCCATAATCTTGCTCTTTACGCAGTAATCTACCACAACTTTGAATAAGCTTACGTGAAGCATCTGGGATTGTCAGTTGTAAGAAGGGATTACCGCCTTTGACTTTGACATATTCTGCATGCGCTTGCTCAACGGGCGAAGTTGGCACGGCAAAGGGCAGTTTAGTGACGATCAAGTTAGTCAGATAATCGCCGGGTAAGTCGAGACCTTCAGAGAAACTGCCTGTGCCGAACAAGATACTTGGTTCGCCCTTATCGCATTTAGCTTTATGATTCTCTAACAATTGTTGCCGTGGCGCATTGCCTTGGATAAGTAGCTCAGTGGTGAGTTTACCTTCAAGTAATTCAACCACTTTTTCCATCTGCCAGTAGGAGGCGAATAGCACTAAGGTTGCCATTTCGCCTTCAATAAGGGTGATGATTTGTTCGGCAAGTTCAGCCGTATAGGCATCATCCGTCGGCTCAGTGCGCATTTTGGGTAAATAAAGTGTCGCATTATTGGGGTAATCGAAGGGCGATTGTAAGGCTAAATAACGACTGCCATCGTTGAGTGACAAACCTACTTGATGCACGAAATGGTCAAAGTTATTGAGTGCGCGCAGCGTGGCGCTACATAAGACTACGCCTGCGGCCTTTTGCCACAGCATGGATTCCAGCATAAAGCCGACTTCGATAGGTGAGGCGCTAAACAGATAATCCACTTGTTTACCTGTGATGAGCTCAACCCAGCGCGCCATAGGTGCACCTTTATGTTTATCTTCCTTGGCCATCATCTTCCACAATTTTTGTAGATTCTCGAGCCTTTGCAGCATAAATCCAGTTTCGGCCAATAGCGCTTCGGATTGATGTTTAGGAATGTCGCCATCTTTAATCGCTTCGGCCAGCAGTGACAGCATTTTATTAAACTGTTTGAGGGCTAGATTAGAGGTAACAGCGAGGTTTTCGGCGAGAATGAGTAATGAGTCCGGCAGTTTGCCGTGCTCAAAACGCAGACGGTTTTCAGGATTGGCAAAGTGCTTTGTCTGGGTATCGCAGTAGTGGGCCACTTGATTGAGCTGGGCGATAAGATCGCCTAAATGATCTTGCATCGCCTGCGCGGGGGCAATGATATTGTTGCTCTTTATTTGGTTTTGTAACTTTGCGCAGGTTTTACCAATTTTTTCGAGCCAGTCGCAGGCACCCCTCAGCGTGGCCTGCGCACTGGAGAAATCCCTCGCCACAATCGGTAAGTGATGTGCCTCGTCGATAACATAAAACACGTCTTCGGGATCGGGCAAAATCACGCCGCCACCTAATTCTAAATCGGCAAATAACAAGCTGTGGTTGGCGATGAGCACGTCCCAGGTATCAACATCTTCGCGGGCTTTATGGAACGGGCAATTTCTGTGGCTGGCGACTTGACGATGACAGCTGTGTTTGTCGCAGGCGATTTGTTGCCACAGGTGATCGGGCAGCGGCACGGCTAAGGTATCGATTTCGCCGTTCCAGCGACCTTCGTTATAGTCTTTTAACAGGCCATGCATCATAGCCACTTGGCTATTGTCAGGTTTAGTTTGCCACATGGCCATTTGTGTACTGTTGTCGTCACCGATGAGCATCGCCAGTTTCGATAGACATACATAACGTTGTCGACCTTTAACTAAGCCAAAACGGAAATTTAAGCCGGATTGCTCAAGAAAAAAGGGTAAATCTTTATGCAGTAATTGTTCTTGCAAGGCGACGGTTGCGGTAGCGATGCAGACCTTTTTCTTGCTCGCTAATGCCAGTGGAATGGTACCGAGGATGTAAGACAATGATTTACCGATCCCAGTGCCTGCTTCGACCACAATGATGCGCCTATCTTTATCATAGTCGCCGGCGAGGGTCTTAGAGATTTCCGCCACCATATAGTTTTGTTCGCGGCGCGGCCTAAAATTAGGCAAGGCGGTAGCGATATCCTTATAGATGGCGCGGATCTGGGTTTTTACATTGTCAGGTAACATGCGTCACTACTTTATCGAATTAATGCTGTACATAATAACAGTGATTGCATAGCCTAAGAAACTTTTCTGCCATTTGGCGGCATTTAAATTGAGGAACCATCTAAATTGACTAGCTATGCGATTTGGGAACCCATGTGATGAAGTCAGAGGCTACCGCGGCCGTTAGTGTACAAGGTCGAGTCTTAACACGCCATGCGATTCATCGTCATGGGAGTTTAGTGTTGCAGTATTATCTGGCTACCGCCCAAGGCCCTGTGCTGGTGGAAGTGCAAGGCACTGAACACATTTGTTTTTGTCATCAAACTGATGTCACGGCTTTGCAGTTGCAAACGCCGGGTCAAGCATTGCGGTTTGTACCGTTAGCACTCAAAAGCTTTAAAGGCGGCGCGGTTAGTGGTGTTTATGCTAAATCTAGCAATAGTTTACGTACCTTACAGCGCATCGCTAAAGATGCCGACATCCCTTTATTTGAAGCCGACATTCGCCCTGAACAGCGTTATTTAATCGAGCGGTTTGTGGCACTTGATGTGGCGTTTTTAGGGCATTTCTCTGCGCCGACTAGCGACAGTCTTGAGGCTAACTCGCTGCCCGTGTTTATCGCCGAGCGGGCTAAGAGTATTGCCCCTTTAACGGCTGTACATTTGCGCTGTATTTCACTGGATTTTGAATGTAGTTTTGAAGGTTTACTCTATTCAGTTGCACTATATGGTCAATACAGTGGCCGAGACGAAGAGCAAGACAGTCTCAAGCAGACTTATGAAAAAGTGATTATGGTGGGTGAGGCTGAATCAAACTCTCCCGAATATATTGAATGGGTGGCCGATGAGGCTGCACTCATTCATCGATTAATCGCGTGGTTCCATGAGTTTGATCCTGACTTTATTATCGGTTGGTCAGTGGTGAGTTTCGATCTCGCGCTATTGTCACGCCGTGCATTATTACATCGTATTCCGCTCACCATTGGCCGCGGCGGGGCAAAGCTTGAGTGGAAAGTCGATAATAAATTTCGGCCAGAAACCTTAGTTTTACCGGGCCGTGTGGTACTCGATGGTATCGATTGGCTTAAAGCCGCTTTCTATCATTTTGAGCGGTTTTCGTTGGAATTTGTTTCGCGGAAATTATTAGGTGAAGGCAAGGCCATTCATAACGTGGATAATCGCGTTGAAGAAATTGATCAGCTGTTTAAGGCCCACAAACAAGCATTAGCGCATTACAATCTTACTGACAGCCGTCTGGTGTGGGATATTTTTAATCATACTCAATTATGGGAGTTCGCCCTCGCGCGAGCTGAATTAACAGGTTTAGAGTTGGGGCGGGTTGGGGCTTCGGTGGCGGCATTTAATCATTTGTATTTACCGCATCTACATCGAGCAGGTTACGTCGCTCCCGATGCTCCTGCGAGTGATGGGATCGAAAGCCCCGGTGGCTATGTGATGGATTCTGTACCGGGACTTTATAAGCATATTTTAGTGTTCGATTTTAAAAGTCTATATCCCTCCATTATTCGTACTTTTTTGATTGACCCTAAGGGATTAATTGAAGGTTTGCAATTGCCCGAGTCTGACTGTGTTGCGGGGTTTCTCGGTGGCCGTTTCAGTCGGCAACAGCCCATTTTACCTAAGCTTATCCAAACATTATCTGAGCAGCGCGAAAAGGCCAAAAGTGAGCACAATGCGCCTTTATCCCAAGCGATAAAAATTATCATGAACTCGTTGTATGGGGTTTTAGGTTCTCAAGGTTGTGTTTTCCACGATGCAAAGTTAGCAAGTTCGATCACTATGCGTGGCCATCAAATCATGAAACAAACCCGCGCATGGATAGAAGAGATGGGCTATCAAGTGATTTACGGCGATACGGATTCGACCTTTGTCTGGCTTGGCAGCGAGCCTGATCTCTCAGACATTAACGCCTTAGGTAACACTCTGGCGCGGGAAATTAATGCTAAGTGGCAGGCTAAGATCGCTGAAGATCATCAAGTTGAGAGTTTTCTCGAGTTACAGTTTGAACGCCACTATGAGCAGTTTTTTATGCCGACCTTAAGAGGGTCGTTAGAAGGCAGTAAAAAACGTTATGTTGGCGCGTGGCGTAATGCGAGCGATGAACTTGAGCTTACTTTTAAAGGTATGGAGCAAGTGCGCAGTGATTGGAGCCCTTTAGCGCGCAAAGTTCAAGAGTCACTCTATGAACGGATGTTTAACCAAAGGGATATCAGTGTTTATTTGGCCAGTGTGTTTGAAAAGCTGCTTGATGGTGAGTTGGATGATGATTTGGTATTTCGCAAACGTATGCGACGCAATATTGAAGATTACACGGCTAAATCTTCTCCCCATGTTAAAGTCGCTCAACAATTATGCGACTTAACAGGAGATGCCTCTTTTGGCAAGCGTGGGGCGCAGATTGATTATCTGATTACTGTAAATGGACCGGAATCCTTACTGTACAGAACGTCACTAATTGATTACCAATACTACATTGATAAGCAAATTGGCCCTATTGCCGAGCCTGTTTTTTCGATAATGAAACTAAACTACATGGATATTGCGTCAAAGCAGTTACTGTTAATATAGTGTTTTTAATGTTCTTTATGTGTTGCGTAGGGTGGCGAATGTAGCGTTTTAACCTGTTTTGTAGAGGTTAACTGGTTTGTTTTTGTGATGTTAATCGACATATTCTTTAGGTTTAGCTTTGAGGGAATATTGAAAGTTTGCTACCCTTTAAGAGGAAATTGTAAGGAAATATAACAACGGAATGACGTTGACAGAACATAAACAAAAAAGGTTAAGCACCAAATGAACAAGACGTTAGTAGCAACTGCGCTTGCAGCAATTTTTTTAGTTCCATCAGTCTCAGCTATCGAGATCTATAAAGATAATAAAAATGCCGTAGAAATCGGTGGTTTTATTGATGCACGCGTGATCAACACTCAAGGGGAAACAGAGGTTGTTAACGGCGCATCTCGCATTAATTTTGGTTTTAATCGTGAGTTGACTGACGGTTGGAAAGCATTTGCTAAATTGGAATGGGGTGTGAACCCTGTAGGTAGTAGCGACATAGTCTATAACAATCGCTTCGAATCTGTTCAAGAAGAGTTCTTTTATAACCGTTTAGGTTACGCTGGTCTGTCCCATGACACTTATGGAACACTGACTATTGGTAAGCAGTGGGGCGCTTGGTACGATGTCGTTTACAACACTAACTATGGTTTTGTGTGGGACGGTAACACTGCAGGTGTTTACACTTATAATAAAGATGATGGCGCGGTAAACGGTGTTGGCCGTGGTGATAAAACAGTTCAATATCGCAATGCATTTGGCGATGTAAGCTTTGCAGTTCAAGCACAGTTGAAAAACAGCAGCTTCTATACCTGTGATACAACGGATGATATTTCACAAGCTCAGTGTCAAGCGAACTGGGAAAGCGGTGATAAAGCGGCTCAACAAGTAGAATACAATTATACTTATGGTGGCGCGGTGACCTATAAAGCCACTGATATGCTGACCTTAACTGCGGGTGTTAACCGCGGTGAGTTTGATGTGAGTTTTGGTAACGGCGAACAAACCACTGCGGTTGATCTTATCTACGGTGCGGGTATCACTTGGGGTAACTTCGATAGCAATGGCTTATACGCTGCTGCAAACGTTAACAGACAAGAAAATCATGACACAGACAATATTGGTCGTTTGATTAAAGACGCCTATGGTATTGAAAGTTTAGTTTCTTACAAGTTTGACAATGGATTACGCCCATTCATTTCTTACAACGTGCTTGATGCCGGTAAAGACTATGTCATTCAACCTAACTTTAATGCCGATCCTAACGATGAGTTCAAACGTCAGTTTGTCGTGGTTGGTTTGCACTTTGTATGGGATCCAAACACAGTGCTTTACGTAGAAGCACGTAAAGATTACAGCGATTTTACCAGTGCAGATAAAGAACAAGAAGCTAGAATGGCGCTTTCAGAATCTGACGGTGTTGCCATTGGTATCCGTTACACACTTTAAGTTTCCAGTTTCTATATAGTAGAAACCACTGTTTTAACAAAAAGCCAGTCAGTAATGACTGGCTTTTTTGTTTTTAACGATAAGTCAATTTGTAACAAAATGACATTGTGTATTTTTTGTTTGTATTTGGTTATCTTTTTGTTGATTAAATGTCTCTCATATGATTTTATGCTCCCGCAGCACTTCGGAATGTTTAAGGTGCTCTTGTTTAAAACTGCTTATTAAATAAGCAAATTATAATAAAAACATGATTTTCCCGGGAGATTGACAATGCATAAAAAAAACTTGATAGCAAAATCTGTGCGCTTTGCACTGATTAGCGGTGTGACTGCTACGGTATTAAATGTACCTTTTACATTTGCAGATGATAAAGATGGAGCAAAAGTTGAGCGTATAGCTGTAACTGGTTCGCGAATTAAACGCGCAGATATGGAAACGGCTAGCCCTGTTAGCGTGATTGATGCTTCAGCCATTATTTCCTCTGGTGCAATATCGATTGATGATGTTTTGCAGAAAATGACTTCGGCTGGCGGTGCTATGACTAACGCTGGCATAAATAATGGTTCTGGTGGTAATTCTCGCATAAACCTCAGAGGATTAGGCACTAACCGTACTCTAGTTTTGGTTAATGGTCGTCGAATGATTGCTTCTGGTACAGGAGCTGCTTCTACTGTTGACCTTAATACGATTCCAGTTTCTATGATCCAAAGAGTTGAAGTACTTAAAGATGGTGCTTCTGCGGTTTATGGTACAGATGCTATTGCTGGTGTGGTTAACGTAATTTTGAAAAGAGACTTTGAAGGTTTTGAAGTCAACGCCCAAACCGGCATTTCTGGAGAAGGTGATGCTGACGAGTCTACGATTGATATGACTTTGGGTAACACCTTTGATAAAGGCAATGTCGTTATAGGCGCACAGTATACAAAGCGTGGCGAGGCAAGCCAAGCTGATCGTGATTTTTCTGATTGCCCTGTAACAGAAACTAAGCCTGATGCAAGTGGTAAAATTAGCTTGTTTTGCGGTGGTAGTGGTTATTCTCAAGGTGGTCATATTTGGGGCGATACTGCAGATCTAAGTGGTAGAGGTGGTACTTACCATGATTATGTTACTGCAAATGATGCATATAACTATGCGAAAGATAGTTATCTATCGACGCCAATGGAACGCTTGAATCTCACGGCTGCTGGAACCTATGAGCTGACAGATACAACTCGTTTCTTTACTGAGGCTATGTATTCAAAGCGTTGGTCAAATCAACAAATGGCTCCTCAACCAATTTGGAACAGCGATGCATGGGTTTATAATCCTATTTCAGCTGGTGGTTGGATGACCGATGACCTGCTGCCATGGGTTAAGCCTGGAGAGGAACTCTCTTATGGTCGTCGCATGGTTGAGTCCGGTACCCGTGACTTTAGTCAAGTTGTAGACACTATTCGTATTGTTTTAGGCGTAGAAGGTGAATTTGATAATGGCTGGAGTTGGGATGCCTCTTATAATAAAGGTCGCAACGACTCTGTCGATACTCTGGCAAATCTACATAATTTAGGTTCAATTAATGCAGCAGTTTTAAAGGGGGAGTTTGATCCTTTTTTACAGTCTTCATGGGAAGGTGAGAGCATCACTCCATTCATTTATACCGAAGTAAATAGTGGTGGAAGTGAGTTAGATATTATTGCTGCAACCTTATCGGGTGATATTGTTGAGTTACCAGCGGGTATGATGGGCTTTGCTGCTGGATACGAGAATCGTAAAGAAGCTGCAAAGTTTACACCAGATTCATTAACAGCACAGGGGTTAGCTAATGATCCTAGGGTAGAACCTACCGGTGGTGATTTTAGCGTTAATGAAATTTATGCTGAATTGGCTATCCCATTGTTAAGTGGGTTACCACTAGTGGAACAACTCGATCTAAGTGCTGCAATGCGTTATTTTGATTACAGCACGTTTGGTGATGACACTACATGGAAACTAGGCTTAACTTGGCGAGTATATGATGACCTTATGTTCCGTGGGGGGTTGTCTACTGCATTCCGTGCTCCAACTGTTGATGAGTTATATGGTGGTAAGTCACCATCCTTCGAACAAATTGTTCATCCTGCAACAGAACAAGACCAAGCTGAAGTCACTGTTGGCGGTAATGGGTTATTAACCCCAGAAGAAGCCGACATTACGACGATAGGTTTAGTTTATTCACCAAGCTTCGTAGATGGTCTGTCTATGACTGTTGATTACTACGATATTGAATTAACAAACACTATAACTTCTGTTGACAACAATTATATTGCTAACCAATGTTTAGATGCTGCAGGTAATAAGATCAATACTGATACTGTATTGTGTCAATCTTCTAATATTCAGATTGATAACAGTGGTCGTATTAAGTTTGACAATGGTCTACAAAATATCGGTGCGACGAACACTGCGGGTTATGACATTAATGTTGCTTATGCATTTTCAGCTCTGGGATTGGATTGGAAAGCAGGTTGGGATACATCAATTCTGACCGAATATGAAGAATTCGATCCTGATGGTGTTGCTGTGGATTATCGTGGTTACATTACCGGCGGTACGGGAGCATATGCTAAATTCAAGAGTAATATGAACATCACTGCTAGTGCAGATGACTGGAGCTTTACTTATGAAGCTCGTTATATTGATGGGATGGACTCATTTGCTTGTAAAGGCAAAGAATCTAGTTGTTATGCGCCAACGGTAGGGAGTGTTATATACCATGATCTATCAGGATCTTATGATTTAACTCAAAATATTCGCCTATCAGGTGGTATCAATAACCTGTTCGATAAAGAGCCTCCCTATTACACAGGTAATAATGACTCAAACACAGATCCATATACTTATGAAATGTTAGGTCGTTATTTCTTTGTTCGTGCGAGTATGAAGTTCTAAATCCTCGTTAGCGGGAGTCATTATTCTGTTCCAGCTTTAATAATAAAAACCCTGAGGCAACTTGGGGTTTTTTATCATCAGAATGAAAAAATGGAAAACTAACTGGTAATAGCGTAATGGTCATTTAGATTAAGTCATTTATTTCAATGATTTGGTCACCTTAAATAACGAGTTCTTCTCAAATGGAAGGTAATTAAATTTTTTATTGTTATCTGTTCGACACATTTTCAGAACTCGTCAGTTCTGCCCGTGCACGTTAAATATTACAGACGTCTTTGGTCATTGTTCTTATTGGCAATCAAGGACAAGTCAAATCCAGTCAAATATCGGTATTAAAATCACTTTGGTTAAAAGTGCATGTTTAAGCAGAATTGAGGTTGTTTGTTGAAAATTATTCCCATGTTGTAATGATCTCCCCATTTTTTTGCTGAACAAAATTTAGCCATAAAATGTCAGGTTTTTTTGAGCACTTATACTTAAAAGTGGTTTTAAGTGTTAATTTTTTGCAAGTATTTGTGTTTGAGTTGTTTTTCAATTTGATAATGGGTAACTCTCCATCACTATAAAATAAATGCTTAAATTTCAATTCATTATGATTTTTATTCAATTTGACACTAGACAAAGCTTATGGCTAATCATCAGCTTTAAACTATTCACAAACGCCGATTGCTGTGTTATTTCCGTTTCAATTGTTGATTAAGTGTTTTAAATGTGATTTTATTGGGCTGATTTAGATTGTTGTGTTGCGTTTTCGTGTGACCCGTCGTGTGATGACGATGGGAATATTATAATAAAGACATACTTATATAGGGAGATTGACAATGTATAAGAACAGCTTTTTAAGCCATTCAATAAAGTACGCATTAGTTGGTAGTGCAGCTGTTGCTGCTCTAAGCACATTTTCTGTTGCTGCAGCAGAAGGTGATGCAGTTGTTGCGGAAAAAACAATTGAGAAAATTGAAGTAACAGGATCTCGCATTCGTTCAACAGACTTGCAAGGTTTCTCACCTGTGCAGGTTATTGGCGCAGATGAGATTGACACTTCGAGTGTTGCTAACGTTCAAGAATTGCTGCTTAAAAATCCAGCATTTGGTGCCCCCGCGCTTAGCCGTACTAACTCTAACTTTTTAACCTCAGGTTCTGGTGTTTCCACTGTTGATTTACGTAATCTTGGGAGTGAGCGAACTTTAGTTCTAGTTAATGGACGTCGTTTTGTTTCAGGTGTACCAGGTGATACTGCTGTTGACTTAAATACAATTCCAACTCAATTTATTGAGCGTGTTGAGATTATGACGGGCGGCGCTTCAGCCGTTTATGGTTCAGACGCTGTGGCTGGCGTAGTTAACATCATCTATAAAAAAGAATTTGAAGGTATTGAATTTGATGTTCAAAAAGGTCAAAGCGCCGAAGGTGATAGCGAAGATGATCAAATTCAATTTACTATGGGTACATCATCTGCTAACGGTAAAGGTAACATCATGGTGCATGGTGCTTACACTAACCAAGGTGCCGTCTACTCACGCGATCGTGATCGCTCGGCAATCGATCAAATATCTTTAGGTGCTGCAGTAACGGGTCTGCCTGAAGATATGTTTACGCCGATGCAACCATTTTACTCAAGTTTTGCACCACAAGGCCGTTTTGTTGCAGGTGGTAAGCCATATACTTATGATAAGAACGGTAACTTTATCTCTGGTTTCTCAACCAATGGAACAGATACCCGTGAAGCTGATGGCTATAACCGCAACGCTATCCGTACAATTGCGGTACCGACGGAGCGCTACCTTTTTGCAGCGACAGGTAAGTATGAGTTTGCAGATGGATGGAACGCTACACTTGAAGGAACCTATGCATCAACTCAAACACAGAGCCAGTTAGAACCCTTTGCACTGTCTTCGGTTGATGTTTTTAAAGGCTCTGGTGGACAGCTTCCTGTTGAGTTTGAACAATTTATTGAAAGTGCGACTAATCCCGGTGAATATGAACGTACTTTAGTACGTAACTCTGTGATACCTGATGAGCTTTATAACTTAGCTACAGATACAAATGGTGATGGTTTAAAGGATATCTCTTTTACTCGCCGTATGTCTGATATAGCTAACCGTGGTAGCAGAGCTGACCGTGATACTTTCCGTATTATGACAGGTATTGATGGCGAATTAACTGACGGATGGTTTTTAGATACTTATTTCTCATACGGTCAAAGTAAAGAAGGACAAACTGGTACAGGCCAAGTTAACGTTCTGAATTTTAAATCAGCGCTAGAAGCTGTTACTGATGAGTTTGGTAATAAAGTATGCCGTGATGCTACAGCTCGCGCTCAAGGTTGTGTGCCGATTAATATATTTGGTGCTGGTACTGTGTCACCAGAAGCGGCTAATTATGTGAATGCACCTAGCTCATTAAACACACTTGCAACACAAACTGTTGCAGGTATGAGTGTTTCTGGTGATGTCTTTGAATTACCAGCTGGTTTCGTCGGTGTTGCGGTGGGTGCCGAGTATCGTGAGGAATATGCTCGTAGTGAATTTGATGCGTTACAACAAGCTGGCTTAAATGCGGGTAATGCTATACCAAGCACTGAGGGCGAGTTTGATGTGATGGAATATTTCACTGAGGTGAATGTGCCATTGATTGCTGATGCATTTATGGCTAAGCAGTTAAATTTACGTGGTGCAGTACGTTTCTCAGATTATTCTACCGTTGGTAATACTGAAAGCTGGAACGTTGCTCTTGACTGGGCACCTATTGATGAACTTCGTTTTAGGGCTATTCGTGCTTTATCAACGAGGGCTCCAAATATTGGTGAGTTGTATTCACCACCAAGCCAAACTTTTCCAACTGGCTTGACAGATCCATGTCAGGGTGTTACTGCAACGACAACAGGTGCGCAAGCTGAAGCATGTCGCACTGATGCTGGTGTGATGGCGAATATCGCAGCAAATGGAGCATTTACTTTAAATCAGTCAGATATTCAAGGTGTGAGTGGTTATAATCGTGGTAATCCAGATTTAGACGCTGAAAAAGGTAAGTCATGGACCTTTGGTGTAACCTATTCACCAGATGGTATTGCAGTGTTAGAGGACTTTGATTTTAATATCGATTATTTCGACATTGAAATCGAAGACGCTATAGTTAGTACTGGCCGCCAGTATATTTTGGACCAATGTTACGGAGGTAATGCTGCATTATGTAGTTTTATTACCCGTCGACAAGCACCTGAAGGCCCAAACAGTGCTGGTTCTTTAGAGTATATTGACTCTGCTGTAACCAACAGTGGTGGTTACGTTACATCTGGTATTGACTATGTCATAACTTATGCAAAAGATTTAGAAGATTATGGTTTAGTCGGCCAAACAAATGCGCGTTTAGCATATACCCATGTGATTAAAGGTTATGAAATACCGTTGCCAGGTGCTGAGCCTGATAACTTTAATGGGGAAATTGATGCCCCTCAAGATAAGTTCTACTTATCATTGGGCTATGAAATTGGTGATTTCAACATCGCTTGGAATACAACTTATATCGGTGAGTCATTCTTAGATGATGGTTTCTTATCTGGCTATGACTTAGCTCCTGAGTCTGTTGGTGTTGGTTCTGTTACTTACCATGACTTAAATGTAGCATATCGCCCATTTGATATGGCCGAGTTTTATGTTGGTATTAATAACTTATTCGACCAAGATCCCCCACCAATTATCAGTGGATTGCCAGGTAGTAGCACTGGTGTAGAAACTGCAGCGAGTACTTATGATCCAATTGGTCGTCGTTACTATGCGGGTGTAAGATTTAAGTTTTAAGTTTTAGTTGGTATAAAGCCCTCTGGATGTTTAGAGGGCTTTTTTCATATTTACGGTATCTAATTTGGTTTTGTCTGCTAGCGGGTTAGTTAACATCAGTTATAAATGAGTATTGTCTTTTCTAGTTGATTGATTTTTATGCTCATCTTTTTAGCCTGGAAGGCATAAGAAACTGGACCTTTGATGAAATTCACTAAAACTCAGGCAACTACGTCGCCTTAGATGTACTATCTGAGAAATATTTTTCAGTTAATCAAAAACTTTATTGATCATAAATCGGTTACGCAACATCAAGTCCAAGCATTCTTATCCTGAGTTTAATTTAGTTAAGTTATTAAAAGCGATGACAGTTGTTTGAATTAGCTGTTAAACAGAGACTTATGGCGCTAAGGTTGTTCATAACAGTTTAAGAATGCCGGTATCGCTGGTGAATTAAGGAAGTGCTTCGGGCAGATAAATTCAGTTAAATAGGTTTTGAAATTGCTATATTCAGACTGATGTAAGGCCACAGCTAGGGAGTGATGACTTTATTGCAATTGGATTTTGTTCGCTTTTATCCGCAGTTCGGATGAGTCAAATTAATGAAAGCTTCCTCTAAATTATCCATTCTAAATTCTTCTACTATTAACATTCCTCGAAAAAACGGGGTCTTCGATTTCTTTAATATTGTTTCATTCCTAATCCTTAAGTAAATTTTTATTGAGAGGAGTAGGATATGAGTAAAGAACATCTACTTGAGTCGCCATTATGTTAAAAAATGTTAATTTTAATAAACAGGATACACAAAGTTGGTCGTTAGCTATCGTTATGATTTTATAGGTTTTAAATTAATTTATTATTTTTTGGAACAAAAAGTAATAACCCTAAAGATTCATTTTTGTCTAAAAAAACACCTTTCGTAAAAAATTTCATTATTAGCGCTTCTTTACACTAGTTTTTAGTCGTCTGAAATGTTGACACAGGTCAACATTTTGTGAAATGATGCCAGCGGGTCTATGCCTGTAAGGGCGTAGGAAAGGGAAGAAAAAACTAAGAATCACAAGAGAAAGACGAACTTACAGAAATTTTTTCGGCAAGTATTTATCCCTTGTCGTTATGTTGCTGGTAAGTTAAACCTTTTTATTCACTTCAAATTGGTTGGGAACTATGTCCAAGGTAAGCAATAGAACAAAAATCGCTACTGCACTTGTTGGCGTGCTGGCATTAGCGAGCAGCAACTTAGTAGTTGCAGATCCTCTTACCGACGTGCAGAAAGCGGATAGTATGATCCATGCTGATGCTGCTGCGTCGCAAAAGAACGTTGATAAGTATTTCGATCAAGCACAAGACATGCTTTTTGAGTATGGTTCTGTCGCAGATGAGCGCGAATCACTAAAATCATATAACGATTACGTTGCAAGCTTAGTCGCTGATCAACAAAAGACAATGGATTCAGTGCAGGGTGACATCAATGGTGTTGATAAACTTCGCCAAGGTGTTGTGCCATTAATGTTTAAAATGGTTGAGTCATTAGAACAGTTTGTTCAATTAGATTTACCTTTTAATTCTGAAATACGCACTAATCGTGTTAATGAACTGAAAAAACTTCTTAATACTGCCGAAGTCACACTAGCAGAAAAATACCGTCTAATTCTTGATGCTTATAGTATTGAGCGTGAATACGGTAGTGCTGTTGCTGTTAACCAAGGTAAGTTAAACCTAGATGGTAAAGAAGTGTTGGTTGACTTCTTTAACTTAGGTCGTGTTGCTCTTTATGCACAGAGTTTAGATCAAAAGACTGGCTGGATGTACAACCCAGAATCTAAGGGTTGGGATAAGTTAGATGACAGCTATTTGCGTGAACTGACCAAAGGTATCCGCATTGCCCGTAAACAAGGCGCTCTAGATCTATTCGCGTTACCAATTCCTGCTGCGGAGACTGCACAATAATGAAGAAGTTAATTACTACAGCTGTGTTGGCTGCAAGTTTCTCTTTAACTGCTGGTATGGCGAGCGCTGCTGATGCGCCTAAGTCAATTGACCAATTATTGCAACAAGTTAAAGTTGAACGCGCTGCAGAAGGTAAAGTCAACAGTAAGCGTGAGCAAGAATTCCAAGCAGAACGTGGCGACAAAGCTGCATTATTAAAGCGTGAAAAAGATGCTTTAGCTGCTGAAAAGCAACGTGGTAAAGATTTAAACCAAGCGTTCTTAGATAACGAGCGTAAAATTGCTCAGTTAGAAGAGGATCTAAAAACGGCTCAAGGTGACTTGGGTGAAATGTTTGGTGTAGTTAAAGGTGAAGCCGGTGATTTCGCTGGTAAACTGGCAAGCTCAAACATCAGTGCTCAATTCCCAAATCGCGATAAATTCATCGCTGATTTAGGTGCCCGTAAGCAATTGCCAAAAATTGAAGAGTTAGAACAATTTTGGCAAGAGCAGCTATTTGAAATGGCGCAATCTGGCAAAGTGGTTAAGTTTGAAGGTTCTGTTACCGAAATTGATGGTAACGTGAAAACGACGACTATTCATCGTATTGGTGCTTATAACTTAACGGCTGACGGTAAATACGTTGTATATAACCCTGAATTAGGTTTAATTCAGCAGTTATCTCAACAACCTGAAGGCTATCAAGTTAGCGCTGTTGCAAAATGGGAAGAAACGGCTTCTGGTACATCACCTTTCTATATCGACCCTGCACGTGGCGTACTGTTAAACATCTTTACGAACAAAGCTAGCATGGAAGATCGTATCGAGTCAGGCGGTACCATTGGTTATATTATTCTGATATTACTTGCTATTGGTTTATTAATTGCGGTTGAGCGTTTCATTGTGCTGGCAGCTATCGGTGCAAAAGTTAAACGCCAAGCTAAGAATGTTGATAACCCAGGTAACAATGCCCTTGGTCGTATCTTGAAGGTTTACCATGAAAACAAAGATGTTGATGTTGAAACATTAGAGTTGAAGCTGGATGAAGCTATTCTGAAAGAAACGCCTGCATTAGAAGCTCGAATTTCAATTTTGAAAGTCATTGCAGCTATCGGCCCAATGTTAGGTCTGCTAGGTACAGTAACTGGTATGATTGCGACCTTCCAAAGTATCCAACTGTTCGGTACTGGCGATCCTAAACTGATGGCGGGTGGTATCTCTATGGCTCTGGTTACTACAGTACAAGGTCTGGTTGCAGCTCTGCCACTGATGTTACTACATGCAATACTCGTTGCGCGTAGCAAATCAATCACCCAAATTTTGGAAGAGCAAAGTGCGGGCATTATCGCAGCACATGCTGAGAAGAGGGCTAACTAATGATGCTATACCTGATGGACATATGGGATTCCGTCAGGGGCTTCATGGCCGCTGGAGGAAACGTCCTTTGGTTGGTTGCGTTTGTATTGTTCTTCATGTGGGTATTGATGCTTGAGCGTTATTGGTATCTTAATTGGATATCACCAAAGCAACATAAAGCTATCATATCTGCGTGGGATGCTAGAGAGGAAACAACCTCTTGGTACGCACACCGTATCCGTGAAGCTTGGCTGTCCCAAGCGAAGCAAGATTTGAATGCACGTATGCTGATGATTAAAACCTTAGTAGCTATTTGTCCTATGATAGGTTTGTTAGGTACCGTAACCGGTATGATTTCAGTGTTTGATGTGATGGCAGTTCAGGGGACGAGTAATGCTCGTTTAATGGCGGCTGGTATTTCAATGGCGACTATGCCCACGATGGCGGGGATGGTTGCAGCATTATCGGGAGTATTCTTTAGTACTCGTCTGGATGTAAAAATGAAAATCAGTTTAGAAAAGCTAAAAGACAGCATGCCGCACCACTAGAGAGAGATTGAACATGGCACGTAAAAAGCATTCCAGTGTAGACGAGGAAGCGCAAATTGATATGACACCGATGCTCGACATCGTGTTTATCATGTTGATCTTCTTCATTGTAACAACGTCATTTGTGAAACCTTCTGGTTTGGATTATAACAAACCAAAAGCTTCGCAAGCGACTTCAAAGCCTTCGGCTAACATCTTTATCGGCGTCAGTAAAACAGGCGTGATCATGATGGAAAACCGTCAGGTTGATATCGAACGTGTAACGGCAAACGTTGAGCGCATGCTGGCTGAAGCTCCTGAAGCTGCGGTATTGATTCAGGCTGATAAAGACGCAATGCACGGCTTAGTTGTTAAAGTTCTAGACCAAGTCAAAGCGGCTGGTATAGATAAAATTTCGGTATCTGCGGGGAACGATTAATATGCTAAGAGCACTAGTATCGATCATTATTGGTGCTGCTGTGACTTTTGGTCTGTTCGCTTTTATGGCGTTCTTGGTCGGTGGCGGCGCACAGCGCGGCGAAACATCGGCCGAGACCCCTGTAATTGAAATCACTATGGATAGACAGGATTCAAAAGCACAGAATAAGCCAAGGGTAGTGCCTAAGCCGCCACCACCGCCAGAACAGCCACAGAAGCCTGAGGCAACGCCGCCAGAATCTTCGAGCAATATTGACACAGCAATGTCGTTCAATATGGGTGGTGTAGAAGCTGGAGGTCCAAGTACCGGTTTTAAATTAGGCAATATGATGACTCGCGATGGTGATGCTACACCTATCGTTCGTATCGAACCTCAGTATCCAATTGCTGCGGCGCGTGATGGTAAAGAAGGTTGGGTACAACTTCGTTTTACCATTAACGAACTCGGTGGTATCGACGACGTTGAAGTTATTCAAGCAGAACCAAAACGCTTATTTGATAAAGAAGCTATTCGTGCACTGAAGAAGTGGAAGTACAAGCCTAAGATTGTTGATGGCAAGCCATTGAAACAACCTGGTATGACAGTACAACTAGACTTCACCTTAGATAAAGGAGGCAACCAATAATGCGTAATGTTAATAAAATCGCAGTTCTATTATTGCTTTCTGTTTGTGGAGGTTCATTAACTCTTTCATCTGCAGTCGCAGAAGAAAAGTGTGCTATCGACAAACGTCAATCTAAAGCCGTGGGCGAAGGTGCGGCGAAGAAAGTTCAGAAGTCATTTGAAGCTTATACCAATGGTCAGGTCGATGAAGCTATTGCTATTTTGCTAGAGGCAAATGCCAAGAACGACTTCGATAAAGCCTATGTTGCACGTATGTTGGGTAACTTTTATGCCGAGAAAGGCAAAATGGATACCGCGATCAAGTACCTAAAACAAGCTGTTGAAGCTGATATTTTAGGTGGTACAGATCATGCTGCAACTATGCGTCTTTATGCTGATTTGCTATTACAAGAGAAAAAGTTTAAGGAAGCGATTCCTTATTATTACAAGTGGATGGAATTTACTTGTAAATCCGATTCTCAAATGTATCGCCGTATTGGTATTGCGCATTCAGAACTTAAGCAGTGGGATAAAGTGATTGAAGTGGCCGACAAAGGTCTTTCATTAGCTGAAGCTCCTGATAAAGGTCTGTATCAAATGAAACTGACTGCTTACTTCAATCAGAAGAAGTACAAGAAAGCTGTTGGCGTGTTAGAAGTCATGGTGCCTTTATTCCCGGATGATGGCAGATTGTGGGTTCAATTAGCACAGTTTTATTTGATGGTTGAAGACTATGACAAGTCTCTTGCAACTTACGATTTGGCTTATAGAAATGGTTTCTTAGATAGCGCGGGCAACATTACGCGTTTAGCGCAGTTAATGGCACAAAAAGGTGCTCCTTATCAAGCCGCTAAAATTTATCAGAAACATATGAAATCAGGCATGATCGCTGAGGACGCTAAGTCTTTAGAGATTTTGGCGGGTTTCTATCAAAATGCGAAAGAGTTTAAGCAAGCTGCTGAGTATTACGGTAAAGCTGCAGCCATCACCAATGATGGCAAGACTTACTTGAAACAAGGTCGCTTATTAAACTTGAATGAACAATATACAGCTGCGATCCCTGTGCTTGAAAAAGCCATATCAATGGGTATTGATCATCCTGGTGAAGCAAACTTTGAATTAGCTTTGGCTCATTTAAGTTTGAAACAGTATAAGTCGGCTTATAACCGTGCAGTATTAGCTGCGAATGATAAGAAGACACAGAAGAGTGCAAATAGCTATATCTCTTATATTAAAGAGAAAGCACGTATGCATAATATCACGCTGTAATTACTTCGCAGTTTAGTGTTTGAATCGAAAGCCCCGCAAGGGGCTTTTTCTTTGGTATCAATAAGCCTATTTACTGTAAGCGGATTAAGGCTTGGGATTGATCATGATTTTTTTCAAGTTGTTGTGAAAGTTGGCTGACATTACTGAAGAGTGACTCTATTTTACTTTCCTGTGTAGGTAGGCAAATACAGGCAGCCAGTTTATAGTCGATTGTCAGTTTATGATGTTTACCAAAATCTTGGTTAAAGTCAGATATTTGCTGTTCTATTCGCTTTAACACTACTTCCGTCCCCACTTCATCTATGTTGAATAAACCCAGTGCAAAGTGATTGTGATCTAGCCTAGCTATCATATCTGTTGCTCTTAATAGCGCTTCTTGCACTTGTTTGGTAAAGAATTCGAGTAAATGGGGTTGTTTGACGGTTTCATGAATGTGAGGGCACAGATACAATAGTGCCAAGCTTTGGTGGTCTCTCATGTGACGATGCCATTCTCGGTTGAATACTTCCATGAAATAGGTTTGGTTATAGACTCCAGTTTCTGGATCCCTGAAACCTGAGTTGCGGAACGAGTAGATCATAGATTAACTCCGATAGCAGACCTTGAACTAAGTATAGAAACAGTTCTGCAATAGCGGGCCAAAAAGGAGAAATATTAAAATGAAATTGGGTTTATTGGCAGGTTCGATAGCGTTAATCTTCACCCTTCAAGGTTGTTCTAAACCTGAAGTCACTGCAGTTCAAGAAAATAGCTCGGCCAATACGCCAGCAGTGCAGGGCGAAACACAAACGGCAGAGCAGCGTTACTTAGCGCTTGTGGATGCTTATTTTAAAGATTACCTAAAGCTTGAGCCCATCTACGCCACTTTTGTCGGCGTTAATGACTATAACGCCGATTTCGGCGGAGATTTAACTGAGGATTACCTTAAGGCTCGTCATGATCTTAACACTCACTATTTAGCTCAGGTGCGTGCGATAGATCCAAAGCAACTGCCTGCGGATCTACAGTTGAGTTATGACCTGTTCGTCTATGACCGTGATATGGCGTTAGTAGACGAAACTTTCCCTTCACGCTTTATGCCGATAAGCCAGTTCTATAGCACTGTCATTACTATGGTGCAGCTGGGAAGTGGCGAAAGTGCACAACCTTTTAAGACTGTCCAAGATTATCGTAATTGGGAACAGAGAGTCGATGGTTTCATCAAGTGGGTCGCACTTGCTGAAAATCGTATGAATCAAGGTATTGAAAGTAAAGTGGTACTACCTCGAGTGTTGGTAGAGCGCATTATTCCTCAGTTAGATGCTATGTTAACGACGGATGCGACTCAGAGTATTTTTTACTCGCCAATCCAGCATTTCCCCGAGAGTTTTTCAGAGCAAGATAAAGCGGAATTGACCACCCGTTATCAAGCCATGATAGCCGAACGTATCGTGCCAGCGTTAACGAACTTACGCGATTATTTTAAGCAAACCTATTTACCTAAATCGCGGGCGACTGATGGTTGGTCAGGTTTGCCTAACGGTAAAGCTTGGTATCAGCATCTGGCGAACTCACATACGACCACCACTATGTCTGTGGATGAAATTCATCAAATTGGTTTAAGTGAAGTGGCGCGAATTTTATCTGAGATGGATAAGGTGCGTGAGCAGGTCGGTTTTAAGGGCGATTTGAAGGCGTTTTTTGCGTCTTTATCTTCAGAGCCGCAGTATTTCTATAGCGATCGCCAAGGTTTGATTGATGGTTATATGGTGTTGAAAGATAAAATCAATCATGTCTTACCTAACTACTTTAATGTGATGCCAAAGGCTGATTACGTGGTTAAGCCGGTTGAAAGTTTTAGAGAACAATCAGCAGCGGGAGCCTCTTATGAAGCGCCAGCGGTGGATGGCAGCCGTCCAGGGGTGTTTTATATCAACACTTATAACCTCAAAGCACAGCCTAAGTGGGGGATGACGACTTTATCTTTGCACGAGGCCGCTCCTGGGCATCACTTCCAAATCGCGATCAAACAAGAGCTGACCGGTGTGCCTGAGTTTCAGCGTTTTAGCGGTTATACCGCTTTCGAGGAAGGTTGGGCACTTTATGCTGAATACTTAGGTATTGAGATGGGGCTATTTACCGATCCTTACCAGTATTTTGGTAAGCTTTCCGATGAAATGCTGCGTGCAATGCGCTTAGTGGTTGATACTGGCCTTCATTCTAAAGGTTGGAGTCGTGAACAGGCGATTCAGTACATGAAAGACAACTCGCCTATGGCTGAGAGTGACATAGTCGCTGAAGTGGAGCGCTATATGGCGATCCCTGGTCAAGCTTTGTCTTACAAGGTCGGTCAGTTGAAGATTTTGGCACTGCGTGCCCGCGCAGAAAAAGCCTTGGGTGATAAATTTGATTTAAAAGCATTCCACGATCAAATCCTCACCTCAGGTTCATTACCCATGGCGGTCATGGAAAACAAGATCGATCGTTGGATTGCGTCGAAACAAGCTTAGCTGTGTAAGGTGCCGTTACTTGACTTTGTTGTCAGTGACGGCATTTTAAGACTTTTTTATTCAACAGAAAGTTTTTATACTGTTGATTC
The DNA here is from genome assembly GCF_025653795.1 of Shewanella sp. SM73. Lineage (NCBI taxonomy): Bacteria > Pseudomonadati > Pseudomonadota > Gammaproteobacteria > Alteromonadales > Shewanellaceae > Shewanella > Shewanella sp. SM73. The sequence continues at coordinate 75,491 of NZ_JAKKRY010000001.1, forward strand.
AAAACCTGTTAAAACGAATGTTTTAGTGGGAACTCAATGATATTTGGGGCAAATGTCTCATGATCCTTACAGGAGTTTTACTATGGTCCAGGCAACAGCAAGACATTTGTTAGTTAGCAGTGAAGAGCAGTGTCAAGCGCTGAAACAGCAAATAATGGAAGGCGCAGATTTTGCTCAAATTGCTCGCGCACACTCTTCTTGCCCATCAGGTGCCCAAGGCGGCGAATTGGGGTCATTTGGTCCTGGCATGATGGTCAGAGAGTTTGATGAAGTTGTTTTTAGTGCACCATTAAACGAAGTACAAGGCCCCGTGAAAACGCAATTTGGCTTTCATTTACTTGAAGTGACCAGCCGCGCGTAAGTTTTGCCGCTTATCTAATACAGCTTGTTTGATACGGCAGCGTTTGCTGCCGTTTTGTTTTATATGCTCATCACGGAGTCACTATGCTGGAACTCTACACTGATAGATTGAAACTCAGGAGCTTACAAGATAGTGATTGGGAACATTTTTATGCACTGCATAACGATCCTGAGATTAATCGTTTTGTACGCGTTCCAGAGTCGCAAGAGGTGATCCGCAGTAAGTTTCAGCAGCGTTCCGATACTTGGTTCTACGGTTCTGGCGATTGGCTGACCTTAGTGATTGAGACCGTTGATACTGGGCAGTTTATCGGTTTAACGGGCCTCTATTGTCAAAGTTTCGAGGAACAGCGTGCCGAAGTGGGTTATTTACTGGCGGCCGAGGGGCACGGTAAAGGTTATGCGACTGAGAGTTTAATGGCGGTCATTGATTGGGCCTGTTTAAGTTTTAATGTACATAAATTTGTTGGGCATTGTGCTAAAGATAATCACGCATCGGCACGAGTACTCGAAAAGTGTGGCTTTCGGCTTGAAGGTTTACTCAGGCAGCAATTCAAAATAGGTGAAAACTGGCTCGATGAATCAGCCTTTGGCCTACTCGCCGATGAAAGACGTCTCTAGCCAAATTATCTTCAGCGAATTTTGTACTGTGCTGGTATAATGCCGCAGGTTTATTTTTAGAAGGCGTGTATTAAGTGGCGCAAATTAATCAATTGGCTTTGCATTCTGGCGAAGATTTCATTGAATTGTACAAAGTATTAAAAGTGCAAGGCATGAGCAATGCGGGTGGTGAAGCCAAACATTTTATCGACGAAGGTCAAGTCACTGTGAATGGTGAAGTTGAAACTCGTAAACGTAAAAAAATTATCGCGGGCGACATCGTCAGCTTTAATGGTGAATCAGTTCAAATCATTGCGGCAGAATAAGCCTGAAACAGTGGAGCAAGAAATGCAATTTCCAGATGATGACAATGGTAAAATGCTGGCCGCAATGGCTGAAGCGGGAATCGATTTAACTAAAGAGTTAGATGTTGATTTCTTTTTGGTTTTTGATGACCAACGCGATGCTGAAACTGCGTTAGAAGAATTAACAAATTCTGACTTGGAAGGCGAGCTTGAGCTGAATCTGAATGATGAGCTTGGTAAGTGGGAAATCATTGTTTGTCTCAATATGGTGCCTGAGTACGATACATTGGTTGAACAAGAAGTCATGCTAAATGATTTTGCTGCCGAATTCGGCGGCATGACCGACGGTTGGGGCGTAATGCAACATCAAGACGGTGACGATGAGTTTATGGACGATGATGACCATGACCATGTTCACGGTGAGCATTGCAATCACTAATTTTGATGCGCTTTAAGCCTTGAATCTAATAAACCACCTTTTGGGTGGTTTTTTATTGGTGTTTTTCTGCGCTCAGTTAGTGATCTCAATAGCCTCGTTTGGCATTTATAGCGTTATTGTGCCTCGCTTGAACTGAGATACGTTTAATGCAGATTAATGACGATAGGGCGCAAAAATCTCTAATAACCATTCGATAAAAGCTTGAGCTTTTAACGGCAGGCTTGGGGATTTTGGGGTGAGTAAATAATATCGATAGGGACTGGTAAAGGGGGCGTCGAAGGGGATGACTAAGCTGCCGTTTGCCAGTTGTTCTTCGATGAAGAATCGCGGAATAAGTGCTGCGCCCATACCACTCGCAGCCGCTTGACTCAACATATAAAAATGCTCGACACCAAAGGTTTGTGCTTGGGTGAGTGTTAAATCCACCTTTTCCGCCCAATACTCCCAAAGTTCTGGTCTTGTGGTGTGTTTCAGTAAAGTGACATGATTAATATCTTCGATACGCTGGAGTTTCGGGGCTAACGAAGGCGCGCAAACTAAGCATAAATCCTCATCCATTAGCTTGATATAATTCGCGCCCTTAGGGATGACTGTGCTACTACGGATCGCAATATCATAACGACCTTGGCTAAAATCCACGGCAAAGTCGCCAATGGATAAGTCGACATACAAGTGTGGATGGCGGGATTTAAACTGCTCCATTCTTGGAATCAGCCAATTGATGGTTAAGCTTGGCAGCACATTGATGGCTAAGGTTTGCGGCTTAGTGGGCTGACGGCGCAAGTCACTGGTAGCACTAGATAATGTTTGCAGAGCGGCTTGAACATGGGGTAAATAGCGTTTGGCTTCATCGGTTAAACCAACTTTTTTGTGTAAACGTACAAAGAGCGCAAAACCTAAATAATCCTCCAATACTCTGATTTGTTTGCTGACTGCGCCATGGGTGACATGCAACTCCTTGCTGGCTAATGTCATGCTCTGTAAACGTGCTGCGGCTTCGAAGGCACGGAGAGAATTGAGGGGCGGTAGTTCGGCAAACATTTTATTTCCTACTGCTAGAAAATCAGAACAGGACTCGGGGTTTTGTGTGAGTTTATCTCACGCTGTGCCGACAATAACTCCTTTGCGTTTATTTGGCAAACGCAGTCTAATATTCCGCAATCACTCTCTTTTTTATCAGAAGAATAATAAATCATCATGGAATTTGAACTGACTCTACAAATCGCAGCGATACTTTTTGCCGTAGCTATGGTGGCTGGTTTTATTGACTCAATCGCCGGTGGCGGAGGCTTGCTGACCATTCCTGCACTTATGTGGGCAGGCTTGCCGCCTGCGGTTGCCTTAGGGACAAATAAGCTGCAGGCCTGTGGCGGCAGTTTTTTTGCGAGTTTGTACTTTGTCCGTAAAGGGCTGGTTGATCTTAAATCCGTTAAGTTAGCCTTGATTTGTGCATTTATCGGTGCGGCATTAGGTACGATTCTAGTTCAACTCGTCGATACTGAAGTGCTGGAGTTGATGTTACCTTTTTTGATTTTGGCTATTGGTTGTTACTTTTTATTTTCGAAAAAGATTTCTGAAGATGATAAACATCAAGTGCTGACACCTACCGCATTTGCCTTTACTGCAGCATTGGGCGTGGGATTATACGATGGCTTTTTTGGCCCTGGTACTGGGAGCTTTTTTGCGCTGGCCTTTGTATCGCTAGCGGGGTTTGGTTTGGCGAAGGCAACTGCCCACGCAAAACTACTTAATTTCTCCACTAACATTGCTTCGCTGATCTTCTTTGCCTTGGGCGGAAAAGTGATTTGGTTATTAGGATTAGTCATGCTGGCAGGGCAAGCGATTGGTGCAACCTTGGGTTCTCGTCTCGTGGTCACTAAAGGTACAAAGATTATCAAGCCATTGGTGGTGACTATGTCCCTTGCTATGAGTTTTAAACTTTTGGCGAGCCAATATAATTTATTTTCGTAAACTCTTTGATATTAAGCATTTTATAAAACTCACTCATCAATAGAAGCTCTTTAAGCTGCGCATGAGTGTATCTTAGTGGCGTCCATCTTGGCTCAAAAGTTAAGCTGAGGTGGATATCATCCAAAAGATCCGCCAAATGACGACTTAAAACGTCTCATCCTACTTTGAGTTAGGTGTACTCTTTCAAGTTTTTTGAATAGTATTACCTGTCATTTTTAATACACTTTTTAGGCTTCTTATTGTTTTGGTGTGTATTTTAAATATTGTGTACATATTTAATCCGATTGATTTAAGTGCAGTGTCTATCTTGCCAGTCTTATTTTGCATCGACGGGCGGCATGTGCGCTCGGGTTTAGCGCCACCACTTCTTTAAAAGAGCGATTATGAAATTTATCCACACCTCGGACTGGCACATAGGTCGTCAATTACACAATCAATCACTACTGGATGATCAAGCCTTTGTGCTCGAGCAAATTATTGCTCTAGCGGATGAACACAAGGTGGATGCCGTGATTGTGGCGGGGGATATTTATGACAGATCGATTCCGCCTGCGAATGCGGTCGCGCTGTTAGATGATGTGCTTAACCGCTTAGTACATGATTTAGGCCTGCAAGTCATTATGATTGCGGGTAACCACGATGGTCACGAGCGCTTAGGTTTTGCAGCAAAACAAATGGCGGCAAGTGGGTTACATATTATTGGGCCTTTGAGTGCTGACATTCATCCCATTACTTTATTGAGTTCAAGCGGTGATGTGGTGTTTTATCCCTTGCCCTATGCCGAACCTGCCACAGTGCGCCAAGTTTTTGAGTGTGAGGCTACAAGCCATGAGGCCGCAATGACGCTATTGCTTGAACAAGTACGCCAGCATGATAGCCAAGGTTTGCCGAAAGTGGTGATAAGCCATTGTTTTTTGGATGGTGGCAGTGAGTCAGAATCTGAGCGACCACTAAGCATTGGTGGCGCCGATAAAATATCGCCAACGCTATTTACTGAGTTTGATTATGTCGCCCTTGGGCATTTGCACGGACCGCAATACAAAGGTGCAGAGCATGTGCGCTACTCAGGATCGATTTTGAAGTATTCCTTTAGCGAACAACATCAACATAAGTCGGTGACCTTAGTCGAACTTAGCGCGCAAACGCCGATTAAAATTAGTTTATTGCCATTAACGTCGATACGCGATGTCCGTATCTTAGAAGGGGAGTTAGCCACATTACTCGCCCAAGGTAAAACGGATATCAAGCGTGAGGACTACCTTACGGTCAGACTCCTTGATAAACATGCCATTTTAGATGCTATGGGAAAATTGAGAGCCGTTTACCCTAATGTGCTGCATTTAGAGCGGACTGGTCTGATGGCGGGGCTGCAACAAGTCACCTTGAGCCGAGATCATATCAAAAAAGGCGAGATGGACATGTTCCGTGACTTTTTCTCTCAAGTGTCCGGCGAGTCATTAACACAAGCACAGCAAGCTGTGATGGATGAACTCCTGACTAAGCTACACAATGAGGAGCGCCAAGCATGAGACCACTTAGCCTTTCCATGTCAGCCTTTGGCCCCTTTGCATCGACGCAACAACTTGATTTTACGGCCTTAGGGACTAATCCGTTATTTTTGATTAATGGGCCCACTGGTGCGGGTAAGACGACCTTGCTCGATGGTATTTGCTTTGCCCTCTATGGCAAAACCACAGGTAATGAGCGTGAAGGCAGCCAGATGCGCTGCGATATGGCCGATGATAGTCTGCTAACAGAAGTCACTTTTAGTTTTCAGTTGGGTAATAGCAGTTATCGTATTCGCCGTGTGCCAGAGCAAGACAGAGTTAAAAAAAGCGGTGACGGCTCAACGGTGCAGAAGAGCGAAGCACAGTTATATAAGATAGACGCCGAGGGTAATGAAAGTCTGCTTGTAGCGAGCAAAGTCTCAGAGGCAACCGCTGAGATTGAAGCCTTAACTGGCCTCGATGTGGAGCAGTTTCGCCAAGTGATGGTGTTGCCGCAGGGAAAATTTCGCGAATTGTTAATGGCAGACTCTAAAGCCAGAGAACTGATATTTAGTCAGCTATTTCAAACGCATATATACCGACGTATTGAAGATTCCTTAAAAAGTAAGGCTGCAGATATCCGCGCCTTAGTGAAAGATCAACGCAGCCGCCGTGATGGCATCTTACAAAGTGCGGGTTTAGCATCCGATGACGAGCTTCGCTGTGAATTAGCCAAGCTTACGCCAGAACTTGAAACAGCCCAAAGTGCGAAAGAACAGGCATTACAGCAGCAACAATGGGTGATAAAAACCAGCGATGCCGCCCAGCATTTATTGGCCGAATTTGCGCAGTTTGATGCCTTAACTCAAACGGTTGCTGCGCTTGATGCACAGCAAGAAGACATGGCTGCGCAAACCTATAAACTGAATTTGGCTAAACAGGCGCAGCACTTGGCACCCATGCTTGAGGTGTTTGTGGCCCGTGAGCAGGAAGCCAAGGCGGCAAGTATCGCACTTGATCATGCGAAAACAGCATTAATCAATGCTAAACAAGCCTTCGATAACGCAGAGCTTAAGGCCGCTGATTTGCCCGTGTTGGAAGCGTCGTTACTCGAACAGGAACAGGTCAAACAGCAACTGAATGCCTTAGGGCCGCAGCTCAGGGAATTGGATAGGCTTAATAAAACCCTTGAACAAGAGCAAGCGCAGCTCATTAGCGCGAAAATACAACTTCAGAACAGCAAAAATGAGTTAACCACCGCAGTCCAAAAACGCCGTGAATTGGAATCCGCTCTGCCGCAACTACAGGCCAACAGCGAAACTCGCCTCTCATTGCAACAAGCGCATCAGCAGCAACAGCAGTTATTGTCTACCTATCAGCAATGGCAACAAGTGGCGGCAAGGGTATCGTCGACACAGGCAAAACTTGTTGAGGCTAAAGTCAAAGGGCGACAACTCAGTGCTCAGCATCAGCAAGCACAGGTTACATATAAAGCCTTATTGTTGACTTGGCATCAAGGACAGGCCGCTATTTTAGCGCGGCAATTACAGCAAGATGAACCTTGCCCTGTTTGTGGCAGCCAAACACATCCACAGCCAGCACAAAGCCAAGATCCACTCCCAAGTGATGAAGCGCTGCAATTAGCACTTGAGGCTGAAACGAATGCTCAAGAAATCCTGAGCAAAGCCAGAGCGGAATATCGTGGGCTACAAACGCAGTTAGAAACCTTGCAACAGCAAGCACAAGATCTCGCGGTCCAATTGGGCACTGCGGTTGATATTCCTTTAGACGAACATACACATACCTTGTCGCAATACGCTTTCTCACTCATTCAAGCGGAGCAAGCCCATCAGCAGTTACAGCTGTTACAGCAAGAGATTGCATTGTTGCACGCACAGGAAACGCATCTACAACAAAAGCTAGAGCAAGGACAAACACACGACAGTGCACTGCAATCTAAAGTGGATCTATTGCAGGGGCAGTTAGCGCACATGCAGCAAAGTGTTCCATCTGCGCTTGCAACGCTTGAGGCCTTAACTGCAGCAATCGCGCAAAATCAGCAAAGTATCAGCCAAATTAAGCAACAGATTGCTAGTGTTAGGGATCTCCAACAACAGACTGGCCAATCTTTTGTTGCGGCTAAAGCGGCACTTAATGGTGCTGAAAATGCTGCTGAGGCGGCATTAGCCCAGCAAACGCGTGCACAGCAGCAACTCAATCAGCAATTAGTCGCAGCAGGTTTTGCCGATCAACAGGCCTTATTTGAGTCCATGCTGGATGAAGAACAACAGCGTGCATTAGCCAGCGAAATTGAGGCTTACCAGCAGCGCAGTGCTTTGACCAAGGCACAGTGCGAGCAGTTAGCGCTTAAGCTTAAGGATAAAGTACTACCCGATAGCATTAAGCTGGCTGCTGAGCTTGAGTTCGCGCAGCAAGCATTACACGCTGCCGAGCAGGCATGGCAGTTGCTTCACACTCGCACAGTATTACTGATGCAAACCCAAACCCAGCTGAGTATTGCCGATGCAAAAGCTAAGGTTTTGGAAGATGAATATGCGGTTATTGGCACCCTTGCAGATGTCGCTAATGGAAATACAGGTAATAAGATCAGTCTGCAACGGTTTGTGTTAAGCGTACTGCTTGACGATGTGTTGTTAGAGGCAAGCCACAGGCTACACCTAATGAGCAAAGGGCGTTATCGTTTACTACGTAAGGAAGATAGGGCAAAGGGTAACAAAGCTTCTGGGCTCGAATTGGAAGTAGAAGATGCTTATACCTCCAAAGTGCGTCCTGTGGCCACCTTAAGCGGTGGTGAAAGTTTTATGGCAGCATTATCTATGGCGCTAGGCCTATCTGATGTAGTGCAAGCCTATGCAGGTGGTATTAAACTCGATACTTTATTTATCGATGAAGGCTTTGGCAGTTTAGATCAAGATTCTTTAGAACTGGCCATTCGGACCCTGATGGATTTGCAATCCTCTGGCCGCATGATAGGGGTGATCTCGCACGTGTCGGAAATGAAAGAGCAGATAAATACCCGCATCGACATCAATAAAACCTCACATGGGAGCGAAATGACGATAGTTTTGCCTTAGTTGCTCATTCTCACAGAGTACGATAAATAACAAATTGTTTTATAAGTGTTATTTATTGTATCTCCTGCGTGTTTAACATTCGGATAATACACACAAAGTGAGTTGGAAATGCCAACTAGCGCATGTTTTTCATTAATGGTGCAACAAAAGAGTGAAATAGCGTTTGTCATAATCGGTTTTTTGATATAAGTTGGAAAAAATTCGGGCTTCCCTCAAAGGGACTGGTCAAAAATAGAACGCAAAGTTAACGAAAGGTGAAAAGCGTTGCAAACAGGCAAACCCAACTTTATCAACTTATCGCAAACCCGTTTGCAGAACTTATCATCGACCCAAAAGAACATTCTATTAATGGGTAGTTTGTTGATGGGTGCTGCGATGTTGATGCCGAATAATAACCATGTTACGCCAACTGCTCAGCGTATCCCTGTTGTTCTCGATATTGAAAATATTCTCCCTCAAGTTTCTGAACCTGAAGTCCTAGATCAAGCTGCACTCATTAATAATGCTCCCCAGTTTGAGCGAATTATCGTTTCCGGTGATACCTTAAGTGGGTTATTTTCCAAGGCGGGTGTTGATCAGCAGACTATGTATAAGGTTTTAGAAGCTGATTTAAACATTTTGGCACTTGATACCTTGTTACCTGGTAACAGAATGCAATTTTGGCTTGATAGTGAAGGTCAGTTACAAAAATTAGAACTTTATTTTAACGCTGCCCGCCAAGTGGTTTTTACGCGTTATGAAGACGGTAGTTTTAATGTTGAAGAAGTGAACGTTGAAGGTGTTTGGCAAAATCGAATTTTGACTGGCGATATTAAAGGTTCTTTCTACGTTTCAGCCCAAAAAATGGGCTTAGCCGCTGCAGATATTCAGCGAATTGAAGATTTACTCAAAGAAAAATTGAATTTTGCCCGTGATTTACGAGCTGGTGACAAATTCTCAGTTTTGGTAAATGATCAATATGTTGAAGGTGAACCGACGGGAAGTAGCCAAATTTTAGGCGTCAGTATTAAAAGTGGTCGTTCTGAAATTAGTGCATATCAATATTCTGATGGTAGTTATTATGATGCTAAAGGCCAGAGTTTAGTTCGGGCATTCCAACGTTATCCGTTAGCTAAGCAACCGCGTATGAGTTCACGTTTTAACAGCCATCGCAAACACCCAATCACAGGGCGTATTTCTCCCCATAATGGAACAGATTTTTCCGTGCCAATCGGGACTAAAGTTATTGCACCTGGTGATGGAATTGTCAGTTTAGTGACGGACCATCAGTTTGCCGGTAAGTATATTGTGATTGAACATGGTGGTAAGTACCGTACCCGTTACCTACATTTGTCTAAGGCGTTAGTGCGTAAAGGTCAACGTGTAACTCGCGGTCAAGTGATTGCTTTATCTGGTAATACAGGTCGTTCGACTGGTCCACATTTGCATTATGAATTCCATATCAATGGTAAACCTGTTGATCCGTTGAAAGCCGATATTCCTATGTCGAGCAAGTTAGCAAATCAAGATTTACGCACATTCACTAATATGGTGAAGAGTCGTGAAGCTATAATGAACTTAGGTTAGCTAAACCTAAGCTAATAGAATTTATAGTATCAAAGTTTGAATAAACAATAGCACTGACTTTCTAGAAGAGTTTATCAATGCCGATGAAATGAAAATTTCATCGGCATTTTTGTTTCCAAAATGCTTATTGTGGTAGGCATTTTTTTGCTATCACGAGTACTGTTCGAGTTGTATGAAAGCTTAAAATTTATTCGATTCTAAGTCGTGGCGATAAAACATAAGGGGATAAAATAGATAGGATCTTCAGTTAGAAGTGGTATAGCGAGTCATTCAAAAGGTTGTGAAGAGGAAAATTGTGCGGCTGAAGAGCTTATAACGTTTTTTATTAAGGACTGAACAGAGAACCCAATATGCAGTGCTAAATCGTGCCTATCAGCTTGCGTGGCGCCTTTGCATCACTTTTAATGCGCACTTGCACAATTTACCTTTTAATGCGGGACAGCCACCGCAGGGGGATTTTTTAAAGGGGCGTAATGCAAAGCTGTGTTCTGTGGGTAAAGGAGAAAGTCGAGTAATAATAGTCGATGAAAATGTCGCATCATTTGCGGCAATAAAATTAGCTTTCGCGAGTTTTAATTGTTTTTTGAGTGTTGATTTATTGCTATGGGCAAATTCTTGCTGAGCAATATGCTTAGAGAGTAATTGGGTGAGGTGCTTTCGTTGAGCCTTTTTATTCGTCAAAGATTTATCAGTCTGCGCGCGTAGATGTGATGAGGATGTAATAGCGTTCCCTGTGTTTGAAACAGATTTAACCTGTGTTTTGAGTAGCTTTTTAGCTTGCTTTTTACACCACTTGCTTAAGAGTTTGTCGATATTCTGTTTCGTCATTGTCATTACAGTATTCTGCAGCACTAGATACTACAACATTCTAAATGAAAACTATTATCAGTCAAGTTTTGGGCGAAAAATATACGAAGGTCAGGTGTCGACTTTATCTGTAGAATAAGGGGATATGTTAGCGTCGATGCAAGTCAATAATAAGCGCAAATCAAATTCAAACTGGTGATAATCCGGCTCCATGTGGGTACACAAATTATAGAAAGCTTTGTTGTGATCTTTTTCTTTTAAATGGGCTAATTCATGTACTACGACCATACGCAACAAAGGTTCTGGCACACGCTTTAAACGCGAAGAAATGCGAATTTCGTTCTTCGCTTTGATTTTATTGCCTTGAACTCGTGCTACGTAAGAATGCAAGCCAAGTGCATGATGGCTAATATTAATTTTGTCATCAAATATCACTTTTGAGAGCGGGGAGGACTGGCGTAAAAATTGATTTTTAATCGTCTGAGTATAGTCGTACAGCGCTTTATCGCTACGAACGCTATGTATGACAGGATGACGTTTCAGCAATAGCTTGGGTAATGTGCCAGCATCGAGATGTTGCTGTACCTGCTGTTGAATATCAAGGCTGTAACCGTTTAAGTACTTTAATGGATTCATAGAGGATTTAGCTCCGAATGACTTCGGAGCCTGAGTTCATCACATTACTTATACTTTGCCAAAAATTCGGCGATTTTGATGGGCATAAGCGGCTTCGAAAGCTAACTGCTGTACTTTTTTAAGATCTAAACTATCGAAATCAACTTGGGGTGGATTGCGCTTGTTTTGCTCTTTGATAGTGACAGGAGACAATAGACTGACAGGTAATTCCCCTAATTGAATGGCTGCTTCAAGTTTAAAGCTTGTCGCTGAACCCGCGAGTTTACCTTTTTGCTCACGTTCTATGATGACAACTTCATCAACGCGATAATCTTGCATAAGCTTATGAAAAGCGAAGTGAAACTCACGAATAGCTTCTGTGGTAGCAGATTGGGAAACGGTGAAAGACACCTTACGGCATTCTGGCACATTGAAGGTTTCACCTTCATAGCTCAATAAACTGATAATGGCTTCGCCACCTTTTAATTCAACACCACAAACTCTCATGTTACACCTTCAAAATATCGATAATAGCGCTATTGTAGCTGGAAATGACATGAGGATCAGTGTTTACCATGCGCTTTTGATTCGCTTGGCGACAGACTGATAATTTTAGTATGTCAATTTCCAGTATTAGATCATGCCTATGTGATTTGTATCAGAGATAATATCTGATGTTAAATCCACCGGCCTTTATGCATAAATTAGTTTTAAACTTCTTCAGTATCATTATCTTGCAGTAATTGTGCCGCAGCAGGTTTTCTACGCATAGGAGCATCGCCGACATCCACGCCCGTGATGAAACGCTTATCCCGCGACGGTGCTGGTGTGGTTGCTTTGGTTCTTTTGCTCTTACCTTTAGCAAGCTCCGCTTTAGCAACACGTTTTACTGGCGTTTGTTTAGCTTTGCTTTTTAGACCACTAAATTTAGCTTCTAGGCCTGGAATTGTGCTGATCTCAAAGGTTTTTCTGAGGAAGACTTGGACTTTCTTAAAGTTGTCCCAATCTTTTGGCCCGACGAGCGATATCGCATCACCTTTTGCGCCTGCACGACCAGTACGGCCGATACGATGCACGTATTCTTCGGCAAATTTAGGCATGTCGAAGTTAACGACCAAGGACACATTGAGCAAATCCAGGCCGCGAGAGGCGACATCGGTTGTCACTAGTACTTGTTGTTGGCCACGGGCAAATTGGTCCATGATTTGGTTTCGTGCGGCCTGCTTTAAATCACCGCTGAGTGCGGCGGTTGCAAAACCTTGCGTGGTTAATTTAGCGGCTAAGCGCTCAGTATCTGGACGCGTCGCGGTAAAAATAATCACTTGTTTATGGGTTTCATCTTTGAGCAAACGGGCTAATAACGCTTCTTTATGGTCTAAGTGGTCACATAAAAAGATACGTTGATGAATATCGTTATGCTCAGAGTGAGCCGCGCCAATCGCCACGTGCGCTGGATTTTTTAGTAATGTTGTTGCGATATCATTGATTTCATCGTGACCTAACGTGGCCGAAAACATCAGAGTTTGACGACGTTTATGATCGGCTGCATCGTTGATCGCTTTTAGCTGCGGTGCAAAGCCTAAATCCAACATGCGGTCGGCTTCATCGAGGACTAATAACTCTAAGCCATTGAGAAAAAGATGCTTCTGTTCTAAATGATCGGCGATACGGCCTGGAGTCGCGACAATGAAATGCGGTTCTTTCGCTAGAGCTTTGGCTTGGTCATTAAAGTTTTCCCCGCCCAGTACGCTGATGGCCTTGTATTGGGTGTTGGCGACAAGGAGGCGAAGCTGACTATAAACCTGATGCGCTAGTTCGCGGGTCGGTAATAAAATCAAGACTCTAGGATCACGTTTCGACAGTGAGCGGGTAGAAATGACTCTTTGCAATGCGGGTAACAAAAACGCTAAGGTTTTACCTGAGCCCGTTTTTGATGACGCCATTAAATCTTTACCTGCCAATGCGATAGGCAGTGCTTGTTCCTGGATGGCGGTGGGTTCTGTGATCCCCATATGTTTTATGCTTTGAAGCAGACGCTGGTCCAGAGAAAAATCGGTAAATTGCAAAGGTATATCCCCTAAATCTTAGTAAGGGCAGATTATAGCCTTAATCATCCTTGCTCAGCTATCCACATCGGTGATTATCTCTGCTTCATGCACGGATTGATGTAGAAAGAGTGCCATTTATGCTCTGTTGATTGTATTTATTTACATTGGTATTACAACCTCTTAATTGTGTCGTTTTTACCGATTGACAGTGGATATGGCAGGATTTTACGTTATCGTGTACTGCATTGAGTTACAGGAGAAATGATTTATGGCTAACGGAACAACCCCTTCGGTAGGTATTGCCTTGGGTAGTGGGGCGGCGAAAGGTTGGGCACATATAGGTGTATTGAATGGTTTAGCTGCCATGGGTATTAAGCCCGATAAAGTGGCTGGATGTTCGGTAGGGGCTTTAGTGGGGGCCGCTTACGCCCATGATCATTTACCCGAGTTAGAAAAATGGGTGCGCGGTTTTTCTAGTTGGGACGTGCTTGGCTTGATGGATATTCGATGGCGTAAGGGCGGGCTTATCGGCGGAGACAAAGTGTTCGATGTGCTGCATGCACGTATAGGAGATGTGAATATTGAAAATCTCAATCGTCCCTTTGCAGCCGTCGCGACTGACTTATACTCTGGTCAGGAAATTTGGTTTACTGAAGGGGATTTACGGCAAGCGGTACGGGCCTCTTGCTCCATGCCGGGGATTTTAGCCCCTGTCAGACAAGGAGATCGCTGGTTAGTCGATGGTGCTGTGGTGAATCCTGTTCCTGTTTCGGTCAGCCGTGCCATGGGCGTTGATGTAGTGATTGCAGTGGATTTATATGGCTATCATTCTGGGCGTATCCAAGTGTTACCCGTGAATATGACCAGCCAAAGGACTGTCCAAGCTGAAATGGATATGCCAGCGCGACAAGAAACGGGCTTTATGGATTTATTCGCCCGTGGCCGAGATTATGTCAGCAACCTAACCGATAAGTTTTCACTCGGCACTAAATCGAATCCGGGGATGATTGCTGTGATGTCGCAATCTATGGGTATTTTAGAGCAAAGACATAAGCGGGCGCGGTTGATGGGCGATCCACCAGATATTTGTATTGTGCCAGAGGTGGGAAATATCGGCACTATGGAGTTTCACCGTGCTGATGAGGCGATTGCCGCCGGCGAAGCTGCGGTGGAGAAAGTCGCCCACTTGATTGAAGCTGCGCTCTGGAAAGGCTGATGATGCAAAATGTAGAGTCAAAAGCTTTATATAGATAGCGTTTGATTGCCAGATAAACAAAAGTCGGTATCACTTTTGCGATACCGACTATTTGCTATCTCATATTGAGATGTTTATACCGCTTTGTTGGTGACTTAGGCTAGTTTGACCAACATTTTACCGCGATTCTTACCTTCAAATAGACCGATAAAAGCATCAGGTGCTTGTTCAAGCCCTTGATAAATTGTTTGTTCTGCTTTTACTTTGCCTTCCGCTAACCATTGAGCCATTTTTGCGGTGAACTCAGGATAATGCGCCCAATGTTCGGATACGATAAAACCTTCTAACTTGAGTTTTTGCATTACAATTAGGGCTAAGTTGTCAGGGCCAGGTGTTGGAGTTGTGTTGTTATATTGCGAAATCATACCGCAAACAGCGATACGTCCATGATCTTTCATATTGCTCAGCGCTGCGGCTAAATGCTCGCCACCGACGTTCTCAAAATACACGTCAACCCCTTCTGGCGCAGCTTTTGTCAACGCTTGGGTAAGATTGCCACAAGTCTTGTAATTGATGACCGCATCAACACCATAACTTTTTAATAATTCAGCTTTTTCATCTGAACCGACAGAGGCTATAACACGGGCACCTATTAGTTTACCAATTTGGCAAGCCACACTACCTACTGCGCCAGAGGCGGCGGAAACAAACAATGTCTCACCCGCTTTTAAATCTGTAATGCGAGCCAGTCCTGTCCAAGCTGTCATGCCTGGCATGCCGAGTACGCCGAGGAAATGTGAACTATCAAGCGTAGTTAGTGGTAAAGCTGTTAGTCCTGCGGTATCTGTGACTGCGTGTTCACGCCAACCTAGCATGCTGCTGACTTTAGTACCAACCGGGAACTCGGTGTTTTTTGACGCGATAACTTCACCAATCGCACCGCCTTCTAAGACTTGATTTAAGGCGAAGGGCGGAACATAACTCTTGCGATCAACCATGCGCCCGCGCATGTAAGGGTCAACCGACATCCATAGATTTTTAATCAGCACTTGTCCATCAGCGAGTGGTGCTAACGCTTTATTTACTAAAGTAAAGTTCTGTGCTGTAGGCATGCCTTCTGGGCGACTAGCTAGATGGATCTCACGGGTTTCAGTCATACTCTTCATAAAAACTCACCTTTTGTTTGTGCGCAAACTAATGATGTTAACTCTACGTGGCTTTAAGATTGAATGCAAATAGTTTGCGCGCAAACTAGATGGGGTGGGACAGATCGGATAAGATAGCGTTATGTTTAAATGACAGGCGCTTAAACGTGCAGAATTGCTTACCTCAACATGAGCTAGACGCTACAAAACAGACTCATAGCCAAGCTTCTAGCGATCCACTCTGTTTATCCGATAATGTTTGTTTCGCGTTATATTCTGCGAGCAATGCATTAGTGCGTGCTTATCGGCCTCTACTCGAGGCATACGAGTTAACTTTCCCTCAATATTTAGTGATGCAAACCCTGTGGCGTCAAAACGGCTGTAGCCAAACCCAGCTATCAATGGCGACTAAACTCGATATGGGAACCTTAACGCCCATCGTCAAGCGGTTAGAGTTGAAGGGGTTGATTACGCGATTAGCCTGCGTTGAAGATGAGCGGAAAAAGCTGATCACTCTGACAAGTCAAGGAGAGGGTATCAGGCACGAAGCTCTTGCCTTGAAGCAAACCTTGCTTGATAAAGTGCAGATGGACGCTGAGGCACTCGATTTACTAAGGCGGCAATGTCTTGCCTTGATCGAAGATATACAGTCCTAGATACAAGTTGGTTTATGCATAGTGATGCTATTAACTCAGGGGTTGCACTGATTAATACTTGATTGGCTTAGTTTTTGCTTTAAAACCGTTATTGAGTCTTAGACGCCGAATTTTTGACGATGAATTCTATTTTAAATGCCTTTAATCTTAATCGCAGCAGTGCCAGTATCGCCGATGCCTATGGTGCCAATAGCCAAAAGACGAGCACGGCTAAAACCGATACTACGACAGAAACAAATAAAACGCAGACGGATGCTACCAAACCCGATAAAGGTAAAACCGATGAGATAGCGCTGTCGCCACGGGCGCAACGCGCACAGAAAATTCAATCGATGGCGAAGGATTTTTTTGCTGATGGTCAATTTGGCGTCGCCGATATTCCCGCATTGGTGTCGCGCTTACAAAAAGATGGCATTTTATCGGATGTGCAACTCGAGCGTTTATCGAAAAACGGTATTACAGTGCCGAGCACAACAACGCCGACTAAACAATCGTTGCAAGATTTTTTAGATGATGAAATCAAGTCATTAGCTAAAAAATCACCTAATAATCCTCTTATCAATACCTTAGTTGATGCTAAAAACGTCTTAACCAATATGGATGATGCTCAGTCGCCGGTGCTAGCCCAGAAGGCCACGAAAGTCCTTAGCCAATTGACGGATTATTTGAATTCTGAACCTCCGCTTACGGATGCTCAAAAGCAGCAGTGGCAGGGGCTAAAATCTATGATGCAACTTGCTTCATCTATGGGGGCACATCAATCTGCATCGGGCCAACTCAGTAGTTATCTTGCGCTTGCTAAACGTTAATTCACATCCATAGTGCGTGATAAACACAAATTGTCACGCATTCAACTAGCTGGGTTTAATCAGCAGGTCAAGGCGCAATTTTCAGATAATTGGGCCTAGCTGCAGTTCTTGTTTGTTCTTTTATTTCATCCTAAAAACTATGATCTGGATCATGGACTCCTTACCGTCATTGTAGCCTAATACTCTACATATTGTGTTTTATGCTTTTAAAATCACTAGATGTAGTGTTAATTTTTAGGCGAGATGGAGAGGAACTGAACAATGCCAGTCGTAATTAAGCGTGATGGTTGCCGCACACCTTTTGATGAAACAAGGATAAGGGATGCAGTGAATGCCGCTGCAAACTCAGTTGGAATAGAGGATGGCGACTATGCAGCGACAGTGGCAGCATGTATCAGTCAAAGCGTCGCGCCATTAGCTGAAGTTGATATCCACCATCTACAAGATGCGGTTGAGAATTTACTGATGGAAGGGCCGTACAAGTCCCTTGCGCGCGTGTATATCGAATACCGCCACGACAGAGATGTGTGCCGTGAAGCGACCAGTAAACTCAACCTCGAAATCCGTGGTTTAGTTGAGCAAAGCAATGCGGCTTTGCTCAATGAAAATGCTAATAAAGATTCAAAAGTCATTCCTACTCAGCGGGATTTACTCGCGGGCATAGTTGCTAAACATTATGCCAAGAGTCATATTTTGCCAAAGGATGTGGTCGCTGCCCATGAGGCGGGCGAGATCCATTACCACGACCTAGATTACTCGCCGTTTTTCCCGATGTTTAACTGCATGTTGATTGATTTAGCTGGCATGTTGACCCACGGCTTTAAAATGGGTAATGCCGAAATTGAAACCCCTAAGTCTATTTCAACAGCGACAGCAGTGACCGCGCAGATCATTGCCCAAGTGGCGAGTCATATCTATGGCGGCACAACTATCAACCGTATCGATGAAGTGTTAGCGCCATTTGTCGCTAAGAGCTACGACAAGCATTACCAAATTGCCCTGAATTGGAAGATCACCGATGCCAAAGCCTTTGCTACGGCACAAACTGAAAAAGAATGTCACGATGCATTCCAGTCTTTGGAATATGAGGTCAATACCTTACACACTGCCAATGGTCAAACACCGTTCGTGACCTTTGGGTTTGGTTTAGGTACGTCGTGGGAATCACGCTTAATTCAGCAATCTATGCTCAAAGTGCGGATGGCGGGATTGGGTAAAAATCGCAAGACGGCAGTATTCCCTAAGCTAGTGTTTGCGATTCGCGATGGTATTAATCATAAAGCGGGCGATTGCAATTACGATGTAAAACAGATGGCGCTCAAATGCGCAACAATGCGCATGTATCCCGACATTCTCAACTACGAGCAAGTCGAGAAAGTGACTGGTTCATTTAAAACCCCAATGGGCTGCCGTAGCTTTTTAGGCACCTATGAAGAAAATGGCGAGCTTGTGCATGAAGGGCGCAATAATTTGGGAGTGGTCAGTTTAAACCTGCCGCGGATTGCTTTAGAAGCCAATGGCGATGAAGCTGAATTTTATCGCATTTTAGATGACAGATTAGTATTAGCCCGTAAAGCACTGGATACTCGTATTGAGCGACTGAACGGTGTTAAAGCTCGCGTGGCACCTATCCTCTATATGGAAGGCGCCTGTGGTGTACGCTTGCGCGCTGATGATGATGTGGCGCAAATCTTTAAAAATGGCCGCGCATCAATTTCACTCGGTTACATTGGCTTGCATGAAACCATGAATGCACTCTATGGCACCCAAACCCATGTATTTGATGATGCACAATTAAGGGAAAAAGCCGTTGCTATTGTAGCTTATCTTAAAGCGGCTACCGATGCGTGGAAGGCCGAAACAGGTTATGGCTTTAGTCTGTATAGCACGCCAAGTGAGAGTCTCTGCAGCCGTTTTTGTAAACTGGATGCGAAGCAATTTGGGCTAGTCACAGGGGTGACGGACAAGGGCTATTACACGAATAGTTTCCACCTCGATGTGGAAAAAAGCGTAAATCCTTACGATAAAATTGATTTTGAACAGCCATATCCCGCTATCGCCAACGGCGGCTTTATTTGTTACGGTGAATATCCCAATATGCAGCATAACCTCGAAGCGCTGGAAAACGTCTGGGATTATAGCTACAGCCGCGTGCCTTACTATGGCACTAACACGCCAATTGATGAATGCTACGACTGTGGCTTTACCGGCGAATTTAGTTGTACCAGTAAAGGGTTCACTTGCCCTAAGTGTGGCAATCATGAACCTAGTCGAGTCTCTGTGACGCGCCGTGTGTGCGGTTACTTAGGCAGCCCAGATGCGCGGCCCTTTAATTATGGCAAGCAAGAAGAAGTAAAACGCAGGATCAAACACTTGTAACACTATTACCTTATTCTGCCTGTTAGACTTATTCCGTGGCATCACGTGGCATCACGTGGCATCAATGGTGCCATGGGGTAAGTACCAATGTTAAAAGATGAAATGCACTGTGAGTGACCATCAATGAATTACCATCAGTATTTCCCTATCGATGTGGTCAATGGTCCTGGTACGCGTGCGACCTTGTTTGTTTCTGGTTGTGAGCACCAGTGCCGGGGTTGTTACAACCAAAGCACGTGGGATCCCCGTTCTGGGCATGTGTTTGATAGGACGATAGAAGATAGGATTATTGCCGATCTTAATGATAAGCGGATTGTGCGCCGTGGTTTATCGCTTTCGGGCGGCGATCCTTTATTGCCTGTCAATCTCAGTGCCATTTTGACGCTCGTCAAACGAGTCAAGACTGAGTGTTCGGGTAAAGATATTTGGCTGTGGACAGGTTATGTGCTCGATGAGTTGAGTGATGAACAGCGCGCCGTGTTGGCCTATATTGATGTGCTGGTGGACGGAAAATTTGAACAAAGTCTTGCCGATCCGAGTCTTGTCTTTCGCGGTAGCAGCAATCAGATCATTCGTTTGTTATAAAAGCGGTAACGAGGATCTGTAACTTGCTGCTATAATCTCAGGCCTTGACACAGACGCTAGCATAATCAGGCTAAGATTTTACTGTGGCTAACTTAGGTAATTTAAGGTAACAGAATGAATTTAAAGCAAGAACTGCAGCAGCTTAACGATAAATTAGATAAATTTCGTCGTAAACTTGCTGCGGCTGAACAAAGAGGCGATGACGTCATTATTGCCCAGTTCAAACGCGAAATCGCTGCGGTCACTAAGCAAATCGGCAGTGTGAAAGGGCAACAAACCCGCTTATTGAATAAGCAAGGGTCAGATATCAAAGGTTTGCCTTTCCATCGTGCTTTGACAAAAGCGGAACAAGCAGACATGGGCAAACTGAAAAAGTCTGTCAAAGGGCTTGTGGTAATCCACCCTATGACTGCTATTGGCCGTGAAATGGGGCTAACGGAAGTTACTGGATACGCTCCCGCAAAATTTTAATGTGGGATAGGATGTCACTGGCACGGGATCGAGTGTCGATCGCGTGTTTGTGCTCCTTGTATTTTATGCACTGCTTCGTTTTAATCCATTCCTTCGTGCTGCCCATCGAAAAGACATTCATGTTTGGTTTAGTTGATTAAAACACTAAAGTATTTCTGGATTGTTCGAAAACACTTTAGAATAATGCGCTTAGTTGGCTAAGTGCCTAATCCTCGTTTTGTTTCTAGGGATCTTATTCGTCTCATGGAATGAGAGTTGTCGTTAAGGTTAAGTATGTCGATAAAATATGTCGCGACGTCAAAGTTACCCACTCCTTGGGGCGTGTTTGCCATGCATGGTTTTGAAGATACCGAATCAGGTAAAGAGCATGTTGCGCTCACATTCGGTACGCTCAGTGCGGATGAACCTGTGTTGGGCCGTATTCATTCCGAGTGTTTAACCGGCGATGCTTTATTTAGCTTGCGTTGTGACTGTGGTTTTCAGTTACAAGCAGCCATGCAAAATATTGCGGAAACGGGCAGTGGCTTTATCCTCTATTTACGCCAAGAAGGCCGTGGCATTGGTTTGCTGAATAAAATTCGCGCCTATGAGCTGCAAGATAAAGGCGCTAACACGGTTGAAGCCAACGAGCAACTCGGTTTCGAAGCGGATATGCGTAAATACGACATGATCAAGCCTATGCTGGAACAGATAGGGGTGAAGCATGTGCGTTTGATGACCAATAATCCGCGTAAAGTGAAAGCGATGAAGGAGTTTGGCATCGAAGTGGTTGAGCGCGTACCACTGCAAGTTGGTAAAAATCGTTATAACGAAGCGTACTTAAAAACTAAATCCACTGAGCTTGGACACATGATGTCTGAATATCATTTTATGGATGAAAAGAAGTAGTTTTGTCATCATGATGAGTCGACCGATTGAGTTAAAAATGAGGAAGGTTTAAGTCAATTGAGCCATTGTTTCAGTCGGTTGCTATTAAGCTTGTCGCTAATGTGCTTGGCATTACTGAGCGTTATTCCTACCACCTTTGCCGATAGTATTTCCGCTACAAATACATTCATATCTGCATCTCAAGCGGATGATCCCGGCTTTTCTATCAATCATGCACCGAATAGTAATGCTAATGGTAGTAATCCGATAGAAACTAGCACTAATCCAAATTCTGTTTACGCCTTTGGTAGTTATCTTGGCACTGGCGTTTACCGCGCTGCAAACCAAAATGCCACCGTCGTTAGCATTCCGTTAAGCTTTGATTTGAAGAAAGATAGCGGTAGCCAAACTTGGTTACGGTTACCTATCTCCTTTGGCTTTTTTGATTATTTAGCCAAAGATATCACTGAAGGTGAGTTGCCGTCGTCGATAGGTACTATGACAGTTACCCCAGGTTTTGAGCATCATTGGCAGGCGAGCGAAAATACTCGAATGGAAGGGTATTTAGATATCGGTTTTGGTACTAATTTCGATAAAAACGATAACGTTGCTATTATCGCCTCAGGGATCAGTAGCTTGTATGACTTTACCTTAGCAGGGCAGGATGCTGTGTGGGTATCGAGATTACGCTTTGCTGGGTACAGCGAGCACTATGGTAAGTTTTCTGATCAATTTGCAGTACTACAAACAGGTGTTGATTTAGGGTTAGCACCACGCTGGCAATGGTGGGATCTGCAGGTGCAACCAAGGATCTTTGCCGTAGGCTATTGGTATTTCAATGAACTTAGATTTATTAGCGAGATAGAGCAAGATACTATTGTTTCTGGCAGCTATGAGGCAGGCTTCTCCCTTGCCTTTTCTAAGCCGTTAGGCGGTGAATTATTGAGTGTTGATCGCATCGGATTCAGTTATCGTCGTGGCGATGGGCTCAATGTTTGGCGTTTAATGTTTAGCTTTCCTATCTAGGTTATCATCCATTACGGGCTGTATTACAAAGACTATTGGTCAGTTATTTTGTCTAAGCTGACTTTTGCGCGTCGCGCATCTTCTTATCAGTCAAGGTCGCTATTTGACTACTTAGCTGCATTATTTGTTCTTGGATTAACTTACGCTGTTGCTCCGCAACCTCAGAGTCATCTCCTTTAAGTTTGGCCAGCATTTTTTGTAGTGCTTTGATCTGCTCCTTTATTTTCTGGATCTGTTGGTCGATTAACGCCATGGGCTCTTCTGACGCATCGTTTTCTATTCCATCTTTTTTGGCTGCAGCATTGTCTCTTAAAGGGGCACCTACATCTGCGGACAATGCGGCGCGGCCAGCTGAAGAAATGGAGACTGTGTCTTGAGTATCCTGCGTATCTGCAGTCGATTCATTAGTCGCCGTTTTTGTTGTGGCAGGAGTTGCTGCGATATATGCGCCCGATACCGGAGTGAAAGCTGAGCCGATTGTGGCACTGTTTATTCCATTAATGCTCATTCCATACTCCATTAGATGCAAACTGTGTTGATACTCAAATTGCTATCGGCCATTAATTGGAAAACTGAAGCTAATTTTTGGCTTATTTGGCAAAGAGCGTGATATTGCTGATGACAATACAGCCCTTAAGTGAGGGCTGTTCACGTTTTATGGCTGCAGAGGGCGAAGATTAACTGTTACCCCAAATATGGCTATTTACTTTGTCATCTGTGTTAGGTTTATCGCTTTTAGCTGACTTGTCAGGGGGAGTTTGATTGGTTTTCTTCGTCGCAATTTTTGCCGCAGGCTTCTTAGCCGTTTGACTAGAGTCTGCTTTGGGTGGCGGCAAGGGTAATTTATTGGCTCTTAAATAAAGATATTCGACTTTATCCCGCGCCCACTCTGTTTTTCTCAAAAAACGTAAACTGGATTTGATGCTGGGATCGTGGGTAAAACAGCGGATATTAATTCTTTCACCTAATTCTTCCCAGCCGTATTTCTCGACTAAATAAGTGATGATCGTTTCCAGTTTAATGCCGTGGAGCGGGTTATTCGATTGATTCATATTATGCATGTTGCAATGTGCTATGGCGGGAGTATAGCAGTTTTGTATGCCTGATACAGTGTGGAATGGTATCGAGTCAAGCTTGAATACCTTGCTAGCTTAAACCTGTGATAGCTGCTATTGGTGGAGCAGTATGATCAAAACAGGCGCAATAAAGCGCCTGTTTTAGGTTGGTCATTTGAATTGTTTGACTAGTCTTTGACTGTCTCTTTAAGCTCAGTTTCAACCGGTAAATCAATTTCGCCTTTACCTTTGGTTTTCACAATCAAGAGTGCTGTAATCACTAAGGTTGTGACTATGCCCGCTATGGTTGATACCGTCATAGGTAAACCGGCACCTAAGGTTGACGAGTTCAGTAGGAAGGTGATAACCACAGTGGTCATAAACATCGCTGGAATTGTCGCAATCCAATGCAGTTTGTTATGTCGTAGCAGGTAAGCCGAAGCCGTCCACAGCATTAATACTGCAGTGGCTTGATTTGCTACACCGAAGTAGCGCCAAATCACACCAAAGTCCACTTGGGTCAATATGCCGCCGATAACAAACAGTGGGAGAGCTAACACTAAGCGCTTTGGTAGTGAGATTTGTGGCATATTGAAAAATTCAGCCAAAATCAAACGCGCAGAGCGGAAAGCCGTATCGCCTGAGGT
This sequence comes from Shewanella sp. SM73, assembly GCF_025653795.1. Lineage (NCBI taxonomy): Bacteria > Pseudomonadati > Pseudomonadota > Gammaproteobacteria > Alteromonadales > Shewanellaceae > Shewanella > Shewanella sp. SM73. The sequence continues at coordinate 99,619 of NZ_JAKKRY010000001.1, forward strand.
AATCGGCAGAATAATCACCCCTAGGATAGCCATAAAGCCACCGATAGCGCCTAACAGACCGGTAGAGGCCTCATAGACGACGTTGGCAGGGTTACCTGACATACCCGCACTTAACCCTTCAACTCCGCCAAAGTAAGACAACGCGATGGCACACCAAAGCAATGCGATAATGCCTTCGCCAATCATGGCACCAAAGAAGACGAAGCGACCATTAGTCTCGTTTTCAACGCAGCGGGCCATTAACGGTGATTGAGTAGCATGGAAACCCGATACTGCGCCACAGGCAATAGTGATAAATAGGGCAGGCCAAAGTGGCATGTCGTTCGGATTTAAGTTTTGGAAGAAATCGCCCGCTTGTACGTTAGGCAGTAAGGTATGCTCGCTTGATAGCATAATTGCGAAAGCTAAACCAAACGACATGAAGAACAATAAAGCGCCAAAGAAGGGGTACAGACGACCGATAATTTTATCGACAGGTACCACAGTTGCAATCAGGTAATAGACGAAGATTATACCAACGAAGATACTGACATCCCAACCAGTAAGCTTGCCAAGTAAGCCTGCAGGCGCAGAGATAAAGACCACACCGACAAGCAGTAACAGCACAATAGCAAACACGTTCATGAAGTGTTTGGCGCTCTTACCTAAATACTTACCCGCAAGGTTTGGCACGGATTGACCGCCATTGCGCACTGACAACATACCGGAGAAGTAGTCATGTACTGCACCTGCAAAGATACAGCCAACCACAATCCACAACATGGCTGCAGGACCATAGAGTGCACCTAAGATAGGACCAAAAATTGGGCCTACGCCTGCAATGTTTAATAATTGAATTAGATAGACTTTGCCTTTAGACATAGGCACAAAGTCGACGCCATCAGTTTGACTGAAAGCGGGTGTTTGACGATTAGCGTTAATGCCGAAGACTTTCTCGACAAAGGCGCCGTAGATAAAGTAGCCGCCGATCAGTAGACCGACACAGAGTAGGAACCACATCATTTTTGTTATCTCCCCATTTGAGTTCTGGCGAGTGTAAACAAGTTGTTGATATAAAACTTTGTAATTTCAATGAGTGGTCGAAAATGCAGTGTGAGCGGCAATTGGTGAGCTTAAGTGGTTACCATTGTATGTTAACGGTGAGTGTTGTTGGCCATCTTATGGCTAAAAATACGTCGCTAAGATAACTTTGGTATTGTGTTTATTGAAAGCCAAATAGCTGTTTAAGGCTTTTAAGATAGCGGCGTGATACGGGTACTTTATCGCCTAAATGAGTGGTGACTTCAGCCCCTGTATCTAACAGCTCAATTTCAGCAATCGCCTTAGGTGAAATCAAATACTGCCTATGGCAGCGCACCAGTGGGGTTTTTTCTTCGAACACTTTCAAGGTCAACTGGGTATGGACTTTGCCTTTCGTGCTGGCCACATGGATGCCGCTTAAGTCACTGAACACATATTCCACATCTTGGATTGCAATGACTTTGAGTTTATTGCCGCTGTAGCAGGGAATATGTTCAAGACTCTTTGGGGTAATGGAGTCCATAGCTTGAGGCGTTAGATTTTTACGCACACGAGTGAGGGTTTTACTGAGTCTGTCGGCATCTATGGGTTTGAGTAAATAATCGAAGGCATGATTGTCGAAGGCTTTGACGGCAAACTCGTCGTAGGCGGTGACAAACACGATTTTCGGCATGTCATCGGGGTCGAGCATTGCAATAAGTTCCATGCCCGAAATGCGTGGCATTTGGATATCAAGAAAGATTAACTGAGGTTTTTCTTTGGTTATGCTCTGTAATGCTTCAATAGCATTGGCGCATTGACCGACGATTTGGATGTCGTGTTCTTGCCCCAAAAGGTCAGCTAATTCTTCACGAGCAAACAGCTCATCATCGACAATTAAACAATTGATCACGTGCGGTTATCCATATTTGATGTTTCAGGGCTTTCTATGGGCAATCTTATGGTGACACGAGTCAATTGATCGGGCTCGCATTCCACTGTCACGCCGTATTGTTCGCCAAAAATATTTTGAATTCGCTTATGCACTAAGTTCATCCCTAGGCCTTCTGAGCCCTCAATGGGCTGATACAACCCGGCATTGTCTGTGACTTCTAGCTCCAGTACATCATTTTCGAGCTTGCCAGTCACTTTGATCTGCCCTTGCTCAATCATGTGCGACGTGCCGTGCTTTACGGCATTCTCAATAATTGGCTGCAGGGTAAAGGCGGGGACTTTACAGTGGTAGAGTGATTCAGGTATCGCGATACTGACTTGTAATTTATCAATAAAACGCGCTTTTTCAATGGTGAGATAGGACGCTATGTGATCTAGCTCATCCCCAAGCGTCACTAAGCCTGTCGTTCGCTTTAAATTGATCCGTAAAAATTGCGATAACTGCTGCAATAGCTGCTTAGACATATCAGGATCACGTTTGATAATCGCGCTAATGGTATTCAGTGCATTAAATAAAAAGTGCGGATTGACCTGAGCCTGCAGCAATTTAAGTTCGGCTTGAGTCAGTAGATTTTGCTGTTGCTCAAAACGCCCATAAAGAATTTGGTTCGATAACAGGCGGGCAATACCTTCACCTAAAGTACGGTTGATATTCAAAAAAAGTTTATTCTTAGGCTCATAGAGTTTAATCGTGCCAATGACTTCGGTATCACTGCGCAGCGGGATCACTAGACTTGACCCTAGACGGCAATGAGAAGAAATAGAGCATGCATAGGGCGTTTCAACGCCATCGGCGAACATGACCTTATTTTGATTGATGGCTTCTAAGGTGATTTTGGATGAAATCGGTGTACCAGGGAGATGGTGATCGGCGCCTATGCCAATAAAGGCTAACAGTTTTTCTCTGTCCGTGATGGCCACTGCACCCACATTGGTTTCTTCGATGACGATTTGGGCGACGTGACTACTACTTTCTTCGTTAAATCCTTTGGATAGTAATCCGACACTGCGTTCGGCAATTTTTAATGCCTTAGTCGAAAAGCTCGATGAGAGTTTATCAAACATGGTTTTTTGGTCACGGATCATGCTCATAAAGAGTGCCGCTCCCACGGAGTTCACTAACAACATGGGCGGCGCGATTTGACGTACCAATTCCCATGCATCATCGAAGGGGCGTGCGACCAAAAGTATGATGCTCATTTGCATCATTTCAGCATAAAAAGTCACTAGGCAAACGAGTAATGGATTGTAGATGAGCTCACTTTTATCTGCGCGTCTTAAGTAGAAGCTTATCATCCCTGCGGATAAGCCTTCTAAGGTGGTGGAGATGGCGCAGGCTATATCAGTAAAGCCGCCCATACTGTAGCGGTGTAGCCCACCAGTCAGCCCCACCAGAAAACCAGTAACCGGTCCTCCTAGTAATCCGCCTAAAACGGCGCCCATAGCACGAGTGTTGGCAATCGCTCCTGAGGTTTGCTCACCAAAATAAGTGGCCATGATGCAGAAACTCGAAAAAATCAGATACATAAAAATCTTATGTGGCAGACGAGGAGACGTTTCAGCAAACAGTTTAAACAGCGGTGTTTTACTGACTAAGTAAACGATCACTAAGTACAGCGACATCTGTTGGGTCAGTAATAGGATCAAAGACATAATGGCTCACATTATCGTCACAGATGTCGGCGCAGTCGTCCCCATTTGAAAGTTTGTGCGCGAGATCAGGGTTCGAATTTAACCGTTAGGATATAAAGAACAATAATATTGCATCTTTAGGAGGACATATGTCCAATTCTGTTCACGGTCATGATGTTATGGCGCTGATGGTAGCTCAAGGGGCCGCTATTATAAAGCCTGAATTAATTTCCATGATGGAGCAAAAGTTTGGCTCGGCGGCTCGATACCATACTTGTAGTGCAACTGATTTGAGTGCCGAAGCATTAATTGAGTTACTCATAGGTAAAGGTAAGTTTTACGAAACGTCCCAAGGTATACAACTTGTAGCAGGGCGAAAGTGTGAGCATTAATACCCATCGTATTAAATATCTGTTCATTCAGCGGGAGCTCAAAGCGCTTTAGACAAGGCAAAGGCTTGAAGGCATAGCGGTGCTCTGTCCAAAGCATTAAACGCTGTATAAGCGTGTTGCCATGCAGTGAATATCAGCCGCCCTTCGGGAGCCACAGGCATTCCACTCCGGTGTTGCATTACTTAAAAGGGAATGACCATTTCTGCATCAATGCGCCTTGGATTGAGATGCCAGTGAGGCTCTGAACTGACTAACTATTTAATGTGATTGGTATAATACACAGTGACCATAGCGTACTCATTTTATTTGGCTGGTTAGTTTTTAGTCACTTAGATGTGTAATTATTTTGTTGAAGCTTAGGCTTCATCATGGCGCTTATTTGCAATTTGCTCCTGCTGTGCGGGGGTGAGTTGGGTAAATTCATTGATCAAAATACGCAGTAATCGAGATTTTGCAATATTGGTGGATTTCGATAGGGCGTCAAGCTGAGAAATACTGTTTTCAGTGAGGGTAAAGGTCGCGTGGCGATAAATCTTAGTCGATTTTTTATCTAAGCCCTTAACTATGGTTTGTGTGGTGGGCGCAGCTAATAAACTCGCCTTACCTAAAGCGTAGTTATTGGCATCTTCAATGAAATCATCGACAGAAACCGGCTTGATGATTTGCTTAGGTTTCTTACGTTTAAGATCAGTTAAGCTCATAGCTATTTTCTGGTGGCATTGCGAATAACTCATCCGCGATGGCGCGGATCTCATCGGCTGCTTTTCCATCGGGTTCTATTTCGACGACTGAAGAGCCTCTTTCTTCACTGTCATCATAAATATTTCGGCAAAATGTAACTGAATTTAGCACTCTTAGTCCAAAGGATTGCACCACATCTTTGGCTTCTAAAATGCGTTTAAACTGTGTAGGAAGCGCTGGACATTGGGTTAGCACTATAGTCGCGATCATTTTAGGATTCACCATCTTACACGTACTTAGCATGTCTTCCATGTGGGGTAATGTTTTGAGATCGCGTCTTTTGGGTCTGAGGGGGATCACAACATAAGTCGCTACCGACATAGCTGCGCGCATGGCTAAGTTATCTTGGCCACCACAATCTACAATTACGTAGTCAAAACGCTCATTGAGGCTGAGTAAATCATTACGAATCTTGCCGTAAAGTTGGATGCAATTAATACTTGGGAGGCTTGGATCATTATTTCTTGCTTGGATCCAATCTGAAGTCGTGCGTTGGGGATCACAATCGACCATGAGGACGTTTGCCTGAAATTTTTGCTTAATATAAACGGCAAGATTTTGAGCGAGACAACTTTTTCCGCTACCACCTTTTTCACCACCTACCAGCAAGATCATACTGACGCCCCTTAATGAATTGTTCAATTCATTGAGTGTAGAACAGAGCCATTAAAGCTGCGAAATTTAAGTTAAATTAAAGCAGTTGCATAGCAATATGGTAGCTTTGGTCATGGCATCTCGCGCAACGGCAGACTTGTCCTTTAACGGTATTTTGTTGGGTTGAATTGGGATTAAAGGTCACTTCGATGAGTTCCCCGAGTGCAAACGGATTTTTATAATCGAATAAAATGCCGCGTCTTGCTAAGTCGATACACACACCTTCATCTGTTTGCTTCATGCCTTGAGTGTCGATCCAATTCAAGACCACGCGCTCTGCTTCCATGTCGACTCGCAGTGATGTGCGTTTTTCTTCAAAACCAGTAGTATGGTCACCCATAACTCAATTGCCCCGTAAATTATTGATCTCAGTAAAACTAGCATAATTGCTTTTTGGCAGAATACCAATGTGAAAGCTAGGTCTTTGATAATAGTTTTAAAACGAGAACAGCAGGTGCCATTGATTTAGGTTTCAATAGCACCAACTCAGGTATTTGATTAATTGTCGTATTCTTGATTTTTTGGATAAGGCATTTTTAATTGGCCCCAACGAATCACAATCACGGTTGCCGCTAAAATTAGCGTCGATAATGATATTGCTGCGATACGCCAGTCTTCCATGCTCTTCATATCTAAGATTAGGTAACGGGCCAAGGCGACAATCGCAATATAAAGCGGCATACGTACTGGTAACTTACCGGATTCATAGTAGTTAGCCACCATGGCTAACACTTCTAAGAAAATAAATAACAAGAGTAAATCGGCCAGTGCGACCATACGTACAGAGATGATATGCACAATTTCTTGGCCTATTGCGACAACGGTGGCAATGGCAATAATAAATAGGACTAAGTGTTCAACGGCTTTAAGGCTTTTAGAACCATATTGATGATAAAAAGGCATGGATATTCCCTACTTGATGTTTTTATAAATAGTAACAGCAAAAATCTGTTTTTAGGGAAAAGCTAGGCGCCGCTGTGTGATTTAATTCACAGATATGTACGATCTTAAATTCGGCGCAAAGTGGAGTTAATGTGGTTGTATTGTAGAAGGTGATTTATATGATGAACAAAAGGGAAGCGAGAGCGAATGTGTTAATCCGCTTATGCTGTTACCTCGACTCAATCGTTGTACCAACATAAGCGGTTTGAATATAAAAGATTATTTATTCTTGCGTTTCTGCCACTTAAACATAATTGAATATTTCCACAGATTATTAATCAGCAAATAACCGACAGCGGAAAAAACCACTCCTAGCACGAGACACCCGAGTAAGAATGCCGGACCTATAGTCGCAAGCGATGCTTCAATCCATTGCCAACTTGCTTCGAAGGCAAAATCTTGCGGAGCATGGCCGAGTATTTTAGCACCGAGTAAATACGCCCCATAAAACATCACTGGCATAGTTAAGGGATTGGTTATCCATACTAATGCAACTGAAACAGGAATATTAACGTTAAATAGAATGGCAAAAGCCGCTGCAACAACCATCTGAAATGGCATGGGGATCCAAGCGACAAATAACCCTACGGCAAATGCGCCTGGGGCGGATTTTCGATTAAGTGCCCATAGATTGGGATTATGTAACAAGCGTCCGAACATGCGTAAGTGTTTATGCTCACGCAAGGTTTCAGGCTTAGGCATAAATCTTTTAATTAATTTTTTTGGCATATGCTGAAATTGCTGTCTTAACTTAATTCACTATGAATCGATTCATGTTTGGCTTTAGTGCCATCTTATTATCAGCGATGTTATGGCCTTCGCTGCCGCCAGTCAGTTACATACCCTACCTTGTTGTTGGGGCGTTAATCTTACACCGAAAAATCCCTGTCTGTGCAGGTGGGCTCTTTGCGGTAGCATGGCTAACTGGTTTTTGCTTAGGATTATCTAGGCAGGATTTGCCAGTGTTACAACAACCTATACAGGTAAGGGGCGAAATCATATCACTAGTTAGTCGAAACAGCGACTGGCTAAGTTTGGATATATCGCTCATTAAACCAAATTTAATCTTAGGGCCAAACGCAAAATTGCGACTCACGTGGAAAGATCCGCCAGAAGTCGATGTGGGTCAGGTTTGGCTGTTTACGTTGACACCTAAGAGCATTGCTAGCGTGCTAAATCAAGGCGGCTACAACGAACAAAAACAATTAATCAGTCAACATGTTGTCGGTAAAGGACGAGTGATTGAGGCGCAGTTACTTGCGGTTTCGCCTTCATTGCGTAATGACCTCATAAGCGCATTGACACCTGAATTAGCCTCTTTACCTCAAGGTGACATTTTACTCGCTTTGCTTTTGGGGGATAAGCATTTGATCTCACAAGCTCGTTGGCAAGCACTAAGGCAGACTGGCACTGGCCATTTAGTGGCGATTTCCGGTTTGCACCTCTCCGTTGTCGCGGCATGGGTATACGCTTGCCTTTTGTTTGGATTGAGTCGTTTAGTGTCACATCAGAGTCGACGGAATATGACTTTTGCGTTAGTCGCGGCAGGTATAGGCGCCGCATTTTATGCTTATCTTGCAGGCTTTGGTGTGTCGACTCAGCGTGCACTCGTGATGATTTTACTGTTAATGCTACTGAGTTTATTAAAGCGATTTTCTACTGCGTGGGAGCGCTTGCTGTTTGCATTGTTTGTCGTATTGTTACTCGACCCGCTTGCTTGTTTAAGTGCGGGCTTTTGGCTGTCGTTTTGTGCTTTAGGGGTGATTTTATATACCTTAGTCATCCAGCCCAAAGAGTTTACGGCTGTGTCGACTCGAAGGACGCGTGTAGGCGCGGGGCTTTTGCAATTTTGGGCTATCCAATGGCGCCTGAGCCTTGGGCTTGGATTACTGCAAGGAGCACTCTTTGGTGGTGTGAGTTTACACAGCTTGTGGATGAATATCCTAGCTGTGCCATGGTTTAGTTTTGTTGTTATCCCATTAGCCATGGCGGGATTTATATGCTGGTGGTTTGGAACTGCGTTTGGGTTCTCTTGGTTGGGACTGCTTCGCCTAAGTGATTGGAGTTTATCACCCTATGCGCAGTTGCTAGACATAAGCCAGCAATTGCCAGCCCATTGGTTAGCGCTTTCAGATACGATATTAGCCTTTGGGTTATACGCGCTCATCGGTGGTGTGTTATGGCGCTATGTGCCTAAAAATAAAAATTATACTTCTTGGTTAAGCCTGCTGAGTTTACTGTTTATTCCCGCTTTGCTTTTCTGTATTACGCTGTGGTCACCCTTTCAAAATAATCGATGGGCTATGCATTTACTGGATGTGGGCCAAGGTTTAGCTGTGGTTATTGAAAAGAATGGTAGAGGGCTGGTCTACGACACCGGTGCCGCCTTTGGTGATGACTTTAGTTATGCGGAGCGGGTGATATTACCTTTCCTAAAAGCTAAAGGCATTCAAGAGATTGATTATATTGTTATCAGCCATAGCGATAACGATCATGCAGGTGGTGCCCCTGTTTTGATTGAGGCTTACCCTAAGGCTTTAGTGATCACAGACGTGGCTGGCTTTAGCGGCCAAGATTGCCGTCCAAAGCAGATTCAATGGCAAGGGCTGAGCTTGAATTTGCTTTCTCCGCCTCAAGCGTTAGCGGGTAATAATGGTTCCTGTGTTATACGCATTGATGATGACAGGCAGAGTCTACTGCTTACGGGGGATATCGAAAAGCAAATCGAAACTTCGCTATTAAGTCGTGCCCTAAGTGGTGAGTATGAGTTACAAAGTGAGGTGCTCATTGCGCCCCACCACGGTAGTAAAACCTCGTCAACTGAAGCCTTTATTGATGCTGTTGCCCCCAAGTTAGTCTTGTTTCCTGCTGGTTTTGCTAATCGCTGGGGGTTTCCAAAATCCACAGTGGTTGAACGTTATCAGCAACGGGAGATTATGGGCCTAACTACAGGTATAGAAGGGCAGATTAGTGTGATTTTTCAGCAGTCTGAGCGAGAGGTTAAGACCTATCGTGGTGATTTAGCGCCATTTTGGTACAACTCTCTGTTTAGATTTGGTGACTTGATTAATCCAGAGTAGAATGCCTACTTTGCCATAATTTAGTGTTATCAATGACAACATCTCCTAAAGACGAAATGTGGACAGTTTTCAAACGATTACTGGGCTATATAAAACAGATGAAAGGCATGTTTATGCTTTCAGTTGCGGGATTAATTATTTATGGTCTCGTCGATGCCGCCTTTATCGCTTTCATCGGCCCCTTTATTGATAAGGGCTTTTCCGGCGGCGCACCCGCTGCGGTCACCAACGGCATAGCATTGCCAACCAGTGAAGGTTTCCACGCGAACAACGACGTGCTAATGATGGCGCCGCTTGTGGTTATCGTCATGTTTTCCCTGCGCGGTTTTGCCAACTTTGTCTCGACCTACGGCATTTCATACATGAGTGCGCGTTTGATCATGGACATGCGTCAGCAAGTGTTTGAGCATTATCTGAGCCTGCCTGTCAGTTATATGGATAAGGAAAATACCGGTAACTTGATCTCAAAAGTGACTTTTGATACTGAGCAAATCGCTCGAGCATCGGGAAGTGCTTTGATTTCCATCGTCCGCGATAGTGTGACTGTGTTTGGTATGCTGGTGCTGATGTTCTATAACTCTTGGAAGCTATCCCTCTGTATTCTTGTGATTGGTCCTATCATGGGCATGGTCATTGCGGTGGTTAGTCGTCGTTTCCGCAAGGTCTCTAAGCAAATTCAAACAGCCATGGGCGGGGTGAGTGCGACTACGGAGCAAATGATTAAAGGCCATAAAAACGTATTGGCCTTTGGTGGACAGGAAACAGAAGCAACCCGTTTTGCTAAAGTAAACGATCAAAACCGCCATCAAAATATGAAGTTAGCTGTGGCACAAGCCATTAGTCAGCCTCTGATCATGATTATTGGCTCATTCGCCTTAGCCTTTGTACTTTATGCGGCAAGCTTAGACAGCATGAAAGCCGATCTTACCGCGGGTACCTTCGCGACGATTCTTGGTGCCATGATGGCCATGTTACAACCCATCAAAAACTTAACCCGAGTGAATGCCGAATTTCAACGGGGTATTGCGGCTTGTACCACAGTGTTTGAATTACTGGATACGCTGCCTGAGTCAGATACGGGAACTTATACTGTTGAGCGTGCTAAGGGTCATCTACGTTTTGATAATGTGTGTTTTACCTATGACAGCCAAGATCGTCGTGCACTTGAGAATGTCGATTTTGAAGTCAAACCTGGACAAACCTTAGCCTTAGTTGGACGTTCTGGCTCAGGTAAGTCGACTATTGCGAGTTTAGTGACCCGTTTTTATACGGGCCTTGAATCCGGCGATATTCTGCTTGATGACGTCAGCATCTACGATTACTCGCTAAAATCGCTGCGCAATCAAGTGGCACTGGTATCGCAACAGGTGACCTTGTTTAATGACACGATAGCCAATAACATCGCTTACGCCTACCCAGGCGAAGCCACTCGTGAGCAGATCATTGAAGCTGCAACCTTAGCCTATGCGATGGAGTTTATTGATCAGCTGCCCCAAGGCCTTGATACCCAAGTGGGTGAGAATGGCGTGTTATTGTCCGGTGGTCAAAGACAGCGGATTGCGATTGCACGCGCTATGTTGCGTGATGCGCCTGTGTTGATCCTCGATGAAGCGACCTCAGCACTGGATACTGAGTCAGAAAAAGCCATTCAAAAAGGGTTAGATAACCTCAGACAAAACCGCACATCTGTAGTGATCGCCCACAGGTTGTCGACCATCGAGAGTGCCGATCAGATTTTAGTAGTCGATCAGGGGCGTATCGTCGAGCGCGGGACGCACCAATCACTATTGGAATTAGATGGCATGTACGCCAAATTATACCAAATGCAATTTGGTAGTTAGATGCAGGCCTTAGTGAATAAAATCTGGTATCAGGGCCATCCACTGCGATGGCTCTTGTTACCTTTATCGGGCTTATTCGCGGTTATCACTTATGTGCGCCGCGCTTTGTTTCACCTCGGGATGAAATCACAAACTGCAATGCCTGTACCTGTCATCGTCGTCGGTAATATTACCGTCGGTGGCAGCGGTAAGACGCCAACTGTGATTTATCTGATTGAATTACTGCGCCAACATGGATTTCACCCCGGTGTGATCAGTCGTGGCTACGGTGTTGATATTCAAGGCGTTAAATCGGTTTGCTTAGGTGCAAGTGCGGCAGAGGTGGGTGATGAACCTGCCATGATAGTGGCGCGTACTCAAGTGCCCATGGTGGTTGGCGCTAAACGGGTCGATGCGGCCAATGCGCTTATTGCTGAGTTTGGTGTTGATGTCATCATCTGTGACGATGGCCTACAGCATTATGCTCTGGCACGCGATATTGAGCTGGTGGTAATTGATGGTCAGCGCGGTTTAGGCAATGGCTTGCTATTGCCAGCAGGTCCATTGCGTGAAGGTGCGTGGCGTCTCGATACCGTCGATTTTATTGTCAGTAATGGTGGCCCAGCGGCAAAAGGGCAGTTCGAAATGCAACTGACACCTACGGCAGTGAAGCCTGTTAAATGTGATGCGACGTCTAGTGAATATACTTTCGATAAGTCTCTGCCGCTCGTTGCGATGGCGGGCATAGGTAATCCAGCGCGCTTCTTTGAATCGTTGCGCGCACAAGGCTATCAACTGGCCTTCTGCCATGGTTTTGATGACCATCAGGCCTACGATAAAACCCAGTTAGGTGATTTAGCCCAAGGCTTGCCACTGTTGATGACAGAAAAAGATGCGGTTAAATGTCGCGATTTTGCACAAGAAAACTGGTGGTATTTGGCGGTCGATGCCAAGCTATCCCCACAATTTGATGAACAGCTGCTCGCACGTCTTCGTGAAGTGGCTGCAGCTAAATAAGGAAACTTCCATGGCATTCGATAAAAAATTGTTAGATATAGTGGCTTGCCCTGTGTGTAAGGGAAAACTTGAGTACGATAAAACGACGCAGCAGTTGATTTGTAAGGCAGATAAACTTGCTTATCCGATCACTGAAGGTATCCCTGTGTTATTGGAAAATCGTGCTGTGCCACTGACCGAATCAGTCTAGTGTGATGTGAATGCGCGTATTGTCTCATACGCGCATGCTTGCTTTTTATTCTGCTTATTACCGTTTTCGCTATTTTTAGCCGATTTCAGTTTTTTGTATTGGTAACTGTGCACGTTTCTTCATTACTCTGAGTTTAGTTAATAGCTCATAAATTTTTGTTTATCAGCATTGGTTGCCCCCTCTTGGCACTCACCGCGGATTTCTCCTCGACCAGGCTCGATAATTCGGCTTAATTCAATATAACCTTCGCGGCAATAACCCGTCATTTCAAGGGTTTTGATTAAACCTAAATCAACCTGTCTCCCCCAAATTTCTAATGAGTCCTGTAGATCTTGCATTGCGCGGCGTTGCTCACGGGGATCTTGCATATTACGTATGCGTGCCTCGTGTGGAAAAGGGCGCTCGGTATCATTCATTGTCGACTTTTCATCGACCAGACGCGCTTTGTAGCTGAAGAGTTTAAGGCCATCGCTTTTAATATCTGTCGTCAACTTATCCCGTAATTTTCCGGCGAGTTCACTCGGGTCAATTGGCGCACTGCTGCAGGCGATGAGCGAGAAACAACTTAAGATGGCAAGGCTGAGATATCGAAACGGCATAATCAAATTTAACTCTTAGGTTATTAACTGACAGAAGAATACCTTAATATGGCCCTAAAGTTCATGGATTTATGGCATTCTCATAGGGTGAGTACGCGCCGATAGGTGTAATGGATTAAGGATGGGCGAGTAATGTTGGCGTTTTGGTCGAATAAATGGGCGCAAATCGAATGGGATATGAGCCTGACTCAAGGTATATGCCTTATGTTCTTGGCGTTATGGATCTACGCCATATGGCCAAAAGAAGAGTTAGTGCAGCTCCGGCGGGATAAACATCTCCAATTACGTTTGTTGCTGACGTTGGTGGGGATCAATGCGCTGTGGTCGCTAAATGCCAGTATTCAAACTGGGTTGCATCTGCATTTTCTGGGAATTGTCACTTGTATGCTGATGTTCGGCTGGCGTCTTGCGACTCTAGTGTTGCTATTGCCGAGCGCTTTTTTTAGTCTTTTTGTATTAAAGCAGCCCGCTGATTTTGGTGCTTTTAGTTTGTTCGCTATGGCTGTGCCGCTGTTTCTGTGTTTTATCCTATACAGTCGCAGTTACCATTTATTTCCTAAACATATTTTTGTATTCATCTTCGTCGGTGGTTTTATCAATGCTGGCCTCTCAACTGTGTTTCATCAATTGAGTTGGGCGATGTGGTTGTGGTCTGCAGCGGATTACGATTGGAATGTGTTAGTGGACGACTACCTGATGCTCATCCCTTTGCTGGCATTCCCTGAGGCATTGCTTAATGGCATGGCAGTGACGCTATTGGTGGTGTATCAGCCCCAGTGGTTATTTGATTATTCTGACCGTGAATATTTGTGGCGTAAGTAAATGTGATAAAAGAATGTGGTAAAACAACGCAATAAAAGAACTGCGCCCGAAACCTTGTCATTCCAACGTAAAGCCCTTTGTAAAGAGCCCATTGAACAGACGATTGAAAAGGTGACTGGGCGCACTTATTTGTATATTTACGCTGACCGTTGCGCCGTGATTTAGGCGAAGCGTTGGTCTAAGTAGTTAATGATTTCTTTTGATTCATATAACCACTGTACTTGATCGTTTTCTTCAATCCGCAGACAAGGCACTTGCTGTTTGCCGCCTTGAGCGATGAGTTCATCTTTATGCGGCGCTTTTTTAGCGTCGTGGGTCACTATGTTGAGTCCTTGGCGACGCATTGCACGGCGGACTTTTACACAAAATGGGCATGCAGGATATTGATACAGGGCTAATGCTTGAGTTTGAGCATCAATTTTTTGTTGCTCAGCCAGTGGACGTTGGCGCTTCTTAGGGCTAAATACGAAATTTAAAAACAGAATAATCCTGCCTAAAATCCAGCGAATGATAAACATGTTATTGACCTTAATGATAATTTTTGTGGAAGAACATTTGTGCGTTATGGCGCCACAGAAAGTGTGCGGCGAGTCTGGGAGCCAGTCGTTTAAAAACTGTGATCTCAGTTGTATAAAGGTCGCAGAGTGTAACCTATGGCACCAAGCACGGCCAACATTTTAGAGTGAATTAACAGATAGATGATTTGATTGTAGAAGAATGGTTTTTTGATTGGTTATGACGCTTAGCCATAAGGTAAAAGCCCGCTAAAGTCGAACTTTAGCGGGCTTAGTTTTATATAAAAAGCAGTTAATTGGCTAAGTTATTGAGCATCAATGGTAAGGCTCACTTGGGCTGCATTCTGGGTTAAACTCACTCGGCTTTCGAGCAAGAAGATCCGCTCTGGGGCTATTTCTTTCACGTCCACAAGGTAAGCTTTAACGGCTTTGGCTCTTTCTTGGGCCAAATTACCCAACATGCCATCGTTAACATTCTGCGCTTTTACCGACAGATTATATAAAGCGATATGCCAGCGGGTGGTGATTTCGTCATCTGAAAGCTGCGCGTCTTTGGCCTCTGCGATAACAGTGTCTTTGATTTGGGCAGGATCGGCTTTAACTTCTTGTTCATAAAGCTTTACTAGCGCATCGGCAAGCGGCCCTTGGGTCGGGAATTGGCTCGGACTTAAATCATCAGGTAACGCACTAAATTCAATATTGGCTAATTTAGCCAATTTACGCTTCATGATGCGCTCAGCAATGGCTTGGCTGTCATTGATGGCATCGACTTCCCCTTCAACGCTAAGCTTGAGCATAGGTCTGTCGAGTAAGGCGCTAGCGAGTTTGTCTAAACTTTTTTGCTCATCTTCACTTAGGCTGAATTTGCCTGCGGCAAAGCTTATCTTATCTAAGGTTTCGTCAGAACCTATGAGTCCAGCTAAGAAAGTGAAGGGCGCAGTGACGGCTTTAGTGATCACATTGGTAATCGCCGTCATTATGATGCTGCCGACACTAAAGCTGGGTGAGTCTAAATCGCCTGAGACCTCCATACCTAAATCAATCACGCCGTTACGGTCCTGCAGCAGGGCAATCGCGAGCGTGATGGGTAAGCTAGTGGCAAGGTCACTGTCACTGGGTTTACCAAGTTTCAGTTGGTCTATGACCAGATGGTTACTGCCCTTGAGCTTGTTCTTATCGAGTTGATAGTTCAGCGATAGTGATAGCTGCCCTTTATCTATGTAGTAACCCGCATAGGTGCCTGAGTAAGGATTGACTGAGGTTAACTCAACGCTCTTAAAGACTAAATCGAGATCTAAATATGGCATATCTAGCAAAGGGTTAATATCGCCTTTTAGAGTTACAGGCGCATACTTGTCTATCTTACCTTTGATATCGACCGAGGCCTTAGTCCCTGGCGTTGACGACAAGTGAGTGATATTACCTTCAAGTAACTCAATCCCTGAGGCAAAGTTTGGTGTCAGTGAGTTATCGGCAAAGTAAGCTGAGCCTTGGCTAAAGCTAATTTTTTGAATATCGAGGTTTAACTCAGGCGTTGTCTTGCTTGCCGTTTGCAGCTCGGTTTGCTTAGCACTGGCTGTGGTTGTGTTTTTAGTTGTCTTGCTATTTGCAGCCGGAGCCTCAACGATAAGATCGCTGATATTAGTGGTTCTATCTTTGGCTATCACCACTTTGGCGTAGGGTTGATTAAAGGCTAAGTGATCAATTTTGATTTGATTTTTCTGTTGGTCAAAATCCAGTTGATTGATATTCATCTTTTGCCATTTGACCAGTGGAGCATTACGCAATTTGTCATGAATAGCTAAATCATCGAGCTCAACACTGCCACCGTAAATGGCTTTGCCTTTAGCATCGGCGGTCAGCTTGCCTGCTGAGCTGAATAGACCGCTCTTGAGCTGGATATTCACGTAGGGCGCTAAATAGGGCTGAAATTGGGTTAACGCCAGCTTATCGAGTTGGATATTGGCATCTATGGTTTCGCCCGTCACATCGACTTGGCCTTGAGAGCACAAAGTACCTTGACCATTGAGGCTGAGTTGTAGCTCATATTCAATCGGAGCGGTTAAGGTACTCGTTATGACCTTAGTTGAAAAATTAAGCGGATACACTCGCCATTGCTGCGGCGTTGCCGTTAGCTTTTGTTCCGATAGATTAAGGTCATAGTTTTCAATATTGAGCGCATCGAGTTGCACTAACCAAGTGTCTTTTGAAGGCGTCTTAGGCGCTTGCTTGACTGGCTGTTGAGGATTTGCCTCTGAAGCGATGTTTGCAGCGGTTTCTTTAGCAGCATCAGTGGTGACATTTACGGTCGCTTCTGTCTTTTGTTCTGTTTTATCACTCTCGTTAGTTGCGGCTAATTCACTTTCCGTTGCTTTGTCTGCGCTATCGCTTGTATCTGTGACAGTCTCTGCTATTTGGCGTTTTTCTTCCACTTGCGCAACTTGTACGCGCTCTAGCGATTTAGCATCTGCAGGCTTAGCATCGATTGGTTTAGCAACTGGCTGCGTAGTCGTTGTGGAGGCGCTTAACGATTTAGGCATGAATAAGCCAACAAGATCGAGCCCGTCTTGGTTCAAAATGGCACTCATTGTTAGGCCATCGCTGTGGAGTTTGTTGATATGCACTTTCTGCTGCTTCAAGTTGGCTGAAATGCCGTCGAGGGCAAACATGGGGAGCTTGACCACTGAGCGATCTTTGTCGTTAAGGTTAAGTTTTTCAACAATAAACTGGCCATTGTTGCTGATGACTTGTAACTCACCATTCTCGGCAAGATCCACTTGATACTGAGTTTTAATACTGAGCTCGCCATCCGTGAGGACGGGATTAAATTGATCGTCGATAAATCGCCATAGTGGTGTCAGTTTCAGTTTGGCGACTTGGATGTCACCCGCAACTTTTAGCGGGAACAATTGGAATTGCCCCTGCAAACTGATTTCACCAGCATGATCATCACTGAGTTGTATCGCATAGTGATTGTGCTTGATAGGCACAATGGGTGAGTCAGACGTTGATTGGGCGTTTGGTGTCGTATTATCAACTTTGTTTACTTTTATGGCTGGTGTTATCGATGCCGATGATGCCGCCATCAAATATTCAGTATCAAGGGAACTGAGTTTTAGATTGATATTGGGGTAGTTCACTTGAGCATGGGTAATTTTGTCATCGAAGTTAAATAGTCCCGCATCCAACACAAATTGGCTGAGCAGGACACGAACGGGTGAGCTGGCTTCTGTGGGGGCTGTTTCTGTGCTCGTGGATGAATGCTCGTTCAAGGTCTGCAGAATATCGTCGAAGTTGAATCCAGCTTTCCCTTTTTTCTCCACGCGAATGATATGTGCGTAGGGCGCTTGTATGTGTATGTTTTCGATAACGGCGGCGTGATTAAAAACAGATCGCCAAAAGTGTATTTCGAATTGGACTTGTGCAATGCCAGCAAAAGGTTTGTCGTCTTTTTCTTTAATGGCCAGTTGGTCGATTTCGACTTTGAAATTAAAAGGGTTAATGCGTATATCACCGAGGGTGACGGGACGACCGAGCAGAGTTGAGAGTTTTTCTGGTGCCAGCGTGGTTATCGCATAGGGGAGGATTAAACCTAATGTGCAGACATAGCTAAGGTAGACTGCTGTGAGGTAAATAATCACTCGCAGGTATCTTGGGAGGGCAAAAAAAGAGTGTCTGAATTGCGATAACTGGGTCAGCATTAATATCAAGGCTCCAATGCATAAGACAGGGAAAAACTTCCATATGTACGGACATTCTAGCGAATAATGCTAATGTTTCCAGAAGTTATTTATATTTTTACCAATGAAATCTTGGTATTACACAAACAATAACGTCTTCTGATCTAAGGCGTTCCTGAGTGGTAACCTATCATCTACATTGATAACTACATGTGTTTCAGCCTATGGCTAATGATTTGAGTCGTCAATACTCACCATGTTGGAAGCTATTTTTGATCAGCGATTTAAATAACTAATCGCTGCAATAATGGCGCCTTGTGGATCTTTTATCCAACAAAAACGGCCTACTTCGGGTATATCTTCAGGACCAAACAGAATATCCCCGCCAAGTTTTTTTGCGCTGATAGCGACTTGATCGACATCGTTAACGGTAATGTAGCCGGTCCAATGTGAGGGAAGCGTTGGGAGCAAACTATCGGTGATCCCCCCAATACTGACGCCCTGATTTTCAATAATATGATAATTACCGTGGGGCATTTTGACTGTTTTAAAGTGCCAACCAAAAATCTCAGCATAGAAGTGCATAGCTTCTTCGGTATTATGGGTTGTCAATTCATGCCAACTTAACGCCCCTGCTGTGTTAAAAGCCGATTCCATAAGCGCATCCTTTATTCTATTTTGGGTAAATTTTGTGTATTGAGCCGAGGTTAACTGTCAGTGTTCAGTGCCAGCTGTATTCTGAGCCATATTTTTTGTGCGTTATCTTGATTGAGTGTAGTTGAGGCAAGTTGATAATTCACAGACGGTAAATTAAAATTTTGCGTTTTTTAGGTCGGCAAACATTAAATTAACTTAATGTTATACAAGGAGATTCACTTTATTCGGTGCTGGCTAATCAGCTTCTTGTGGCTCAATGACGCTGCGGCTTAGTTGATGGGCTTCATCTTGCCCCTCGCGCCAAGACTTAGCACTGAAAACAGATTTTAAAACGGGTTTGTTTACTGTGGTTTGAGTGTTAGACCTGACTCCCGTTAACTTGTTAATATAGGCGAGTTTTGCATCTTATCGATGCCACCTTAGGGGATATGAGATTGAATAAGAGTTTAGTGACGAATTTATTGGCGGCTGCTTTGGTCGTTGTGGGTTACCTGATGAATTCGGCAATTGTCCTGAATGTCGGATTGTTTGCTTTATCGGGGGCGATTACCAACTGGGTTGCAGTTTATATGTTGTTTGAGAAAGTCCCCGGACTCTACGGTTCGGGAGTCGTGCCTTCTCGTTTTGAAGAGTTTAAGGCGGGTATTGCTCATTTGATGATGAAACAGTTTTTTACCACTGAAAATATCGACCGATTCCTGTCTGAAAAAGAAGGGCTGAGTAAAATAGACTTGGCGCCAGTGATTGAAAAGGTTGATTTAGCGCCTTCTTTTGATGCGTTAATTAGCACAGTCGCCCAATCTTCCTTTGGTGGCATGTTGTCTATGTTTGGTGGCACAGATGCCTTATTGCCGTTAAAAGAGCCGTTTATTGTGAAGATGAAAGCTTCTTTAGTTGAAATGGCACAAAGCGATGCATTTCACGAGTTACTGAAACAAGAAATTGAACAGCCGAATGTGATGGCCGATCTGCAAACTAAAATTGCTAACATAGTGGAACAAAGATTAAACGAGTTAACACCACAAATGGTGAAACAAATCGTTCAGGACATGATCCAAACGCACTTAGGTTGGTTAGTGATTTGGGGTGGCGTGTTTGGCGGTCTGATTGGACTTGCCGCAGCCTTAATCCAAGGTTAACCTGAGTTAAAGCCGCGAATAGAATGGGAGCTTTGGCTCCCATTTTTACTTACGCATTTTATGTTCATCATTTTGTGTCCTGATTAAATAGCAAGGAAGTCTATGAACCGTCACCACAGTATCAATTATTTGGAAATCCCAAGTCGCGACATTGCGAGCTCTAAGGCCTTTTTTAGCCAGGTTTTTGGATGGACCTATGTCGATTATGGCCCTGAATACAGTTGCTTTATGGATGTCGGCATTACTGGGGGATTCTATCAAGCCGATGTGAATTTCACCCTTGCAAAAGGTTGCCCGCTGATTGTGATCTACAGCCAGAACTTAGAATTGACTCTGACGGCTGTCGTAACTGCTGGTGGCATTATCACAGCTGACATCTTTATTTTTCCAGGAGGCCGTCGATTCCATTTTGTTGAACCTTGTGGCAATGAATATGCCGTCTGGTCAGAATGATCCTAATGTCACTCCTTGTATTCGAAATTGTTGTTTAGATCAGCAAGATATTTGTTTAGGTTGTTTCAGGCATCTTGATGAAATTTTAGCGTGGCGCGTTATGTCGGAAGTGGAGCGGCAAGCTTGTTTTATTAGGATGGAGGAGCGTAAGGGGGAGTATCTGGCTAAGTTCAATGACGTGGTTAGTAGAAGACAGGATGGAGTATGATTAGCCGTCAGAATTGCTTACGATAATTGATTTTTAAGCTTTAAGTGGATAATCGAACGGCGAAATACGCATTAACGTATTTCGCCGTTGGCATTTTGAAGCACCTTGGCATCTTGAAGCAGACGTTACACTGGATCTACCACTATGTGCTCAAGTTCGATGGCGGCAACGGTATGGAGCGCATCCATAGTCGCGCCAACTAAGCTGATTTTTCCTTGAGATGACTCAATTAAAACCGCACGGCTGATATCGCTAAATTCACGATTGTGGCGCGCCAGATTTGATAATGCCATCTGCATGGGCAGCATAGAAGGATTGAATGCCGCATTTTCTGCGTAGCGACCACAATAGGTTGCGCCATCATGGGTTTCTAATACCACAGCGGCAAAACTTTGGGTGTAAGGTGCATAGCTTAAACCTGCATGATCTAAGCCTTCTATGATCATAGGATCGGCACTGTCTAGTGCAAATTCAGTTTGTTGCTTGGCCATTAAGGGCGAAGTGACATTTAAGTCTTTTGGCCCAAAAGCATAGGGTAAATAATAGGCCAGAGGATGGCTTTCCTGTGCGGGTAGATGAATGCAGATCTTGCTCCCTTCAACCAGTTCATTCATAAACTGACGACAATGACCGCAAGGACTGGCATTAACTATGATATCAACAATTTGGCTTTCACCACTGAGCCATGCGTGGCTGATAGCGCTTTGTTCTGCATGGACAGAATGAAATAACGCTTCACCGGGTAATTCTAAGTTGGCACCCATGTAGATATCGCCACTTTTACCTTTGGCTATCGCGCCGACATAAAACTCACTGATAGGCGGTTTGGCCAATGCCGCTGCTATCGGCAGTAATGCTAATAACACTTCTGCTTCGGTCATTTTGCTTGCACTTGTTAGCGTAGCAAGTTGCTGCGCATCAATGTGTCCAGCAAAATTCTGGTGCAACATTGGGATAAGTGCATCGGCTAACGGCGTTGGCAGTTGGGTTATGCTACGAATGAATCTATCTTGCATTTCCCTATTCCTTATTTGTTAAGTTCATGGAAGAACATTCTAGTAATTTTGTTACAGCATAAATGCGAGTTAGCTCGCGTTTATACGCTGTCAATGTCAGTGCTATCGAGAGTGATAAACTTATGTTACTCACGTATAGAGTGAGTCTATTGGTGCACACAAATAAGCTTAAGACTATAAAACAAAAGACTTAAGCTTGAATTTACACAACTTAAAGTTCACGCAAATAATGACAAAGGGCAGCAAGTAGCTTTTGCTTAGTCTCATCCGCTTGTGTTTCTTGTAGCAAATTTTCTAATTTAAGTACGTAGTCTTGATCGGCTAAGCGACTTCGACAGAATTCACGCCAGCGCTGCGACTCTGTATCATCGAGTAGTTCAGGGTAATTACGGGCGCGGTAACGAAACAACATCTCAGGAATACGTGGATCATCAAACTGCAAATCTAACGCCGCTAGATTTTGCGGTAGGGTATGACGGATGATTTCCATTTTCGCTTTATCAGCTTGGCTAAAGAACCCACCAGAATACAGCATCAAATCGGGATCTGTGGTTACTCTGCTGTCATCGTGCTCAAATAATAGCGCCAGTTTTTCGCGTAATTCTGGGTGACGTTTTAGGCGTTTATACTGCTCTCTGGCAAATTCTTTATCTATGCCTAAACGAGCGGCATGCTCATCACTGAGGATTTTTGCCGAGGTGATAAAAGGGCACTTATTAAGATGAATTTGTTTTACTGCGATAGGTAATTCATCTTCGGCAAGATCAGCCCTTGACGTATACATGCGCGTTTTAATTTGCTCGACATCTAGCTCGAATAGCGGCGTTAAATCCATGGCTAAATTAACGCAAATAACGGCATTTTTGTTAGTAGGATGGTGCGCTACGGGTGAGATCAACGTTGCACAACCATTGCGCGCACTAATTTTAGAGCTCACGTGAACCAAAGGCTGCATATTGAGCACATCGATTTGATCGCTAACCGCTTGCTTACGGCGCAGGTCAAAATAGTACTGATATAACTTAGGCTGTTTCTCGCGAATGAGTTTTGCCATAGCGATGGTCGCATACACATCAGACATAGCATCATGGGCTTTCTCATGGCTTAAACCATTCGCTTGGGTCAGATGTTCTAGCTTAAAACTCGGAGAGCCATCTTCCTTTGTCGGCCAGTTAATACCTTCGGGCCTAAATGCATAACAAGCGCGCACTAAATCAATGATATCCCAACGAGAGTTGCCATTTTGCCATTCACGGGCATAGGGATCGATAAAGTTCCGATAAAAGCCATAACGGGTCACTTCATCGTCAAAACGCAGTGAGTTATAACCTGCAACACAAGTGTTTGGTTGGCTAAATAGCGCTTGAATTCGTCCCATAAACTCAGTTTCAGGGATGCCTTTTAAATTAGCTAACTGTGGAGTGATCCCTGTGATTAATATTGCTTCCGGAGACGGCAAATAATCAGTGGCTTGCTTACAATAGAATGTCTCAGGCTCGCCGATGATATTGAGATCTAAATCCGTGCGAATACCCGCAAATTGCGAGGGTCTGTCTTTCGCTGGGTTCGCTCCAAATGTTTCGTAGTCGTGCCAAAAAATCGACCCTGCTTTATCGTCTTTCATCTTCATTTATTTTCGTTCTCTAAAGCATGTAACTTCATGTTATCAGTAGTTAAATTGCTTTAATTGGATTCGTTGTCATTCACATCAATTTAGTATGCAGCTCTTCGATGTGAGTACATAATCTGTATATATTGGGTTCTGCGTCAGATTAGCTAAAATCACATGTACACAGGGTAATTAAAATGTCTTTATCTGACAATTGGTTACGTGCAATAAACGGTAATCCATATTTAGAGAAACCAGAGCTTGCAGACCGCGACGGCTTAAGCGTTCGTATTACCCCTGCAGGGACTATAACATGGCAGTATCGATTTAGGATTGATAATCAACCTGGGCGCTTAACCCTTGGTCGTTATCCTGATTTGAAACTAGCTGACGCAAGGAAACTGATCCCTGAGTTACGGAACTCAGTGGCAAATAATATAGATCCACGTGTGTTTTGGAAACAGCGCAACACATTTGCGGGCCAGACAACACTGAGGGATTGCTGTGAACAGTTTTTATCGGCGCGAAGTGCAGCACTTAAGCCGGGCACTGTTGCTACGTACCAATCCTGCTTTAGAGCACATCTCTATGATGCCTTTGCTGATCGTAAAGTCGAAAGTATCACACTCGGCGAGTGGATAGATTTTTTCGATAAAAAGGCAATTCATAGTCGAGTCACCGCAGGCGCGATACTCAAACAGTTAAAGACGGTACTTAGCTGGTCCGTTCGCCGGCAAATGATATCGCTTGTTGATGTCCTTCAATTACGAGTCAGTGATGTGGGTTCTGCGCCCGAAGTCGGTTCGCGAGTACTCACCATTCTAGAGTGTGGCAAAATCATCCGTGAGCTTGATAAATGCCGCGCGACCAAAGCCGTAACCAATGCCATCAAGGCATGTTTACTAACAGGGGCGCGGATATCAGAAATATTAAAATCCAAACGGGCTGATTTTGATCTTGAGTCGATGGTCTGGACCTTCCCGATAAATAATAGCAAAACTAATTTGCCAATCCGGAGGCCAATCAGTCCCGCCTTATTCGACATATTGCAAGAACAGTGGAACCTCTATAACTCACTATGGAGTTTTCCCGCAGCAAACGATCTTAAGCGCCCAGGCAACATCGCTTCAGAAAATAAGCTGGTCCGCGAGATCAAACCAAGACTCGAAATCCCTGACTGGCGTATTCAGGATTTTAGACGCACATTATCGACCAGAATGTCAGAAGCGGGGGTGTTGCCCCATGTGACAGAGAAGATGTTAGGCCATCTATTAGGCGGGGTGATGGCGGTGTACAACAAACATGATTGGTTAGATGATCAAGCTGTGGCCTATGAACAATGGACAAATAAGCTGAAATTGGCCGCTCTAGGTGATAGCAAAATAGTCGTGTTAGAAAAATTGTCGTGTTAGAAAGAAGGGGTAGGCATGTTTGTCGCTGACAGCAGAAAATGGTGAGCTTATTCAGTATGTAAATCAGTTGCGTTGCAGTGCAGCAGAAACACCTCTTTGTAATTAGGTGCATTGGAGCTCAATTCGGCACAAGGTAAACTGTTATCTGTTCAATATCAGCTTTATTTATGGTTTAGTCATTTCAACTCAATTAATCATACACTTGGCACAGTGTTCGGATTAACGTTAAGCAAGGACGTCATGGAACTAAAATTTTTAATCACGCGGGAACAGTTAATCACAATCGCGGAAAGAATAAATTCAGCAAGCATTGCAAAGAATACTCGTTTAGCTAAGTGGTTGTATGCCCTTATCGTTCGTGCATTACTCCTATGGATCCCGTTATTATCCCCGTTACTACTGTTTTATTTTTTCGTAGAAATTCACTCTCCAGAGACATATATCGCAATCGCAATTTGCGCTATCACTTACCTTCTTGTGTGGAGATTTGTATTCAAAAACATCGCCGAAAATCAAGCTAACAAATTTGCAGGCAAGATAACTACTCTGGATCGAACGATTGAAAATACAACCTTACAGAGCCTTGCGAGCCTAGAAGGTAGCCATACAGTGACCGCCACAGCCTCGACGCTAACGTTTGTGCCCCCTAGCGGTAAATCCATCACCATACCGTGGAAAAAGTTTTGTGCTTTCAAGCAAGACGATGATTTTTATTATCTTACCATCTGTAACCTGATGATGTTTAAAGCCACTTATTTAATAGCCAAAAACGGTGACACAACAGAAACCGCAGGCTATCAAGCAGGTTTAGAGTACATAACGTCTCGGCTGCAGCCCGATAAAATGGGACGGTAAAACATCAAAATATCGCATGAATGATTCAATCAGTTCACTATTGCCACTAACGCGATTGTTGTTGAACATCCAGCGAAGCGAGCCTTTGTTAAAAGTCACATTTGAACTAACCTTAAAAATGATGAACTGATCGCTACAGCCTTCTTTTAGGGGCTGCTAGATGCAGTTTTTCAGCTCATTAAAACGCTATGTTATCAATGACGATGTATAGCTTTGTTAGAAACGTCAATGGCCTAAGCTGGTTTGGAGCCATAGTCGCTGCTGTATCATTTATCGCGACAGTGGTCGCATGGATATCAACCGATGGTGTCTTGTTAATTACCCAAATAGTACTGGTTGGCACAGGACTCGCCGCTATCATCACTGATGCTGTAGCAGTAGCACTAACTGCGGTAGTAAAGGCTGTAATGTCGAAGGCGATGAGTTAATGGCCTAACAGTCCATCGATAAAGGTCTAAAAATAAAGCCCCAAAAATGGGGCTTTATCTTAAGGCTTAATAAATCAATTCAAGCCGCGACTTGCTGTTTTTCATCCCACTTATCGAGCGACGCTTTTAAGTAATGGCGGCCATTATGGATAGGAGCAGGGAAACCGTCGTTTCTCCGCCACTTCCAAAGCGTTGCTGATGAGCTAATCCGGTAGCGTGTCATGACTTCCTTAGTGGTAAGAAAGAGCGGCACTTGCATTTGCTGATCCACGGTCGATTGGGTCGAAATCATCATTTACCTTCCTTTGCCAATTCCTCGGCGAGTCGTTTTAAAAATTGTTGGCAGCTGCCGACTTGTTTGCGGGGCAGGGTGTACCACTGGCGTAAAGCGTCTTTGATGACTGCAGATTGCTTCATGCCGATTTCTCCTTGGTGCTGTTAAACGCCGTGAAGGTGAGAGCAGGGCGCAGTGATAACAGTCGCTGTTTAAAGGCTTCGGCCTTAGCATTGTGCTGCGCAATGTCAGCTTACTTTTGTGAATGGCCCGCCGCGTTGCAATAAAACGCCTCGCCGATGCAGATCACCGCTTCAATGTCCGTCGTATGAGCGTTTTGTTCCCTTACGATGTAGGGCCGGTGAGCATTCGCACTGCGCAATATTGGAGTGAAACGATTCGGTTTAAGGCATTTACCTCCCATGCACTAAGAAAACTATGCCGCACCATTATTGCCGACATGGGCGTAGATATCATGGTGGGTGAGCGGATTTTGAATCACACCTTGCCATTGTTGCTACGCACTTACGTCAACAGCACCTTAGATAAGGGCATGTTGATGGCGCTGGATGCCTACCATGCACACTTAATCACGCTGGGGTTTGATGATGTGGCGCCCGAGATAATGCGCCAATCGACCACTGAGCCGAGTGAGCCAGACGAGCCAATGTTAGTGGGGTGGTTATGACGATGACAATAACAAAAACAATCACAAATAGCACAACTGGGTTATGGACTTCACGCAGGAGGATTTATGGCTAGTCGCGCCGCGGATTTACTGAAAGTAGGGCGCCGTTTACGGGGTATGACCCAAGACGAAGTGGCTGAGATTTACGGCATCAGTCGCAGCACTTATCAACGTTGGGAAAATGGCCGCACTAATGCGCCCTATGACGATGTGACATCGATATGCATTGATGTGTTTAAGCTTTCGGTTAAGAAGATAAATGAGGTAGCTAATGGCCTTTAGCGATGACCCCGAGTAGAGGATGAACATTAAGGCGTTACGGTTAGGGTTATATCGCTGGGGCTGTTATTGGGTGTACCAAGAATTGGGCAAGGGTTTTTCAAACCGCTACGCCTGCGACCGTTTAGGCGAAGCCTTGGGCGGTGGCAACTTAAAGCATGAACTCAACGTGCCTGCCCACGTCGCCCATTTTGACCAACTCGTTGAACAGTTATCGATTAACTGCAAACGCGCTATTCGCGCCCATTACTTGTGTAAAGAGCAGTGGGCTTTAATGGGATTTGACCGCAAAAAGTCTTATATCTTCTGGCTAAGATAAAGCCGAAATGGCACTGCTGGATAGGATGAATTAGAAGGAACGCCCTCTTGCGAGGGCTGGCGGGTTAGACGGTTGTCCACCAAGACTGCTAACCCGTTGACTGGATTTTATCAAAAGTTCGGACAGATACCTATGCAAACTCATTCGCGATTAAATGATGCACTGAGCTTAGGTGTGATCTCTAAATTGACCACAATGAAACTATGATTTTACAAATTATTGTTTTGGTATCAGTTTTCATTGGCTGAGTTCGGTACGATACCCACTGTCGCAATCCTCGAACCCACCATCTCACGAACATGCAATATTACTTCACCAAAATCTTTACTTGCACCTAAGGTCGGCTCGTCAGTCAAGCTCTGACGTAGCACTTCATCTAATGACAAATTATCATTAGCAGAGAGTTCAATACCGTAGGAGTGCTTTAAATCTGCTACTTTGGTGTAGCCTTTCAACTTCAATTCACTCGTAGGTAATTCATAATGATTGGCTTCTGCAACACCAGAGCAAACCAGATCAACAAACTCACGCACATCGGGTTTCATCACAATAAATAAATGATCGCCAGCATACAGGAAGGTTGATCCCCTAGGTGGAATTACATTGTTTCCTCTGGTTATCATCGCCACTACTGTACCGTCAGGTAAAGCCATTTGGGATAAACGGCGACCAGAAGCGCGTGAGGTATCGCCCAATTGATACTCGACAATGTCAGCATCCACATCGCCTAAAGCAGTAATTTCCAGTGTCGCTGCAGGTGTCGCAGGAGGCGGTTCCGTAAGTCCTAAAGCGCGTGCAACCCAGGGTAATGTTGACCCCTGTATTGTCGCTGAAATTAACACGACGAAAAACACTACGCTAAAAATAAGACTGGCACCAGGCAGGCCATAAATCAGCGGATATATAGCTAGAATAATAGGCACCGAACCACGTAACCCAACCCAGGATACTAGGGTAATTTCACGCGCATTAAAGCCAAAAATCTTCAGTACAGGGATTACCGACAAGGGTCGCGCGATTAAGGTCAGGACGATTGCAATCATCAGTCCTTCCTGCCAGACATCCAGCAAAGACGAAGGATTAATCAGCAAGCCTAAAAAAACAAACATAACAATCTGGCCTAACCATGCCAAACCATCGTGAAATAAAAAGGTACTGCGCTGAAAAACAAAACGACTATTCCCTATCACCACACCAGCGATAAAAATAGCTAAAAAGCCGCTGCCGCCAAGATTAGCTGCTACGCCAAAGGACAGTAAACCAAATGCCGCGACCATCACAGGATATAATCCAGAGGTCGTCAGATGGATACGATTAATAATACGTACTGATAACCAGCCTGCCGCTAAACCCATTGCGGAGCCGATACCCATTTGCTGGATAAACAGCATCAATAATCCAGTCTCTGGTTCAAGCCCTTTGACCATGACCTCCAATAAGCCAACTGTTAAAAAAATTGCCATAGGATCGTTAGTCGCACTTTCAATTTCTAATGTGGCTTTAAGGCGTGGGTTGATATGAATACCTGCATTACGCAGTAATGAGAAAACAGCGGCGGCATCGGTTGAACCAACAATGGCACCAATCAGTAAACCGTAAAGTAAGGAAACATCTAGAATATAAGCAGCTGCAGCACCAGTGATCATGGCAGTCACCAATACGCCTAAAGTCGCCAATACAGAAGCAGGCTTCCACACTTGCTTAATCGACGCGATGGGTGTTTGCAAACCACCATCAAACAAAATAATGGCTAAAGCTAAAGACCCAAGCGCGTGAGCAATTTGTGCATTATCAAAAACAATACCTCCAGGGCCATCCTCACCAGCTAACATGCCCACCATGAGAAAGAGCACCAGTACGGGTAAACCCAATCTCGCAGACAATTTACTGGATAAAATACCAAGAATAATCAAAATCGCGGCGAGGAGAATAATTTGATCGATCACAAACATAAATAGTTTCTCTTTAATTAATGTAGGGAAATTAAACCATTACAGAGCTTTCAATGACTGCGCCAGCTCTGAAAAGATACTTCACTAAGCCTAATTATCAGTTAGAAATCGTCAAATGCATGATGCATTTTGGTCTTGTAGTCAATGATTCCATTTATCCAAATGCTACGTGACCAACTTCACATTTCAACTTTGATAATTTCAAAAAAATCAAAATTTACGATTGGCACTCAATAATGCTGTTTACCGTAGCAAGCTGGCCCTGCTGACTTGATTACATTCATGCTTTTTAGCTAAGTATGATTGCTTATCTGCGGATTCGATAAGCGTTTGCCATTTCAAATGCCGATGAGGTTGAATACACGCAACGCCAGTTAATGGTGACCGCTTGGAAACTAGAGTAAATGTAAAGCGAGCACTGCGTTGACGATGAGTTATGTTCATCGCGCCTAAATGCTGAGTATCCGGTAATAGACAAATAAATTTCTCACCACCATAGTGCGCAACCAAATCGTTCGGGCGGTGTATCGCTGTGCGTTGTGCTTTTGTGACGAGATATATACATTGATCATCACTACTGATGGTCACTATGATCGCTGAAAAGTTTAATTCATTTAAATCAATTTTTTGCAACATTTACAAAATTTAACATTACACTCTTGGCGCGTTGGGCAAATTTAGCCAAATAGGAACGCCGTACCACACGGCGTTCTCTGACACTTTGCTCCTTAGGGAGGGAAGTAGAACGCAATCAGCAAGGCAAATATGCCGTACAATGAGCTTACTGCGACCAATGCACGCGCATCGACAACGCCTCGCCGAAATAGCTGCCACAGAAAAATAATAGCCAAAGCAGTAATGACTCCTGCCGCCATCAGTGGGCCATCAAAAAGCCATGGCGTAAAGAAGATACCCAACGCACTGGGAATCGTTGCCTGAATCATCATGGCACCAGAAATATTGGCCAATGCCAAGCGTTCCTTTCCTTGCCGTATCCATATGAGTGTGTTCATCATCTCGGGCAGCTCCGTCGCCACCGGACTCAGCAGCAATGCTACCAAGTGTGGTGACCATTGTAGCGCTGTACCAATGGCCTCAAGTTGACCTACGAATATATGGGATGCAATGCCTATGACTATCAGGGACAACACGGCTTGCAGCGCCGCCCATTTTAACGATGGCTCCGTCACGGAAGGTTGAATTTTGAGAGGTTCAATCTCTTCTTCAGGCGCTGTGTCGCTCTCCTGAATTTCGCGCCAGACATAGATTGCGTAGGCGGCGAGAAACAAGACACCCAGCCACGGCTTGATGGCAAAGGCGATTAGGCCAAGTGCCACTTTCACTACAAACACTGCGAGAAAGGCGAGCTGGTCGTGACTCATACGGGCGTGATCGGCACGTACATGATACGTTTCCCGTTGAAGGCGGCGATGGTGGTAAATCAGTGCCAAGCCGACCACTGCATAGGCTAAAGTAGCGAGAACGAGCGGACCGCCCATGGCTGCGCCGACGCCAATGTCCTTTTGCTCTGGTGTTTTGCCGAAGACAACGGCAATGAAGGTCACCGCTGTTTCAGGTAGTGCTGTACCGAAGGCAGCAAGTACTGAACCCACTGCAGTCGCGCCAAGATTCAAACGGCGGCCGAACCATTCGATGCCGTTGACGAAGTATTCGCAGGCCAAATAAATGGTACCTGCCGAGAGGAAAAACAGAGTAAGAGTAAGGATCATGTGAGCAATCCGGCCGGGCGAGCAATAATCCAATGGCACGACAACACTGCTCGCCCGGCTGGGAAAGCGTATTGCGACCAAAGGTCTCGCCTGGCTCTCCGCATTCGCAGAGGCTGACCACGCCATGAGGTGTTAGACCTCAATTTTGTTGACGTGGACTCCTTAGTGGGAGGCTAAGGATGACTACTCCCCAATGACAATGGGGCATTTTACCGTTCTTGCAGGTAAATGTCGCCATTAGGTTTTAGTGTGCTCATAATTTCAAACTCTGTGCATGGTATTGATTTTGCGTTGTTATTTTTTTCTTCTCAGAAGTTGAAAATAGTAGGTATGCGGGAAACAACAACTTTGACAGATCTATTTTGTGATCTTTTGATCTTTGCTTTATGCGCCCTTTCTCTTAGCTTTGTTAGACTTATGGTAGTTGAGCTGCGAAATTATAGGCAGCATATGAAGAAATTTTCGATAATCGTATGCATACAAATTTTGGAATATTTCGTTTATCAGGAATGTTACAGGCATCAGTGGAAGAACCTAGATGTGGCGGCTCGCAATCGAAATCCCTCGGGCTAGCTATCCATTGCTTATGGCTCACAATAACTGCAAATGAAAAACGCCATACCTGTAACCCTGCCGCCCGTATTTAATCGCGTTGACTGGGTCTCCACTATCATTAGGTTGAAGCTGTGATTTGTTTAACAGTACTATCGCAACAACCTTTGTTAACTCAACAAACTGGACTGCAGAACATTATGAAAAATAACCAACTGGCTCAACCCTCACGCCGGACAATCCTGAAACAAACACTTGCTGTCTCGGCCCTTTCGGTAACTGGGCTGGCGGCCTTATCGGTGCCCTCTATCTCTTTTGCGGCATCCCTCAGTAAAGATGAACGTGATGGCATGACACCTGAGGCTGTGATTGAACATTTTAAGCAGGGCAATCTGCGCTTCCGGGAGAATCGCACGGCGAAACATGATTATTTGGCGCAGAAACGCAACAGTATCACGGGTCAGTATCCTGCTGCAGTGATCCTTAGCTGCATTGACTCACGTGCGCCAGCGGAAATTGTGCTGGATGCGGGGATCGGCGAAACGTTCAATTCCCGTGTTGCGGGTAATATCAGTAATCGCGATATATTGGGCAGTATGGAATTCGCCTGTGCTCTTGCTGGTGCGAAATTGGTGCTGGTTATGGGGCATACCCGCTGTGGTGCGATACGTGGCGCTATTGATAATGCAGAACTAGGCAACCTGACGGGCCTGCTGAATGAAATTAAACCTGCTATTGAAAAAACAGAGTACACCGGAGAGCGTAAAGGGAGTAATTACGATTTTGTCGATGCTGTGGCAAGGAAAAATGTTGAACTGACTATCGAGAATATCCGCAAAAACAGCCCGGTACTGAAACAGCTGGAAGACCAGAATAAAATTAAAATCGTTGGTAGTATGTATCACCTTACTGGCGGTAAGATTGAGTTTTTCGAGGTATAACTGCAACAGAAGTCCGTAGCCCAAAAAGTCAGCCTCGCACTCTACTAAGAGATTATTAAATTTTATCTCTGATGCTAATGTATGTTTTGAGTATACCTAAAGCATACATCCAAATGAGACGGTTTTTCTGTCTCATTTGGATGTTATGTTTTCCTCATCTAAAGCCTAACGAGACATTTTTAATAACAATGGCCTTTTACGGTTATGCTCGGGTTTGAAGCAAAGATCAGGAGCTCGCCTTGCTGACGCAAACTCTGCGCGACAGAACACTATTGTAAACTGAACACTGCATTGAAATTAAGCACTACCAATAAAGCTGACCGTCATCTGTCTATCACTTAATGTGAGCTCAGTAAGATTTTATTGTCACTTAATCTGAGCCGAAGATTGCGCTAATTGCGAGCACAAGGAATTTCGATTGTGAGCCGTTATACCTAGGATTTGTTATCTACTGGCAGAGTTTATGAGCACTGATGGTTGGTCTGAGCTTAATTTAGAATTAGAACACTCTGCTAAAGTAATCAGAAGTATGGAGCCGGAAGTTCTTAAGCACTTGTCATGCACACCACTTTTTAATAGATAAACATAATTAGACAACATTTTTTTGCAATTAAAAATAGTATCGAATTTAGAAGTGATTTTGTTGTTTAGCAGCTGTGATATTGGAAGGTTCTTAAACGAAGTTTGTACATATATTTATTATAAATCAATGGTTAATATTACATGTTTCCGTAGTCGTGCTAAAATATTGACCCAGCTTTATCATTTTTCATCTTCATTTATTTTCGTTCTCTAAAGCATTTAACATGATGTTATTGAAAGTTAAATAGCTTTATTGGGATTCGTTGTCATTCACATCAATTTAGTTTGCTACAACTTAGATGTGAGTACATATCTGTATATATTGGGTTCTGCGTCAGATTAGCTAAAATCACATGTACACAGGGTAATAAAAATGTCTTTATCTGACAATTGGTTACGTGCAATAAACGGCAAGCCATATTTAGGGAAACCAGAGCTTGCAGACCGCAACGGCTTAAGCGTTCGTATTACCCCTGCAGGGACTATAACATGTCAGTATCGATTTAGGATTGATAATCCATCAGGGTGCTTAACATTTGGTCTCTACCCGGATTTAGGACTTGCTGACGCATGTAAGCTGGTCCCTGCGTGACTAAATTCATGGGTAAATATTATAGATCCCTATGCGTTTTGGAAACCGCTTAACACATTCGAAGGCCGATCAGTTCCGCTTTACTCGAGATATTATAAGAACAGTGGAACTTATATCACTCGCCATGGCGCTTTCCCACGGCAAGCGACCGGGTAATGTTGCTTCTATTAATGAGCTGGTCCGCGATATGACATCAAGACTGGCATATCCACGATTTTAGACGGACATTATCGACCAGAATGTCGGAGGCTGGGGGATTTATAGCGTTACTGTGAGTATGGGATAAGTTCAGCAACCATGATAAATAGCGTTCCAAATTAGTTAATGTACATAACTTAACTATTATGTTGCTGCTGACATTCATGACACCAACCCGCTAATTCAAGCTGTGGGCTCGATAAGGTAAATTCCGCTTGGCTAACATTCAACTGTAACTGTTCAACAAGAGCAGTGGGCAATGCTATCTCCGTGACTTTTTGACAAGTATTACAAATTAAAAATTGATTGTGAATGTGATGATCGCATACATGATGGCAGGCAATATACTTATTCACTGTTAATAACTTATGCACTAATTGTTCCTGTACTAAGAAATCCAACATGCGATAGATAGACATTATGGGTAAACTCTCGCCCAAACTTTGTTTTAACACATCGGCAATTTCATAGGCAGACAAAGGAACATCATGTTCCTGTAATACGATAAGTACTTTTTTGCGCTTACTGGTAAGATTGATGCCTTTTTCTTCACACTTTTTCACTACTTCACGCAGTAAATCAAGATTTTTTCCCGTCATAGAACTGCCAATTTTTTTGAAATGATCATACTTGCACAGTTTACCTGATCCACCCCTTCTAATGACAATCTTTGTTAGCAATCATCAGTCACCATACCGAGTGTTGTTCTGATTGCCATTTACAATCAGTAACTTAATTTACTTTCATTTATATTGAACCCGATTGATACATAATGATACGTTGTAACATATCATTTGTTTCGACAGTAATCATATGGAGACGACCCACAAAATGAACTTCCACAAATACCTTCTGTTATTAGGTGTTGGCACTTTAGCTGTTTCAGCAGAACCTATTGAACGTATCAATGTCACTGGGCATGCTTTAGAAAAACCACTAAGTCAAAGAATACAAGCCAGTAAAATCGAACTCAGCGGCGATGAACTTAATAATCGTAAAGCCGATACCTTAGGAGAAACTTTAAGCCAATTACCGGGGGTAGACAGTGGTTTTTTTGGTAGCTCATCGGGTAGGCCACAAATCCGTGGATTTGGTGGAAACAGGGTTAAAATGTTGCTCAATGGAACTCAAGTTGAGGATATGTCGTCGGTGAGTGAGGATCAATACATCCCCATCGAGCCCTTTCTTGCTGACAGTATCTTGGTCATTAAAGGTCCTACAGCTGTTATTGCCTATGGTGGGCAAGCGATGGCAGGCATTGTTGATCTCCAAGATGGTCGTATTCCATTGGGCCCAATCAATGGGTTTAACAGCCGCGCTGAAGTGAAAGTTGGCTTCAATAGTACAAGTACCGCACTGGCAAAACTTACCGCAGGGAATGAATCTTTTAACTTTGCGCTGAATATGATCAACAAAGACCGTGGTGACTACGATATTCCTGGATATTCTAAAGACAGCGATTGTAAAACGTGGTCAAAAGTCGTAGGTGCCGCACAGTTTGCCGATCTATGCCAAATCAAATATGCGCAACCTGTGTGGCAGATGAACAATCAATTAAAACGCTATGAAGATGCTACACCTTTAGAACAACAAATTATCACCGACTACTCAATAGACAGTAATGGCACTGTGCTTAACAGCAGCCACCACACATCATCATTCTCGGCAGGCGGAAGCTACACTGGCCAACAACGTCTTTTGGGTTTGGCTTATGGTTATACGGACACTCATCGCGGTATTCCGGGATTTATGCGTCGTGGCAGCAGCGCACCAGTGGATTTTGATCAACGGGGTAATATTCGAATTTTCTCCCGTGGTGATCGCGTAGATATGAAGTATGTCGAAAACTGGGATGACAATTGGATAAACTCATTTAGCCTCGATGGCGCCTATTCGAATCAAGTCGATGATGAGCATATGGCTGAGGTATCTGTTAACCAATTCGAACTTACCTCTTGGGTCATTAGCCCTAAGCTCTATCATAGTTGGACATCAAACTTTGATGGTGTCTTAGGATTGCAGTACGACACTAAAGCCTACAAAGGGGAGGGCTATGACAATTACATGCCTGATGTCGATAGTCAAAACTATGCGGCCTATACGCTACAAACCCTGCACTTTGGTCCGGTTACTTTTGAGTTTGGAGGTCGTTATGATGCGATTAAGCACCAAGTAAACGCAGAGGGTTACAAGGTAGGTCGAGGCTCAGGAGCGAATGTTAAAGATAGAAATTTTTATCTCCAAAGCTACTCAGGATCACTGCAATGGGACATATTGCAAAATTGGTCAACACGAGTCAATTACGTTCATGCCGAGCGTGCTCCTGAAATGAATGAGCTTTACGCCAGTAACCCACACTATGCTCTGTTAATTGAAGAACAGGGCAGCTCAAATCTTAAAAAGGAAATTAATCACTCCTTTGAAATAAATACCACCGCTAAAATCGCCGATTTACAGCTAATGGCAAGTTGGTATCAAAATCAATTCAATGATTTTATTTATCTTGGTAGTACAGGCCTTGAGCGTAATGGTGCTTATGTTCGTGAATGGCGCCAAGCAGATACAAACAATCAAGGGTTAGAGGTACAAGCTATCTATACCTTCCCGTGGCAAAGGTGGGGAGTTTTTGAGCTTAGCGCATTTACTGACAGAGTGAGAAATACTCCTAGATATCAATACGATGGTAGTTACGACATCTTTAGTACTCGCCCACCTCTCGCAGGTGAGCGGGACGAATACTTTCGCCGCAGGTTAGAAGGCACTTCAATGCCTCGAACACCACAATCCAAAACAGGCACTGCACTAAATTGGCAGTATGATGCGCTTACTGTGTCCATCGATTATGTTCGCTATCATTCACAAGGTGACGTTAACAAATTTGAGAGGCCCTCTGAATCTTATGCTTTGCTCGGAGCCAATATCACTTTAGATCAAGTCATTTCGAAAGTGCCGACTCAATTCTACCTAAGCTTAGATAATCTTACCGATGTAGATGCGCGCCCACATAACAGTTTCCTAAGGCATTTATCCCCTATGCCAGGTCGCACAGCGGCTATTGGTGTCAGAGTGCAATTCTAAAAAAGTTTCCTTCAAGGCTAATGGCCTTGAAGGTTTTCGTTTGATTTCTAGATACCCAAGGCCAAAAATCTAACCTCCTTCAATTCAAGCCGCGATTTGCTGTTTTTTATCCCATTTTCCGAGAGATATTTTTAAGTCATGACGGACCCTAAGCGTTTATCTGATGAAGCCTATTCAATGATATTTCTTACATAATATGGAAAAGTCATCCATTGGATTGAGTAAGAAATCTTTACCGACAATGGAAGTCATTTCTGATTCAGATATAAAAGGATTGTCAATTTTAAAAACTAATCGTTGATTCAATTTACTTTTTATCAAAAAATCGCAATGGCGTTGATAAAATAACTGGTCAAATTGACCATTATCGATAATTCTCTGGAGGCCAATTTGTATTCGCTGAGCTAAGCGAGGTTTGTTAAGCGAAACATAATAATATGTCGCTAGTGGAATATGTAGCATGATGCTTTCATCAACAACGAGATCTGGATATTGTTGATTAAACTGCTCAACCTCTTGAAATACTTCATTCACTCCGCGGCCAAATGTTATAAACCGTCCTTTTGATAGCATATTAAATAAACTGTCATATTGATTGCTTTCTATAATTTTAAATCCTGCTTGTTGCATGGCAACTTTAGTCGACCATTGGCTACCTGAACCAGTATCAAGAGCAGTTAACTGCGCTAGCGAGGTGATTTGGGCTAACCTAGATACATTTTCCTTTTTAATAATAAAAATTCTAAATCCCTGAATGCCTTTTCTAATGGGAATTTTTATTGGAATAAGCTGTTTATTCCACTGTAGGTTAGAGGCTTCTGCAATAACATTGATGGTTTCACCCTCTTGTAATGCTCTGAAGATACGATTTCGACTCATTATTAGATCTGAGACTTGCAGTGATGCTTCACCAAAATCGGCTTTGGTTGCATCAATAACTAATTGTAAAAGGTCATAAGTATACTGATATCTGTGATCAAGCTTGGATTCTGACTGATTGATAATGAATTGATCATTAGCATAAGTGACGGGTATGTTTGCCAAGACCCACAGGGAAAGAATACAAAAAATAATGCCCAGTCGCTGTAAATTATCCATCAATAAACTCATTGCTAGAGGTTGAAATTGATTCGGTGTGCTTATTTTAGCAGTAGCCTAGATGGTTTGCGGGATAAAGAAACAGATGATAAGTGTAAATGATACATTTTTTTAGTTTGGGTTTATGTGAGTTGTAAATCAATTTAGACACCCCAACGGTGTTGGCACTGGGTGCGAGTGGCTCGCAGAATATTTTAAAGTCCTTATGTTCTTTAGCCATAGTGTTTTTAATATGGCTTTACGTTATATATGCATAAACGTGTTTGTAGTCTGGCAACGATTTTGGGGGAAGTTTGAAGGTCGTGTTTATTGCGTTAATCATTTATGAGAACGTGCTTTGAGCGTTTAACCAGCGCTGGCGTATGCTCCACGTTTTTACAGTGCTATCACTTTGGCTCTACTGCTGATGTTGAACATATAAATTGACCACTCAAGACCCAGAGAGGACATCAATGAACTCGGATAAAATTTTAGAATCTGCACAAGCAACCTTGTCTGGATTAATACCATTTCCTCAAATTGTCGGCAATCTTATTGCTGAAGGTGTCGAGTATTACTATGTAGACTATGCCTTGAAGTCATTTACTTTCTATAGCGCAGTAGGTTCTACAGTGCAATCACCTTTATCATTTGAGGGACTTCCATTAATTGCTGAAAATTTTAATGTGATTGAACTCAGAGCTGCCATCTTGGATAGTCAGCAGCATGGGCAAAATTTTCGGCTTTTCTGCCAGCGCGCTATGAATGCAGGAGTTCAAGGTTATTTCGTGTTTTTGCGAGGTAAACGTGTAACCTATTTTGGCCGTCAAGGTGACCAGCATACCGAATGGTTTTCTGGCGCTAAGCCGAGCGATGTCTAACAATGCTGACTAGGCTCGCCACTTTCTGGGCAGGGTGCATCGTGAGTTTTACATTGGGTGAATGGTTACGTGAAGTTCATTGTATACGTCACTTACATCTTCCTGTGCTTAACGTTATAGATCACTGGAGGCATAAATATGCTACCACGCAATGTCACTACTATTTCTCGAATGCCGATTTACGGCATCATGAAGATTAAGTCATATCTTGCGATGGTAATGGTTTACGGGGTGATTTTAATTGGTATTGGACGGTACAATTGCGGTTAAATAGGAGAATAATGTCTTATGTACCATCAATTTCTAAATGAACCTATGGTGCTTGATGTTGCAAAGGCATCAATACTCACATTACGGCTACCCGACGATGTGAGTGATTTTATTGTGTCGCAGGCGATCAATGCCCCTTTACTAGAGATTATCGTCATA
This sequence comes from Shewanella sp. SM73, assembly GCF_025653795.1. Taxonomy (NCBI): domain Bacteria; kingdom Pseudomonadati; phylum Pseudomonadota; class Gammaproteobacteria; order Alteromonadales; family Shewanellaceae; genus Shewanella; species Shewanella sp. SM73. The sequence goes on from NZ_JAKKRY010000001.1 coordinate 139,005, forward strand.
GCTGAAGCCGGAATTCAGCAAAATATAGTCATCCGCTTCCAGCCGTTTATGGGTCTTAAGGTCGAATCGTTACCGCAAAGCCCTCAGGCTTTCAATACACCAATAACCCGCAGCCTTGGGCAAGGTTTTAGGCTTTATACACGGATGGGAACTGCTGCGAAATTTTGTGCGGCTGAATTGAGGCGAGGTGTATCTTTTACCTTAGATACGACTCGTCATTTAGGTGCAGATAATGACTTAATAGGTGCAAATAGTTACTTAACTTTTGCCTTACAAGCCAATTCAAAGTTTGAGTTAGTACCCTTAGAAGCGGATTTGCGGGTTTTGCATGAGCCCAAAGCGTTAATGGTTGCTAAAGCACTGTTAGCAAGGCACTACGACTATGCCGCATCATCTGAATCTCTTGCAATTTACATGACTGAAATCGAGCAGGTTAGATTAGAATTGCAGGCGTTTATGCGCGGGGAGCTTGGTCAATGTCACGCCAGCCTTGCTGATGAAGTATTAAGGATCGATCCCTTGCTACTGCAGAAACAACAATGGTTATTTAGAACCTATACCCATATGTTTGAGCGACCAAACTACAGCCGCGCTGCTAATGATGTCGATAACACTGATAAGCTATTAAGAAAATTAGAGTGTTATGAATTACTCGCTTCACCGGAATTGATCCTGATGGTAGACCGATTGATGGAAGACGAAACGTAAACTTTTTTACCCAAATTTAGCTAAATGATAAGAGTCCATTATGCATTATTTATGTCCCCTGTGTGCCGCCCCACTGACGTTAACGGAGCGAACTTGGGGTTGTTCACAGCAACATAAGTTTGATATGGCCAAAGAAGGCTATGTCAACTTATTACCTGTACAGAAGAAAAACTCAAAAGATCCTGGTGATAATAAACAGATGATGTTTGCTCGGCGTGAATTTTTAAACGCGGGTTACTATCAAGGTTTGAGTGATAGAGTGAATGAGCTCGCACTTGAGTTTGGTGCCGAAGCAAAACAAATCCTCGATATAGGCTGTGGGGAAGGATACTACAGTCAACGTTTATTCCATGTGTTGAGCCAGCACCATGATTGCAATTTACAAGGTATAGATATTTCTAAGTCTGCAATTAAATATGCAGCTAAACGTTACCCTAATTTGCAATTTTGTGTCGCAAGTGCCTATGAAATGCCAATCGCATCCCAAAGTGTCGATCTTGCCATTCGTATTTATGCCCCTTCAAAAGTAGAAGAGTTACAACGGATTATGGCTGATGGAGGCTTACTGATAACGGTTTCTCCGGGACCTTTACACCATTTTGCGTTGAAACAACAAATTTATGCTGAGCCAAGATTACATCCCGTTTCCACAGCGCATATTGCTGGATTTGTGTGTCTTCATCAGGAGCGCTTAATCTCCCAGTTAGAACTGGCAAACAGTGAACATATTGCTCATTTTTTAGAAATGACGCCCTATGCTTGGAAGTTTACTCATGCCCAAAAGCAAGCATTTGCATTGCAAGGACTGAACTGTGAATTGGATTTCCAAATTGAAGTGCATCGGATTTCAAAGTAAGCAATAAGATTAAGCTATTGAAATAAATTATTTAAAATGCTTAACTGTACTTGCTAAACAGCATGAACCTAGTGTTCTGCTAGCCGGTTGCAAAACCGTAAAGTAGATTTAGGCAAAATAAATAATCCAAAGTGTCGCAGTGTGTTGACTTATCTTTAGAATGGTTTATAGTCTTATCAGCTTGAAGGTTGGGCTTATATTTATGTGTTCAATACGACCAGTTCGTCCTGTAAACATAAGTAATACCGGCATTTTCCAGCTCCACCCGCCGTTAAGGCTTTAATTTTTTATTTACAGGATTTATATTATGTCTCAAGTTATTGGTGTTGTTAAGTGGTTCAACTCTGACAAAGGTTTCGGATTCATTGAGCAAGAATCTGGTCCAGATGTATTCGTACACTTCCGTGCGATTAACTCTGACGGTTTCAAAACTCTTGATGAAGGCCAAAAAGTGTCTTTCACTGTGACTCAAGGTCAAAAAGGTCCACAAGCTGAAAACGTAACTATCATTGGTTAATTTTCAGTGCTGTTAGCCTAGAGCTGATAGCAATGGATTAAAGGGCTATGGTTAATTCCGTGGCTCTTTTTATTTGTGCGAAAATAAGATTTCATTTAGTTTAGATTGTTGAATCCAGTATAAGCGACGAGATCCACTTAACATGTCGCATTAATTTAATGCTTAAATCTGAAGTTAATCCTCTAATCTTTCTCTGTTAGAATCCAATTCTGATATCTCCAAGATTTTCAATAAAACCATTTGATACACTCTCCTTATTTTTACCCCTGTAACATTCAATTCCATTATATGTTAACTCTTAACTCTTAACTCTTAACGCTTACTCTTATCGAGTTTATTTTTTGCGTAATCTTATATTCAATGTCGAACGCGAATGTGTCTAATCATTCATTTGTTGTAAATCAGTGACTTCAGATATTGCCGAATATGATTGGTGCACTTGCATTTCTTGCACTTAGTTATCCTACATATACTAAGCTGCACCTAAGGCTGAAAGCCTTGTAGTAAAGAGTTGAGGCTGGCAAAGCATTTAGTGCTTGATATTAAAGAACACTAGCTTATTTATGATGTAGTTTGGAGCCGACCAAAAAACGAATATGGCTATTGAGATGCCTTGCATTTCGTACATTTAAGTATTTCCGACAGAAGCTTTAGGCTGCTAATCCAACTTAATTATCGGCTACTTTATAGCGGAATAATGCTTTCCCTCGACTAGTTTTCCTAACTTATAAAGGAGGGGTCTACAGTTAGCACTAAATGGATTAAGAGCCCTTTCTACTGGCGGGTATTGGCCTGATATTTTGTTAGCATGTTTATTGCTTCTAATGTGACGTTAGTGACAACACAAGAATACTTAAAGTTGAGAACTATATACCGAGGAACTTTTGATGGGTTATGTTATTCAAGGGACTACGATTAAGCCGAAAAATGGATAGAGCTAAATTTAAATATTGTGGAGTATTACAGTGTAAATAAAAAAGCCATGCAATTGCATGGCTTTTCTGGTTTAGCTTAAGTGATTATGGACGCGCCATATCCGACTCTGCACCATTAGCGAGTTTGATTTTGGCTGTAGACTCTTCGTTCGCAGTATTCTCATACTCTCGTCCTTTAGGGACTGCCACTTGTTCTCTCACTTCAACGACAGGCTTGGTCATATCCGAAGACACCATAGAGCCAAAGCGGCTAGCGGCTTTCGGCTTGCTGACAACAACTGCATCCGTGATTTGCGGTGTTGTTGGAGCTGTTTGTACTGTGGCTTGAGGCTTAACGATAGCTGCCGGTCTGGCCATTGGCGCAGAGGCTGTTGCTTTCACGGCTTCTTTTACTTCAGCGCTCGGTGCAACACTTGGCTCGACAAGTGTTTCGGTTTTAGCTGCTTCAGCTTTGGGTACTGCTACTGATTTAGTCACTGAGCTTTCAACTGATGGGACTACAACGACTACGGCTTCAGCAGTAACGCTGGTCACCTGAGTTTCAACGATTGACGCAAGGTCAACTTTTACGTCAGCAGCCTTTGGCTCTTCCGCTTTCGTTTCAGTGGTTTTAGTCACAACAGGTTTAGTTTCAACTTGCTGAGTTTCAACTGCTGCAACGTCATTTGCTTGAGGCTGAGGCTCAACTTTTGCTTCTACTTTAACAACAGCAGGAGCTTCAACAGCTGGAGTTGAACTGGTTTCAGCTATTTCGACGTCAGCAGTTTTTACGGCCGCTTCAGTTACCGCTGTTGTTTGAGTTGCAACAACAGGAGTTTCCACTCGAACACTGATGATTTCGCTTGGGTACTCTTGGTCAGCACCTAATTCGTCATTAGGAACGAATTGCGCTGGCGTTGATGTACCTTGGTCATCTTCGTCGCGACGACGACGTTGACCCGCTGCACGAAGGTGGCGAGGGCTACGACGGCTACGACGTTGACCATCTCTTTGCTCGCGTTTTGATTGATCATCAGCATTCGCATTTTCGTTGTCTGCATCAACTTCGCTATCTTGCGATACAGCATTCGCTGCTACAGTATGAGCTGTTGTGTCAACCAAGGTGTTTTCAGCTATGTTAACAGCATCAACAGCAGGTGTTTCTACTACAGTAGAAATTACAGTTGTCTCTTCTAGCACAATATTTTCTTGCGCTTCTTGAGCAGGTGGAGCTTCCTTACGAGGCTGGCGACGTGTTCTTGGCGCTTTAGTTTCTACTGGCGTTTGGGCAATGACTTCAGCTTTGGCATTAACACTGATAGTGCTTGCCGCTGCGGCGTTAAGGGCTGCAATTTCCGCTAACACTTCTGCGGCATCTTCAGGTGCAATTGGGATCGCATTATCTGGCGTATTATGGCCATTATCGATACGCACCTTACGACGCATGTTACGGCGCTGACGACGCTCGCGGGCGACTTCTTGCTTAGGAGCATCATCTGCTTCAATGTCGGCAACAACATCTTTTGGCGCTTGTACGCGTGGCTTCGGTTCAGCTTTAGCTGGACGTTTAGCCGCTTCTTCTTTTTCGCGTACTGGACGTTCTTGTGTGCTGACTACTGCATCAGTCGGCTTTTTTGGATTGCGGCTACGCGGCTCACGAGTGCCTTCTTTTGCTTTGTCGGCATCTTGGGCATTGCGTGGGCGGCGAGTGTCATTACGACGGTTACGGCGATTTGCGTTAGCCGCACTGGTATCAGTTGCTTTAGTTTCAACAACTTTTACGGGTTCAGCTTTTTCACTTGGCGCAAACATGGCACTGATTGCACTCACAAGCTTGCTGAAGATGCCTGGTTGTGGCGCTTCAACTTTCACCGTTGGTGATGGGGCTTGTTCTACTTTTTGTGGCGCTGCAAAACCTTTTAATGCCGGAATAGGCGCCGCAGTACGTTCCAGTTTGCGTGGCTCATACAATTTGGCTTCAGGATGCTCTATACGCTTATAGCTTGATTCACTGATTTCATCATCACTACGGTGACGGATCACTCGGTAATCAGGCGTCATCATGTGTGCGTCAGGTATCACATACACTTCGACATCGTGACGCTGTTCTGTGATGCGAATGGCTTTGCGTTTCTCGTTTAACAAGAAAGCTGCAACATCCACAGGCACAATCGCTTCGATTTGTGAGGTGTTTTCTTTGATGGCTTCTTCTTCCATCAAACGTAAAATTGACAGTGCTAAAGACTCGGTACTGCGAATCGTGCCTTGGCCATGACAGCGAGGGCAGATATGCGCTGCAGATTCTTCTAAAGAGGGACGCAGACGTTGACGCGACATTTCCATCAAACCGAAACGAGAAATGCGACCTAACTGCACGCGAGCACGATCGTGGTGCACAGCATCACGTAAACGGTTTTCAACTTCACGCTGATGACGCACTGGCGTCATATCGATAAAGTCGATAACCACTAAGCCACCTAAGTCGCGGAGACGCAATTGACGGGCAATTTCATCGGCGGCTTCGAGGTTAGTGTTAAGTGCTGTTTCTTCAATATCGCCGCCTTTAGTGGCACGGGCAGAGTTGATATCGATTGAGGTTAACGCTTCAGTTGGGTCGATAACAATCGAACCGCCAGATGGCAGACGTACTTCGCGTTGGAAGGCGGATTCAATTTGTGATTCGATTTGGAAGTGAGTGAATAATGGCACTTCAGCTTCGTACAGTTTTACGCGCTCAACGAAATCAGGGCGAACTAAGGCGATATGTTGCTTCGCTTCTTCAAAAATACGTGGATGATCGATGAGGATTTCGCCCACGTCACGGCGTAAATAGTCACGAATAGCGCGAACTATCACATTGCTTTCTTGGTGAATTAAGAAAGGTGCGCCTTTAACTTGTGAAGCTTCGGTGATCGCCGCCCAGTGGTGTTGTAGAACTTTTAAGTCCCACTTTAACTCGGCAGATTCTTTGCCTACACCCGCAGTACGCACGATAAGACCCATGCCCGCAGGCACTTCTAAGTCAGCCATCGCTTCTTTTAGCTCAGTGCGTTCATCACCTTCGATACGACGAGAAATCCCGCCAGCACGTGGGTTGTTTGGCATTAATACTAAGTAAGAGCCTGCAAGGCTGATGAAGGTCGTTAAGGCTGCACCTTTATTGCCGCGTTCTTCTTTGTCAATTTGGACAATAACTTCCTGTCCTTCACTGACCACTTCTTTGATGTTTGGGCGACCTTGGAACGAATACCCCTTCGGGAAATATTCTCTAGCGATTTCTTTCAGTGGCAAAAAGCCGTGACGATCGGCACCGTAGTCGACGAAAGCGGCTTCTAAAGACGGTTCTACTCGGGTAATTTTACCTTTGTAAATGTTTGATTTTTTTTGCTCATGACCTGGGCTTTCAATGTCTAGATCATACAGTTGTTGCCCATCAACAAGGGCAACACGCAACTCTTCTGATTGAGTTGCATTGATTAACATACGTTTCATGATGACGTCATTCTTCTTTAAATAGAGGTCATCAAACATCGCGCTTCGCTGCATTACGGGCCTAGCAGTAGGTCAACTGAGCCTCACGGCTGGTGGCTAGGCAAGAGGTGCGCATTACTGTTAGACGCAGTCGCTGCGTGTCGCATCCTATTTATGGCTTATTTTTTAATGATTACAAAAACAAGGAATTCGTTGTAAAACATCAACCAACCCCATAAATTCTTTAGTTTCGTTCCGGTAATGCCCAAGTCGAATCGGTTTGTCTGACGACAAGTTAAAATATCCTTCGAAATCGGGGAGGAAAACCTAGGGTAAACCTTATTAAAGTAAGGTGACTTTCTCGATTTAATCGTAAAAAACGCATTTGTGGTATTTTTACTCTATATACGATTTGCAAATCAATGATTTGCTATCAAGAAAATCTTTTTTTATCCGTTAAATTTTCCGCTTGGGATCAGGGCGTTGTGAACACTTTATTCACGGCTTATCCCTAATCGCTGGTGAAATATAGCAATAATCAAAAAATTCAGCAATGGAAAGGCACAATTCTTCTCAGTTGTTGTACAATGGCGACCGTTATAATTAGATGGCGCATCATGAATATAGAATCCACCCCACAACAGGTTCAGTTGATCACGATTGATGAAGATCACTTCGAACAGCGTATCGATAACTACTTAATGACCAAGCTGAAGGGCGTGCCGAAAAGCATGATCTATCGCATTGTCCGCAAGGGCGAGGTTCGAGTGAATAAGAAACGCATCAAACCCGAGTACAAGTTGCAGATTGGCGACATAGTACGTATTCCGCCAGTCCGCGTGGCAGAGCCGGATAACCGTACCGCACCATCGGCGAACTTAAGTAAAGTCTCGCAACTCGAAGATCGTATTTTGCATGAAGACAATCATTTGATCGTGCTGAATAAACCTGCTGGCATTGCCGTGCATGGTGGTAGTGGAGTCGATTACGGTGTGATTGAAGCATTGCGTTCACTGCGTCCTCAACAAAAGTTTTTAGAGCTAGTACATCGTCTCGATAAAGATACTTCGGGCGTGTTGTTGGTGGCGAAAAAGCGTAGCGCGCTTAAACATCTGCATGATCAGCTTCGGTATAAAAAGATGCAGAAAGACTATTTGGCCTTAGTTAAAGGTGAATGGTCTGCTCAAGATAAAGCCGTTAAACAGCCTTTATTGAAAATTACCCTCAAATCCGGTGAGCGCATTGTGCGTGTTAATGCGGAAGGTAAACCTTCAGAAACGCGCTTTAAAATTATGCAGCGTTACCAAGGTTGTACTTTAGTGAAGGCAAGCCCTGTCACTGGACGTACTCATCAAATTCGGGTGCATTGCCAATTTGCCGGTCATCCTATCGCCTGTGATGATAAGTACAGCGAGCAAGGGTTTGACGATAGCATGCGGTCTTTAGGCTTAACTCGACTCTTTTTACATGCCGCTGAATTGATGTTCATTCATCCAGAAAATGATGAAGTGATGCGGGTTTCAGCGCCTTTAGATGAAAATTTATCGCAATTACTCGATAAGTTAAAGCGTGCGTAATCGACGGGGATAGGTTTCAAGGATGAAGATAAAGCAATACGATTTAGTAATTTTCGATTGGGATGGCACTCTGATGGATTCCATCGGTAAAATTATCACTTGTATTGAAAATATGGCTAAGGCATTGCAGTTACCTATCCCAACTGAAAGTGACATTCGCGATATTATTGGTCTTTCTATGACAGAAGCGCTGCGAGTCCTGTACCCACAGGGGCTTAATTGCAGCGCTTCTTCTGTATATTCTCAGCATCAGCAGCATTCTAATAATGCATTCAGCCAAGGCGAAAATGATCAATATCAGCAAATGCGCGCTGAGTTTAAAGCACAATATTTGCATTTAGACACCACGCCAACGCCCTTGTTTGTGCAAACTCCAGCGTTAATTGATGACTTGCATAGCCAAGGCTATAAGTTAGCCGTCGCAACTGGTAAAGCCCGTGCGGGACTTGACCGCGTCTTTGAACAAACAGGCTTAGGTCGATACTTTGTTGCATCACGCTGCGCCGATGAAGTGCACAGCAAACCCCATCCTGAAATGATCTCAAGTTTGCTGAAAGAATTGAATATTGCCCCGAACCGAGCCTTAATGGTGGGTGATTCTCTGCTGGATTTGACCATGGCGGCCAATGCCGGGATTGATAGCGTTGGCGTGACCTATGGCGCCCACAGTGCTGAAAAGTTGCTGCGGGCAAAACCTATCGCCTTGATAGATTCACCAAAGCAATTACTGCAATACCTCTAACACTGCTATTTAATGCTGGAGCGGCAATACATGCCGCTGCGCATGAGACTTCCTTATCACTTTTATTTACGTCTCATCTTCTCGTCGATGAAACGACTCAGTAGCTCGGTATTTTTGATGCGCGTCATCGATTCAATAAACTGAGCAAATAGAGCAAAGCCTTGGCAAACGTTTAAGCGAGAACGTCTACACCTTGGGCTAACAGCATTTCCGTCAGTAATATCAGTGGTAAGCCAACTAAGGTATTGGGATCGCGACCTTCGAGCTCTGTAAATAACGCGATACCTAAACCTTCGCTCTTAAAACTCCCCGCGCAATAATAAGGCTCTTCTTTTTCAATGTAAGCCACAATCTGCGCATGGCTAAGGTGCCTAAAATGAACCGTAAAGGGTTCAACCTCGGCGGCCATAGCGCCAGTTTTGGCATTATAGAGTGCAAGACCAGTATAAAAGGTGATGGCCTTGCCTGAGGCTTGAGTGAGCTGCGCGACGGCATTATTAAAATGATGGGGTTTACCGATAATCTTGCCATCAATGACGGCAACTTGATCGGAGCCAATAATCAGACCATCGGGGAATTGTTCTGCTCCCGCGACGGCTTTTGCTTTGGCTAATCGCAGCACTAAAGCATGGGCCGATTCCTCGAGATACGCCGTTTCGTCAATATTAGGATTGCAGCATTCGAAGGGAAGACCGAGTTTTTGCAGTAAAGATTGTCGGTATACAGAGGTCGAAGCTAAGATTAATGAGGTTGGCATAATAGGATATCCGCAAAAGAGTGACTCATATTGTGACCAATCAATGCGGGAGAGTACAAGAGTTTCGTCTTTTACGGTTTCTTTTCAATGAATGTGACTATTTTAGGCGGCTTGCGCTTGTATGCGGCCCCATGCTTGGGTACTATTTCGCTTCCGTCAATTTCAATGTTGGGGCAGGGGAAAGGCTTAAGTCGCAAACTGGGACTTAAGTTAGTATTTTTTCTTTGACTCTAGCGTTTTCAAACTATAATATGCGCGCCTTATGCAAACAGTAAAGATACCGGTTTCAATTGATCCATTTCGCGCCGCCTCGAGTCGCCTAGTTTATCAGGGCGTTGTTCCTGGTGTGCAACTGAAAAGATTAACTGAGTTATGTGCCGGCGACTGTTCCGATGTGGCAGTGTCGCTTGAATGTGGCGTAGATTTACAGGGGATAGTCTACCTGAAAGGGAAGGCTGTGACGGAGCTCACTCTGATATGTCAACGTTGCATGACACTATTTACCACTGAGGTTACGGTCGAGTTTTGTTTTGGTCCATGTCGGACTAAGGCAGAAATCGATGAGCTCCCGGATGCGTATGACCCAATTGAGTGCAATGAAATTGGCGAAGTGCGTCTACATCAATTGATCGAAGATGAATTGATAGTCGCTATGCCGATAATCCCAATGCATCAAGAAATTGATTGCAGTGCAGGATCTAAAGACATGGTTGTAGGCGAGATAGAACCCGCTCAAGAGGAGCGTCCAAATCCGTTTGCAGTGTTAGAAAAACTGAAGAGCAAGTAATCGAGGAGACAGGCCAATGGCTGTACAACAGAACAAAAAATCACGTTCAAAGCGCGGAATGCGCCGTTCACATGACGCACTGAGCACTGCTCAGCTGTCTGTAGACGCTACCAGCGGTGAAATCCATATGCGTCACAATGTGACTGCAGATGGCTTCTATCGCGGTAAAAAGGTAATCAACAAGTAATTTGTTGGTTTCCTAATGACGAATCTGACGCTTGCGTTAGATGCAATGGGTGGTGATCATGGCCCCCACGTCACGGTGCCTGCAGCCTTGCGGGCACTACAATTACATTCTTTTCTTAAAATCATTTTAGTCGGTGACAAGACTGAAATTGATGTCTATCTACGTCAAGCCGAAGCGAGTTTACTTTCGCGCATAGAAATCATTCATACCGATGAAGTCGTTAGTATGTCCGATAGGCCTGTGCATGCCTTGCGTACACGTAAAAACAGTTCCATGCGATTGGCTATTGAGTTAGTGCGTGACGACCGCGCACAAGCATGTGTAAGTGCCGGTAACACAGGGGCGCTGATGGCAATGGCGAAAGTATTGCTGAAGACCTTGCCTGGTGTTGATCGACCTGCATTAGTCAGTTGTTTACCTGCGGTGACTCAAAAACCAGTTTATTTGTTGGATTTGGGTGCGAATATTTCCTGTGACTCGGAAACCTTATTTCAATTTGCCGTGATGGGCTCAGTCCTGTGCGAAGCGGTAGATAAGAAATCTCGGCCAAAAGTCGCCTTGCTCAATGTGGGCGTTGAAGAAATTAAAGGTAATGACCAAGTTCAGCAAGCCGCGCAGTTGCTGCAACACACAGAACAAATCAATTACACAGGTTTTATCGAAGGGGATGAAATCTATTCTGGTAATGTGGATGTGATTGTTTGTGATGGGTTTGTGGGTAACATCACGCTCAAGACCTCAGAAGGTATTGCCAAGTTATTAGTACATCAGTTAAAACGGGGACTAACCCAAGGTTTATTCGTTCGTTTTCTGGCTAAACTTATCGCCCCTCGTATCCAGGCGGTCCTTAGTCAGATGAACCCCGACCACTATAACGGTGCAAGTCTGATAGGATTGCGCGGAATAGTTGTAAAAAGCCATGGAAACGCGGATGAAACTGCCTATTTACAAGCAATTAGTTTGGCAGTAACGGAAGCTCAACGTCGACTCCCTGAAATGATAAAAGATCGTTTGGAGTCGATTCTTTTAGATATAAATAACTGATCCCTCCTTATGCATACAAAAATTCTCGGAACTGGTAGCTATCTACCGGTGCAGGTGCGTAGCAATCAAGATTTGGAAAAAATGGTGGAAACCACTGACCAATGGATTGTTGAACGTACAGGTATATCAGAACGTCGCATTGCGGCTTTCGATGAAACCGTTTCAACTATGGGCTACCAAGCGGCATTAAAAGCGCTAGAAATGGCTGGCATAGAAGCATCAGATTTAGACATGATCGTTTGCGGCACCACCAGTGCTCCCAATGCTTTTCCGGCTGCAGCTTGTGAAATTCAAGCCATGCTTGGCGTGCATACCATTCCAGCTTTTGATATCGCAGCGGCGTGTTCAGGCTTTGTTTATGCTTTATCTGTTGCCGATCAATTTGTAAAAACGGGCGCGGCTAAAAAAGTATTAGTGATTGGTGCCGATGTACTGTCTCGCTTATGTGAGCCAGAAGATCGTTCAACGATTATTTTATTTGGTGATGGTGCGGGCGCGGTTGTGATAGGCGCATCCGAAACGCCAGGGATCATTTCGACCCACATTTATGCCGACGGTCGCCAAGGTGACTTATTGAAATGTGCTTTCCCACCACGAAAAGGCGAAACCTCTGAAGCGGTCGGTTTTATGACCATGAAAGGTAACGATGTCTTTAAAGTGGCTGTGACTCAATTGTCCCATGTGGTGACTGAGACGTTACGCATTAACAATATCGATAAGTCAGAAATTGACTGGTTAGTGCCACATCAAGCCAACTTCCGAATTATCAATGCTACCGCTAAAAAGCTCGATATGAGCCTTGATAAAGTCGTATTGACCTTAGCTAAACACGGTAATACTTCTGCCGCGTCTGTGCCCATTGCATTGGATGAAGCCGTACGTGATGGCCGTATTCAGCGCGGACAACTACTGCTGCTTGAGGCCTTTGGTGCTGGATTTGCGTGGGGCAGTGCGCTCATTCGTTTCTAAGTTCTACATGTGTGTTCCACATGATTTTTCAATAAATTAAGTTAGCCATAGGTAATTTGAATATGGAAAATGTTGCTTTTGTATTTCCGGGCCAAGGTTCACAAGCCCTAGGCATGTTAGCCGAGCTTGCCGAATCTCATGCTGTTGTTGGACAAACCTTTGCTGAGGCGAGTGACGTCTTAGGTTATGATCTGTGGGCATTGGTTCAGCAAGGTCCTGTTGAAAGCTTAAATGAAACCGATAAAACTCAACCAGCCCTATTAGCGGCGAGCGTGGCTATTTGGCGTACCTACGTGGCTTCAGGCAAACCTATGCCTGCTATACTCGCGGGTCACAGCTTAGGCGAGTATTCTGCTTTAGTTTGCGCCGGTGTGATGGATTTTAAAGACGCGATTAAGTTGGTGGAATTACGTGGTCAACTGATGCAGCAAGCGGTTCCAGCTGGCACGGGTGCTATGTATGCGATTATCGGTTTGGACAACGAGAGTATCGCTAATGCCTGCGCCGAAGCGGCTCAAGGTGACGTGGTGAGTCCAGTTAACTTTAACAGTCCTGGTCAAGTGGTCATTGCAGGTCAAAAAGACGCAGTTGAGCGCGCTGCAGCAGCTTGTAAAGCAGCGGGCGCTAAAATGGCGGTGGCTTTACCTGTCAGTGTGCCATCACACTGCGCATTAATGAAACCTGCGGCGGATAAACTGGCCGTGGCATTAAACGATGTACAGTTTAATACCCCAACAATTACAGTGATTAATAACGTTGATGTGGCATCACCCACCTCTGCTGATGACATTAAAGATGCGTTAGTGCGTCAGTTATATTGTCCTGTCCGCTGGAGCGAAACTGTTGAGCTAATGGCCCAAAAAGGCATTACCCAACTGGTGGAATGTGGTCCTGGTAAAGTATTGACAGGATTAGCAAAACGAATTAATAAATCACTATCAGCCCAAGCGGTTAATGATGTTGCTTCATTAGCAGCATTAACTGAGTAAGGAGTTTATATGAGTTTCAACCTGAATTTAACAGGCAAAGTGGCTTTGGTGACAGGTGCGAGCCGCGGTATTGGCCGTGCGATCGCTGAGACACTGGTCGAGGCGGGTGCAGTGGTTATTGGAACCGCAACCAGTGAGAAGGGCGCTGCGGCGATCCAAGAATATCTGGGTGACAAAGGTTTTGGTTTAGTGCTTAATGTCACAGATAGTGAATCTGTTACAGATTTATTCGCCTCGATCAAAGAAAAAGCGGGTGATGTTGATATTCTAGTCAACAACGCGGGTATAACCCGTGATAATCTGCTGATGCGGATGAAAGATGATGAATGGCAGGATATTATCGACACCAACCTGACATCGTTATTTAGACTATCAAAACCTGTGATGCGTACCATGATGAAAAAGCGCTTTGGCCGAATCATCAATATCGGTTCAGTGGTAGGCACCATGGGCAATGCAGGTCAAGTTAACTACTCGGCAGCAAAGGCGGGTTTGATTGGATTTACAAAATCTCTTGCAAGAGAGGTTGCATCTCGTCAAATTACAGTTAATGCTATCGCTCCTGGATTTATCCAGACCGATATGACAGATGAGCTGACCGAAGAGCAGCAAAAAGCTATCATGTCACAGGTTCCGATGGAACGATTAGGGCAAGCGCAAGAAATTGCCAATGCAGTGCTCTTTTTGGCCTCGGACTCAGCCGCTTACATCACAGGCGAAACTTTGCATGTGAATGGCGGCATGTACATGGTTTAAGGGCGAATGGCAGGGATTTCTGTCGCAACTGAGTAGTGATCTGTATCAATTGATAGTGAAATTTCGTGGTTAGACCACGAAAACTAAGCTTGCATTGTCAGCCAAATCTAATAAACTACTCGCAATCTTACGCAAGTGCGTAATTTGAATAGGAAAGAAAACTAATGAGCAACATCGAAGAACGTGTAAAGAAAATCATTGTAGAGCAACTGGGCGTTAAAGAAGAAGACGTTAAGCCAGCGGCATCTTTCGTTGACGATCTGGGTGCAGATTCTCTGGACACTGTTGAGTTGGTTATGGCTCTGGAAGAAGAGTTTGATACCGAGATCCCTGATGAAGAAGCTGAAAAGATCACTACTGTTCAAGCAGCGATCGACTACGTTTCTAAGAATCAGTAATTCTGAATTCTTGAAGACAGGCGGCATTTTTGCCGCCTGTTTTTGTTTTACCCCCGTCAAATTCTGCCTCCGTGCCATTCAATCGTCTCTGGATCCTGTTTTAATTGTTATCCACGAGATGCTCGCCGCAGATTGGCGAATTTTTCTAAATAAAAATTATTTAAGAAATTGTCTAATGATAGAAAACCCTGTGTCCTCTATCTGAATTAACAAATTAGCATTTAAAGGTGACTGCCGTGTCTAAACGTCGTGTAGTGGTAACCGGTTTGGGGTTAGTAACTCCAGTGGGCAATACTGTCGATACTACTTGGAAGGCTTTGCTTTCGGGTAAGAGTGGTATTGCACCGATAACCAAATTTGATGCCAGTGAATTTACCACTCGTTTCAGTGGTTCAGTAAAAAATTTCGATGTTGAGCAATACGTAACGAAAAAAGACGCCCGTAAGATGGACCTCTTTATTCAATACGGTATGGCGGCTGGCATCCAAGCTATCCAAGACTCAGGTCTGGACATGAGTAAAGAAAACCCTGGTCGTGTCGGTACTGCTATTGGTGCGGGTATGGGCGGTATGTGGTTGATTGAACAAGGTCACAGCGCATTGATGAATGGTGGCCCGCGTAAGGTTTCTCCTTTTTTCGTACCTAGTACCATCATCAATATGATTTCGGGCCACTTGTCGATCATGTTTGGCATGAAAGGGCCAAATTTCGCCGTGACGACCGCTTGTACTACGGGCGTGCATAATATCGGTTTCGCGGCGCGTACCATTGCCTATGGCGATGCAGACGTGATGGTTGCAGGCGGTGCTGAGGATGTCACTTCTCCTTTAGGCGTGGCAGGTTTTGGTGCAGCGAAAGCGTTATCGACACGCAATGACGATCCGACTGCGGCGAGCCGTCCATGGGATAAAGACCGTGATGGTTTTGTGATCGGTGATGGCGCTGGTGTGATGGTGATGGAAGAGTACGAACACGCAAAAGCGCGCGGTGCGACCATTTACGGCGAATTAGTCGGTTTTGGTATGAGCGGTGATGCGTTCCATATGACATCGCCTCCAAGTGACGGAGCAGGCGCTGCGGCTGCTATGGTCAATGCCATTAATGACGCTAAGTTATCACTGGAGCAAATTGGTTATATCAATGCCCACGGTACTTCGACGCCAGCTGGTGATAAAGCGGAAGCGGCAGCGGTTAAGTCAGTATTTGGCGACCACGCTTATAAAGTACTGGTTAGCTCGACTAAATCGATGACGGGTCACCTGTTAGGTGCTGCGGGTGCGGTTGAAGCGATTTTCACTTTGCTAGCACTGCGCGACCAAGCCGTACCGCCAACCATCAACTTGGATAATCCAGATGAAGGTTGTGACTTAGACTTTGTCGCCCACACAGCCCGTGACGTGAAGATGGATTATGCTCTGTGTAATTCCTTCGGTTTTGGTGGGACTAACGGTTCATTACTGTTCAAGAAAGTGTAAAACACGTATTTGTGGTGTAAAAAATAGTGAAAAAATGCGCCTGAGGGCGCATTTTTTATGGGTCAAATTCATTGCTCATGTGAGTTGAATTCCGTTATCTTATGGCTTTATTGTGATAGATGTCACTTTCTAACTGTATGATATCCATAATGTTAACATTTGTTCATCAAGCTTGTTTAATTCTAGTGACCACAGATAATGACAGACATATTCAATCTTAATGGAGTGTGTCATGTTAAATCCCGCGGTGATCCCGCTTGTTCCCCTCATTGGCGCATTAACTGCCAATCTGACCGAATTGATCCGTGGTGAGTTTAAAGTGTGGCATCCAAACATGGACATTGGGATCAAGACTTTTACCTTAGCAATCGCTGCTTACGTGGTGGTTTGGTTTGCCTTATTGGTGACGGCGATTAATGTCGGTGGCGACAGCAATATGTCCTCTGGCCTCGAAGTGCTGGGTTTCTTTATGTTTGGCTTAGGCGTTTACACTTTTGCGAAGGGTACGCGTTTCGTCAGTAGTGAACTTCAACTATGGATTTATCGTTTAGCGTTGCCGAGTTTATTGCTTTGCTGCGTGCTTATTAGCCACTTTGGTTAAATCGAATTTTTTGACGAGGTCAATCGTAATTATTTTTACGCTAATGGCGCTTTCTATCGTAAACTCAGCTTATTGCACGAAACATTGAGCCACAGTGGCTGAATAAGTTGAGGTTATATGGCTGGTATAGATAGACAAAGTACCCTGAGATTTTTGTCAGAGCCTGCGGATGTGAATTTTGGTGGTAAAGTTCACGGCGGCGCTGTGATGAAGTGGATCGATCTCGCGGCCTATGCCTGTGCAGCGGGCTGGAGCGGTAAATATTGTATTACTGCTTATGCGGGCGGTATTCGTTTTGTGCAACCCATTTTGGTGGGCAATATCGTTGAAGTCAGCGCAAAAGTGATTTATACGGGTAAAACTTCTATGCATATCGGTATCGATGTGCGAGCGGGCGATCCTAAAGTTTCTGAGCGTCATCTCACCACCCATTGTATTGTGATCATGGTAGCAGTTGATGAAGATGGCCTACCTACGCCTGTGCCTGAGTGGATACCACAGACGGAACATGATATTCATTTGCGTGATTCTGCACTGCGTTTGATGGAAATGCGTAAAAAGATTGGCGCCGAAATGGAAGCCCATGTGGTGAAATAGCCCCATAAATTAAAACAACAAAGGCGCTTAAGGCGCCTTTGTTGTTTCTAGCGAAAAGTGCGTTTATCACTCGCTTCGATTTCACTCTGACGTTACCGTTGATGAATGTTAAACTGCGGCCACTATTTTGAATCGATTCACTTTGTTTATCTATTTAAGGATCAGCTCATGGCAAAAGTCGCATTTATTGGTTTAGGCGTAATGGGATATCCCATGGCGAGGCATTTACTGAACAAAGGCCATGAGGTCACTGTTTATAATCGTACTTTTACCAAGGCGCAAACTTGGGTCGACACCTATGGTGGTCGCTGCTGTCCAACACCAAAGGAAGCGGCAGAGGGTCAAGATATAGTGTTTACTTGCGTGGGCAATGATAACGATCTGCGTGAAGTGGTATTAGGGCATGATGGCGCTATTCACGGTATGGAAAAGGGCACTGTGCTGGTTGACCATACTACGGCTTCGGCCGATGTCGCTCGTGAGCTTCATCAAGTGTTAGCGGAAAAGGGCATTGATTTCCTCGATGCGCCCGTGTCTGGCGGTCAAGCGGGCGCTGAAAATGGCGCCTTGACTGTGATGGTCGGCGGCGATGAAGCGGTATTTGAGCGTGTTAAACCCGTGATTGAAGCCTTTGCCCGCTGCGCCGAACGTTTAGGTGAGGTTGGTGCAGGTCAGTTAACTAAGATGGTGAACCAAATTTGTATCGCGGGTGTGGTGCAAGGTTTGGCAGAAGCGCTGCAATTTGCCCGTAAAGCGGGACTCGATGGCGAGAAAGTCATTGAAGTGATTAGCAAAGGCGCGGCGCAAAGCTGGCAGATGGAAAATCGCTACAAGACTATGTGGGGCCAAAGCTATGATTTTGGTTTTGCCGTCGATTGGATGCGTAAAGACTTAGGCATCGCCTTAGAAGAAGCCCGCCGCAATGGTTCACACTTGCCATTGACCGCTTTGGTGGATCAATTCTATTCAGAAGTGCAGGGCATGGGCGGTAACCGTTGGGATACGTCTAGCTTGTTGGCGCGCTTAGAAAAAACGGCGAAATAAGCTTTACCTTAAGTTTTATCGTTATAAAAACTTAGGTTTCGTAGTGATAAAACTCTGGTTTCGCAGTGATAGGTTTTGCAATGATAAAAATGCCCAGTCTCGATTGCGTTGGCAAATAGGACTGGGCATTTTTGTGTGTATCGTTTTTTGACTAGGACATTAAGAGCTAGGATATTTAATCGTTAGTCTTTCCAGCGAATATGGGTCACTAAACTGTGGGTTTCACCTGGTGCAAGCACGACTTTATCTTCTAATACATTGGCCGCTTCTAGGCAGACCATGGTCAGATAATCCTCCGGATTAAATCGGCCCAGGCGTTGTGACTTTTCAATCCATGGGTTCCATAATACGGCGGATTGGCTGTTTTCACTGCTGACTTCGATTGTGCCCTGCGGCGTATGCAATAACTGCACTGGGCCGAGATCGGTATAGACACGATCTGTCTCGCGATCAAACAGCACTTCATCCGTGGTTTGCGGATAAGGCCCTTGTGTAAATTCGATGTATTTTGACCCACTAAAACCGCTGGCTTTGAGTTGGTGGATATCCTCAATCGGGAAATAGCTGTGCAGGGCTTGGGTAAGCGTGACTGTTTCATCGCCTAAGTTGGTATTCACAAGGCTAATGCTCAGGGTGTCGCCTAGGGTAAATAACACGCAGACCTCAGTGTTATGCGGCCAATAGATTTTATCTTGCTCACTGACTTTTAAGCTAAAACGTAAATCCACTAACTGATTACGCATTTCTACCGATTCCAGCGCCCAAATACGGGTACGGGCGAAACCGTGTTGGGGAAAGTTCGCTTCACTACTCATGCCAAACCAAGGCCAGCATACGGGTACACCACCACGGATCCCATTACCGGGTTGATAATCGTCAGCCGATGAAACCCACAGCAAAGGTGGTTTGCCTACGGGTTGAAAATAGTCTATTTGCGCGCCCTGCAAAAAAATTCTTGCCTGACATAACGCCGTATTCACTTCGACATAATCGAGCCCGTTGGCGTGCTTTTTAGTAGTGACAGAACCCATAGTAACAATATCCTTAACTCTGCTGACATATCAGAAAAACAGGCAGTTAGCTTACAAAGTTTTCCGCGATAACATAAGGCTTTGTTGCGATCAATTTACGGTTTCGCTGTTCGTTTGTGTAAACAAAAGTCTGTGGCGGATACTGAGGTGCTTTCTTTTTCGGCAGATTTAGCTAAAGTGGTCAGAGCACCAAAGTGGTCAGATCACTTAGTTGAGTTGCAGTCTAACAAGAAAAGGGAAGCGATTATGCCAGTCTATCAAGCGCCGCTGCGCGACTATCAATTTATCCTCGATGAAATGTTACATATTTATCAGCAAGATGCACTCAAGGGGTTCGATGAAATCGATCCAGATCTTGTCGATGCGATCCTGCAAGGTATGGCCGACTTTAGTACTGAAGTGATGTTACCGCTCAATAGTGTCGGCGATCTGCAAGGCTGTAAGTTGGTCGATGGTAAGGTGATTACACCGGAAGGATTTGATAATGCCTATCGGCAGTTTGTTGATAATGGCTGGCCGACGCTGACCTGCGATCCTGAATATGGCGGCCAAGGCTTACCCGAAGTGGTGGGGATTTTTGCCACTGAGATACAAACGGCAACCAATATGGCCTTTGCCATGTATCCCGGTTTGACCCATGGCGCCTATGCCGCCATCCATGCCCACGGCAGTGATGCGCTCAAGCAAAAATATTTAAGCAAATTAGTCAGCGGTGAATGGACGGGAACCATGAACTTGACTGAGTCCCACGCCGGTACTGACTTAGCCTTATTACGCACCAAAGCCGTGCCAGTATCCGAAGGCGTTTTTGCCATTACTGGCGAGAAGATTTTTATCTCCTCAGGCGATCATCAACTCACCGACAACATAGTGCACCTCGTATTAGCTCGTTTGCCGGATGCGCCTGAAGGCGTGAAGGGCATATCTTTGTTCGCAGTGCCTAAAGTATTAGTGAATAACGATGGTAGTTTAGGCGCACCGAACACTTTATATGCCAGTGGCCTTGAACATAAGATGGGCATTCACGGTAACTCAACTTGTGTAATGGTATTTGAAGGTGCATTGGGTGAGCTTGTCGGCGAGCCACACCAAGGACTGCGAGCCATGTTTACTATGATGAACCAAGCGCGTTTAGGTGTGGGCGTGCAAGGGCTGGGCGTCTCTGAGATTGCCTATCAAAATGCGCTGGCCTATGCCAAAGATAGATTACAGAGCCGCGCCTTAAGCGGTGCCAAAGCACCCGAAAAAGCCGCCGATCCGATTTTGGTTCACGGCGATGTGCGCCGTATGTTGCTGTCGCAAAAAGCCTTTAATGAAGGCGCAAGAGCCTTAGTTGGACAACAAGCTTTGTGGCTCGATGAAGCTGAGCGCCATACCGATCCCGCCAAAGCGAAAGCGGCATCCCAGTTAGCGGCCCTGTTCACGCCCGTTGTGAAAGGTTTTATCACTAACCGTGGTTTTAATGCCTGTGTCGATGCGCAGCAAGTGTTTGGTGGACATGGTTATATCCATGAGTGGGGCATGGAGCAATTTGTGCGTGATAGCCGTATTGCGCTGATTTATGAAGGCACTAACGGCATTCAGGCGCTGGATTTAGTGGGGCGTAAGTTACTTAGCGACCGCGGCGCGGCGATGCAGCAATGGTCGGCGTTAGTGACAGAGTTTATTAAGTCACATAGCACGAATGCGGCGATGCAACCTTACGTGAGTGGTTTAATGGATTGTGCGGGTGATTTGCAAAAGGCTAGTGGTTATTTAGCTGCACAAGCTGCGACCAATCCTGACATTATCGGCGCAGCCTCTATGGCTTATCTGGAGTTATTTGGGGTGACTGCACTGGCATGGATGTGGGCCAGAAGTGCCGCGGTGGCATTAGCGGCGTTGGAGCAGGGCACCGAAGAAACCGCATTTTACCAAGCTAAATTGAAAACTGCCGATTTCTACATGGCTTACTGGGCGGTGCAAGGTCGCAGTCTGCGTAAGCAAATTGAGCAGGCGAGTGAAATGCTAACTCAATTGGATGAAGCTATCTTTTAAGCATTCACCTTATAGGCTGAGTTAAGCCCTTGCTTAAAAGCAGCTCAACAACAGTCAAAACCAGCGTCTTGTCGCTGGTTTTTATTTTTATATCGTTTAAATCTTTAACTTATTGTTTTCTTAGGTTGTACACAAGTAATCAGCTTGATGCTGTGAGTCTCTGTCTCATTCCACATTAAAACTTCCATCGAAGGTTTGTGTTACTGGCGCTCTCTTTGTTTGAGTCATAACCAAACATCAAAAGGATTATGTGGGTTGATGTCGATGATTTATTAAACGCGTTTCACAATTGTGTAAATTCAAATGATAATTATTGTTATTCGCAAATCATTCTTTATAATGACGGCCAATTCGTTTGAATACATTTGTAAACCCTTTGGTTTATGCCATTTTTATGCGCTCGCGCTGGGGACATTCTGTGAAGACTCGTTTCGCCTACTCATTAATCGCACTTGCACTCGCTCAACATCAGTCGGCATTTGCCGCTGAAACCGTACTCGATAAAGAGGCTCCACAGCAGACCTTGTCTACAAGCTCACCCGTTGCAAGTCCTGCATCGACTGAGCCTGCAGCCTATGAGCAAGTTAAATTGGCTGCACCTGAGCGAATTGCCGTTCATGGCCGCGCGATGCAAATGTACGTCGATAAAGAAACAACGGTTGGCACTAAGACGGCGATTAATGTGATGGAATTGCCGCAGTCGGTGCAAGTGCTGACCGAGCAGTTAATCGTTGACCAAGCAGCGCGCAATATTACCGATTTATACCGCTCAATCGCTGGCGTAAGTGAGTTCAGTTATTCTGGCGTGACCTTTCGCGGTTTCCGTGACGATGCCAACGTCTTTTATGATGGGGTAAGGGGCGATCCCTATTCGGGATTTTCTGTGCCGCAACTGTTTAATGTGCAGCGGGTTGAAGTGTTAAAAGGCCCTGCATCCGCACTTTATGGCGGCGGTGAACCCGGCGGCATGATCAACTATGTCACTAAAAAACCAACCTTTGTCGAGAGTAAAGAGCTGACCTTAAGTACGGGCAGCGAGGATATGATGGGCGGCTCGCTGGATTTCACCGGTGGCTTAACCCAAAATCTTGCCTATCGCTTTGGCGCCTATTATCAGCAGGAAGATAGCTTTCGAAATAATGCCGATAGCCAAAATGCCGAAGTGGCGGGTGGGTTACTCTACGAAATCAGTGATGATACTAAGCTCACTACCACTTTCGATATTATTAAGCAGGATTTAGGTGGCAATCGACTGCGCGGCGTTCCTGTCGATAATGACGGTAACTTCCTGGTTGCGCCATCCTATAATGCCAATGAGAAGAGTGACTTCCAGAAGATGGATGCACTGGTGCTGCAATCGATTCTCGATCATCAATTTACCGATAATTTCTCGGTCAAGACTCAGATCCGTTATCTGAATAATGATTCCACGCAGCAATATCATGAATCGAGAGGTTGGGCGACCTTAGATGCCAATAAAAAGCCCATTATGGGTGATGGCACCATTAAGCGTGAATACCGAGTTCAAGTACGGGCTAATGATGAAATCAGTTTAACCAATGATTTTGTCTATGCATTCGATGCTTTAGGTTTTGAACATGAATTCCTGTTCGGCGGCGACTATCACTATGTCGAAACCGAATATCAGTACAAATTGGCGACTGATAAAGATGGTGTTGGTAACCTGAATATTTTTGACCTTAACTATGGTGAAACCAACCCTAATAGTTACAACTTGAAGGATAAAAATACCGATGGTACCCGCGCTAACCGTTACGGCATTTATGTACAGGAACATCTGCACTTTAATGAACAGTGGTCATTGATTGCTGGTTTGCGTTTTAGCCAGTTTGATGATTATGATAAAAATACCGGGTTCTCTTTCAGCGATAACGCGATAACGCCAAGAGCAGGGCTTAATTATCGTCCAATCGATTCAATGTCCTTTTATTTGAATTACTCAGAGAGCTTCAATCCAGCATCTTTAACCAATCAAGCTGAAGATATTGGTGACGGTTTCCTCGATCCAGAAACGGGCAATCAAATTGAACTTGGGATGAAAAATGAATGGCTTGATGGCCAGTTTATGACCACGCTTGCTGTGTATCGTATTGAAAAACAAAATGTCGCCCAAGCTAACCCTTTAGATACTGGCGATGACGATGGTATTCCCGCTTTACTTAATTTGGGTGAAGTACACAGTCAAGGCCTTGAATGGACGCTGGTGGGGGATTTAACCGATAACCTGACCGTCACGGCAAACTATGCCTATAACGAGACCGAAGTGGTTAAAGGGGTAACGAACGACAGTTTAACCAATACGTTTGATAGTAAGCACTTTGCCAATGCGCCACGCCATCAAGCAGGGATATGGACCCGTTACGATATTAATGCACTCGATTCGGCGATTGCCTTTGGCATGGATTACGTGGGTGAACAGTTCAGCCTCGATGGCCAAACGGTGAAGCCCCATACGATTTTTGACATGAGCTGGACGACCCAGTGGGATCAAACTCAAGTTCGCTTAAATCTTAAAAATATCTTCGATAAAGAATATGCCGTCAGTGGTTTTAGCGAGCGTAATGGCCATTTCCCCGGTGAGCCGCGTAATATCACGCTTGAACTGAGTCATAAGTTTTAATGCATTGATGTAAAAATAGCTTGTTCGTTAAGGATGATGAGCAAGCTGGAGCGAATGGGTTAATCTTGCGCGAATAACCGCCGTAGCTCTCTGTCTGTATTCGTGCCTTGAGCATGGATTAACCTTGTGTGACTTATCATCTTAATAGTTTTTATCTATTAAGATGATAGTTTCTATCCGTTATCATTTCTGATTCAGCTTGTTTAGACTCGCCTTATATGAATTATTCGATAAGGTTTTCCTATGCACGCCGTCAGCCACTTAGCCTCCAAAGACCCTCAATCTAACGCTAGCCCACAGGTGGCCCTGATTGCAGAAGGTGGTGGTCAGCGCGGTATATTCACCGCAGGCGTGCTCGATGCTTGGCTTGATGGCGGATTCGATCCCTTTGATTTGTTTATCGGTACCTCAGCAGGCTCACAGAATCTCAGCAGTTTTTTGGCCCGCCAAAAGGGGTATGCCAAACGCTTAATCCGCGGTTTATCGCGCCATAAACGTTTCTATCGACTTGGTCGCGGGTTAGTCGGCGGCAATGTAGTCGATTTAGATTGGTATTTTGAGCAGACTCGACAAGGGATGTTTAAATTAGATCTTAACGCGGCGGCAGCCTCACTCGGTCATCGGCAGTTACTGATCACAACTACGAATGCCAGTGATCGCAAAGGTTATTTTTTAAGTCCAAGCAGTAAAAGCCAGTGGCGCGAATTGCTAAAAGCTTCTAGCGCATTACCATTTTTGTATAAACAAGGGGTGAAACTCACGCCTTGGCTGAGTGACCGCGCCTGTAATAGC
This sequence comes from Shewanella sp. SM73, assembly GCF_025653795.1. Classification (NCBI taxonomy): domain Bacteria; kingdom Pseudomonadati; phylum Pseudomonadota; class Gammaproteobacteria; order Alteromonadales; family Shewanellaceae; genus Shewanella; species Shewanella sp. SM73. The sequence goes on from NZ_JAKKRY010000001.1 coordinate 163,895, forward strand.
GACAAGGCTTCTAATAACGGCGCGGCTAATCATAACGCTTCTGATAACAGCGCCTCTGATCATGGCACTGCATTAAGCGAAGGTATTGATAGTGATTTTTATCTCGACGGCGGTTTAGCTGCGCCTTTACCTGTGCGTGAGGCCTATCGTCGTGGTGCCCGCAAAATTGTGGTGATCCGTACTGTGAGCGAGGATTTTCAGGCGCAATCGGCTTGGGTTCACAAATTAAAATCTTGGATTTGTGTTTCTGGCTTTTGTCCGAAAACCATAGATTACTTAGTGCAGCACGAACAAGCCTATCAGGATGAATTGGATTTCATCGCTAATCCGCCAGAGGATGTGGAGATAGTGCAGATTTTTGCTGCTGAAAATTTGCAAAGTAAATTGCTGGGCAGTACCGATGCGGATTTACGCCATGATTATCATGCGGGGCTGAGTGCCGGAAAGCAGTTTTTAAGCTTAGATCCGATGGCGTTGACGCAGATGAATGTTCATTTTCAAACTCAAGTGCAAATCAACGACAAGACTCAAATTCATACTAACGCTCATACTCAGGCTCAAATCCAGCCATTCAGTGCGCTGTCGGCCTAGTTTGGTATTTTAGCTAAGTCACCATTTTGTACGTGAGTAAGCAATAAAAGTAAAAAGCATCAAAATACAAGCGCCACCCTAGGGTGGCGCTTGTGGTTGGCTGTATTAACCAGTTCATCAATCTAGCTCATTAACCTAATTTATGAACTTAGTCCTTCAACGTTAGGCTATTAATAACTTGAGGTGTGTACAGAGCGTACTGCTCGGCCTGATGGGTCGATAATGCCGCGTAAGCTTTCGTCCCAAGCCAATGCTTCTGGCGTTGAACAGGCGACGGATTTACCGCCTGGAACCGTTTCTGCAGCGCCGCTCAGTGGATAATGTTCCTCAAAGAAGCAGCGATAGAAATAAGCTTCTTTGGTTTCTGGCGTGTTGTATGGGAAACGGAATTTCGCGTTCGCCAATTGTAAATCATCCACACGCGCTGCAGCTTGTTCTTTCAAACCGTCAATCCAAGAGTAGCCAACGCCGTCACTGAATTGTTCCTTCTGACGCCACGCTACTTCTTTTGGCAATTTGTGCTCAAAGGCTTTACGCAGAATATGTTTCTCAATACGGCCATCCTTAGACATTTTCGCTTCAGGGTTGATGCGCATCGCCACATCCATAAACTCTTTATCGAGGAAGGGCACGCGAGCTTCTAATCCCCAAGCGGCCATGGCTTTGTTGGCTCGCAGACAATCGAACAGATGCAGCTTATCGAGTTTGCGGACTAACTCCTCGTGGAATGCCTGTGCGTTTGGCGCTTTATGGAAGTATAAATAGCCGCCAAATAGCTCGTCAGCACCTTCACCCGATAACACCATCTTAATGCCCATCGCTTTGATTTTACGTGCCATTAAATACATTGGCGTGGCAGCACGTATGGTGGTGACATCGTAGGTTTCTAAGTGATAGATCACTTCTTTAATCGCATCTAAGCCTTCTTGGAAGGTGAAATGGATCTCATGGTGAATCGTACCAATCGCTTCGGCGACCTTTTTGGCGGCGATTAAATCTGGCGCACCTTCAAGGCCGACGGCAAAGGAATGCAACTGTGGCCACCAAGCGTTGGTTTCGCCATCGTCTTCAATGCGGCGTTTAGCAAAGGTTTGCGTCACGGCAGAAATGATCGATGAATCTAAGCCACCTGATAGCAACACACCATAGGGCACGTCTGACATTAATTGGCGTTTGACCGCTGCTTCTAATGCATCACGTAATTCTTCTTGGCTGGCTGGGTTATCTTTAACCGCATCATAGCTTTGCCAATCGCGGCTATAGTATTTAACGGCTTCACCATCTTTTGAATACAGATACTGGCCCGGTAAGAATTCTTCTACCGTTTTACACACTGGCATCAAGGCTTTCATTTCGGAGGCAACATAGAAGTTACCCGCAGCGTCACGACCTGTGTATAGCGGGATGATACCCATGTGATCGCGGCCGATAAGGTATCTGTCTTGGGCTTTGTCATATAACACAAAGGCGAAGATACCGTTTAATTTATCAAGAAATTCAGTGCCGTATTCTTGATACAGCGCCAAGATTACTTCGCAGTCAGAGTTGGTTTGATAGCTGTACTTATCGCCTAGCTGGGCTTTCAATTCTTTGTGGTTATAGATTTCGCCGTTGACCGCAAGGATCAAACTGCCATCTTCAGTCAGCAGCGGCTGAGCACCGTGTTCAATGTCAACAATCGCTAAACGTTCGTGGGCAAGAATTGCCTTATCACTGGCATAAATACCTGACCAGTCAGGGCCACGGTGGCGCATTAGCTTAGACATTTCTAGCGCGACTTGGCGCAGTTCTTTGGCATCAGATTGGATATCTAAAATCGAAAAGATTGAACACATAGTACAACTCCCACACTGTCTGTCATTTGAGGATGTCTCAATTGAGGTTTAATGTGCCAGCAATTTAGGTATTTGCCAAACACTATTTTTGACGTTTTATCTGTTTATTGGTGTTTTTGTTGATTTAGATGTTTATGTTTAATAATTTTATTTGAGAATAATTCATTTAATTTGCATTATTTTTGATGATTTGTTTTTATTATCTGATTTGGCATGAGGGGTTTTGGGGAATTCACAATGTGTTTTAAAAAAGTATCGATGATAGAAAAACCGCTAAAAAAGACCTTAAACAATGAGTTGCCCCGTTTAAGTGTTTTATTTTTAATCAATTAATGCGCCGAGTTTGACATCAACCAATGGCATAAGACTATTCAGAATTGTGTGGCAGGATGGATATTTCGCGATAACGGCATTTTTTGTGGGCTGAAAACAAAAAAGCACGTGAATGGTTCACGTGCTTGTAGGTCTTGTTTGGCGCTTTGGCTGGCGGAGGAGGCGCTTTATTTCACCGGTGCGACTAGCAGGCGCCAAGTAAGAGACGACTAACTAAGCTGTCTCTCGTAAGAAGCCACTGACTCAGCCTGTTATTTTGCGTCCGTTACAAGCGTCGTTTTGGCTGGGCGCAGGCTATTGAATTCTGTGCCTTGATAGTATCCCGGCCAATCTTTACTGTTGCCCAATGTGCGTGTGACTTGGTAGTAGATTTGCAAGTCTTGCAGCGCGCCGCTTAAATCCCAATCTTCACGATATTCATCGCAGACATTGTGATAACAGCCCTTCATTGTGGCTTGCATCTGGGTTTTATAAGCAGCCGTGGCTTCGTCAACGGGGTTGCTACCGCCGCCAGCAAATACCGCTGGCACGCCAAGTTTGGCAAAGCTGAAATGATCTGAGCGGAAGAAACCGCCCGAAGCGGAATTTTTCTCACCCATGGCGATGCGGTTTTGTTGTTTCGCCGCATCGATAAGGTAGGTTTCTAACTCAGATTTACCTTTGCCAACGATGGTAAAGTCATTGGTTTTACCGTAGATATTCGTGCTGTCGAGGTTTAACACTGCCACGGTTTTGTCGATAGGGTAAAGTGGATTGGCGGCGTAATAGCGCGAACCGAGTAAGCCCTGTTCTTCACCTGTGGTGGCAATAAAGGTGACCGAGCGCGCTAAACCATGGCCTTGTTTGGCATTGTCGGCTAATTGTCTGGCGATTTCGAGAATGCCGGCAGTGCCCGAGGCATTATCCATGGCGCCGTTATAAATTTTATCGCCTGTTTTCGTCTCGTCTTTACCTATGTGATCCCAATGGGCGGTAAACAAGATTTGCTCGTCGGCTTGTGTGCTGCCGGGGAGTGTGGCGACCACATTGTAGCTATTTGCGTATTCGGCTTTATTTTTAAAGGCGATGTTGGCCGTTTGTTCAAGGGATAAATTGATTGAGCTGTCGGCGGCGCGCGCCATTAAATTAGGCAGTGATAAACCGGCTTTATCGAACAGTTGTGTAGCCGCGTCCAATGTAAGCCAGCCTTCGACTTGGATACGGCTATCTTGTTCTGCTTTACTGAGGACCAGATCTTGCTGTGGTCCAGTCCAACTATTTTCTATCACGGACCAAGGGTAAGAAGCTGGCTCGGTATCATGGATAATCAGTGCGCCGAGTGCGCCTTGTCGACTGGCCTCTTCAAATTTGTAGCTCCAACGGCCGTAATAGGTCATGGCTTTGCCGTTGAATTTACCCGAGTCAGGGCGAGCAAAGCCGGGATCGTTCACTAAGATCACCGCGATTTTGCCTTTCATGTCGAGATCTTGGTAATCATTCCAACCATATTCAGGGGCGTTCACCCCATAGCCGACGAAGACTAATGGTGCGTTCTCAATACTAATACCACCGTTATCGTGGCGACTGCTGAGCACTAGATCTTTTCGGTATTTAAAGGGTAATCCTGCCAGCGTAACTTGCTGCGCTTCATCTGCTGTATAGCTCACCATAGGCACTGGTTGTAAAAAGCTGCCTTTGTATGCGCCCTTGAGTCCCATCTCTGTAAAGGCTTTGGTCAAATAATCCAAGGTGAGTTTTTCACCGTGAGTGGTGGGCGCGCGGCCTTCAAATTCATCGGATGACAGGGCTTTAATATCATTTCTAAAGCGCGCTTCATTAAACTGTACTGGTTTGAGTTCAGCCAAAGTGCTGTTGCCATCAGGCTCTGGTGCATTAGGACTACAGGCACTGAGCATGGCCAGCGCACAGAGTGGATACAGACGTCGCATAGGTTAATCCTACTGTTGTTTTAATTAAGGTATTTTAGATTTATGTTAATCAATCAGAAGCGAGACTTATCATGAAGCAAGCCGCGGTGAGCCACAAGGCTGAGCGGCAGGTGAATGTGTTACTTAATGTTGCTTTACCCTATGCAATACGCCTTTGGGCTTGGCGTGTTGCATGGGTAATGTTTAAACGACTGGGAAGGATGAATTGCTAGACGTAGGATTAGACATCTGTTTAAACAACGTCTATATCGCCAGCGCAGGCAAACACATGGTTCGGGCGGAAGGGTTCTTTGTCGATATCTTCAAGCTTACTCACGCCACTGGTGACCAGAATGGTTTCAAGCCCTGCTTGGAAGCCCGCCAAAATATCGGTACGCATATTGTCGCCTATGATGACAGTGTCTTCCGAGTGCCCATCGATATGATTAAGTGCAGAGCGAATAATCCAAGCACTCGGTTTGCCCACGTAGAAAGGTTTCTTACCGGTAATACGTTCGATGGGTGAGCAGAGTGCACCACAAGCAGGGCTGTAGGCTGGACCGTGAGTATCGGGGTTAGTGGCAATAAAGCGCGCGCCGCGTGCGATGAAGCCTGCCGCTTTATGGATCATCTCCCAGTTGTAGGAGCGGGTTTCACCGACAATCACAAAATCGGGGTTAATATCGGTAATGGTAAAGCCTGCTTTGTAGAGTTCGTGGGTGAGGGCGCCTTCGCCAATGACATAGGCCTTGCTGCCTTCTTGGTGTTTTAAAAAGTCGGCGGTGGCCATGGCAGAGGTGTAAAAGCATTCTTCAGGAATATCAATACCGGCGGCACTTAAACGGTTTTGAAGATCCTTACCCGTTTGTACGGGATAGTTAGTCAATATCACTAACGGATTGCCTTGCTCTAAAATGCGCTGGATAAATTTGTCGCTGCCGGGGATCAGTTTATTGTCGTGCAGTAGTACACCATCGATATCGCAGATAATATTTTTCATCTAATAGTCTCTTGTCATGCCGATCAAAAATCACTTTTTCGTTAAGTTATCTAATGCCACATTTCCTCAGAAAACAATGCTTTTGTTGAAAATAGTTAAAAAAATAGAGACCCGAAGGTCTCTATTTTTTTGATTGGTACAACTTACGGTCAAGTGGAACTAATCGGGCGCGTAACCGCTTGGGCCGATAAGGTTGCCATCGAGATAGGCTTGGCCATTTTGCATGTTAAGACGTTGTTGACTAAACCATTTCACCACGAGCGGATAAATGGCATGTTCTTGCTCATGCACGCGGGCGGCGAGCATATCAGCGGTATCGTCTTCATAAACAGGCACTTTGGCCTGTAATATCACTGGGCCTGCATCCAGCTCAGGCGTGACAAAATGCACGCTAGCACCATGTTCGCTATCGTTCGCGTCTATGGCACGTTGATGGGTGTTTAAGCCAGTATATTTAGGTAGCAGCGAAGGATGAATATTGATCATGCGACCTAGGTAATGATTCACGAAATCATCAGTTAAGATCCGCATAAATCCCGCCAACACGATTAAATCGGGCTGATACTTTTCAATCACTGTCATTAAACGTGCATCGTATTCAGAGCGAGATTCACCTTGGTGAGCTATCACGCAGCTGGTATCAATTTCGCCATGATGGGCGCGCACTAGGCCATAGGCATCGGGTTTATTACTGATGACTCCGACAACTTCGGCCTGCAGATTATCATCGCAACCGTCGATAACCGCTTGCAGGTTACTGCCATTTCCGGAAATTAATACAACTACACGACAGCTCTGGGGCATTACAGGATCTCCACTTGCTCTTCATTGCCTTCACGATGTGCGATAGCACCGATAAGCCATGCTTGTTCGCCTTCTGCAGCCAGTAATGCAAGTGCTGCATCCACTTTATCGGCTGGCAGCGCGACTAACATGCCGACGCCACAGTTGAAGGTGCGATACATTTCGTATTCTGCAATGTTGCCATTTTCCATTAACCAACTGAAAACAGCGGGCCATTGCCATGAATCGCCTTGGATAACCGCTTTTAAATTATCTGGCAGTACGCGCGGGATGTTTTCCCAGAAGCCGCCGCCAGTAATGTGCGCCATCGCATGGACATCAGATGCTTCAATCAGTTTGAGCAATGATTTTACGTAAATTTTGGTTGGCTCAAGTAGATGTTCAATCAGCGGTTTGCCGTTGAGATCTTGTTGAGGGTCTGCTTGGCTCACTTCTAATACTTTACGTACTAAAGAGTAACCATTTGAATGAGGGCCGCTTGAGGCTAATGCAATAAGTGCATCACCCGCTGCCACTTTGCTACCGTCAATAATGTCGGCTTTTTCAACTACACCCACGCAGAAACCCGCTAGGTCGTAATCTTCACCTTCATACATGCCTGGCATTTCAGCGGTTTCACCGCCAATTAACGCACAACCAGATTGGAAACAACCTTCGCCGATGCCATTGACGACGGACGTTGCCGTTTCAACATCGAGTTTGCCTGTTGCGTAGTAATCGAGGAAAAACAGTGGCTCAGCGCCTTGGACGATCAGATCGTTCACACACATGGCGACTAAGTCTATGCCGACAGTGTCATGTTTTTTATAGTCGATAGCTAAACGTAATTTAGTCCCAACACCATCGGTGCCAGAGACTAAAACCGGTTGTTTGTATTTAGTGGGGATTTCACACAGGGCGCCAAAACCACCTAAGTTGCCCATAACTTCTGGACGACGGGTACGTTTAACGGCTGCTTTAATGTTACTTACCAGTGCATTACCTGCATCAATATCAACGCCGGCATCTTTATAGCTCAGTGGGGTAGGTGTGCTCACGGAGGGATCCTCTCGGGTACATCGTTATTGGATTTTATGCGGCGGTATTCTACCAGCTTGTGCTAGGGGTCGAAAGTCATGATTTGGATTTATGCCCCTCGGCGGAGTTTTTTTGGTCTGAATGCGAGATATTCTATTTTTAGAGGTCTTAAGTTTGATCACAAAATAGTAAATCACAGTAGGTATCTTAGACGATTGGGGATTATTCTTGGGAGATAGCTCACGATTAGACCGAATGGCAAAACTTTCTGTTTTACCTAGTAAACAAATCAACTAGAATCTGAAAAATTTGCCTAAAATAATACGCCGAAAAATAAGCAGGAGAGAAAAATGAAAGTTGTCGAGGTTAAACATCCTTTAGTGCGTCACAAAATCGGTTTAATGCGCGAAGGTGACATTAGCACTAAACGTTTCCGTGAACTAGCCGCCGAAGTGGGTAGTTTATTAACCTATGAAGCTACCGCAGATTTCGAAACTGAAACGGTGACGATTGAAGGCTGGAATGGTCCGGTTGAGGTCGATCAAATCAAAGGTAAAAAAGTCACTGTCGTGCCAATTTTACGTGCGGGTTTGGGTATGATGGACGGCGTACTCGAGCACATTCCAAGTGCGCGTATCTCAGTTGTCGGTATTTACCGTGATGAAGAGACCCTTGAGCCAGTGCCTTATTTTGAGAAGCTGGCCAGCGACATGAACGAGCGTATCGCTTTAGTTGTCGACCCTATGTTGGCGACAGGTGGTTCTATGATTGCGACCGTCGATTTATTGAAAAAGCGCGGTTGTACTTCAATTAAGGCCTTAGTGCTAGTGGCTGCGCCTGAAGGCATTAAAGCCTTAGAAGCGGCGCATCCGGATATCGAATTATATACTGCCGCTATCGATAGATGCTTAAACGAGAAAGGTTATATCCTGCCTGGTCTTGGTGATGCGGGCGATAAAATCTTTGGTACTAAATAGCCAAAGTTGCTAAATAATCTGAGTTGCTGATGCTCAATTGAGCGGATGTGGTCAGTAAGGGAGCCTAGGCTCCCTTTTTGTTTTTGTTCAATACAGAAATAACAACTTTATCTTAAGCTGCTAAAGTTTAGAATAAGCTAAATAATAATTATCTATTGAAGTTGTTTTTATTGGCTTATTTTGCAATGTTATTGATCGCAGTTTACGTTTTGTGCAAGGTACATTGTCGGTAGAACAGGGATTAAGAGGAATTATGGGAAATTCGGCTCTCAACTGGTTATTATTGCGTCGATCATTTGAATTTGCGACCCTCTTGTTTGTCGTACTCCTACTTATTCTATTACCGATTAAAATCGATAGAGAGCATAAATCCTTTGTGTCTTTTGTAAAAAATGAGCAACTTACACCGAGTTATATTGAACTGCTCGGTAAAAGCTTATCTCTGCACGATATTATTGATTTCAATAAATCCTCTTTAGCGCTTTTTCAACTTGACCCTTCCAGATTAATGCTGCCGCAAGGGGGAGTGCTTTCCGCAGAAGAAGAACAAGTCTTACGCTACTTTGATTATCTCTATTCCAGTAAAAAGACCAATGCCGAAGATATATTCCTGTATGTGGGACTTTATCGCAGTGATGCCATGTATTTTGCCACCCCAATTCCTGAGGACGTAAAAGCGCGGCTGATTAAAGACCGTACTTCAACGAATGAGTTTTGTCAGAGTCTGCACTATTGCGCGAAAGACGCGACCCCAGAGTCCTTAGCCGATGGAATCGTATTATCCATTCCTTATCAAGATGAAGTTAGTGGGAAAGTCATTTTATCGATGGCATCACCGATTTCATCATCTAATGATCCTAATCATTTCATCGGTGATGTTATTGCTGACACGGCCCTAATGACGTCGGTTTTTATGCGTAATAAACATGTTGAATTGCAGAAAACGGATTATGGTACTGAGTTGGTGATCACGACAGATAGCCTTTGGGCTGAACTGACGCCGGAGTTCTTGTTTTATTCGATGACAAATCATTTAGATAACATGACTTCACTGACATATAAAATCAGTATATTTCGTTTCATTGTGTGGAATTTACCCCTGTGGTTTTTGTTATCTATCGTGATCTTCTTTGTTCAAATTAATATCAATCGTTTTAGGAAACTTCATACTGAGCGCCAACGGTTTAGTGAAGCGATGTTATTGGATGCTTTTACTCGAACCTATAATAAGAAAGTCTATGAGACCACACTGTTTGATGTCGCGACTAAGGGGCATTATGCGGTGATCTGCGTGGATGGCGACAAAATCAAAACCATTAATGATACCTATGGGCATAAACTCGGGGATATGGCGATCATGCAAATTGTTGATGCGATGCGCAGTGTATTTCGAGAAAATGATTTGTTAATCAGAACCGGCGGTGATGAGTTTGTCGTCATCTTGGCTAATTGTACTTTTGAACGGGCCTTATTGTTGGCTGAACATTTACGTCAGGCGGTCGCAGAGCGGCAGTTTTTAAATGTGCTGACAGTCTCCTGCGGTGTGGCTGATTCGCAAGATTATGCTTCCTTTGAGGCAGTGCTACAAGCGGCGGATAAAGCGTTATATGAGGATAAAAAGAATAAGCAAGGAAGTCGCAAACTTGACCCGACACCTTAATTATCACGTTCATTATTACGTGAGTTATTACGTGAGTTATTACGTGAGTTATCGAGTGAATCAGTGAGTTAACCAGCTGCCCGCAATAAAGTGAATACCCGAGATAAAAAACAGCGCGGAGAATGCCGCGCTGTTGTTACTTTCTAATACGGTAATGTAAACATCTGCGATAACACTTACAACACCATGGCTGCAATCCAACCAAACACTAATAGTGGAATATTGTAGTGGATAAATGTTGGTATCACGCTGTCACGAATGTGATCGTGTTGACCATCGGCATTCAAACCTGCAGTGGGACCTAAGGTGGAATCTGATGCTGGCGAGCCCGCATCACCCAGCGCGGCGGCAGTGCCAACTAACGCGATTGTGGCCGCTACTGAAAAACCAAAACTTAATGCCAATGGTACATATATCGTCGCGATAATTGGAATGGTGGAGAAAGACGACCCAATTCCCATAGTGATCAGTAGACCAACCAGTAACATCAAGAAGGCTGCGAGGGCTTTATTATCCCCAATGATGTCGCTAAGCGAGGCCACAAGCGTACCCACTTCACCGGTTTCTTTCACTACAGCGGCAAAGCCAGCTGCTGAAATCATGATAAAGCCGATATTGGCCATCATTCGCACACCTTGGTTGAAGATATCTTGGTCGGCGACATGCTTCAAGGCACCCGAAAAACTGAAAATCATGAAGCCGACTAATGCACCAAAAATCATAGAGTCAGTTTCAAGTTGTACGACGAGAGTGGCTAATATCGCCAGTGCAGCAATGATGATATTGCGTTTGTTGAGATTTTCTTCAGGTTCAGCGACTAACACTTTTGCCTCGTCGTAAGTCCGAGGTTTACGGTAACTGATGAATACTGCTGTGAGTAACCCTACGACCATACCCGCCGCTGGAATTAACATGGCTGGCGGAATTTGCTCGCGAGCAGCGGCTAAGCCATTGCTGGTTAAGTTGGAAAGCAGAATATCATTTAAGAAAATGCCACCAAAACCAATCGGTAAAATCATATAGGTGGTGACTAGGCCGAAGGTTAGAACACAAGCCACAAGGCGGCGGTCGATGTTCAGTTTGGTCATCACATGTAATAGTGGTGGCACTAAAATCGGAATGAAGGCGATATGGATCGGTAAAATATTCTGTGAAGCCATCGACATGACGAGTAGCGATAACAGCAGTAACCAGCGTATCCAGTTAGTGTTTGTGGGATTAGGATCTTGTCCAAGGCTACTAATGATGCTTCTGGAAATCAGCGTCGTTAAGCCTGAATGCGATAGTGCGACAGCGAAAGCACCTAATAATGCATAACTGAGCGCAATTTGTGCACCGCCACCTAAGCCTGTATTAAAGGCATCTATAGTTTGGTGCAGATCCATTCCGCCTACCAATCCCGCCACGAGGGCGCTCACGGTCAGGGCAATAACCACATTCACCCTAGCTAAACTGAGTGCTAACATTAAGCACACTGCAATTACGACTGCATTCATTATCAATTTTCTTAATTCTTTAAGCCAAAGGAGCTATTTTCGACTGCAAAGGCAGTGGATGTCCAGTTTGCCGAGGGCTTATCTGAAAAATATCTGAAAATGTGATCATGCTGGGTTTTGTCTGTTAGCCGAATGTGGATTGCTCCGCACACAGGATACGCAGATTGCTCTATCCTTAGTCAGGCAAAACGGAAATACCCTTGAAAAATGTGATATTGGTCTTAAATAGGTTGTAAGGCACAGCACACGACTTATAATGCCTAAGGATTTGATTGGTAAGAACACCTTTTAATCAGTAAGGATTTAACTTGACCTAGGTTGAGAACATACTGGCTAGAAGGCATCTTGCCTTACACTTAGTTCAACTCATAGATGGAGATATAAAATGAGCGTATTAGTAGGCCGTCAGGCTCCTGATTTTACTGCTGCAGCTGTATTAGGTTCTGGCGAAATCGTTGATAGCTTTAACTTGACTGCAGCCATCAAAGGCAAACCAGCCGTCGTATTCTTCTATCCACTTGACTTCACTTTCGTTTGCCCATCAGAGTTGATCGCTTTTGATCACCGTATGGAAGAGTTCACTAAGCGTGGCGTAGAAGTGATTGGTGTGTCTATCGATTCTCAGTTTACCCACAATGCATGGCGTAACACCCCAGTTGAAAAAGGCGGTATTGGCCAAGTTAAATACACGCTAGTGGCTGATGTTAAACATGAAATCTGCAAAGCATACGATGTTGAGCATCCAGAAGCGGGTGTGGCTTTCCGTGGTTCATTCTTGATCGACAAAGAAGGCATGGTTCGTCACCAAGTTGTTAACGATCTGCCATTAGGCCGTAACGTTGATGAAATGCTACGTATGATCGATGCACTGCAATTCCATGAAGAGCACGGTGATGTTTGTCCTGCTGGCTGGGAAAAAGGCGATAAAGGTATGAATGCAAGCACTGAAGGTGTTGCTGCTTACCTGTCTGAAAACGCAAGCTCACTGTAATTAGTACTTTTCTAATCACAGTCGCCTGTTAAATGAAAAAAGCTGCCAATGGCAGCTTTTTTGTTTTTTCATTGCTGAAGATCTATTGTTAACTGTTCAATTTATTCCACAGTACCGCTTTCTGCATCCTGCGCATCCTGCGCATCCACGGCCAGTAACGGCCAGCCACCTAATGATTTCCAACGATTCACTATGTGACAAAAAAGCTCCGCGGTACGTTCGGTATCATATAGCGCCGAATGGGCTTCTTTATTATCGAAGGGAATACCCGCCATAATGCATGCCTTGGCAAGTACGGTATGACCAATGGCGAGTCCGGCAAGCGTAGCTGTGTCAAAGGTGGCAAAAGGATGAAACGGCGAGCGTTTTAAGTCGCAACGTTCTATCGCCTTACTCACAAAACCATGATCGAATGCCGCATTGTGCGCCACTATGATACTGCGATGGCAGTCGGAGGCTTTTTGGGCTTTCTTCACGGCTTTAAAGATTTCTAAAAAGGCTTCTTTCTCGCTCACCGCTCCCCGTAACGGATTAGTGGGATCAATACCGTTGAATGCTAACGCTTCGGGTTCTAAATTTGCACCTTCAAAGGGCTCAATGTGGAAGTGTAGGGTTTTATCGATTCCTATCACACCTTCATTGTCCATTTTTAGTAGGGTGACGGCAATTTCTAGCAACGCATCGGTTTGAGAGTTGAAGCCCGCAGTTTCGACATCAATGACTACGGGAAAGTAGCCTCGAAATCGGTATTTCAATTTGTTCGCGTCGCAAATGTCACTCATAAAGTACTCAAGAAAATTCACAGGGCGCTATTATGCTAAATGTGTTGGGGTGTGTCATGCTTGATTGGTGGTTTTATGAGCTAAAGGAACTAAATAGTTTGCCGATAAAGCCATGTAACCGATTAAACATGAGTAAAGGCTATGTGGCGAAAACTGATATTAGTATCAATTTTATGCGTTCCAGCAACTGCAATGGCAGAGTTGCGCCATTATGTCGCCTCTTTAAGTGATTCTCAGTGGCGAGTGAGTGAAAATACTCCCATCGTCTGTCGCCTTGAGCATGATATTCCTTCTTACGGTAAAGCAATTTTTACCAGTGAAGCGGGTAAACAGCAGAATATGACTTTTACCTTAGATATGTGGGTAAAACCTGATCAAGTGACGCAGGCGAAATTAATTAGCCGTGCGCCACAGTGGCGTCCTGGTGTGGTATCGAAAGAGATCACTTCATTACATTATCAAAAGTACTTTAACGGGGAAGTGCCTAAGCGCGCAGCTTGGTCTATGTTAGCAGAGTTGAGTCGCGGTATGGAACCAACGTTCTACTATGCTGATTGGTATAATGAGTCGAATAAGATAGCTGTGGGTTTGTCTTCAGCTAATTTTGGCCGTAAATATACTGAGTTTAAAGCTTGTCTAGCGCATTTATTGCCCTATAGCTTTGAAGATATTGCTTTTACTGTATTAAATTACGATGAAGGCGGTACCGATTTAACTCGTTTCTCCCAGCAACAACTGTCTCGGGTGCAAGAATATTTAGCCTATGATCCCTTGGTAGAGTTAGTGCTGGTGGATGCGTATACCGACAGTTATGGTGGCCGTTCAGTAAACCAGAAAGTGTCGGATACACGAGCTGCGTCGGTAAAAGAGTTCTTTGTTGCCAGTGGTATTCCTCAAGATCGTATTGTCACATTCGGGCATGGTGAGCGTCGTCACGTGGCCTCCAATGATGATATGGATGAAAGGGCGCGTAACCGTCGTGTTGTTATACGGATCAGTAAACCTTTGTAGTGTTTGTTTTACCTAGGTTTTAAGTATTTTTCAATGCCAAGTTTATGACTTGGCATTGTCGTTTTTAAAAGAAGGAGAGTTCAGGCATTATGCCACTTTAATCGAATGATTCGCTCAATTTGCGCGTATGGGTAAAAATAATGAGATTTTTTAATTTGTAGATATGACATATCCACCTCAACAAGTACTGCAGAAAGCGAGAGTGGGATAAGTACGAGTAATATAGATGAAGTATAAAACTTGGCCGTTGCAATAATCAGGATAGTGTTTGAAATGCTAAAAAAAAAGCCCGCTTAAACTAAGCGGGCCGCAAAAATAATGCATTTGCAATCAACAAATTGAAGGAAGGAAGTCAAGCATAAGAACCAGAAAAGAAACTGAAGTGTTGGGAACACACCAGTTTAAAAGTTCTTTGTTTTCGATATCTGCAAGCAGTTATCTCCTGAAAACAAGCACATTCTATTGGGAAACCTGTTGTAAAACAAACGAGAAAAATTGCCCATAAACATTAGTAATTCTAATGGCTATAAAGGTGATTTATATCACTTAAGTCACTATTTACCTTGATTAATAACTTATAACTCACTATTAATGCATAATAATACACTTCAATAAGCTTATCCTTGCTGCTATTTTGTTAAATTCACGATACAGCTTAAAAAACTTCATATTAAGTTACGCCATTGCCATGATTTTTTTTGCTTGTATAGTACTTGCTGAAAAGGCCTTAAGCCCGAAACCATAAGAAGGACGACAACACGATGGCATTAAGATTTCGCCTTGCAAAGCAAGGTTTGTTAGTGGCCACATTGGGGATGGCACTCGGTGCCTGCCAAAGTGGCAATGCACCTGAGCAAAATTCGACTGAGCAGGCAAGCGCAACTAAACTCGTTTACCCTGTTACTGAAAAAGATGACCTCGTCGAAACCATTCATGGTGTCGCAGTGGCCGACCCTTATCGTCATCTGGAGGCCAATACGCCTGAAACTGAAGAGTGGGTAAAAGAACAACAAGACTTTGGTCAAGCCTACCTCGCTAAGATCCCCAATAAACAAGCTGTGGTCGAACGTATTACAGAACTTTGGAATTACGAAAAAGTCTCTGCTCCGTTTGAAAACGGCGACAATCAATTTTACTACCGTAATGATGGCCTACAGGCGCAATCGGTTTTGTACGTTAAAGGTTTAGATGGTGTTGAAAAGCCTGTTCTTGACCCAAATAAACTGTCTGCGGATGGTACTGTTGCCTTATCCGGCGTGGCAGTGAGTAATGACGGTAAAATTTTAGCCTATGGCGTTTCAAATTCTGGCTCAGATTGGCAACAATGGCAGTTCGTTGATATTGCAACCGGTAAGAAACTGGCCGATGAACTGAAATGGATTAAATTTTCTAGCGCAGTGTGGGATAAAGAAAACCAAGGTGTGTTCTACGCCCGTTATGATGCCCCAGCAGGGGGTGATGTCTTAGCTGACGTTAATTTTAACCAAAAAGTGTATTACCACAAATTAGGCACAGACCAACATCAAGATCTATTGATTTATGAGCGTCCACAGAATAAAGATTGGGGCTTTGGCATTGATGTCTCTGAGAAAGGTGAATACTTATTACTGTCGATTTCTCAAGGTACGGATAAGCGTAATCGTTTCTTCTATAAATCGTTATTTGAGCCTAAATCCCAAGTGGTGGAATTGATCCTCAAATTAGAAGCTGAATATGAGTTTCTCGGTAATGATGGTTCAGTGTTTTATTTCAAAACCGACTTAGAGGCGCCTAATGGTAAAGTGATTGCGATTGACACCCGCAATAGTGATAAATCGCAATGGCAAACGATTATTCCTGAGTCTAAAGATCCGATTAATAATGTCGCCATTATTAATGACCATTTAGTGGTGAGTTATTTACATGATGTGTTAGGTCAATTATCGATTTACAGTATGGGTGGTCAGAAGCGTCAAGATGTGGCATTGCCTGGTCTTGGCAATGTGGCAGGGCCTTTTGGTAAAGCCAGCAAAGATTATTTCTATTATGTGTTTAATAGTTATATTCAGCCTGAAACCACCTATAAGTTTGATTTTAAAACTGGCGGTTCAACCGTCATTGCTAAACCCAAAGTCTCGTTTAATCCCGATGACTATGTTTCTGAACAGGTTTTCTATAGCAGCAAAGACGGTACGCGTGTGCCTATGATGCTCTCCTATAAAAAGGGCTTAGTGAAAAACGGTCAAAATCCGACATTACTTTATGCCTATGGTGGTTTTGCCATTTCGATGACACCACGTTTTAGCCCTGCTAATATCGCTTGGTTAGACATGGGTGGCATTTATGCCGTGCCGAGTTTACGTGGCGGCGCTGAGTATGGCGAAAGCTGGCATCAAGCGGGGATGTTCGACAAAAAGCAAAATGTGTTTGATGACTATTTTGCTGCTGCTGAATATCTGGTAAACGAAAAATACACCAACAGCTCTAAGTTAGGTGCCTATGGCCGCAGTAATGGTGGTCTGTTGATGGGCGCTGCTGTGACTCAACGTCCTGAACTTTTTGCTGCCGTATTACCTGCGGTGGGCGTCTTGGATATGCTGCGTTTCCACAAGTTCACTATTGGTTGGGCTTGGACGAGTGAATACGGCAGTGCCGATAAAGCAGAGCAATTCCCTGCGCTATTGGCTTATTCGCCCTATCATAATGTAAAAGCACAAGCTTATCCTGCGACTATGGTAATGACTGCGGATCATGATGATCGTGTTGTGCCATTACACAGTTTCAAGTTTGCGGCCATGCTGCAGGAGAAACAGCAGGGCAATAAACCAGTCATTATGCGTATCGAGTCAAATGCTGGTCATGGAGCGGGTAAGCCCACGGCGATGAAGATCGACGAATTTGCCGACATCTACAGTTTCTTGTGGCAGAGTTTTGGCTTAACCTTGCCACAAGCTATCGCAAAATAACTAACTATGTTAATAAAATGGGGTCGTTTGACCCCATTCTCTTTTACAATTGCCCCTATTCATCTGAAACCCGCGCTATTCCTATCTATATCTTCATCGGGTCATTCACAAGTCTTGTTTCCCTAGGTATAGTAAGCGTCAATTTTTCAACCAAAATTTGCTTATTTTCAAATGATGTTTCATTGGCCAATTTCAGTCTATTACGAAGACACCGACGCTGGTGGCGTTGTCTATCATTCGAACTACCTCAACTTTTTTGAGCGCGCGCGAACCGAGTGGCTAAAAGCCCTTGGCGTGAGTCAGACTGCGTTATTAGCCGACGACACCGCTTTTGTCGTAAAGCGTGCGGAACTCGATTTTCGCAAAGCAGCACGTTTTGAACAGAACCTTATTGTTGAAACTAAGGTCATAGAGTTGAAAAAGGCCTCGTTGATCTTTCATCAACGTTTGGTCGATAAACAGGGAGACTGTTATTGTGAAGGCACAGTGCTGGTTGTTTGTGTTGCGCTATCACGTATGCGTCCCCGAGCTATTCCCTTAAATATTGTGCAGGAGTTTGACAGTGCAAGCTGATATGTCGATTGTTGGGTTATTTTTACAAGCCAGTTTATTAGTGAAATTTGTTATGTTCACTTTACTTTGCTTGTCGGTGATGTCTTGGACGGTGATTTTACAACGCCGTAGCTTACTGACATCCGCAAAAAGTAAATCGGCGAAGTTTGAAGATAAATTTTGGTCAGGTGTTGATTTAAACCGTTTGTATAAAGAATTATCATCTCGTCCAGATAATAGCGGTTTAGAGTCATTATTTGTGACTGGCTTTAAGGAATATTCACGCCTGAATAAATTAAATAGCAAAGTGCCCGATGCCGTCATGGATGGTACATCGCGAGCTATGCGTGTGACCTTGTCTCGCGAAATGGAAAAGTTAGAAGCTAACTTACCGTTATTAGCAACGATTGGTTCGACTAGCCCTTATATCGGTTTATTTGGTACGGTATGGGGGATCATGAATTCTTTTATCGCTATTGGTTCGATGGAAAACGCCACCTTAGCTATGGTTGCCCCCGGTATTGCTGAAGCTTTGATTGCAACGGCTATGGGTTTATTTGCTGCAATTCCAGCGGTAATTGCGTACAACCGTTTCTCGACTCAAGTCGATAAATTAGAAATGGCTTACGCAAACTTTATGGAAGAGTTCTCCAGCATTTTGCATCGCCAAGCATACAGTGAGAAGGAAGGGGCATAATGCAACCAGCTTATCAGCGCAAACGTCGTCGCCCCGTTGCTGAAATCAACGTGGTGCCTTATATCGACGTCATGCTCGTGCTGTTAATTATTTTTATGGTAACAGCACCCATAGTGACCCAAGGGGTCAAAGTTGAGCTGCCTCAAGGGGCGGCAGAAGTGTTACCCTCGGACAGTAAACCGCCAGTGGTTGCCTCGATTGATGGTGATGGCGATTATTATCTCAATAAAGGCGGTTCGACCAACGTCCCTATGGAATTGGAAGAGCTTGCGACTGAGGTCGCTGCGCTTATGGTGACAGAGCCAGAGCGTCCGGTAGTGGTTAAGGCCGATAGAAATATTCCTTACGATAAAGTGATTCAGTTGATGGTGACACTGCAGCAAGCTGGCGTGCCATCAGTCGGTTTGATGACGGATTCACCCAAGGAGAAATAGGTGGCAGATAAGTCAGATGTAACATTACCTCTGTCAATTTCAGCGGGTATTCATATTGGCGTGATAATTATTCTGGCGTTAGGAATAGATTTTTCTCACAAACCTGAGCCTATGCAACAAGTTAGCGCACCAGCAATCAAAGCGGTTATGGTTGATCAGCAAAAAGTGGCTAATCAAGTTGAGAAACTTAAGCAAGAAAAGCGTGATGCCGAACGCCGTGAGCAAGAACGTCAAGCCGAGCTTGAACGCAAAGCTCAAGAAGCGAAACAGGCACGCGAGCGCGAACAAGCTCAGATTAAACAGCTAGAGCAAGAACGTAAGCAGCAGGAAATTGAGATTCAAAAAGCCAATGAAGCGACCAAATTAGCCCTGGTGAAACAGCAGCAGGAAAAGGAAAAGGCGGTCAAAGCCGAAGCCGACCGTAAGCTGAAAGAGCAGGAGCGTAAGGTTGCTGAAGACGCCGCACAAAAAGCCGCTGAAAAACGCAAGGTTGAAGAAGCTGCTGCAGTGAAAGCTGAAACTGACCGTAAGCAAAAAGCAGATGCGGAAGCTAAAGCGGAGGCAGATGCTAAAGCTAAAGCAGATGCCAAAGCTAAAGCGGATGCCAAAGCTAAAGCGGATGCCAAAGCTAAAGCGGATGCTAAAGCTAAAGCAGATGCTAAAGCTAAAGCAGATGCTAAAGCTAAAGCAGATGCTAAAGCTAAAGCAGATGCTAAAGCCCTTGCCGATCAAGAGCAGGAAATGGCTGATGCATTAGCGGCTGAGCAAGCGGCGCTGTCGCAAACCATGAATAAGCAGATGCAGAGTGAAGTCGGTAAGTATCAGGCAATGATAAAATCAACTATTCAACGTAATTTGGTAGTGGATGAATCTATGCGTGGAAAGACTTGTACTGTCTCTGTGCGTTTAGCGAATGATGGGTTTGTGATCAGCAGCCAAACAAAAGGTGGTGATCCCAACGTTTGTCGTGCAGCAAAAGCGGCGATTTTGAAAGCGGGCAAACTGCCTGTGTCTCCGGATCCTGCGGTTTATAACTTGATGAAAGAAATTAACTTAATCGTTGAACCAACGTTTAATTAAAGGAGCACCATGAAAATATTGGCAAAATGGTTAGCACTGGCAGTTATGCTGTGCACCACCCCCGCGAAAGCGGCATTGGATATTGTGATCACAGAAGGTGTTGACGCAGCGCGTCCCATCGCTGTGATGCCTTTTGTATGGCAAGGTCCTGGCGCACCGCCACAAGCGATTGCTGATGTGGTGATGTCTGACTTAGCTCGTAGCGGTACCTTTAAACCTTTAGACGAGCTCGGACTACCTCAGCGCAATATTGGTGCTTTGGCTCAGTTTCAACCTAGTTCATGGTCTAGCGTTGGCGCAGAAGCTGTGGTGTTAGGTACTGTGAAACCTTACGGAACCGATCAGTATTTGGTGAGCTTTGATTTAATCGATTTAGTTAAAGCACAAAACCAAGCATTGAAAGGCTCAGTCAGCGCTACAGAATTTTTGATGGACAGTCGCCAAACTGTGATTTCAGCAGCGCAATTTCGTCAATATGGTCATAGAATTAGCGATATCGTCTATGAAAAGTTAACCGGTATTCGCGGTGCATTCTTAACGCGGATCTCCTACGTCGTGGTTAATCATACTCAAAAAGCACCTTATCAGTTGATGGTTGCTGACTATGATGGTTTTAACGAGCAAATGTTACTGCGCTCACCTGAGCCATTAATGTCACCCACTTGGTCGCCTGATGGGCGTCGTTTGGCGTATGTTAGCTTTGAAAATAAAAAAGCAGAGATTTTCGTACAAGACCTTTATACCCAAGTGCGCACTAAAGTGAGCTCTTTCCCTGGTATTAACGGTGCGCCGGCTTTCTCTCCTGATGGCAAATCTTTGGCTGTGACGCTGTCTAAGGATGGTCAGCCTGAGATCTATGTTATCGATATTGCGACAAAAGCGATTAAGCGTATTACCAATCACTATGCTATCGATACTGAACCATCATGGTATCCTGATGGGAAGTCGTTGATTTTCACCTCTGAACGTGGTGGTAGACCGCAAATTTATCGCGTAGAGTTAAGTTCAGGTAAAGTGAGTCGTGAAACATTTGAAGGTGAATGGAACCTTGGTGGTTCAATTACGCCAGATGGACGTAGTATGATTTTTGTTAACCGTACTAACGGTAAGTTTAATATTGCGCGTATGGATTTAAATACGCGTTTTATGCAGGTGCTAACTTCTACACGCTTGGATGAATCCCCAAGTGTGGCGCCTAATGGTACTATGGTCATATATGGCACTACACACCAAGGTAAGCAAGTATTAGCAGCTGTTTCTACGGATGGACGCTTTAAAGCGAGATTACCCGTGGGTCAAGGCGAGGTGAAATCACCTTCTTGGTCTCCGTTTCTCTAATGTTATACCTTGATTTAATCACATTTAATTTTATAAGGAACACGTAATGGATCTGAATAAGTTGTTAAAAGCTATGTTGGTAGCACTTCCAATTATGGCTATTAGTGCATGTAGCTCAACTTCAGAATCAGAAACTGATGCAATGGGCTCAACAAACGGTTCAGGTAGCGAACTGAATGGTGGCATTCAAACTGGTGGTGTGGGTGCTATGTTGTCATCTGAAGAGCAGCAACGTCAGCAGTTAGAAGAGTTGAGAAAAGAACACATCATTTACTTCGATTTCGACCGCAGTGAAGTTCAAACTGAATTCGCCGCTGTATTAGAAGCTCATGGTACTTACTTAGTTGAGCACCCAAGTGTGCGCGTACTGATTGAAGGTCATGCGGACGAGCGTGGCACTCCTGAGTACAACATTGCTCTGGGCGAACGTCGTGCTAAAGCCGTTGCTAAATACCTACAAGGTATGGGCGTACAGCCAAGCCAAATGAGCGTAGTCAGCTATGGCGAAGAAAAACCACTTGATTTTTCTCGCACTGATGAAGGTTTTGGCAAAAACCGTCGTGCAGTTTTAGTTTACTAAGATTGAATCTCGGAGAGTAACACAATGAAACGTGCCGTCTTAATTACGGCAATGTTCCTTGGTGCGGGCGCTGCAGTTGCAGCGCCTGCTCCTGTGGAGGATATTGCTGGTGGTTCGGGTGATGACAGACTTGCTCGTATCGAACGTATTGTAAAATCGAGACAACAAAGTGAGCTCGAGATGCAACGTCGTCTTGATACACTGCAGCAGGAAGTTCTCGATTTACGCGGTTTAACCGAACAACAGAATTATCAGATTGAGCAGATGCAAGAGCGTCAGCGTCAGTTATATGATGAGCTTGCTAATTTATCCTCAAAGGCATCTGCCGCACCTGCAGCTGCAGCGACATCAATCCCCTCTGTGGTATCGACCAATGCTGCCGCAAGTAGTTTAAGTGAAACTGCAAGTTATGAAAATGCCGTTAACTTAGTCTTAAAAGAGCGTAAGTATGACGATGCCATTCCTGCCTTCCGTGCTTTTATCAAACAATACCCAGACTCTGTGTATGCCGCGAATGCGAACTATTGGTTAGGACAGCTATTATTTAATAAGAGCGAATTTGCAGAAGCCAAACAAGCCTTCAAAACTGTGGTTGATCGTTTTAGTGATTCTAATAAACGTGGAGATAGTTTAGTGAAGCTTGGCATGATCGCCGAGAAAACCGGTGATAAAGCTGGTGCGATGCAATACTACCAACAAGTTGTCAAAGATTACGCAAACAGCGCCGCAGCACGCATTGCACAGCAGCAACTGGCTGCAATTAAAGCGTAATTAACTAAAAAACATACTCTTAGTCTGTTTTTCATGCAAACGACAAAAAATTGGGAATTTGCGCTTGCATGAGAAGATGAAAAAGGTATTATAGGCGCCCTCAGAGCGGCGAGGTCGTTCGGGGCGTGAAATACCAGTAAATGGGTCGTTAGCTCAGTCGGTAGAGCAGTTGGCTTTTAACCAATTGGTCGAAGGTTCGAATCCTTCACGACCCACCACTTACTCTAATGAATAGAATAAGTTAGTGGTATTTAATGAGATAGTCAGTAGTACAATGGGTCGTTAGCTCAGTCGCTTTTTTATAAAGCTAGGGCAGTTGGCTTTTAACCAATCAGTCGAATGGTTCTAATCCTTAATGACGCACCACTTTACTGAAAGTGCATAAATCAGCGTAACACCAGATGGGTCGTTAGCTCAGTCGGTAGAGCAGTTGGCTTTTAACCAATTGGTCGAAGGTTCGAATCCTTCACGACCCACCACTTATTATTTGCATTGTTGATGCCAAAATAAGTGAACATTTTTATCGTTATACCTCGATGGGTCGTTAGCTCAGTCGGTAGAGCAGTTGGCTTTTAACCAATTGGTCGAAGGTTCGAATCCTTCACGACCCACCACTTTACTGAAAGTGTATAAATMAGYKCAACACCAGATGGGTCGTTAGCTCAGTCGGTAGAGCAGTTGGCTTTTAACCAATTGGTCGAAGGTTCGAATCCTTCACGACCCACCACTTTACTGAAAGTGTATAAATAAGTGCAACACCAGATGGGTCGTTAGCTCAGTCGCTTTTTTTATAAAGCGAGGGCAGTTGGCTTTTAACCAATCAGTCGAATGGTTCTAATCCTTAATGACACACCACTTTACTGAAAGTGCATAAATCAGCGCAACATCAGATGGGTCGTTAGCTCAGTCGGTAGAGCAGTTGGCTTTTAACCAATTGGTCGAAGGTTCGAATCCTTCACGACCCACCACTTATTATCTGCATTATAAATGTTACAATAAGTGAATCGTTTTATCGCAATACTTAGATGGGTCGTTAGCTCAGTCGATTTTTTATAAGGTGAGGGCAGTTGGCTTTTAACCAATCAGTCTAATGGTTCAAATCCTTCATGACACACCACTTTACTGAAAGTGTATAAATCAGAGTAACAGTTTTAATAGACATCAGATGGGTCGTTAGCTCAGTCGGTAGAGCAGTTGGCTTTTAACCAATTGGTCGAAGGTTCGAATCCTTCACGACCCACCACTTATTTTTTCAGCTGTATCTCTCTCAAATTTCCCCCTGAATGTCCCTCGTTAAACTCCAATACTGAGTACCGAATTAAATACCTTCGTTTTACTTATTCCACTGCAAAATATTTTCTAACATAATTATTGGCATTAGCAAGTTCGACTAATGCGGCATCTTTAAAAAGAAACGTATCTTGAGTTTGGTGATTATATTAAAGCTGACATTATGTGCAGTGATGATGACAACGGTGCGCTGGATTCAGGGGGGCTTTCTAGGCAGTTTTATGTACCGAGCACTATCTTATGGAAAGCTCTAATCCCACTGGGTTGTGATAAAGACTAAAAAGGAGACCTTAGGTCTCCTTTTGCATTAAGCGGATCACATATCTATAGCGCTTAATCTAACAGATTGTTTTCACGAACATATTGCTCGAAATCTGTGCACCCACCGATGTGCTTCTCATCGACAAAAATCTGCGGTACTGTTTCAACTGGCTTACCGACAGTTTTTTCTAAATCTGCTTTAGAGATGCCTTCTGCATGGATATCGACATATCTGAACTTAAAGTCATCACGTTTTTCAACGAGTTGCTCAGATAATTGCACAGCACGAACGCAATAAGGACAGCCTGGACGGCCAAAAATAACAACGAACATAATAGCTCCTTAGGATTACTTTAGTCGTTTTATACCATAGGCCTAAGTGAATTGATAATGTCAGCCGCGTTTATTTTCAGTTTGATAGCGACCTTGATAATCAAAATAGCTTTCGAGCAGATCCCAGCCTTTTTTATGTTTCTTCAGCAGCAAGAGATCGGGCATGCGGAATTTATCCGCATCGCTGATTAACTCTGTCACCTTAGTGTACTTTTTCGGTTTTAATCCCGGTGTACGGCTATGGGGAAAGATGAATAAGGCATATAGGGCTCGCCACTGGGCCGGCGTTTGTAATTTAAAGCGGCGATTGAATTCATTACCGTCGATATCAAGGTACTGCACTTTCAGATTGCCGTCATCGTCGATGAGGCTCATATGCTGGCAGCGGAATAAATGATGGTGCTGCTGGCTGAGCACTTGGCGTAGGCGTTTATCGGGATCGATGAGGGTCGATTGGCAGTGCTGGCAAATGCGCGCCGCGATATCATTCTCTTTGCCGCAATCAGGGCAAGATTTAGATCTAAATCGAAAGTTACACTGCAGCTTTTTACCTTGCTGTTCGACTATGCCCTGACAGCGGCGACCAAAGTGTTCGATAATGTCGCCATCGTCGTCTGTGAGTCCCCAGAATATATTGGCAAAATCGCATACTGGGCAATGCACTTGCACAGGTACCGATTTACTGTTGGGTTTAGCTTGGCCGACCTCGGGAAAATACAAGTCATAACCATTGGCAGCATAGTCGATGATAAGACAATCTTTTTTGCCTTCAGCGATTCGCAATCCACGGCCGATCATTTGTTGAAACAGACTGACTGAAGCGGTAGGGCGCAAAATAGCAATCAAATCCACATGGGGCGCGTCGAAGCCTGTCGTCAACACAGCCACGTTGACTAAAAACTTAAGCTCTTGGGCTTTAAAGCGTTCAATCGTCGCGTCACGTTCATTGTCGTGCGTTTGTGCCGTGATAATGGCGCTCTGCGCAGCGTGAGCTTGGTTGAGTATGTTAAAAATCTCATTGGCGTGACGTACCGTTGCCGCAAAAATGATAATACCTTTTCTATGTTGGCTCAGTTCAATGAGTTGTTTCACAATCGCAGTGGTCGCGCGGCCGTAATGTCCCAGTAAATCGTTAACCTCGGCTTCGGCATATTCGCCATTCTCGTTTGCTTTAAGTTGGCTGAAGTCGTACTGGGCACTTAGGCCATCAAACAGGGTTGGCGCTGTGAGGTAACCTTGCTTAATGAGCGGCCTTATGGGCAGCTCGAACACACAATGTTCGAACACGGCATGTTCGGGAGACCCTACTTTGCCGTGATAGTGTTGCTGATAAATCCAGCCAGTGCCAAGGCGATAGGGCGTGGCGGTGAGACCGAGCAATCTTAATTGGGGATTTTTCGTACGTAAATGGTTGAGTACTTGCTGATATTGGCTGGTTTTTTCTAGGCTGACTCTGTGGCATTCATCAATAATGACTAACGAGAACGGCTGATCGAACTGGGTTAACCCCCGCGCCGCCGATTGAATACTGGCAACGACGGTTTTCCCCTCTGTGGCTTTTTGATTAAGCCCCGCCGCATAGATACTGGCTTGTGCGGTGAGGAGGCCGACTTTCTCGGCATTTTGTGCAACTAATTCTTTCACATGGGTGAGCACTAATACTCTGCCTTTGGCGATGCGTGCCAGTTCGGCGATCACTATGCTTTTGCCGGCGCCTGTGGGTAATACGAGTACGGCGGAAGCTTGGCTTTGCCTAAAATGGGCGATGGCGGCATTAACCGCTTGCTGTTGATAGTCTCTGAGTTTGACTGACACGCTGATAAAAAATCTATGCTGAATAAAAGTGAGGCTGCAAGCTTAACATAACAGGCAAAAAAAATGCCCCTGGTTGGAGGGGCAAGCTAGAGAAAGGAGCAATCACACACACTCTCTCAACAGGGTTCACTTTTAACCTGAGGTTTAAAAAGGGAGGTTCAGGTTACGCTTAGCCTATTGGGCATAGACTAAGCGTTGTGGACGTTATTCTTAACTCGGATATTACTCAGTACGATTTAAGCGTGATTCAATCAAGGTCTCGATCACAGCTGGATCGGCCAAGGTTGATGCATCCCCTAAGTTGGTCACTTCGTTAGCGGCAATCTTACGCAGGAAGCGGCGCATAATCTTGCCCGAACGTGTCTTAGGTAAGCCCGTCGCCCATTGGATGAGATCTGGGGTGGCTAGCGCACCAATTTCTTTACGAACCCATTGACGCAGCTCTTGACGTAGCTCTTCGGTTTCTTCAGTACCACGGGTTAGCGTGACGTACGCATAAATACCTTGGCCTTTAATATCATGTGGGTAGCCAACTACTGCAGCTTCTGCAACCAGTTCATGTGATACCAGCGCACTTTCAACCTCTGCTGTACCTAATCTGTGGCCGGACACGTTGATCACGTCATCGACGCGGCCAGTGATCCAGTAGTAGCCATCTTCATCGCGGCGTGCGCCGTCACCGGTAAAATACATGCCACGGAAGGTTTTAAAGTAGGTCAGTACAAATCGTTCATGGTCGCCATACACAGTACGCATTTGGCCCGGCCAAGAATCGAGTAACACTAAGTTACCTTCGTTCTCACCTTCTAAAATATTCCCCATGTTATCCACTAAGGCGGGTTGAACGCCAAAGAACGGGCGGGTAGCTGAGCCGGGTTTAGTATCGGTCGCGCCTGGCAGTGGGGTGATCAAAATACCGCCCGTTTCAGTTTGCCACCAAGTATCGACGATAGGGCAATGCTCATGACCTATGACCTCATGGTACCAACGCCACGCTTCTGGGTTGATAGGTTCACCTACCGAGCCCATGATCCTCAAGCTACTACCATCGAACTTATCGAAGTGTTGTTTACCTTCGGCCATCAGCGCGCGAATTAAGGTTGGCGCTGTATATAGAATGTTCACTTTATGGCGGTCAATCATTTCGCCTAAACGGGCAGGGCTTGGATGATTTGGTACACCTTCATGGATAAGCACAGTCGCACCATTGGCGAGCGGGCCGTAAACCATGTAAGAGTGGCCAGTGATCCAACCCACATCCGCGGTACACCAGTACACTTCACCCGCTTTGTAGTCGAACACATATTCATGGGTCATAGATGCATAAACCATGTAGCCGCCAGTGGTGTGCAATACGCCCTTGGGATTACCGGTTGAACCTGAGGTATACAGCAGGAATAATGGCGCTTCGGCGTCCATTTCCTCTGGTTGACAGTACTCAGATGCGGTTTCCATCAGTGAGTGCCACCACACATCACGGCTTTCTACCCAATCCACTTTGCCGCCCGTGCGTTTAAGTACGATGACTTTCTCAACGGTAGTGACATCAGGGTGCTTTAAGGCATCATCGATGTTGCGCTTTAATGGAATTGCACGGCCACCGCGCATACCTTCATCTGAGGTAATAATGACTTTGGATTTTCCGTCAATGACGCGAGAGGCGATTGAATCCGGTGAGAAACCACCGAAGACCACAGAGTGCACAGCGCCGATACGGGCACAGGCAAGCATAGCGACTGCGGCTTCTGGCACCATAGGCATGTAAATTGTGACTATATCCCCGCGGCGCACGCCTTGGCTGCGCAGTGCGTTGGCAAACTTACACACATCTGCATGTAATTCACCGTAGGTGATTTTGCGTTGTTCGCTGGCGTTATCGCCTTCCCAAATAATCGCCACGCGATCACTGTGCTCGGCTAAGTGACGGTCTAAACAGTTGGCTGAAGCATTCAGGGTGCCATCGTAAAACCAATTGATCGATAAGTTATGGTCATCAAAAGAGGTTTTTTTAATTTTGGTATAGGGTTTAATCCAATCAATACGCTTGCCGTGTTCTCTCCAGAAACCTTCAGGATTGACAATCGACTCTTGGTACATTGTTTTATATTTATCGTTGTTTACAAGTGCATTGGCAGCGATATTGCCGGAGACTTTGTAGAGAGACTGCGAGCTCATAGGGCTTCCCTTTTGAAAAATTGCGTGGACTGAGTATGGTATGCAAGGGGGCGGCAACTCCATTAGACCTTGGTCTAGTGTTAAATTTTCCTTTATATTTAGTCTGTTGCATTAAAAATCCGGCTAGATTTTAGGCAGGTTTTATCGCACAATAATCAGAAAAAAGAGCAAAGTATGAATTTAACCTTAGTCGTTGCTGTTATTGCCGTCTGTTATGTCTCGCTTTTATTCCTATTGGCTTGGGGGGCGGAGCGTTGGTTTACTCAGATCACTAAAAAGCTTCAGGTCGTTATCTATGGTCTGAGCTTAGCGGTTTATTGCTCCTCGTGGAGTTTTTTAGGCACAGTTGGGCAATCGGCTAAGGATTTTTGGTCTTTCTTACCGATTTTTATCGGCCCTATTCTGATTTTTACTTTAGGTTTTGGCATGTTACGCAAGATGGTATTAGTGTCTAAGGCGCAAAATATCACTTCCGTGGCCGACTTTATTGCCGCCCGTTATGGCAAATCTCAAACCTTAGCCGCCTTAGTCACCTTAATTGCCTTGTTTGGCATCATGCCCTATATCGCCCTGCAGCTTAAGGCGATGGTGTTCAGTCTTAATTTGTTTCAACCCGCTGACGATCCCCTCGATGGCGTGACAATTCCGTTACTGATCACTTCGCTGTTAGCCATATTTGCCATTTTATTTGGTACTCGTAAACTCGATGCGACTGAGCATAATCCCGGCATGATGCTCGCGATTGCCTTTGAGTCTCTGGTGAAACTTGCCGCATTTTTGTTGGTCGGCATCGTCATCAGTTTCGGAGTGTTCGATGGTTTTGGGGATATTTGGCAGCAGGCCAATGCGCAGTCACTAATTAATTATCCCAATCCACGTATTGAAGCTTTAATGCCTGAGTTACTCGTCGGAATGGCGGCCTTTTTATGTATGCCAAGGCAGTTCCATGTAATGGTGGTGGAATGCGCCGATGAGTCCGTGTTGTCAAAGGGGCGTTGGCTGTTTCCCATCTATTTAGCGCTTTTCGGTTTATTCGTTGGACCGCTTGCCTTGGCGGGGAAGATCATCCTCGGCGATTCAGTGTCGGCCGATACCTATGTGATTAATTTACCGCTGGCGTTAGATCAACCCTTGTTGGCTGTTATTGCTTTGCTGGGCACCTTATCTGCGGCAACGGGTATGGTCATTGTTGCTGTAGTGACTATCAGTGTGATGGTAAGTAATGAATGGCTGGTGCCAGTGATGCTGCGCACGGGTCATATCCGCGAGAAAAACTTCAGTCAGTTCTCGCACCTGTTACTTAATGCCCGTCGCTTAGCCATCGTGATTATTCTGGGCTTAGGCTATGGCAGCTATTTGGCATTATCAGACAGTGATTCCTTGTCCCATTTAGGTATGTTGTCTTTTGGGGCTTTTGCCCAACTTGCGCCAGCTTTAGTCGGTGGACTCTATTGGAAACACGGCAATCGTGCTGGGGTATTTTTAGGGCTCGGCGTGGGCTTTACGTTGTGGTTCTACATCATGTTGCAGGGCATGACAGATGTGCAAAGCTCATCGGTGTTCTTGTCTGGCGTTGCGAGCGAGAAAGGCCTACTAGATGCGATAACGCCCAATGTGCGTGATGCGCTGACGGCTCTTTTTGCCAATATCGCCTGTTATATATTGGGTTCTATTTGGTTTAGAGCAGGTGTGGCTGAGCGTATTCAGGCCAGTGCTTTTGTGAGTCCTGGCAAATTGAAAAACAGCGCCAATAAGAAAAATGGTCCGATTTCACAGCAAGATTTACTGATACTGGCGAGTCGCTTCGTTAGCCCAACGCGCGCCTATGAGAGTTTTAGCCGTTTCTCGATTGATGCGGTAAAAAGTGATAGTTGGCATAAAGCGGCGCCGCCGGAGTTGATTTCCCACACTGAACGTTTATTGGCGGGGGTGCTTGGCGCTTCAAGCGCAGCGCTAGTGATGGATTCTGTGCTGCAAGGGCGCGATTTAGCGCTGGATGAAGTCTTTAGTCTGGTCGATGAAGCTTCATCGAAAATCATGCTCAGCCAAGACATGTTGCGCGGCGCGATTGAACACGCCTATGAAGGCATGAGTGTTATCGATAACGATCTCAATCTTGTGGCATGGAATTACAAATATGTGGAGCTGTATCAATATCCCGAGGGATTTTTGCAGCAGGGCATGCCCATCAGTGAAGTGATCCGCTTTAATGCGGCGCGGGGTTATTGTGGTGAAGGGGAAATAGAACAGCAGGTTGAGCAGCGGGTGCAGCATATGCGTAATGGCACGCCGCACACTTCTGAGCGCCATCGCAGGGACGGTAAAGTGATAAAAATTCAGGGAAATCCTATGCCAGATGGCGGCTTTGTGATGACCTTTACCGACATTACTCAGTATCGCGAACAGGAGCGCGCGCTGCTCGAGGCCAATGAAACCTTAGAAAGTCGCGTTAACGAACGTACCTATGAATTAGCCATGTTGAACAGTGAGTTACTGGAGGCTAAAGCGCAGGAAGAAATTGCCAACGCTTCTAAGAGTCGCTTCTTGGCCGCCGTCGGCCATGATTTAATGCAGCCACTTAATGCTGCGCGACTGTTCACTGCGTCGTTATCTCAGTATCCCAATCTAGATCGTGAGGCCAGAACCACCTTATCCCATGTGAATAGCTCGCTAAAAATTGCCGGCGAATTGCTCACCGACCTATTGGATATTTCTAAACTCGACTCAGGTATGGTGGATGTTAATCGCCGTGACTTTGCGATTTCAGAACTGATCAATGGGTTATCGGTGGAATTTGAAGCGATGGCAGCGGACAACCAAATTCGTTTTAAGATGGTCCCATGCAGCGCAACCGTTAATTCTGATCCTTCGCTGTTACGGCGTGTCCTGCAAAATTTTTTAACCAATGCCTACCGTTATGCTCGCGGTGGCAGAGTGTTATTTGGTTGCCGTCATCGAGGTCATTACCTTGAAATCCAAGTGTTAGACACGGGTTGTGGTATTGATGAAAAAGAAACCCAAGAAATTTTCAAAGAATTTAAGCGGTTGAATAATCCTAAGAGCAACAATGTTAGCGGCTTGGGCTTAGGTCTGGCGATTGCTGATCGCATCAGTAAAGTGTTAGAACACGGTATTCAGGTTTCGTCCCATTTAGGGCGCGGCTCGGTCTTCTCCATTTGTGTTCCGCTTGGAGAAACTGTGCGTCAACCACAAGTGAAAGCGTTGCCGTCGCTGCTGCAGCCGTTATCGGGTATCAAAGTGTTGTGTATCGACAACGAAGAGGCCATTTTAGCTGGATTAGAAAGCTTATTAAGCCGCTGGCAGTGTGAGGTTATCTGTGCAAAAGATTTATCTGATGCACGCATTAAACTAGGACTGAAAGGCGTCGCGCCTGATATTGTGCTCGCGGATTACCATTTAGATGATGGCCAAAATGGCGTCGATGCGATGGATGGTATTCGTGCCCTATATGGCAAAGACTTACCCGGCATTTTGATTACCGCCAATACTCGCAAAGAACTGGTGGAAGATGTGCAACGCCGCGGCTATCACTATATGGCGAAAATGATAAAACCTGCCGCGCTACGTGCCTTGATTTCTAGCTTGGTAAAATAAGCTTGGTATACGTGTTCGGTAACATGAGTTTAGTGACGTCGGCACGTTTAACGAAATGCCAAGATAATCGCGCAGTTTTTTATGCGGCTTATCTTGGCTAAACGGTTTGGCACAGGTTTGTGGGTGTAACTAAATACATGACTAGAGTTTGAATACGGCCAGTTTATTGTTTAAATTCAGTGATAATTCGGCCAAACTTTCACTTTCTTGAGCCAAATAAGTTGCCGATTCAGAGACTTCGAGCGCTGAGTTATTAATCCCGCACACGTTTCTGTTCATGTCTTCTGCGACCACACTTTGTTCTTCTGCGGCGGTGGCGATATGGGTTGCCATGTCACTCACATGTTTTATATGAGCAACGATAAGCGATAAATCCTTACCCGCTTTTGCTGATTGACTCACACTGTTTTCTGCCAGTGCACGGCTTGCATCCATTGCCTTAGCGGCGCTCACGGCCCGTTGTTGCAATAATGAAATCGTGTTTTGAATTTCTTCGGTCGATTGCCTAGTGCGACTGGCGAGTTGCCTCACTTCATCGGCGACTACAGCGAACCCTCGCCCTTGTTCGCCAGCGCGGGCGGCTTCAATGGCGGCATTCAGTGCCAGCAAGTTGGTTTGGTCTGAAATCGCGCTGATCACAGAGGTGACCTCGCTGATCTGCATGACTTCCTCTTTAAGCATATTCACTTGATCCGTCGCTTGCTCCACTTCTTTGGCAAGAGCATGAATACCATCTACGCTGGCGTGAACATCTTGGTCGCCAAGGCCAGCTTCCCAAGTGGCTTCTTTGGTATCTTTGGCTGTGCTCTCCGCATTATTCGCGACATCGGCGATAGTGGCGCTCATTTCATTCATGGCGGTGGCAAGTTGGGCGAGTTGATCCCGCTGATTATTTACCGCTTGATTAGTTTCCTCTGCAGTTGAGGCGATCCGAGCCGAGGCCTGTGCAACATTGTCAGCGCTATGACTCGCTTGAAGTAAAGTGCTACGAATGGAGTCTATGCTTTGGTTTATATTGTGGGCTAAGATGCCAAGTTCATCTTTACCATAGATTTTTAGCTGAGTCGTTAAATCACCTTTTGTGATGGCGAGCATAGCCAGATTCACATCATCCAATGGCTGAGTAATAGAGCGGCTAATGGCATAACCTAGCCAAGCCATAAGCACAATAATGACAAATGTAATGCCTCCCATGGTGAGGTATTCATTCCAAATGGTGGCTTCGATATCTTGGAGTAACATACCTGAGCCTAAGATCCAGCCCCAAGGTTTAAATCCCATGACAAGTGAGATTTTTTGCGCTGATTTGCCATTCGCTGTCGTCCAGCGGTATTCGACTAATCCTTGTTTGCCATCACGGCCGAGTTCGACCATTTCGAACCAATAATTCTCTTCGCCTCGATTACCCATTTGTTGGCCAACCAGTTCTTTTTTGATGGGATGAACGATAACGTGCCTCGATTCATCAATCACAAACAAGTAGTTATCACCATCAAAACGCATGTCGTTCAACATGTCTTTAGCGGCTTGCTGTGCTTGCTCTAGGGGCAGTGATTGCGACAACGCTTGGATACGGCTGCTGGCGAGGGACAATACGGCATTAAGTCGTGCTTCACGCTCTGCCATCAGGTTGTGCTTTAGGGCCGTTACGGAAATAGTGAGTAAAATTAAGGCACCTGCGAGGGCGATAATGAGCTGTAGTGCGAGTTTTCGATTAACGGGGATGTCAGCGAGTTTGAACATATGATCTCCTTTTCTTTGTGTAGCGATTTAAGCCATTCCCTCTGCTCAAGTTGTTGTCAGCTTTTGGCGAAAGATATGTTGTGTAAAGTGAGTGATATAAGCATCGTTGGCTTTGATAAAATTTCCAGTTGGCGAATTAAATAAATGCACTAAATTACAGAGTATTAATGGAAATTGTGAGCAATATTGCAATTGCAACCTTAGCGCGTTTATCTATCAAGAGGATGCGAGATTCGAACAAGGGAAGGGGCTGCTGAGTACTGATATAAGCCTGGCAGTTCGAACCCCTAGCGCACAGTGCGCAGGGGTTCGTTTATTCGACATTAAAGGCTTATTGAGTTGAAAGAGCGTTAAGCTAAAAGATGGCCAAGCGTTAAAGTATCAACCGTGGCTGATAAGCTGCGGCTCGGCACTGCTTGATGATACTTTAATGCCTGCTGCGACTTGCTTCATCGCGCTGGTGAGTTGGCTTAATTGTGCTGAGCTAATGATATAGGGCGGCATGATATAGATAAGGTTGGCGAAGGGGCGCACCCAGACGCCTAAATCGACAAATTGCTGCTGTAACTCAGCGGTATTGACGGGTTCGAGCATCTCTAACACGCCCACTGCGCCGAGCACTCGCACATCTTTTACGCTCGGCAAATCAATCGCATCGTTAAGTTCTAAGCGCATTTGCTGCTCGATAGCGGCCACTTGCGCTTGCCATTCATTGCGATTGATTAAGTCTAAGCTCGCACACGCCGCCGCGCAGGCCAGCGGGTTGCCCATAAATGTCGGACCATGCATAAACACGCCAGCGGGAGATTGGCTGATTCCTTGGGCAACTTTATCGGTACATAGCGTTGCCGCTAGGCTGATATAACCGCCCGTCAGCGCTTTGCCTAAACATAAGATATCAGGGGTAATATTGGCGTGTTCATGGGCAAAAAGCTTGCCTGTTCGACCAAAGCCAGTGGCGATTTCATCTAAGATCAGTAGGACATCAAATTCATCACATAGGGCACGAAGACCTGTTAAATAATCTGCGCTGTAGAAACGCATACCGCCAGCGCCTTGCATTATCGGCTCTATAATCACTGCGGCAATATCATGGTGATTAATGCTTAATATGTCGCGCATTGCGGTTAAATCATCGGCTTGTAAGGCTTCGCCAAAGGCGGTTTGTGGCGCGGGCACAAATGATTGCTTGGTTACTGCATCGCCAAACATAGTGTGCATGCCGCCTTCTGGATCGCATACGCTCATCGCGGCAAAGGTATCGCCGTGGTAACCCTTCTTAACGGTAAGAATGCGTTGTTTTAGCGGTCGCTCTTCTCCATGTACACTTCGCCCTTGCCAACTCTGACCTTGCCAATATTGCAGCGCCATTTTAATTGCCACTTCGACTGAGATAGATCCAGAGTCGCACAAAAAGACCTTTGTTAGCGGTTCGCAGGTCATAGCGATAAGTTTTTTACACAGTTCAATGGCGGGTTCATGGGTGATACCGCCAAACATCACATGGCTCAGTTGATGCAACTGTTTTTCCATCGCGGTTAATATCTCGGGATGTGCATAGCCGTGCACACAGGCCCACCACGAGCTAGTGCCATCGACCAGCTTGCGGCCATCGACGAGTTCAAGCTCGCAGCCCTTTGCACTATGTACACCAAAAATAGGAAGAGATCGGGTCATTGAGGTGTAAGGATGCCAAATATGGGCGCTATCAAAGTCAAAATCGAGTAAATTGCGCATAAATGCTCACTTTTTTTGGTGATAAAGTAGCCATTAGTAAACTGGGTTCACTGGTTGGCGTTGACAGTTTAAGGGCTGAGGTTATCCTAGCCAAGATAAAAAACAGAATAAAAAGGGTGTTCAATGTCGCAGTTGCAAGTTCGTCATGATTGGAAGCGGGAAGAAATCGAAGCCTTATTTGCGCTGCCGATGAATGACTTATTATTTAAAGCACACAGTATTCACCGTGAGGTATACGATCCTAATGAAGTGCAAATTAGCCGTTTATTATCGATTAAAACCGGTGCTTGCCCTGAGGATTGTAAATATTGCCCGCAGAGTGCTCGCTATGACACAGGTCTAGAGAAAGAGCGTTTGCTGGCAATGGAAACTGTGCTGACCGAGGCACGCAGTGCTAAAGCCGCGGGTGCCTCTCGTTTCTGCATGGGCGCTGCTTGGCGTAATCCAAAAGAAAAAGACATGCCGTACCTTAAACAAATGGTGCAAGAAGTTAAAGCCTTAGGTATGGAAACCTGCATGACGCTTGGCATGCTTTCTGAAGATCAAGCGAATGATTTAGCCAGTGCTGGCTTAGATTATTACAACCATAATTTAGATACTTCGCCTGAATATTACGGCGATGTGATCACGACACGTACCTATCAAAATCGTTTAGATACACTGACACATGTGCGTGCTTCTGGCATGAAAGTGTGCTCGGGCGGGATTGTCGGCATGGGTGAAAAGGCGACGGATCGTGCAGGCTTACTACAACAGCTGGCTAATTTACCGCATCATCCTGATTCAGTGCCGATCAATATGTTAGTTAAAGTGGCGGGCACGCCGTTTGAGAAGCTTGACGACCTCGACCCACTCGAATTTGTGCGTACTATCGCCGTAGCGCGTATCTTAATGCCGCTTTCCCGCGTGCGGTTATCGGCTGGCCGCGAAAATATGAGTGATGAGTTGCAGGCCATGTGTTTCTTTGCTGGCGCTAACTCGATTTTCTATGGTTGTAAATTGCTGACCACACCAAACCCAGAAGAAAGCGATGATATGGGGCTATTTCGACGTTTAGGCTTACGTCCCGAGCAGGGCGCCGCGGCAAAACTGGAAGAAGAAAGTGCTGTTTTAGCAAAAGCGGCGGCCTATCAAGATAAGTCATCGGCACAATTCTATGACGCGGCTGCTTTGTAATACTGCTGAGCGCATGTTGTCCGACAAACAGGTCGAATAGCCTGTAAACCTTGTTGGCTGCAGCCTATTTTGATTGCGGCCGATAGCTTTATTGGCCGCACTCCATTTTTCAAGCAAGCATTTTTAAGACAATCATTCTTGAGGCTAAATCGATGAGTTCTCTGCTCGAGATGAAAATTGCCGCCCGTCAGCAAGCCTTACGTGAGCAAGGTTTATTACGGCAACGTAAAATGCTGAGTGTTGATCACAGCTTTGATGTTAACGCACCCACTTCGAGCCCGCGCTTTGTGTTCGAAGGTCGATCCTATGTTAATTTTAGCAGTAATGATTATTTAGGCTTATCCCGCGTTCCTGAGTTGGTTGAAGCGCTGCACCTTGGTGCGCAGACCTACGGTGTGGGTAGCGGCGCATCGCCCTTAGTGACAGGGTACAGTGATGCGCATGTCACACTTGAACGTGAACTCTGCGCCTTAACGGGGCATGAAGCGGGATTACTATTCTGCTCGGGCTTTAGTGCTAATACGGCGTTAATGAAAACCTTGTTTGATCAGCAAGATACTGTGATTGCCGATAAACTTGTGCATGCCTCAATTATCGATGGTTTGCAGGACAGCGGTGCGCAGTTAAAACGTTTTTTACATAATTCGCTTGAGAGCGCTGAGCGGCTTCTGACTCGAAATCACGCATCGGCGTTAATCACAGAAAGCGTGTTTAGCATGGACGGGGATTGTGCGCCGATCACGCAGTTATCGGCGCTTTGTCGTCAACAGAATACTTGGTTGATTGTTGATGATGCTCATGGTTTTGCGGTGCTCGATGGCTATCAAGATAGTGATGCAAGAGATAAAGCCGCCAAGCTTATCGATGTGCAAGTGGTGACCTTTGGTAAGGCATTAGGTTGCCAAGGCGCAGCGGTTTTGGGGAGTCAGGCGCTGATCGACTTTTTGGTCAGTAATGCCCGCGAATATATTTATTCGACCGCCTTATCGCCCGCCAATGCCGCATTAGCGTTAGCCGCGACTCGGTACTGCACTGCACATCCTGAGTTACAGCAAAAGCTGCTTGAGAATATTTCGCTATTCAAACAGTTATGCCTCGATGCTGCCGTGCCCCTTTTAGGTTCGGATACCGCAATTCAGCCGTTGATCATTGGCGATGCGCAGCAAACCCTGCAAGTCGCCGAAGCGTTAAGAGCCGCGGGCATTTGGGTTGGGGCGATTCGCCCGCCGACGGTGCCTGTAGGGTCGGCGCGGTTACGCATTACCTTAACGGCGACCCATAGCCCTGAAGATATTGCTGCTTGTGTTGAGCAATTAGCCCAAGTGCTCAGTCGTGTTGGTATTCCGCTTTTCAGTGAACGAGAATCTGCCTATGAGTACAGATAAATGTACCCTATAGATCGCGTTATTTTATTGAATGTTAAGTTTTTATGGTTGAGTGTTAGTTAAAATGCCAAGCCTGATAAAGTCTAGTGATCCAAGCTGTAGTGAGTTTGCTCATGAGTCAAACAAGTTTATTTCTTGCGATCTTAAGTTGAGTGAGCTTAATGCGGGCGTTTCTTATGGGGGCGTTCTCGCGGGGACTGTGTCCAATGTGCACGGGACTCAAATTGCTGAACGTTTTTCCGCAGCGGCCCATAGTTACCAAGATCATAATCAATTACAACGCCTGAGCGCTGCCAGTTTACTCAGTGAGTTTTCGGCAGCAGGTTATCTGTTAGACATAGGGGCAGGCCCAGGCACGGATTTTTCTGCGTACCACAGTGTGTCTCAACCAGCGGATCTCTCAACGCAAAATTCATCCACAACAGTATTTGCCGTGGATATTGCCCTTGGCATGCTACAAAAGCTAAAACAGTCTTATCCCGATTATCACGGCGTATGTGCCGATGCGCAGTGTTTACCTTTTACCAATGGCTGCATGGATGTTATTTACTCTAATCTAGCCCTGCAATGGTGTGCTGATTTTCCCGCTGCGGTAGCCGAAATAGCGCGGGTACTTAAGCCTAACGGCGAGTGTCATTTGAGCCTAGTAGCGCAGGGGAGTTTGAATCAATTAGCTGAATTAGGGTTAAGAGTGAATGACTTTTTGACGATGCAAGCACTCAAGGCTGCATTTAAACTCGATACATGGGAATTACTTGAAGTGCAACTCGTCCCTATGACAGTGTATTTTGACACTCTTAAGGCACTACTCTATTCAATTAAAGGTGTGGGGGCTTCTGTACATGTCGCCAGTTCAACAACTCGGGTTTCAGGTTCAACAATGAGTGCTTCAGAATTCACTCCACGGCTGCGTGGTCGTCAAGATTGGCAGGCCATGCAGGCCAAAGCCGAATCGCTACGTTTACCCCAAGGTTTGCCTTTAACTTACCAGATAGTTCAAATACGGGCTCGGCGCAGATTTTAAAGTTTACATATTATGCCTTTAGTCATGGCATTATCAATTAGCACTAATATCTAGAAAACGTTGGATTTTTAACATTACGTATAGAGATCGTTAGCTATATGGACATTTAGCTTATGGAGAGTGGGCTTAACAAAGCACAACTCATAGCAACAGATAAGGATCTAATATGTATTTTGTAACAGGTACAGATACCGATAGCGGTAAGACTTTGGTTTCGGCGGCATTATTAACCGCTGTGAATCGTTTAGGGCTCATAGCCAATGCTGACTCTGCTGTGAGTATTCTTGCGGCTAACACTATGTTGACTTTAGGTGTTAAGCCCATCGCCTCGGGCTGCGCGCAAACCTCTGAAGGATTGCGTAATGCCGATGCGTTACAGTTGATGACGTCATCATCGTTAAAATTGGCTTATCCACTCATCAATCCTTTTTCCTTCGAACCTGCGATTGCACCGCACATTGCCGCCGCCCAAGTGGGCGTGAGTTTAGCACCTGAAGCTATCATTGAAAGTTTAGATTTAGTGGCATTTGCTCAAGCGGATTTTTGCTTGATTGAGGGCGCGGGAGGCTGGCGTTTACCCTT
Source organism: Shewanella sp. SM73 (assembly GCF_025653795.1). NCBI lineage: Bacteria > Pseudomonadati > Pseudomonadota > Gammaproteobacteria > Alteromonadales > Shewanellaceae > Shewanella > Shewanella sp. SM73. Next base: position 203,832 of record NZ_JAKKRY010000001.1, read on the forward strand.
AGGTGATGGCAGGTATCTTTCGGAAGTCGTACAGAGATTAGAACTGCCAGTGATACTCGTGGTTGGCATGAAACTCGGCTGCTTAAATCATGCATTGCTGACTCAAGAGGCGATATTGGCCGATGGGCTTAAGATTGCAGGCTGGGTTGCTAATCGTGTCAACCCGAATATGAGTATGTTTGAGGAGAATCTGACGAGCCTTAAAGAGATGATGACGGCACCTTTCCTCGGTTGTGTGCCATTTCTCGAGGATCCAAGTGCTGAAAACGCTGCTGACTATGTCGATATTGCGCCACTTTATCAAGGTGAGGAGAGCAATACTTAGCGACTACTTAATTGTTTAAGACTTTCCCCTAAGCGGAACGGTTATTTTTCTTTTGATAAAAAATGAGCCTCAAATTATGTTGAGGCTCATTTCTATCAAGGCTGCTGACTAATGTTCGCAAAATAGTGCCTGCACATTGAAGCTAAGCGCCGCTATTGATTTGCTGCTTCAATGCGGTTGAGGCTTTAAAGCTGGGCTGATTGTAACCGTCGATTTCTATGGCTTCGCCCGTTTGTGGATTACGCCCTGTTTTAGCGACATGGTATCTGAGTTCAAAGGTGCCAAATTGTGGCAGGAAAATTTTCTCGCCTTCGCTCAAGGCGACGTGGATCTGTTGCAGTATCTGCTCAACCACAGGTTTAGTGCTCGCTTGCGATGCATTGAGCTCGGTGGCAATACGTTGGATAAGTTGTGCTTTGTTCATAGAAACCTCTGAAGTCAGCTTAGGTTCAATCGAAGGGGAGTTATAACAAGCTAGTCCCGAGATTGAAAGCCATAGCAAGCTCTGCGCGGTTGATTGGTGTTTTATTGACAGGCTTGTGAAGCTTTTGGTGATTGTGTGTTGCTAAAGTAAGTACAAGTTTGTCGGATTGAGTGGTGGGCTGATTTTACTGGGCGAAGTGACTGACTTAATTTAAAGGCTTATTGAAAGCCTTAGTTTAAAACCTTAGTTAAAAGGCCTAAGCGCAAGGCGTATTGCGCTTAGGCTATGGATTGAACACTATTCAACCGTTGGGTGATGAGAAATCCCTTTTAACGCTTGCCTATGAAAAGAGTGTTTCTTCCAGAGTGCGACCTTTCAGCAGCATCTTGTATTGCCATTGATGCTGATTGAAGAGGGCGAATAGGCGCATCTCAATATCATTGTTGTGCGCTTTTTCTGTATTTGTGTCGTCTAGCTGGATAATAAACACATTGCTTTGTTTTGAGCTAATGTTCACCACTCCCGCCAGTTTTGCCACTTCCGCTTGCAGTGCATCGCTGTCACAGTTTTGCATGGTTAACGTCAGGTAATCGCTGTCAGTCGACGCATGCATTGACACAGCTTGACTCAGTTGGCCTTTATCTAAATACAACACTTGATCGCACAGCTTTTCGAGCTCATCGAGATTATGCGAGCTGATCATAAAGGTCGTGGTGGGTGATAAGGCTTTGACCAGTTCACGGACTTTTTTTGCATTGGCAGGGTCGAGTCCCGCCGTCGGTTCATCTAATAATACTAATTCTGGCGAGCCGATCAGCGCCTGCGCAATCGATACACGTTTACTCATACCGTGGCTAAGACTAGGCGGTTTTTGCTCTGCAACATCAATTAGATCGACCAAGGCCAACACGCGCAGTGCCTCTTGCTTTGCTTGCTCCACGTTCATGCCCTGCAGGCGAGCGAAAAATATTAACTGGCTGACAATCGTCAAGTTGGGATCGAGTACTGCATCCTGGGGCAAAGCGGCAATCTTGCCTAAGAGCTTAGGGCTATTGGGGGCTTCACCGAGTAGGGTTATGGTCCCAGAACTGGGTGATAAATAGCCGCATAACAGGCTAAAAAGCGTGGTTTTACCCGCGCCATTGGGACCGACAAGGGCGATGGGGGCACCCGCTTCAAGACTGAAACTCACATCATTCAGCGCCTTTTTGCTGCCGTAAAACTTCGATAGCCCTTGGCATTGGATCAGACTCATAGCGAGCTCCTTTGCATATAAATTCTGCCGAGCAAGAGGGCCACAGCGGTTTGTAACAGTGGAATAGGGGCATAGACTAAGCTATTGAGTCCATTGGTATTGAGCATGTCCGACAGTTGAGCACCGGGTAATACCCACTGGAGTTGTGCGAGTAGGCTAGATTGATTCGCTAACACCACGATAGTGATGGAAATCACTGTCCATAAAATGGTGGCAAACACCATAGCTTGGCGTGCCGTGCGCGCATACAGGGACAATAAAGTCATCACAGCCGTGTAGGGCAAGATCACTATGATGAGGTTAAGACCCACCAAGGCGCCAGATGTTAACGCAGATAAAAACAGTTGGCTGTCGCGGCTGAGCGCGAGGGCGACAGTGGCGATAATCGTTAATAGGATCAGTAAACCTTGGATCAGAATTTGGCCGAGAAAACGGCCGAACAATAAGCTGTCACGGCTAGTGCGTATGGTTAAAAAGCGCAGCGTGCCGCGGGTTTTATCCGATGAGAACTGATCGGCGGCGATAAGAATACTGAACAGTGGAAACAAATACAGCGCAAAGCACCAAAACACCGCCATTTCGGCCACGGGCCACTCAAAGAGCACATTGAGGGTATTGGCACCAAATAAGCTGTCGATGATATCTTTTACATTGGGCTGCAATAACATGGCCGATGCACTTTGAATGGGGTAAAGCAGAAGTACACCCCAAACTAAACCAAAGGCGACCAAGGCGATGATCCCGCGGGTATTAAATAAAAATTTGCGCAGTTCAAACATGGCGATAATAAACATGTTGTTGAAACTGCTGGGTGGATTATTGGTCATGTGCTGTCTCTATTCTTTTTTGCGCTAGGTTCAGGGGCTATGGTGCTTGGCGCGACTATGTTGGTGCGGTTCAGTTTCTCACCCTTGGGTAGACAGTGGATTGGTCCATAAGTGCCATGTTGCTCACATAGCACTTATTATCCATCGGTATTTATCAGTCATTATCTATCGCTAATTAGCTCAATGAGGCGATTAATTCATCGAGCTTTTGCTTCAGTTCGGCGACTTGTTGTTCAAGCTCTGTCACTCTGTTCACTAATTCAAGCGGCTCTGCGTCTACAGACGCAGCGACATGGGCTAAGGTATGACTTGTGTTATGGGATTGACTAGCACTTTCGTGCGATGACGCCGCAGAGAATAATTCCACATAACGGGATTCACGGCGACCAGCTTCTCTGGGTAATTGTTTTAAGAAGGGCTTTTCACAGCTTATTAATTGACGGATGCAATCTTCAACGTCGATCACGTCTTTAAATTCGTGTAGGCGATTGCTGCGGGTCCGTAGTTCTCCCGGTGTTTGTGGGCCACGTAATAGCAACAAACAGACGATGGCGAGTGCGGCGGGGGACAGTTGAAGTTCGCTGAATTCGGTATTGCAGAACCTGTGTTTGTATTTAACGACGCGGCTGCCGAATCCCGACTGTTCGCTGATCAAACGTTTCCGATTTAGGGAATCAACGGCGATTTGCACTTGGGTTTCGCTGAGTTCGAGTACCGGCTCGCGGCTGGTTTTTTGATTGCAGGCTAAGGTCAATGAGTTTAGCGAGAGTGGATATTGCTCAGGGGTGGTGATTTCTTTCTCAAGCAGACATCCGATGACTCTGGCTTCGTGTAACGTGAGTTCCATATAAGCTCCAAAGAAAAAAGCATGGCTTTGTTTATAACAGAGCCATGCTTAATATCCTAGGAGTTGTCAGTCAAACTCTGTCTTAGTGGCGGTAAACTGTACAATTTTAACGCTAAGTCCTGAATAGAGTTGATTATTCTGCTGTTTCAGTTAAACGCAGACCATCATTATCTATGCTCAGTTGGCCATTCTTAAATAAGCCACCTATGGCTTTTTTGAAGGCTTTTTTACTCATACCAAGCTGATCGTAAATGATTTCAGCATCGGTTTTATCGGTCAGGGCTAAGAAGCCGCCAGCCTGTTTGAGTTTGATCAGAATGATGTGGGCGTGCTTATCTAACTCTTGTTTACTGCCTTGTTGCAGCACAAGATCGATTTTGCCGTCGCGGCGCACTTGTTTGATGAAACCTTTGAGTCTTTGGCCGAAACGCAGTTTTTGGAACACTTCGTTTTCGTAAATCACGCCCCAATGGGCATGATTAATAATGGCTTTGTAGCCTAAATCTGTGGTGCCACCGATATATAAATCGACCTGCTCACCGACTGTGTAGTCCGGCTCTGTCTTATCGAGGAACTTATCGATTTTTGATGAGGCCATGATGCGTTCATCGGCGCGGTTAGCGTGTACATAGACCAGATATGAACGGCCTTCTTCGATAGGCTTATGTTGCTCACCGAAGGGCAGTAATAAATCTTTATCTAAGCCCCAGTCTAAAAAGGCGCCATAAGGGCCGGTTGCAACTGCTTTTAAATAGGCAAATTCGCCTACCTGTGCCAATGGACGGCGAGTGGTAGCAATCACGATATCTTCAGAATCTAGATACAGAAACACGTCAAGCAGATCACCGACTTGGCAGTCTTTTGGGGTGACTTTGTTTGGCAGCAGTACTTGCCCTAATTCGTGGGCGTTTAAATACACGCCAAAGCTGACTTGTTTTACAACCTCAAGTTTGCAGGTTTTACCTATCTGTACCATGGATCTCTCTGTGCATAATTAAATGTGATTCGGTTGCGATTATACACTTCGGTGCTGAAACTGCAGCATTATTGTCTTTGAGCTTTATCTTAGCGTGTGTGAGTCGTCACTTAGCGCAGGCTTGACCACGCATTGTGTCTCGGAGGAACCACTGATTTGTGGCGGGGTTTGGCGCCGTGATATTGGTTGTTTGGCTTCGCTTAATATTGGCAAATGTGCATCACTTGAGTGACACACAAAAATCAGGGATATTTGCAGGGGTAAATGTCAATAAAAGTGACAAAGGTGATATAAAAAATATTGAACAGACTTGTACGACGTTTATGGGTTAACTAACTAATATTACTCTATTTAAAATCAATGGGTGGCGGGTGATTGTTAAGCAGGTGTTTATTATATTTTAATGTAAAAGATTAAATGAGATTCTTGCTTGCATTCTGTGACATTGCGCGGTTTAATTGCGCCGTTCAACGACTTTGCTCGTTGCAGACATTACAAATATTACGTGAGTAATAAAGGTTTTATGGTTCACCAGTCATTAACCGTGTAATTAACAGTAGATGTGGTTACATGGGGTTAAGAGGGTTTTTATTAGCTAATGCACAAGCATCCATTTTTTGCACTTTGCCTAAAAGTGTCACAATGCCAACGGTCGATTGTCGTACCATACGATGATACTGGCCTTAAGCATCTCACGTTGATCCGCATCAATTCTGGCCGCGAAGAAGCCAATAGTCCCCTGTTAAAATAATCTTGCCTAGCGATAAGCTGGTTTGGCGTTTTCGCTAGTTCAGTGTTATCGGTTTTCGTTTTCTACTTGTGTTATCGGTTTCTGAAGGTCTTAATCTCTTTTGAACGTCTTTAAGCTACTTATTAGCTTGATGTTTTAAGGATGCGACTCAGGATCTTATTTGGCTTTTTGGCGGTATTTACGCTCTCTAGCCTGAGGATAAATGCAAGTGAGGCAAGTAAAGATAGCTTTACTGAGGTAAGGGAATAAGCTTTCCCTTCAATATGATACGATGTATTGCGCTAAGATGAGTTGTCTCTTGCGCTATTAATGAAAATCGCAGCAATGTCACTTACACTAGCGTGACGTTGCGGCATTAAGGAGAAGGTAAAATCTACCTTCGTGTATGTCAGGTAAGGTGTCCCTTTGCCTGGGTTTGTCGAACGGGCGGTTGTGCTATTAAGCCATAACCGTTTAACCCATTTTTTAATAGACGGGCTAAATAATAATGAATGATTGGTCTATTGATGATGCTCGTGCTGGGTACAATGTTACTCACTGGAGCCAAGGTTTTTATGGGATTAGCGATCAAGGTGAGGTGACTGTGTCACCGGACCCCAAAAATCCTGATTACAAGATTGGCTTAAATGAGCTAGCCAAAGACATGGTTAAGGCGGGAGTCGCTTTACCTGTACTAGTTCGTTTTCCGCAGATCCTGCACCACAGAGTGAACAGTTTGTGCCAAGCATTCGACCAAGCGATACAGAAGTACGAGTATCAGGCGGACTATTTGCTGGTTTACCCGATTAAAGTAAACCAACAGCAAACTGTGGTGGAAGAGATCCTGGCGAGTCAGGCATCAAAAGAAGTACCACAACTGGGTTTAGAAGCGGGCAGTAAGCCTGAGCTGATGGCTGTGTTAGCCATGGCGCAAAAAGCCAGTTCAGTCATTGTATGTAATGGTTATAAAGATAATGAATATATCCGTTTAGCACTGATTGGTGAAAAGTTAGGCCACAAGGTTTACATCGTTTTAGAAAAACTGTCTGAACTGAAAATGGTGTTAGCTGAATCTAAACGTCTGGGTGTGACACCGCGTTTAGGTCTACGTGCACGTTTAGCGTTCCAAGGCAAAGGCAAGTGGCAGGCGAGCGGCGGTGAAAAATCTAAGTTCGGTTTATCTGCTGCGCAAATTTTGCTGGTTGTAGAGCAACTTAAGCAACACGATATGCTGGATTCGCTGCAATTGCTGCATTTCCACTTAGGTTCGCAAATCGCTAATATCCGTGATATTCGCCAAGGTGTGAGTGAAGCGGGTCGTTTCTACTGTGAATTACGTGAATTAGGCGCAAGCGTTAACTGCTTCGACGTCGGTGGTGGTTTAGCGGTGGATTACGATGGCACTCGTAGCCAAAGTAATAACTCGATGAACTATGGCCTGACCGAATACGCCAACAACATAGTTAACGTATTGACTGACATCTGTAATGAATACGAGCAACCTATGCCACGTATTATTTCAGAATCGGGTCGTTACTTAACGGCGCACCATGCAGTGCTTATCACCGATGTTATCGGTACTGAAGCTTATCAGCCTGAAGATATTCAACCGCCTGCGGAAGATTCACCACAGTTATTGCATAACATGTGGCATTCATGGTCTGAGATCAGCGGCCGCGCCGATCAACGTGCTTTGATTGAGATTTACCACGATAGCCAAAGTGACTTACAAGAAGCGCATTCGCTATTTGCTTTAGGTCAATTGACCTTAGCGGAGCGTGCGTGGGCTGAGCAAGCTAACCTGCGCGTGTGTCATGAAGTGCAAGGGCTATTGAGTGCGAAAAACCGTTATCACAGACCTATCATTGATGAACTCAATGAAAAGTTAGCCGATAAGTTCTTTGTTAACTTCTCATTATTCCAGTCATTACCGGATGCTTGGGGTATTGACCAAGTGTTCCCAGTATTGCCGTTATCGGGCCTAGATAAAGCCCCTGAACGCCGTGCTGTCATGCTCGATATCACCTGTGACTCTGACGGTATTGTCGATCAATACGTTGATGGTCAAGGGATTGAAACCACGCTGCCAGTGCCAGCATGGAGTGCGGATAGCCCGTACCTAATTGGTTTCTTCCTTGTGGGTGCATACCAAGAAATCTTGGGTGATATGCATAACCTGTTTGGTGATACAAACTCAGCAGTGGTTCGCATCGAAGATAATGGTGTGACTAACATCGAATCTGTATTGGCGGGTGACACGGTTGCTGACGTATTGCGTTACGTTAACTTAGATGCGGTGGCCTTTATGCGCACTTATGAAGAGTTAGTGAATCTGCATATCGCCGAAGGTGAACGCGCACAAATTTTAGAAGAATTGCAACTAGGGCTGAAAGGCTATACCTATTTAGAAGATTTTTCTTAATTTCTAGCGTGTTAAAATAAATCAGCCTTGGGTAACCTCGGCTGATTTTTGTTTTTATAAGGACAGATTTTTCGCTTTTATTGCCGTTTTAGTCGTGTAAAATCGCGTTGTTCTAGGATCAAGTAAAGGATGAGTGACGATCATGAGGTCAAAGGGTTGATGTTTTTCGAAGGTTCAGAAAAAAAACTCGAGATTATCGTGACGGCGTCTGCGCCGAATTTACGCGAACTCGATGTGAGTTTTTGGTCTGCCTTAGTCAACTGTGCCCACGCCGAGATACTGTCGCAGTTAAGTAATGCGGACTGTGATGCTTATCTGTTGAGTGAATCCAGCTTGTTTGTATGGCACGACAGATTTGTCATGCTCACCTGTGGTAACAGTACCTTAGTGGACGCCGCTTGTTATTTTATCGACGCGCTTGGCGTGCCTGCCATGGCCTTGGTGAGTTATCAGCGTAAAAACGAATACCAAGCCCATCTGCAAACCACGAGTTTTGCCGAGGATATTGGCAAACTGCGCCAACGTATCGCCGGTAAAGCCTTTCGAGTGGGCCATCTTGACAGCCATCATCACTATTTTTTCTGCTCTGACAGTGATTATCGAGCACCAAAGGATGATCAAACTAGTGAGCTGTTGATGTATCACATTCGTGGCGAATTTGCCGACTATCTTAATGGCGGCTCGCAGAGTAAAGATGAGATTTGCACTGCACTCGAACTTAACGATTTACTCCCTGAATTTGAGATTGACGCCCATTTATTTGATCCATCAGGCTTTTCGATGAACGGTATTTGGGGCAAATATTATGTTACTTTGCATATTACGCCTCAAAGCGAGAATGCGTGCGCTAGCTCCTATGTGAGCTTTGAAACGAATCTGGATTTAGCGCAGTATCCGCAAGATCTATTGGGGCGTCTATTAACCTTGTTTGCTCCTGTCAGTTGGGACACAATCCGCTTTAATACCGACGACTCAACGCAGGGATTTCCTGCCCATTTATGCTTAGGGCGGTGTTCATTAACGACCGAGCAAGGTTATAACATTGGTTTTAGCCACTATCAGCAGCTTCAGGCTGAAGTGCTGATCCCTGAACTCATGTGAATTTTTGGCGTTTGCTTAAGGAAACCCTATGACAGATCTCAGTGATATCCGCCGCGAGTATGCCAAAGGCGGCTTAAGACGTGCCGACTTACCGCAAAACCCGATGGACTTGTTTGAATTGTGGATGACGCAGGCGAGGGATGCAGAGCTTAGCGATCCCACCGCCATGTGTGTGGCGACTGTGGATGAGCACGGCCAACCTTTTCAACGAATAGTATTACTTAAGCGTTTTGATGACACAGGTTTCGTATTTTTTACTAACCTTGGCAGCCGCAAAGCACAGCAAATTGCTGCTAATAATAAAGTCAGTTTGCATTTCCCTTGGCATCCTCTAGAGCGTCAAGTATCTGTGCTTGGTGAAGCGCAGGCACTGTCCACCGCTGAAGTGCTTAAATACTTTATGACCCGTCCTAAGGACAGCCAAATTGCGGCTTGGGTATCGCAGCAGTCGAGTAAACTCAGCGCTAGACAAGTACTTGAAGGCAAATTCTTCGAAATGAAAGCTAAGTTCGCCAAGGGCGATGTGCCTTTACCCAGTTTTTGGGGCGGTTACTTAGTGAGACCTTCGAGTATTGAATTTTGGCAGGGTGGAGAACACAGGCTACATGATCGTTTTATTTATTCTCGCCATGATGCAGAGTGGGAAATCGATCGTTTAGCGCCTTAGTACGGTGCATAGTTCGATAGCTCGGCATAAAACTGAGCTCGTGAACCTAACAACAGAGTTAAAAGACATTGAGTGATTATAAAATTTGGGTTGATGCGGATGCATGCCCTAATCCTATCAAAGAAATCCTGTTCCGGGCGGCGGAGCGCAAAGCCCTGCCGCTGGTGCTGGTGGCTAATCAAATGATCCGCGTACCGCCATCTCCCTATATCAGCCAAATTCGAGTCGGTGCGGGATTTGATGTGGCCGATCAATATATTGTCGATCATGTTGAACCGACGCATTTAGTGATCACTGCGGATATCCCCTTAGCGGCTTTAATCATTGAAAAGGGCGCCTTGGCGCTCAATCCCCGTGGCGAGCTTTATACCGTCGATAACATAAAACAAAAGCTGACGATGCGCGATTTTATGGAGGATTTGCGCGGTTCTGGCGTGCACACCGGCGGGCCTGATTCGTTTTCTCAAGCTGATAAACAGGCTTTTGCCAATAGCTTAGATAAATGGTTAGTGCGCGTATGAATCATAGTTTACTGGTCGCTAATGGATAAACAGAGTATCTTTAGCTTAAGTTAGGTGATGTTGATCACGTTTAACTGGGCAGGATTTTAGCCTGTTGCGGATGTCGATTTTCTTTACGGCATGGCTTTTAAACTCACTCTTTAAGGACGGATACGATGAAAAAATGGATGGGAATTGTCGCCTTATCTGCTATGGCCAGTTTTAGCTGTGCCGCGCAATGGCAAGTGATGGAACAAGATTCGCGAGTCAGTTTTATTTCGGTAAAGAAAGGTGATATAGGTGAAGTCCATCACTTTAAACAACTCAAAGGTACGCTAAAAGATAACGGTCAATTTGAATTAACAATTCCACTAATCGGTGTGGCAACGGGTATTGATGTCCGCGATGAGCGGATGCAAAATTTGTTATTTGAAGTGTCTTTGTATCCAGAGCTGAAACTGTCATCACAAGTAGACCCTAAGATACTAAAAAATCTTGGCGTCGGTGAGAGTAAAGTTTTTGATATTGATGGAAAAATTGCGTTACACGGCAAATCGCAAACTAAGGCTTTTTCGGTGATTATCACTAAAGTTTCTGATAACAAACTTTTAGTGAACAGTTTTCAACCGGTAATTGTTAATGCCAATGAGTTTGATCTTGTGGCTGGGATTGATAAATTACGTGAAATTGCGGGTTTATCGAGCATTAGTCAAGCTGTTCCTGTGTCATTTGTACTAACCTTAACTCAGTAACTTCAATAAGATTGGTATAGATCAATACGTCTGTTATCGAAGATAGGCTAGAGTTAAATAAGTGGCGTATGCTAGATCTTGATAAGAAGCCGAGCCTTTGGCTTCTTTGATATTTTCTGATGTGCTATTAATAGCATCACAATAGATATTAAGTTAATGAGTTTAAAGGGTAAAAAATGGTCACAGATAAAGATGGTTACATGCATTTGGTCCAGTATTTAACTGAACATCTTGGCTTATTTGAAACACCAGGTTCAGAGGTAGTTTCAGACGATACTGTGATGGAATTATTTGAAGAGCAATTGTCGGCACAGATCATTATGGTGTGTGGCCAAAACCCATCGTTGTCTTTTACGCAACGTAATGTGATTATCCGTGAAGTGGATGCAATTGTGTATGATTTAGAAGAGATTTTAGCTTCAGTTGCCAACCATAAAGCGACTCCCGCACAGACTTTATTTATTACTGAGTTTTCTAGTTTGATTAAGAATTTGTTCGATCAAGAAATCGCTAAACTTCAAGTGAGTGCTTAGTCAGAATAGCAATTAGATTATTTATTAATGCATGATTTTAGGTAAGTCATGACTAATACTATTTTTTAGCAGCGTAAATCACCATCGTTTGAGTACCATGTGTTTCCTCACTCTTATTGTTAAGCTCGAGCAGTCGTAGCCTTGAGTGTGAGGTAAATATCTGCTCTTTGCTTCACTTCATGTTATTTCGTATGGTCACCATTTTTCATCGAGTTCTGCGACTAAGTTTTGTTGCTGGGTTATGCGAGTTATCGCTGTGGATTCGCTCCTTTTGGCGTCATTTGCATCACTGATGTGTATGTATAAAATGGTGTTAGCTTAAAATAAAAGCCCATCTTTCCCGCATTTATGTCATTGTCTGTGTATCTTTAGTGTATGAGCTTTAACTATTTTTCCCTTCATGTATTGATAAGGAGTGTTTAATGCTAACGATTTCTTCGGGTCATGCTGATGATATATTGGCTGTGGTCGCATCTGGCCGTGTTAACCATGGGGATGTTGAAGGCTATTTGGTTCCCGCCATAGAAGCCAAGCTGCAAGACCACGCCAGTATTCGTCTTTGGTACGAGTTTTCCCCTGAATTTGAAGGTATATCCGTTGGGGCCTTGTGGGATGATGCGGTATTAGGTTTATTTCATTTAAGTGATTTTTCAAGGGTCGTGATGATTGCTAATGCCACTCAAACAAATGCTATGGTTAATGCGCTAGCCTGCATGCTGCCATGTCCGGTAAAGGTATTTACCGCCGATGAACATAGCCAAGCCAAGGCATGGTTAGATCAATAACGCACCTTTGTTTATTGCGGTTCTAAATCTGTACTCAGTGGCCAACGACATTGAATGTGTGTGCCTTGGTTCAAGTGGCTACTGATGCTAAGGCTGCCATTGAGATCATTTTTAAGCCACAGATTTATACAGGTCAGCGTTCCAAGGCAGAGTTCTTGCGTTAGTTCTTGCCGTAACTGTGCGAGTTGCGGCTCTGTCATACCTATCCCATTATCGATAATACTGATGTGTAACTCTTCGCTCGACTTGTCGATATTAATGGTTATTTCACGCTGTTCATTGTGAGCTTTAAATGCATGATTCAACGTGTTGGTGATTAGACGATAAAACAGCTGCAAATATTGCCATGAAGGGCCATCAATGATGATATTTTCTTCACAATTTAACGCTATTTCCACATTTGTTTTAGCTAATTGTACCTTTAGCAACCCTAAGAGATGGCGCATAAATTGTGCGAGATGCAGTGGCCGAATGTCATTTTGATGATTCGTTAATAACTGGGCAATATGTCGCAGTTTATCTGCCTGAGTCACCATGATTTCGGTAATCTGATTTTGATCGTTAGCATTATCTATTGGCTGAAGTTGGCACACTTTGGCGAGTAGCTGATCTTGTTCATGCATAATTTGCGTCATCATTTCAGCTAGAAAATTTTGCATTAGCTGTTGGCTTTGTTCACGACTGAGATTGAGTTGATGATGTTTCTCAAGTAATTGGGTTGATTTGTCTTGGAGCAGATAGAGTTCATGGTTATGTTGATTACTGAGGCGAACTTGTTCTTGTTGGTGATTAAGCGCCTCGACTTGCCCTAAAAGTAACTTTTCTTGTTCTTGCTCTTTAATTTTTTGTAAGGTGATATCAAAGGCGATAGCACCGACTGCAATAACGGTATCGTCATCATCTTTGATCTTAAATTTAGTCACGATATAAATAAGATTGCCTAGGGGCGATGGAATAGCTTCTTCGAAGTTTATGGCTTCATGATTATGCAGAACACGTCGATCATTTTGTTGATACTCGTGGGCAAATTGGCTGGGAAATATCTCAAAATCAGAGGTACCAATAATGCGTCTGCGTTCTATACCTAAGATTTCACAATATTTGTCATTGACGAGAATATATTTACCGTGAAGATCTTTGATATAGATGAGATTTTGAGAAAATTTAAGTAAAGCCCTCAATTGTTCTTTATGGCGCTTTAACTCCAGTTGAAACAGGTTTTGGCTCTGCAATTGCTGTTCTAGTGCCAGATTACTCGCATCTAAGCTCGCCATTGCCACTTCAAGCTGTCGAGTACGCGACAGGAATGTTTTTGCCAATAAGCCAATTTCGTCATGGCTGTTATTGGCTTTGAGTTCGATAGAGGCGGAATCATTACGTTTTAAGGCTTGGACGATTTCAATAATGGGGGTAATAAATAGTCGGTGCTGGAGTAAGAATAATAGAATTAAGCCTAATAGTTGAATACAGACTAAATAAACGCCGACCTTTTCGATTAAATGTTTAGCGGTATCCTGCAGCGGTGAAATTGGGGTGACGACAAGTACCTTCCAATAGGTATTTGGCATGAGAAATACCGAAACGAGAGATGCCGTTTTAAGGATTGGATCATGGGTCAAAGTTACCGACGTCAGTAATTTCGGGGCAGTAAAATGATTTAAGGCATTGTTATTTACGATGGCCGCTAACATGTCACGCTCATTTTGATGACTTAGTCTCGTTAGATGCTGCATCTGTTCTTGGGTAAAAACGCGCTCGGCAATCGCCGCTTCTATAAAGGCTTTATCTGCACTCTGTAATGCGACTTCGACGGGGCTGAAATCTGGCTGTTGGCTGGCGAGATGATTGAAGGTGACGAAAGAATGATTGGTATTGGTTTGATGCTTAAGATCGTTATTGGCATCTGGATAGGCGAGTACTTGGTTTTGATGATCTAAGGCTATGACATAGCCTCTGACATTAATCATAGCATTGCGTAACAGCACATTGAGCTTTTCTAAACTGATATCCACAGTGGCGGCACCAATAAACTGATGGTCCATCCACATAGCGCCTGAGGCTGTGATCATTGACTCATGGGTTGTCGGATCGAAATAAGATTTTGACCAGAAAATTTTACCAGCAGGAAAATAGCGCGTCGGGCGATACCATTCTTCGGTGTGGTAGCTTGGGAACGTGTCTTTGTTATAGGAATCAATGGCGACTAATTCATCGTTTACATTGTGTGCCCAAAACAGGCTATCTCGAAATTTTTGCTGATTAAACGCGCCGGGTTCCGGCCAGACGCCACCGCCAGAAATGATGCGTTGTTGACTATCGAGTTTCAGCAACGTGGGAATGGTTTTCACCAGTTGCTCATGATCATAGCGGTAAAGTTTGGCAATACTGGAAATAGAGTCGACTACGGTTTCAACCTGTGAAATCATTTCTTGCAGTTTGGCGATAATCAACTGGCCATAGTTTTGGTTTAACACGGCTTGCTGATCAAGAACTTGTTGGCGTTGAATGCTCAGCATCACCCAAGCTGTACTACAAATCAAAATAGCGGCAATGACGAGCTGAATAAGGCTAAATTTGAATGGCAAACTGTTTTGCCATTGGGTTAATGGCGTGTGTGGCTCAGATGTCGAACTTTTTCCCATAATCCCCAGTTTCCAAATCACCACTTTTCATTGAGCCAGTGTAGCGCTTTCTCACTGTTTTGCTATTGGCATATGTTTAAGTTGCGAGGATTGAATAGGATAAGTGGAATATAATCGTCAATAAAAAGGCAGGTTTTATGCCTGCCTTATCTCAAACTCGTTATTTATAAAGAGATGGTTTATTTGAACCACTTAGGACAGGCACAATAAAGAGTAACCAAGCGACTAAGAAGCCACTGAAGGCCACGACCATCCATTCGGGCATCGTTACACCCATAAAGACCCAAGGTACATCAGTACACATGCCAGTAGGCATCATAACGGCAGGGAACCATTCGTGTAATGGCATCCAAGCTGGAAATTCAGGTAAGAATGAACAGGTTGAAAAAGGGGATGGGTTGGCTTGCATATCTACGAGCGATAAGGCTAGTTTTAATCCCCAAGTTGCACTGATGGCCCAGAGCACGGCAGCTAAGATCCTGACGATTCGATATTTGGGTGCTGTCATGCCAATGAGACCTGCTGCCAATAAACCAAAAATAGCGAGTCTTTGGTAAATACACATGACACAGGGTTCCAGTTTCATAACATATTGAAAATACAGGGCGGCTGCTTCTAACCCAAGGGCTGTGCCTGCGAGAATAAACCAAGATGAACGGGAATGGGCAAAGCGAGTCATTACAGTCAAAGTGAGCTCCATATCAACAAAAAACGCCCTCAGACATGGGGCGTTTTTTGGACTCTACTTATTAAATAAAGTTCAGTCAATAAAGAAGATTAATGTCCAGTCATCGGCTCTAAAACTTCACTAGCGCTGTGATGGATGATTATCTGGGAATCATAGAAATATTGGGTGGCTTGTTCTAAGAAACCCGTTTGAATCGCCATGACACCTACAATAGACAGCACGATAGTGTAAGGCAATGCCATCCATACCATTCTGCCATAGGATAAGCGGATAAGTGGTGCTAGGGCAGAGGTTAGTAGGAACAAGAACGCCGCTTGACCATTGGGTGTGGCAACCGAAGGTAAGTTAGTTCCAGTATTAATCGCAACGGCCAGCAAGTCGAATTGATCACGGCTGATTTGACCGTTAATCAATGCCGCTTTCACTTCGTTAATGTACACAGTGCCGACGAACACGTTATCACTCACCATAGACAGCAATCCGTTGGCGATATAGAAAATCACCAACTGAGTATTGCCTTGATAACTCAGTGCCCATTGGATCACTGGTGCGAATAAGTGCTGGTCGATAATCACGCCAACAACCGCAAAGAAGACAGCTAATAACGCGGTAAAAGGCAGTGCTTCTTCGAAAGCTTTACCGAGGGCATGCTCATCGGTAACGCCGTTAAAGGCTGTGGTTAAAATAATCACAGAAAGACCAATTAGGCCCACAGAAGCCAAGTGTAATGCAAGTCCTGCGATCAACCAGACACCCACTAAGGCTTGGACGATTAACTTCATGTTGTCTTTATTGGTACGGCGCGCATCTTCATGGGCGGCATATTCACATAAGATCCGATGAACGGCCGTTGGCAACTTAGCGCCATAACCAAAAATGCCAAATTTTTCAACTAAGTAACAAGTTAAAATACCCGAGATTAATACAGGAACAGTAACGGGTGACATACGCACTGCGAATTCACCAAATTGCCAATTTGCTTGCGCGGCGATAATAAGGTTTTGTGGTTCACCGACCATAGTACACACGCCGCCCAGCGCAGTACCCACACCCGCATGCATTAACAGATTACGTAGGAAACCACGGAATGCACTGAGTTCTTCTTCGTTTAACTGATCTTCACCATCATCATTTTTACCTTCAGAGGTATGATCGTGATCGGCGCCGAAATCTTTTCCAGAAGCGACCTTGTGGTAAATAGAATAGAAACCCACAGCGACCGCGATAATGACGGCAATAACCGTTAACGCATCTAAGAAGGCTGATAAAAAGGCTGAAGCCAAACAAAACATTAATGACACTAAAATTTTAGAGCGCACTTTAGTAATGATTTTCGTGAAGCCAAATAGCAGCAATTGCTTCATGAAATATATACCAGCGACCATAAACACCAAGAGTAATAATACTTCGAGGTTGGCTTCTATTTCATGTAAGACTTGGCTTGCCGATGTCATTCCGATCGCGACGGCTTCAATTGCCAATAATCCGCCAGGCTGTAATGGATAGCATTTTAATGCCATTGCTAAGGTAAAAATAAATTCAAGCACCAATACCCAACCAGCCACAAAGGGGTCGACATAGAAAAAGAGTATTGGATTGATAATTAAAAATGACAGTATTGCGGTTTTGTACCACTTAGGAGAATTTCCTAAGAAGTTCCCAATAAACGCCTGACTCATTGTCGCCGGCATGGCAGCCTCTCTTCTAATTATGTTAAAAATTGCACGTGATTATTATCAATACCTGCGTTAGTTAAATGAGTCTAGCCTAAAGAGAAAGCTAATGTAATGAGTTACTGATACCGACATTTCAAAAAGCGGAGCTAAGCGGCAAAATTGGCCCATCCTGTATTGACCTTGGTCGTTTTTTTGAACGATTCTGTGACATTTACACGGCGATAACACAGTGATTTTAAGTGAATGGTTTCCATTTTTTACCGCTCTGGTATGATCAGTGACCATTACGACGCACAACAACTGGATAAGTGGGCTGATGATTATCAATGCCAAAGGACCTGCAAGTTTTGCAGAGAAGTATATTGTGAGATCAATTTGGGAAAACAAATTTCCTCCAGGGTCCATTTTACCGGCTGAACGTGAGCTTTCAGAATTGATTGGTGTGACTCGCACCACTCTGCGTGAGGTGCTTCAGCGCTTGGCGCGTGACGGTTGGCTGAAAATTCAGCATGGCAAACCAACACGGGTTAACAACTTTTGGGAAACCTCAGGCTTAAACATCCTTGAGACTATTGCTGATTTGAATCCCGAGGGTTTTCCGGTATTGGTTGACCAACTCTTGTCAGCTAGAACGAACGTCAGTGCTATCTATTTTCGCGGTGCTTTGCGTTATAACCCGGATACCGCTGTGGAGGTACTTGCAAAGATTCACCAGCTTGAAGATACGGCTGAATCCTATGCTGAATTTGACTACTTACTGCATCACACCTTAGCTTTTTCGTCCGGAAATCCACTTTACGTTTTGATATTAAACGGATTTAAAGGTTTGTATAGTCGAGTTGGTCGTTATTACTTTACCAGCTCAGATGCGCGTTTATTAGCATTGAACTTTTACAAAGAATTAGAACTGTTGGCTCAGGCTAAAAATTACCTCGATGTCTCTGCGCTAATGCGTACCTATGGCATGAATAGCGGTAAGATGTGGTTACAATTACGCGAAGATATGCCGGCTTCTATTGCTCAAGATCATTAAACTCTGTGAGTGATATCGCGTTAAGATAGCGCTAAATAAACAAAAAGGCCGTTTCAATTGGAAACGGCCTTTTTATTGTGCTTATTATTCTGGTTTATTGGCTTCAGGGCAGGATGCTAAGACGCTAATACTCGCATCTGCATTTTTTTGCTCTAAGGTGACAGTGAAACCCCATAATCGATGTAAATGCTTTAATACTTCTTTATGGCTGTTGGCTAAGGGAATATCGTTATTTGGCACATAATGTAAGGTTAAGGATCGATCACCGTTGATTTCTACATTATGTACTTGGATATTCGGCTCAATATTAGACAGGTTATATTGTTGTGATAGTAACTGGCGAATATCTTGATAGCCCTGTTCATCGTGGATTGCAGATACCGAAAGATAATTGCGTTTCTCATCATCATGGATACCAAACAATTTAAATTGGCGGATAACTTTAGGTGAAAGATATTGGCTAATAAAGCTTTCGTCTTTAAAGTTTTGCATTGCAAAATGCAACGTTTCTATCCAATTACTGCCAGCAATGTCGGGAAACCAAGCTTTATCTTCATCGGTTGGATTTTCACAAATACGCCGAATATCGGTGAACATGGCAAAGCCTAAAGCGTATGGGTTGATGCCGCTGTAATAACGACTGTTGTAATCGGGTTGGGCCACAACGCCTGTATGGCTTTGCAAAAACTCGATCATGAAGCGATCAGTGACCACGCCATCGTCGTACAAGTGATTCAAGATAGTGTAATGCCAGAAGGTTGCCCAGCCTTCATTCATGACTTGAGTTTGTTTTTGCGGATAAAAATATTGCGCCATTTTACGCACAATACGGATTATTTCCCTTTGCCATGGTTCAAGCAAAGGAGCGTTTTTCTCGATGAAATATAAAATATTTTCCTGCGGTTCGGCGGGGAAACGACGTTTTTTAGATTGAGACTGCTCATGTTGATGGGTCGGAATCGTGCGCCATAAATCATTTACTTGGCTTTGAAGGTAAGCCTCGCGATCCTTTTGTCTTGCTTGTTCTTCCCTGAATGAGATTTCAGAGGGACGTTTATAACGATCTACACCATAGTTCATTAGCGCATGACAGGAGTCTATGACGCTTTCGACTTGTTCTACACCGTATTTTTGCTCGCAGTCACTTATGTAGTTTTTAGCAAAGACAAGGTAGTCAATAATCGAGCTCGCATCTGTCCATGTCTTAAATAAGTAATTGTTTTTAAAAAAGCTGTTATGTCCGAAACAGGCGTGAGCTATCACCAGTGCCTGCATTGTGATGGTGTTCTCTTCCATTAAGTAAGCGATACAGGGGTTAGAGTTAATCACAATTTCATAGGCGAGCCCCATTTGGCCACGTTTGTAACCTTGCTCGGTTTCGATAAAACGTTTGCCAAAAGACCAATGGGTGTAACCAATGGGCATACCAATGCCCGCATAAGCATCCATCATCTGTTCAGCAGTGATGACTTCGATTTGATTCGGGTAAGTGCTGAGTTTATAGAGCGCTGCCACCCGCTCAATTTCCTTGAGGTAGTCCTGAAGTAGCTCGAAGCTCCAGTCGGGACCATCGCTCAGTGGTGTCCAAGGTGTTGATTTAGTTATCCCCATAGTGCCCCCTTAAACCGCTTGTTTCTTGAATAGCTCCCTAAAGACAGGGTAAATATCTTCGGCTTGACGTATATGCTGCACGGCGATGTTGTCGTAATGCTGTTGCAGGGATTCATATTCGCGCCACAGGGTTTGATGGGCGCGATTGGTGATTTCGATATAGCTGTAGTAGCGCACGAGTGGCAATATTTTTTGTTCTAACAATTGCCTACAGGTAGGTGAATCGTCAGCCCAGTTATCACCGTCGGATGCTTGGGCTGCGTAAATATTCCACTCATCGGCGGGGTAGCGGGCTTGTTGAATTTCATGCATTAATTTCAATGCACTGGACACTATTGTGCCGCCCGTTTCTTGGGAGTAAAAGAACTCGTGTTCATCGACTTCTTTGGCTTGGGTATGGTGGCGAATGTAAACCACTTCTAAATTTTTATAGGTACGAGTGAGGAACAAATACAGCAAGATATAGAAGCGTTTTGCCATATCTTTAGTTGCCTGATCCATAGAACCAGACACATCCATTAAACAGAACATCACAGCTTGACTAGAAGGGATTTCCCTTTTGGAATAGTTATTAAAGCGTAGATCGAAGGTATCGATAAACGGCACTCTGGCAATCTTTTGTTTTAACTCCTCAATTTGGGCTTTTAAATCCAAAATCAACTCGGCCTTAGTGCCTGGAATATTTTCCAGTTCAGCAAGGTCTTGTTCTAACTCTTTTAATAGTTTCTTTTTACTGGCCGACATCGCAATGCGACGAGCAAGGGATGAACGTAATGAACGGACAATATTGATGTTAGCGGGGACGCCATCATTGGTGAACCCAGCACGGTAGATTTGGTATTCCACCAGTTTATTGAGGCGATTTTTTTGTAGATTGGGGAGTTCTAAGTCCTCAAACAATAACTCTAGATACTCGTCTTTAGAGATTTCGAACACAAAGTCATCGTCGCCTTCACCCGAGTTTGAGGCCTCACCTTTGCCCGAACCGCCGCCTGAACCACCAGGTGGTCGGTCAATTTTATCGCCACGGGTAAATTGGTCATTACCGGGATGCACTCTATCCCTGACACCGCCTTTGCCTTGGTGAAACATAGGTTCACTGATATCCCGTGTTGGGATACTGATTTTTTCGCCTTTATCTACATCCGTTACGCTGCGACGAGTCACTGCATCGCTGACGGCTTTTTTAATTTGTTGCTTATATCTATTGATAAAGCGTTGGCGGTTGACTGTGCTTTTTCCTTTCGCATTCAACCGTCTATCGATAAAGTTCGCCATACGCACCTCCCAAAACCCAGCGAAGGCTTTGGCAACACCAAAGCCCTGTACTTAGTTAGCGCAAGTTTAAGAAGATTTACGAACTCGTAAATACCACTCAGACAAGAGTCGGACTTGTTTTTTGGTATAGCCTTTCTCCATCATGCGATTGACGAAATCATCGTGTTTGCGTTGATCGTCGTTCGACGTTTTGGCGTTAAAGGAAATAACAGGCAGTAAATCTTCTGTGTTGGAGAACATTTTCTTCTCGATCACAGTGCGAAGTTTCTCGTAGCTGGTCCAGAGTGGATTGTTACCCTCATGGTTCGCTCGGGCGCGCAGCACAAAGTTGACGATTTCATTACGGAAATCTTTAGGATTGCTGATCCCCGCGGGCTTCTCAATCTTTTCAAGTTCAGCATTGAGGGCGGCGCGGTCGAATAGCTGACCTGTTTCTGGGTCGCGGTATTCTTGATCTTGGATCCAAAAATCGGCGTAAGTGACATAGCGGTCGAAGATATTTTGGCCGTATTCAGAGTAAGACTCTAAGTAAGCGGTTTGAATTTCTTTACCGATAAACTCCACATATTTAGGGATCAAATAACCTTTTAGGAATTCAAGATAACGTTCGGCGGTATCACCGGGGAACTGTTCTTGTTCAATTTGTCGTTCGAGGACATAGAATAAATGTACTGGGTTGGCGGCGATCTCTGAATGGTCGAAGTTAAATACCCGCGACAAAATCTTAAAGGCAAAACGGGTGGATAGTCCATTCATGCCTTCATCGACACCTGCGTAATCACGGTATTCTTGGTAAGACTTAGCCTTAGGATCGGTATCTTTCAGGCTTTCACCGTCATATACCCGCATCTTAGAGTAGATGGAGGAGTTTTCAGGCGGCTTGATGCGTGACAACACACTAAATTGCGCTAAGGTTTCTAAGGTGCCGGGAGCGCAGGGCGCTTTCGATAACTCAGAGTTGATTAGCAGTTTTTGATAGATTTGCAGCTCTTCTGAGACCCGTAAACAGTAGGGCACTTTGACTATGTAAACACGGTCGAGGAAGGCTTCGTTGTTTTTGTTGTTTTTGAAGGTTGACCACTCGGACTCGTTTGAGTGAGCCAGAATAATCCCGCTATAGGGCAAGGCCGATAAGCCTTCTGTGCCGTTATAGTTACCTTCTTGCGTCGCAGTCAGTAGTGGATGCAGCACTTTAATTGGTGCCTTAAACATCTCGACGAATTCCATCACCCCTTGGTTTGCACGGCACAATGCGCCTGAATAGGCGTAAGCATCGGGATCATCTTGGGAGAAATGTTCGAGTTGCCGAATATCGACTTTACCGACAAGGGACGAAATATCTTGGTTGTTTTCATCACCAGGTTCAGTTTTCGCTATTGCCACTTGGTCCAGAATGGATGGAAAGACTTTTACCACGCGAAATTTGGAGATATCGCCACCAAACTCATGCAGACGTTTTACCGCCCAAGGCGACATGATAGTTTTCAGATAACGGTTGGGAATGTTGAATTCATCTTTTAACAGCTGTCCATCTTCTTCCACATCAAACAGGCAGAAGGGGTGATCGTTGACTGGGCTGCGGACTCCATTCGCGCTCAGAATGTAAATGGGCACTTTTTGCATTAGGGCTTTGAGTTTTTCGGCGAGTGATGACTTACCGCCGCCCACTGGGCCCAGTAGGTATAGAATTTGTTTGGATTCTTCTAATCCTTGAGCCGAGTGCTTTAGGTAAGCCACAATTTGCTCTATGGCGTCTTCCATGCCGAAGAAATCTTTAAATGCGGGATAGCGTGAAATAAGTCGATTCGAAAAAATACGGCTAAGTGTTGGATTTTTTGCGGTATCAATGACTTCTGCTTCACCAATTGCAAGCAGTAGTCGCTCTGATGCTGACATGTAAGCGCTGCGATCTCCCTTGCAGATGTCCAGAAACTCCTGCAAAGAATATTCTTCATCGAGTTTTTGTTCGTAGCGCTTTTGGTAATGCTCGAAAATGCCCATATAAACCCCCTGAAACGCCAGTGATGTCATGGAACGGATAACTGGCTAGCCAGCCTCCTACTCTAATCTTAGACACAAACTCACTATCTGTGTCAAAAAAATATCAAATAAAAACAATAACAAATAGTTGCAAACGCAATTATTGCACTTGTAGTTAGCGGAGGATAAATCGGTAGGATAAGGGATGGGCGGCAAACGAGGGGCATAAAAAAAGAGCCACTAGGGCTCTTTTTACTGGGATTAACCCACTGCTCATTCGGCAGTAAACAACGTTAGGTTAAATGAATTAACCTGCGAAGTTTTGGTTAACGAAGTCCCAGTTAACTAATTGCCAGAAGTGGGCAAGATAGTCAGGACGCACGTTACGGTAATCGATGTAGTAAGCGTGTTCCCACACGTCAACTGTCATGATTGGCGTTACTGTGCTGTCAGTCAGTGGCGTCGCTGCATTGCTAGTGTTAACGATAGCAAGAGTGCCATCGGCTTTTTTCACTAACCATGTCCAAGCGCTACCGAAGTTGTTTACTGCTGAATCAGTAAATTGCGCTTTGAATGCGTCGAATGAACCGAAAGCGGCATTGATTGCATCAGCAACTGGGCCTGTTGGTTCGCCGCCAGCATTAGGGGCTAAGCAGTTCCAGTAGAAAGTGTGGTTCCACACTTGAGCTGCGTTGTTAAACACGCCACCCGTAGAAGTTTTGATGATATCTTCTAAAGATTTACCAGCGAAATCAGTTCCTTCGATTAAGCCGTTTAGCTTCACAACATAAGTGTTGTGGTGCTTGCCGTAGTGGTATTCTATGGTTTCTTGAGAAATGTGTGGTTCTAGTGCGTTCTTTGCATATGGTAATGCGGGTAATTCGAAAGCCATTAGTATCTCTCCATGGTCTTAGGTTATCGTTTCTTAAACGTGCTCACTTAGGACTATTGTACCGATAAAATTTGTGATGTGAATCATTGTTTAGCTAATTGACTAGATAGACGCCATCGAAAAATCAAATGTCGACATAACCTTACAAACTGTGGGATTTTGTTCTGCGTCTAGCTGACGTACAATAGTCGCATTGAGTCAACGTCATCCTACTTAGGAATCAAAATGGAAACAGTAGAGAAAATTAAGCAGCAGATCACGGAAAACCCTATCATTGTTTATATGAAAGGCTCTCCTAAGTTACCAAGCTGTGGCTTCTCGTCACAGGTCGCTCAGATCATGATTAACTGCGGCGAGCAGTTTGCATTCGTGGATATTCTTCAGCATCCAGACATTCGCGCAGAATTACCTAAGTTTGCTAACTGGCCGACTTTCCCACAATTGTGGATTGAAGGTGAGTTGATTGGTGGCTGTGATATCGTAGTGGACATGTTCCAAAAAGGCGAATTACAACCTTTGATCAAAGCGGCTGCCGCTAAGATCAAGACTGAGGAGTAAGAGTTAATTCTTACTTCATAAAAATATTGCTTCATAAAAAAGCCGCCGTGATTGATATCACGGCGGCTTTTTTATTGTGGTTTCTTAAGAAACGATCAATTTTATAAAGTGGTCATTTTTCAACGACCTACTTCGAAATTGATCGTGTCTTCAAGCCGTGATTAATGAGGCGTCACATCAGACTCGTGGTGTTTATTGTGTGGCTTAGTCGCGGGTAATAGTAAGTTCATGGTAATAGCGACAATACCGCACAAGCTAATACCAGTCAGACTGAATGAACCTATGCCAAATGCCATGCCGCCGATACCAAAGACTAAGGTAACACCGACAATACTTAAATTACGTGGCTCTGATAAATCCACATGATTACGAATAAGGGTGTTGAGGCCAACTGCGGCAATGGAACCAAATAGCAAACACATGATACCGCCCATCACTGGGACGGGGATAGTTTGCATCAGCGCACCGAGTTTGCCAACGAAGGCTAAAGTGATGGCGGTAATGGCAGTCCAAGTCATGATCTTAGGATCAAAATTTCGGGTTAAAGTTACTGCACCTGTCACTTCTGAGTAAGTTGTGTTCGGTGGACCACCAAAGGCTGCGGCTGCAATTGTGGCAATCCCGTCACCCGTTAGCGTGCGATGCAGGCCGGGTTTTTTCATAAAATCTTTACCCGTGACGTTGGATATCGCCAGAATATCACCTATATGTTCTACCGCAGGGGCGATTGCCACTGGGATCATAAATGCGATGGCATACCAGTTTAATTCTGGCGCGACAAATTTAGGAATAGCAATCCAACTTGCAGCGGTCACGACTGCAAAATCAACAATACCAAAGGCTAGGCTTAAACTGTAACCTACTATAATACCTGCTAAAATAGGCATCACTTTGAGGAGGCCCTTTGCGAAAATGGCCACCGCGATAGTGGTACCAAGCGATGCGAGCGAAATAAATAACGCCGTATTTGTAGCGACTAAAGTCAAGCTACCATCACCACTCTTGCCTAATGCCATATTCACCGCCACGGGGGCTAAGCCAAGGCCGATAATAATGATTACGGGTCCCACTACGACAGGGGGCAATAGTCTGTGAATAAAGTCAGTACCGCGCACTTTAACCAAGGCGCCGAGCATGACGTAGACCACGCCCGCGGCCATAATGCCGCCCATTGTGGATGGAATTCCCCAAGTCTGCACGCCATAAAGTATGGGGGCAATAAAGGCGAAGGAAGATGCGAGGAAGATAGGCACTTGGCGTTTAGTAATCAATTGGAAGAGTAGGGTACCGATACCTGCGGTAAACAATGCCACACTGGTGTCGAGCCCTGTAAGTAGCGGCATTAGTACTAGGGCGCCGAAGGCCACAAATAGCATTTGCGCGCCCTGTAGGGGGATAGCGAGTCGTCTCATTTATTATTCTCGTTAATTTAGGGTAAACCGCCAAATGATAACAGTTTGTTGGATTTTGAGCAGGAGAAAATCGCCTGTTTTGCCGACGTTGATCACTGTTTGGGTTTTCTGTGCTATGGCAGGCACGGAAATGGGGCTAAATTTTGGCAAGACTCGCTTAAGGCGCTAACTATGGTACAATTTGCCTCATCTGACGCTACTTCAACTACTCAAAGATGCTGAAATTCCTATTGAAGCCGAGCTTAATTGCATTTCTATATTGTCTGTTCACGATTAATAGCGTCAATGCTGTTGAGGTGAGTAAATTAGATGAGGCCAATGTGCCTGTGTCTTCGCGCGCAGTTGCTGAACGCGACAAAGCCTTAAAAAGTGCACTTGAGCAAGTCATTATCAAGAACACTGGGACTGCGCGATCCCTCGATAACAGCCTAATCCAATCTCAGCTCAGTAATCCTGATACCTTGCTGAGCCAGTATGGTTATATCGAGCAAAATGGCCAATTGCTGTTGACCGCGAGTTTTGAGCACCGCCGCATAGTGGCGTTACTGCGTCAGGCACAATTGCCTGTTTGGGGAACTCAACGCCCGCTGACCTTATTTTGGGTCGCTATGCCTGGTGATGGCGACACTATGATATTGGGTGACTCATCTGCGTTAGCCGAACGTAAGATTTTTAGCGATTTTTCCTATGCCCGCGGTATACCTGTACTCTTGCCTATCTTAGATCTTGATGAGTTGATGGGTATTAATCCTAACGATATTAAAGGGATGTTTGCCGACATAGTAGCTAGTGTATCTGGCCGCTATCAAGCTGACTTTTTGGCGCTAGTGGCAATTGATGCCGCCGGCAATCAGGTTCGTTATCGTTTAAATCTTTATACTAAGGCTACCATTGACTCTTTGACGCCACCGTTATTCAGTTACAACGGCAGTGCTGAAAATTCGGCCCAAGCGATTACCGCTATGATGGCGGCGTTAGGTGAATATTATTTTACTAAGTATGCGATTGCCGATACTGGTACTCAGCTTGGTGCGAGTGTTACCTTCGTTAATATCCAAAAAATGGCGCAATTAGTTGAAGTTGAAAAATATTTGAAGCAACTCAGCGCGATTAAAAATGCCACGTTAACGCATATTCAAGGTAATACTGTGACTTTCTCGTTAGATTTATTTGGCTCAGAGACGGATTTACAACGCTTATTAAGCTTAGAGCCGCGTATTTCTGTGGTCGCACCTGTGAGTGCAGGTGAATTTAGCCCTGTCTCTAATCAAACTGGCAAACCTGTGTATGAATGGCGTTTACATTAAGATGTTATCGGCCGTGCTTAGTTAAGCACGGCATTGTTTTTATTTAATATTGAGAAGACCGAGTGCCCTTAAACTCACCTCTGCAACTCTCGTTACCTGTGCATTTGCCAGACGACGAAACCTTTAATAGTTATTACCCCGCCGCGGGTAATGATGAACTTATTCAAAAATTGAGAGCGAATGCCGAAGGGCATGGTGAAGCCGCCATCTATTTGTGGGGCCCAGTTAAATCAGGTCGAACCCATTTAATGCATGCTGCTTGCGCCCACGCTAATGAAGTGGAGCGTCGCAGCTTTTATATTCCCTTAGGCATACATGCGAGTATTTCGACCGCATTGCTTGAAGGCCTAGAACAGTTGGATTTGGTTTGTATCGATGATGTCGATGCAATCGCCGGGCACCCAGTATGGGAAGAGGCGATTTTTGATCTCTACAATCGCGTTGCTGAAAATAAGAATTGCGCCTTAGTGGTCAGCGGCAGTTCGTCTCCTGCGGATGCCGGTTTCCTCTTGCCAGATCTTGTTTCACGTATGCAATGGGGGTTGAATTACCAGCTGCAACCTATGGCAGATGATGAAAAACTTGCCGCACTGCAACGCCGCGCCGCTATGCGTGGCCTGCAATTACCGGAAGATGTAGGGCGTTTTTTACTAAACCGTATGGCGCGGGATTTGCGTACCTTGTTTGATGTATTGGATAAGTTAGATAAAGCTTCATTAGTGCATCAGCGTAAGCTCACGATTCCGTTTGCCAAAGAGATGCTACACCTTTAGATACAGCATGGTTTGTGTTCGTTCTGAAGATACAAAACCTACTGGCATTAAAGCCAAAAAGAGTAAAGCCCGTCATGTTGAATACATACGGGCTTTTGTTTATCTAAAATTTAAAACGCTATTGTTGTGGATGCTGGTGACGGTCACCACTTAAGCGAAGTTCGGCTTCAAAACGAGACTCGGCATTAATTGCAGCTGCATTGCTTTGGCCTTTGAGCTGCGTATTCGCAGGCGATATTGCCAATGTTTGACGCCAGCTTTGACCTTGCACCATATTAATTGGTTCGGGTAGGCTTTCGACCAGACTGATCCCATTAAGCTCCGGCAGCATTTCATCAATCACCAACGCAGCGCGATTTTCTAGACTGTCTTTTGCAATTCGTCCCCTTTGTCCCCAGTCAATAATCAGCGAATCCGCAGTTAAAATCGCAGGTTTATTGGTGACGGCGACATCACGCAATATTTGATAGCGATAACTCATCATGGCTTCCTCAAATAACATGGCCGTGTCTTCACGGGTACTGGAATAGGCATAGAAGTCGCTGGCGATATCGGCAGAAAAGAAAGTACTGACATCCGATGCTTGATAGGCCTTTTGCACATTACTCGCCGCTGCGCCGAGGAAACTAACATTGGCAAGTCCCATCATTTCAGTGCTCGTTAATGGGTAGGTTTTGCTGACTTGATCTGAAATTAGACTCTTGCTGGCATTGCGGCGGCTGTAGTCATCTAACAGTCTTGGCCCTGTGAGTGTGGCATGCACGCTGCGTGGAAAAAAGTCATTGGCATGGGCGAGCTCGTGATACAACAAGGAGGCCAGATCGGGATTGATTTGCGCTAATGTGCGGTTTGCTCTGACGGTGATAGGCACGCCAAGGGAGGCATATTGGTTATCTTTTACATAACGCCAAGGCATCACAAAGTTAAGATCATTTCCGAAATTACTGCGGTAATCCGGCGCCTCATTAATAGTGTCGCGCTGGCTTGGCGTAAGCCATAAATCATTGGGATCGAGATAAATCGCCCCTGTGACTACCCAATAAAAAGAAGGGCGTACATCATAGCTAATCACCACGGCCGTGACGGATTGTAACAGGCGGGCAAAATCGCTATTAGGGTCCATCTGGGCTAAGAAGGCGGCAAAGTTATCACCCATCCAATCGTGGGAAACCAGTACTCGATTTAGAATCGTCTCGTGATTGAGATCGCTTGAGGTTTGACCTATCAAAGGTAAGGTATTGATAGTGCAGCTATCATTAAGCTGATTGGAGTAAACACAGTTTGCTAGCACATTGGCGTAAGGTGAAGTCGGACGATAGGCATGGGTGCGCGCAACTGGGGTATCGAAGTATGGTGAGCTTATCGCTGGCACCGAGGTTGTTAGCACAAAGACATCATCGCTAAGCTGATTGCCATTGACGTTGGCATTCACTTTGAGCCGAGTGATTGTATCCTGGGTGACCGTTGGCGCGGTAAACAAGGGTCTAAACGGATCGCTCACATCGACCATTAAATCTGGGCCAGATGCTACACACCAAGAGATATTTGCTGCGCTTAATTCCGATTGTTGTCCGAGTCTTAAGCTCACATTATTGCCTTCAACCACTTGGTGATCTTGACGGACGTTTAGCACACCCGTCGATGCGGGATCGACATTAATGCCAATTTCTCCGGTGGCATCTAGATTACTGCCCGTCACATGCAAGCTAAAACGGTAGCCGCCTGCGGTGGGAGTATCAAAGGCTAATACAGGGCTGTTTTGACTGACGAGTGCTATGTTAGGGCCATCGATTTGCTGCCAACGGAAGGTTAAGTCTTGGCTGTCACGATTTAGGATATTGGCAATGATAATACTAGATTGACCCGCCACATAATTTTGCTCGGTTTGAAAGCGAATTGAGGATGACGTGGTGGTAATGAGTGGCGAAATGCTATCTGTGCAGCGTGCTAGTGAAGTGGAGGGGGGCGTGACTACACTATCATCTGGTTGACTATCACCATCGCCTCCGCATGCCGCAAGTAGGCCCGAGCAGGCCATAAATCCGAAAAATTTCAGTGGTATCGACATTCCCATTACACCATTCTCCCTTGTTAACTCTGCTGTGCTATTTAGACTTTTGTGGCGTCATGGGACGCTTATACTGTGAGAAACTGACTATAACACGGGCACTTAGTTGCAAAAAGTCAGTGTAAGTATAATAAGTGTTAATTTTGTCGTGATGGGAATTGACGTCGGAACGGAGGTTAGAACTAAGGTTAAAATGGGTATTCAGACTGAGATCATAAGGGATATTTGAGCCAAGGTTTGGCCTTCTAATATAAAAAATGCCGCCATACCTAGCAAGGTGAGACGGCACTGAAAATACATTGAACGGACTATTCTTTAGATTTTTTCTTCAGGCCTAATCCCAGTTCACGACCACGTATGCGGGCATAAAATGGGAAAGCGATTAGCAGTACGCCAATCAATAATACTTCGATTAAGGCAAAAGCGAAGGCATCATTGGTGACATAAAGCAGGGTGAGCCCATGTAACATATATAAGCACAGAATAAAACTTGCCCAAGCGTAAGTGTATGGATTACCTTGGAAAACTCCCTTTGCGGGTAGTAATAACGGCACTATCCATAAGAGGCTAAATAGCAGGGTGTATTCACCGCTAATCCCTTGGCCAACAAACCAACCGCCTAACAGCAGCACTAGCGCAAAGTAGCCTAAACGGCTAAGGATAAATAAGGTGTTGGACGTCATAAGTCTACCTAAGGGTTGAAAATAAAAGCCATTTTGGTTTAAAAATTATGGGTTAAAGAATAGTAAGTACATTCTCAGGAGGACGGCCGATGGCTGCGCTTTGATTGGCGAGCACAATTGGCCGTTCGATGAGTTTAGGTGTGTTGACCATAGCCTCAATCAACTGCAATTCTGTTAGTGATGAGTCTGCAAGTCCCAAGGCTTGATATTCTGCTTCCTTGGTGCGCATTAATTCGCGAGCACTGATGCCTAATTTAACCAGAATGTCGCCGATATCTTTAGCCGTAGGGGGATTTTTTAAGTATTCCACTAAGGTAATGTCGCAGCCTTGTTGCTCGAGTAAAGCTAAGGTTTCACGGCTTTTTGAACAACGTGGGTTATGGTAAATCGTCGCTTGGGTCATAGTACTAGAGGCTCAATACGGGCTGAAATAACAATGGCGCGGATAATAACAGAAAAAACCGCGCCCCGTCAGTGTGTTCGGGGCGCATAAATGGGTAATTGTCTTTAATCTATTTGTAAAACAACTTATTACTTAAGCGCATCCATCTCTTTATCAGCCATTTTAAACTGGCGAATACGTGCTTCAATACGTGCAAGCTGTAATGGATTATTTTCGGATGCACGGTAGGCAAAGTTAAGTTGATCGATTGCGCCCTTATAATTAGCACCTAAGGCCATCAGCTCTGCGGTGGAAAAATATTCCAATGCTTGATTGCCGGTTTTTTTATACACCATAGTCAACAATTGATAAGGCAGTTCATTTTGTTTATCGAGGAAAATCATATCTTCCAGCAAAGGGATTGCTTTGGGGGCTTGATCGGCTTCGATATATATATTGGCTAAGTTGGCATTGATCACTTGAGACGTTGGTTTCATTTTACGCTGGGCTTCGAGCATAGTAATCGCTTTTGCATAGTCCTTACGTTCGATCAGTAAATCAGATTTAGTGTCTATATAAAACAGGTTGTTATCATCGATTTTTAACAGCTCATCGACGATTTTTTCTGATTCATTAAACTTCTTCAATCTATATAAAGCCAGCGCTTTGCCATAAAGTGCTGCCTCTTTGAAGGTATAGGTCTGTTTGTTGAGCTGCCGATCAAACATGCTTAATACTGCTTCGTCGCTATAGCTGGAAAAACGGACTTGAATACGAGCTTTTGCTAGCTGAAAATTAAGATTATCAGGGATATAACGTTTAGGGTATTGCTCGGCACGGTTACGGGCTTCAGTGATCCGCGATTCAGGCAATGGGTGAGTTAATAACATTTGTGGTGGTGTGGTGGTAAAGCGATAACGACTGGCTAATTTACCAAAGAAATCCGCTGCAGCATTAGGATTAAAGCCTGCATCCACTAGAATTTGCATTCCGATGCGATCGGCTTCCTTTTCATGCAAACGGGTGTAGTTGATTTTCGATTGTGTCGCCATGGCTTGGGTTGTCGCAAGCGCCGCCATACCTGCTTGTGGTACTGCAATCGTTAACAAAATGGCGCCGAGTAAACCGGCAATTGTTGCAGGATTACTTTTTTGCTGTGCTTCAAGGGATCGGGCAAGGTGACGTTGAGTAACGTGAGTCACTTCGTGGCCTAATACTGAAGCCAGTTCGCTTTCATTGTCGGCATTGAGAAATAAGCCTGTGTGTACGGCAACATGGCCGCCAAAGAAGGCGAAGGCGTTGATTTCATCATTTTGTAATAGGAAAAAATAAAACGGCGTTTTTACGCCTGTGGCATGGGCGACCAGTTTATTGCCAAGCTCGGTAAGATATTGACTCAACACGGGGTCATTTAGCATAGGTGCCGATGAGCGAATGATACGCATATAAGCATCACCGTAAACCATTTCTTTTTCAAGGCTGAAGGTGTTAACTGCGGCCGTACCTAAATCCGGTAAGTCATTGTTGGCAAAGCTTTTGGCGGCGAAGGTTAGCAGCATCAAGGAGAGTGCGCCTGCAACAAAAGGTTTTAATCGAGTCAAAAAAGTCAAGTTACGCAAGCGGATCCTTTTATTTCTAATTATCTCAACTAAAGGCAGATACTGCACTTAGCTTGTAGTTTGAGGTGCAACTTAGGATAATGGCCCAAGTTCGTCTATAGCAAGTTCATTATGATTTTTATTGATTTAACGCTCTTTCGTTGTCCAGTACCCTTAGTGAAAGTGAAGCTTGCATTGAAGCCAATGCGAGAGGGTGAGCAGTTGCATATCTTACTCTCAGACTCTGGTTCGCGGCGAGATGTTCCCCAATATTTAAAAAAACAAGGGCATGTCGTGCAAGAGTTGCGTAATGATGCAAGTCTGTTAGCCTTGATGGTCACCAAAGTTGATCTATCTCAGGGATAAATTGAGGATTTTTATGTTTAAATCCTCTTAGACTAACATCAAGCGCCTAATTCTGAGCCAGAGTGCCGCTCAGGCTAGGTTATTTACTCTTGTCAGTATTTTTTTGATTTAGCTGACATGTAGAAGCGAAAGTCTAACTGAGTAAAGTCTCGAATAACATCATGATAAATAAACTTTCCTGAGCGTTTGGGAAGCCTTGCCAACCATCACTATTGGAATGATCCATGTTTACTGTTTTTTCTCGTTGGTATCAAGAGCGCTTTAGTGATCCACAAGCTGTGACCTTAATGGCTATTCTTGTCGGGCTTGCGCTAGTGATTTATTTTGCGGCAGGTCTACTTGCTCCGCTGTTGGTCGCTCTTGTGTTGGCATTTCTATTGGAATGGCCTGTGGCGCAAATGCTTAAATTGGGGATTAATCGCACCGCTGGTGCGTCCTTGGTTATTGTGTTGTTTTTGGGAATCGTGGTTTTACTGACATTTGGCTTAATTCCGAGTGTGTGGCGTCAAGGTGTTAGCTTAATTGCCGACTTGCCTAGCATGATAGATAAAGGCTTGCTGACAATACAAACACTGATCAATCAATATCCACGATTTATCAATCCAGAGCAGTTAGATCTGATGGTTGGTGAGCTTAAAAAACTGCTCGATACTCAACATGTGTTGGATATTGCTAAGCAATTAATCGGTTATTCAGCTTCTTTACTCGTCTTGATGGTGTACGCGATTTTAGTGCCCTTACTGGTGTTTTTCTTTTTAAAAGATAAAGATCAACTGATTAGCGGCAGTAAGCGATTTTTTCCCACAAATCGCCAGCTAGCGCGTAAAGTGTGGTTTGAAATGCACCAACAGATTTTTAATTACATTCGTGGCAAAGTGATCGAAATCGTGGTTGTTGGTGTCGCAACTTATATTTTGTTTGCCTTGATGGGACTGCGATATTCGGTGTTGCTCGGTGTGTTAACTGGGTTATCGGTATTGATCCCTTATGTCGGTGCAACCTTAGTTACATTACCTATCACCCTAGTGGCATTTTTTCAGTGGGGTTTTAGTTCTGAATTTGGCTATTTAATGTTGGGTTACGGTATTATTCAGGCGCTCGACGGTAATTTACTCGTGCCTATTTTATTCTCCGATGCGGTGGATTTGCATCCGGTGATCATCATAGCGGCCGTTTTAGTCTTTGGCGGTTTATGGGGTGTATGGGGAGTATTCTTTGCCATTCCATTGGCATCGTTGGTCAAAGCCGTGATTAACGCTTGGCCTAAAACAGAGCTTGAGGCTGACAATAAACTTGATGCGAGTTGATGCTTACCTGTCTAACCGCCATTTGTATTATTGGTTATAGTGGGCGAGTTAACCGTTATCGCTAGTTCCTTCTGGCATTTGAATTAAGTGCCAGAGGCGTTTGGGTTGAATGTTGTGCCTTCACAATTTAAAGCATCCTCGTCTAGTACTCTGTACCCATTCACTTATTGTCATTCCTTTTTATTATCACTTTGTCTTAAGTATCACCATGAATCGAGCTTTTAGTTTTAGATTAAGGGGGATTTATTCTGTCGCTTGCCAGTTTAGGGATTTACATTATGTAGCCTCTAGGTTAGGTAGATGTAAAACTCTTATATAAGCATGTGGTTACATGATGCAGCGCACATTTTACCCTTGAGTATGTTGATAAAGTTGTGTCGCTTAGTTTGGGTTTGCTTATTCGTTCATCCTTAGCTAAGTTATATCGAGTCGTGCTATTTATTTTGGTTGAGAGATGGAAGTCACCCTGACAAGAATTTCCACTGACAATCGCCATTGGAGGATACTATTGTGAGCAAAAAACTATTAAGTGCGCTTTTCGGGGCAAGTCTTGCAGCGTTAGCGCTGTCGCCAACCGCATTTGCTGCAGATCAAAAATTGTCTGATTTCCATGCTGAGTCAGGTGGATGCGAAAGCTGTCATAAAGATGGTACGCCTTCTGCGGATGGTGCCTTTGAATTTGCACAGTGCCAAAGTTGTCATGGTACCTATGCTGAAATGGACGCTGTGCATAAACCACATGACGGTAATTTAGTCTGTGCAGATTGTCATGCGGTACATGATATGAATGTCGGTCAAAAACCTACCTGTGAAAGCTGCCATGATGATGGTCGTACCCCAGCAACTGTTCTGAAAAAATAATCAAACATATTAGAAACGTTGGCGTGAGCCTTCAAATCTAAATAAATAACGCCAGCAAATGCTGGCGTTATTTTTATGACTAAAGTCACTCATTACTCATCTTTGGGTTGGCCTTGGATGATTTTTTTACCCGAAAACATGGCTGAAATAATCCCTGGTTGACGTTTTACTTCAGTATAAATCACCGCGAATACATGTAATAACATCAGCAGTAACAACAGATAAACCGCATAGACGTGCACTTGACCTGCCAATCCTTTCATTGGTTTAAGTGCATCCGCTTTTTCTGCGTTCACACCCGTTGCATCATAGGGTTTTAAGCTTGTTGGTTCGACATTGGTATCAGCAAGATAACTTTGTACAGCACTACCTAGCGGCGGATAATAAATATCTGTACCTGCACGGAAAAGTCCAGTGATCATTATGGTCACTAATAGCAACATGATGGCCAGCACGGCAAATTTACCTTTAGGGTTATGACCTAAATACTGCGGATTTTTCCCCGCGGCTAATTCAGTCTTATAAGCTATTAATTCGCTTTTGCTATTAGCATTGGGAAACATGTGGCTGAAACGCGCATATTTGTTACCGATAAAACCCCACACAAAGCGGACGATGAGGTTTATTGCAAACGCATATCCTATGCACACGTGTAAAGTTTTCAAGCCAATTTTACCTGTTAACTCAGATATGCCTAGCTCAGTGCGATACATCATGATGCCACCGACTAAGATGAGTGCGAGCACAAGAATGACATTAATCCAATGAAATAATCGCGTCGGTTTGTCCCACACAGGATAGGATTTTATTTCAAAAGCGGTGGGGTTACTGCTGGACATGGAATTTCCTTATTTTTTGTGTTGGTATGATCTTACGCTTTTATCCTAAAATTTCAGTAACTTTTTTCAGTTTCAATTAAGACTTCTGATTGATAGTGTAGTCAACGAAAGTGTTAGAAGTTTTTGATTTGCGTACGGTAAATATTTTTTACGTAAGTCTTTTTAATCTGTTTTATCTAATGCTAATATCGTGACCACGGTAGACTTGGAAGTCTATTGAACGGATGTTGAAGTCGTATTTGGAGGATCTTAGATCCTTAAAGTGAATAATCGTTAACCAGACAGGGAGTGAGCAGGATGTTCAAAATATTACATTGGATTGTAGTGTCACGATCGCAAGTATTGATGGAATTGCTCGCAGGACGTTGGCCGCAGGAGTTTCTCGTTAAGTTGACCCAAGTCAGCCCTGATGAGATGTGTGAGAAAATCAAAGATAATAATGCCTCCATGGTCGTGATCGATTTAGCGACTGTTGATCTTCAAAAAGCCCATCAATTTCAACGTTTACTTGCCCGTGAGCAACCGAGTGTGCGAGTTGTCTATTTACAGTTCCCTAAACAAGTGGATGCACGTTTTTTAATGCAAGCTGCCACAACTGCAGGGGTGTTTTATCTTGATGCAGGTTTAACTGAAATAAGCCTAGGACTCTCGAATATTTTACGAGGTCATAGGGTCATCCCAATTCAGCTCATTAATGGGGTAAATGATGATTTTGGATTGTTCGAAGACACTGAACCGTTAACTATCCGTGAGCGTGAAGTATTACAAGCATTGTTGACGGGAAGTACTAATTTAGATATCGCCAATCAGTTGTTTGTCAGTGAAAGCACGATAAAAACCCATTTGTACCGAGTATTCCGTAAAATTGGAGTGTCTAGCCGTGGTCAAGCGATTGCGTGGGCACAAACCTATTTGCACGATGTGGTGGTTTAAGTCGATATCAGTATTGATATACAAACGTATATACGTTTAAGTTAAGTCTTATCTCAGATAAAAGGGGCTAAAGCCCCTTTTATTATTTCTCAAAAGAGTTCTTAAGCCGAAAGTCTATTAACGTCCAAGCCAAGCCACTATTTTGCTTTTGTCACGAATGGATAGGGCGA
The DNA here is from genome assembly GCF_025653795.1 of Shewanella sp. SM73. Lineage (NCBI taxonomy): Bacteria > Pseudomonadati > Pseudomonadota > Gammaproteobacteria > Alteromonadales > Shewanellaceae > Shewanella > Shewanella sp. SM73. The sequence goes on from NZ_JAKKRY010000001.1 coordinate 241,033, forward strand.
CAGTATCCTTAGGCGCGGCAGCAACAGTTAACTCACCCGTCATCAATTCATCCCGTCTAAACCAATGTAGATTCAAGGATTCACCCAGCGGATATTGCTGTAGCTGCGCCTCAAATTGTCCTGTGACTTGTAGGTTATCCGCGGCAATTAACACATCACCTGCACTTAACCCTGCAAGGTGTGCAGGGCTACCTTGGGTGACAGTCACGATTTTTAATCCTATAGGTGCTGCTTGGGTTTTCGCGCCGAATGCAATCTCATAACCTTTCGCTTGCCCGCCGCCCACATCTTGCGCACCTTGACTGGATCGAAGACTCAAGTTGACCCCAAATTCGGCGAGTAAAGCCGCTAACGGAATATCGTCAGTGCTATCTAAGTAGGCAAACAGATCTTGGCAATCACGACCAAGGAGTCGTTCCACGATGGCTTGATGGCAAGTATCTGTGGTGCCTTTATCTTGCAGAGCATATTCCTGCCATAAAATCTGCATAACATGGTCGAGATTGTATTTGCCCTGGGTTTCGCTGCGCAGGGTTAAATCTAAATACAGCGCAAACAGAGCCCCTTTAGTGTAATAACTGATGATGGCATTTTGTGCGTTTTCATCCTGCTTGTAGAACTTAGTCCAAGCATTAAAGCTTGAGTCCTTAACACTTTGTTTAAAGCGTCCCTGGCTGCGATAGACACGGGTGAAGGTCTCACTCAGCATATCTAAATAGCTTTGTTCATCCACCAGACCTGCACGATAGGTAAGAAAGTCATCGTAATAGGAGGTGATGCCTTCATAGGCCCATAATTGTGGCGTATAGGTTTCTGCATCAAGTTTATAGGGTAAAAAGCATTCAGGCTTAATGCGCTTAACGTTCCAGTTGTGGAAATACTCGTGGCTGCACAGGGATAAATAAGTGCGATAGTCGTTATTGACTGGCGCATCGAGCGACAGTGGTAAGTCTTTGCGTGAACACATTAATGCAGTAGAAGCTCTGTGCTCTAAACCGCCAAAGCCATTGTCTAATACTGAGGTCATAAACAAATAACGTTTAAACGGTGCAGGCGTACCAAAGAAGTTAATCTGATACTCACAAATGGCCTTTAAATCTTGGCAGAGCCTTGGCATACAAGCACGGTGGCGACCATTGAGTACGATATCATGCCGCACGCCACAGGCATCAAACCCCCCTAAGGTGAATAAGCCCATTTCCACCGGATGATCGATGAGCTCGTCATAGCTTTTAGCTGAAAATTGGCCGAAGGCAAAATCGTCACCACTGGTGCGGGTCATGCTGGTAGCAAGGCGCCAGTCACTTAATGTTGACTCTGTTGGTGGCTCTATAGAGACTGTATGTAAAGTGTCTTCAAAACCATGGGCGGATAAAAACACGCTACTGCCGTTAAAGAAGCCGTGGGTCGTGTCCAAATGCGCGGTGCGCACCGACAGATCCCAAGCATACACTTGATAAGTCAGAATAATTTCGCTGCTATTATTGTCAACCGACCAAGTTTGCTTATCTAGTTGGGTGAGCTTAAGCGTTTGGCCTTGTGCATCTTGTGCCTTGAGTTCAATGATGTTTTTGGCAAAGTCGCGCACCATATAACTGCCGGGCAGCCAAGCGGGTAGGCTAAAGACTTGCACTGGCTTGGGTTGTGATAATGTCATAGTGACAGCGAATAAATGGGCTTTCGGATCGACGGGGATTATCTGGTAATGGATCATATTTATCCTGCAAAACCTGAGTATTTTAATGGTGGCCATGCTGCCAAAAATGCCTGCAACTGGCAAATGAAAAGCAAAATATCTGCAGACACAAAGTATTGAATTGCTAGTATACTATGCCAACTAACCCAAGGAGGACGCCCCATGGCCGAAGAAACGATTTTCAGCAAAATTATTCGTCGCGAAATTCCCGCGGATATTCTGTATCAAGATGAACTTGTGACTGCCTTTAGAGACATTTCCCCTAAGGCGCCAACGCATATTTTGATTGTGCCGAATCACTTGATCCCAACGGCTAATGAGATGAAAGCCTCTGATGAGCCTGTGCTTGGCCGTATGATGACGGTTGCGGCTAAATTGGCGGCGGAAGCGGGTATCGCTAAAGATGGCTACCGACTGATCATGAACTGCAATCAACATGGTGGACAAGAAGTCTATCATATTCATTTCCACCTTGTGGGCGGGGAGCCTCTGGGGCCCATGTTGAGCCAAGGCAAATGAAGGTCAATTCGGATTTTTTCCCGCTGACCCAAATGGCGCAGCGGTTTGTGGATCAATTAGCTCAGTGTCGTCGCCTCGGTTTAACTGTACTGGAGGCGAGTGAGCACCATGTGTTGATTGAGTTGCCCTACAGCACTGAATTAATTGGTTATCCCGATACGGGCGTTATCCATGGTGGGGTGATCACTACTTTAATGGATACCGCGTGTGGCAGTGCAGTCGTGAGCGCTATTTTCCATAAATTCAAATTATTAGAAATATCACCTACGCTCGATTTACGGGTGGACTACATGAAGCCCGCTCAGCCCCATAAGCCTGTATTTGGTTTTGCAGAATGCTACAAGTTGTCTTCTAATATTGCCTTTACCCGTGCAATTGCTTACCAAGACAGTATTGACGATCCCATCGCCCATGCCGTCGGCTCTTTTATGCGGATAAGCCCTGAAATGGTTGGTGATGCCTTTAGGCAAGCGTTAATGGGTGAAGCCGTGCCTGCGATAGGAGAGAGTGATGAGCGCAAATAATTCGATACTAGATGCAGCCAGTACAACTCAAAACGCACAGGTTAAAGCGCCTATTGATGTGCAAGGCATAGTTAAACGCGCCACTGAACTTAATGATTTTGGCCATTTACTTGAGCACGTTCCCTATGCCAAATTTATTGGCATGAAGGTGGAGCGTTTTGGTGATGAACTGATTTTTAAATTGCCCGCTAAAGACGACAATATCGGTAATCCTGTGTTGCCCGCTATTCATGGCGGCGTGATTGCGGGCTTTATGGAAATGTCAGCGATAGTGCAGTTAATGGTATTTATGCAAACAGCAAAGGTGCCTAAAGTCGTTGATTTTTCAATCGACTATTTACGTGCAGGTCTGCACAAGGATAGTTTTGCAGAGTGTCGTATTACCCGTCAGGGTCGACGAGTCGCCAACGTGAATATTGATTGTTGGCAAACCAATCGTAAGCAGCTTATTGCTACGGCACGGGCACATTTTTTGATTGATTAATCTGATTAAGTTTAGATTGATGAAGCATGACTCATTCACTATTTTAGATTGAGAATGCTTTATTTAGCCTATGTTATTAAGCATGAGTTCAGCACTGTTCGATTAGTTTGTCGTTTAATGGGAAATGATGCGCTAGCTGCGTATTTTGTGGCGTGACTAGGAGAAATATATGAAACAAGTTTATACAGGGTTATTACTGGCCGCAGCGCTTACCTTAGGTGCTTGTGCCTCACATACCGCAGGGATTTCAGTGAGTTCACTGGGTGAAACCCGCGTCGATAATTCCAGCTTTGCTCGAGATATTGCGGTACAGAGTGTGGATGCACGCCGAGTCGGTGATTTAGTGCAGGGCTCAGCGTTGATTGTTAGCAAATCCTCTTCCGATATGCGTGTGCAATATAAATTCACTTGGTACGATGCCAGCGGCTTTACTATCGAAGATGAAGCGACCAGCTGGAAATCAGTGAAATTACACGGTAAACAGCAATTGCAAGTCGGCGCTGTTGCACCTAATGCCCAAGTGGTTAAATTTGATGTATACGTGCGTGAAACCTTTTCAAACTAAGCTTGAGTTTGCTTCTGTTTAGTTTATTCCGTGTTTAATTGATTTTTTGATATTAAACCCGTTCTAAAATGGCTTACTTCTTTTAAGGAGTAAGCCTTTTTATTCGTTTTACATCAACGTTCAATGACCTTAAGGTCACTCAAATGTTATTAGCTTTCGTCTTTTTGACCTTGAAAGTTGCGATAAATTACCCATTTTTAAGCAAAAAGGTTTACGGCAAGGTGAAATCCGGACTTTAGTCCTAAATACATTCAGTGATTGAGCACTACTATCAGCATATTACCACATGAGGATAGAAAGATGACTGCTCATATTAATGCTCAACCTACTGATTTTGCTGAAACTGTTATTATGCCGGGTGATCCACTACGTGCTAAATATATCGCTGAAACCTATCTCACCGATGCCGTAGAAGTCACGAATGTTCGCAATATGCTTGGTTACACGGGCTTTTACCAAGGACAGCGCATTTCCGTTATGGGTCATGGTATGGGGATTTCATCTATGGTGCTCTATGGCCATGAGCTGATTAATTATTTTGGCGTGAAACGCATTATTCGTATTGGCAGTTTAGGTGCAACACAAAAACATGTACAAATGCGAGATGTCATTTTAGCCCAAGCCGCAGGCACGGATTCACCTACTAACGCTAAGCGTAGTAGCGGCTACCAAATGGCAACTTCTGCGACCTTTTCTTTATTGCATAAAGCCTATACAACAGCGAATGAGAAAGGCATTAGTGTAAAAGTTGGCAATATCTTTAGTGGTGACCTTTATTATGATCCTGACGAAGATATGATCCCCGCACTTGAGCGTTTCGGGGTATTAGGTATTGATATGGAAGTGGCGGGGCTTTATGGATTGTCACACCAACAAGGTATCGAATCATTAGCCATTTTAACGGTATCTGATCATTGTTTAACCGGTGAAGAAACAACGGCCGAAGAACGCCAACTCTCTTTTAATAATATGATCGAGCTCGCGTTAGAAACCGCCCTCAATTAGGTTTAAAGCCATCCTTTGAACCCTTAGCATTTCACTTATGGAATGACATAATGAATAATAAAATTACTTTAACAGCCATCAGTTTTCTCGCCAATTTTATTATGGCGGGCTTTGCGACCCAATTTGGGATGTTGATTGAACCCATAGCTGAGAAATTTGCCGCTAATGTTAACGAAGTTGCATCAATCTTTTCATTGCTCAATGGTGGTGCACTCGCGGGGACGATTGCAGCATTTTTCTTTATTGAAAAAATGGGTATCAAAAGGATGACCTTGATAAGTTACAGTCTGGTTGCTCTTTCTGCTCTGGCTTTACATCTAACCAGTTCCCTACAAGTTGTGATGGTAGCAATGACCTTAATTGGTTTTTGTGGCGGTATCGGTCTATGTATTGCTGGTACGATTGTGGTGTCTGTGTGGCAAGAGAAATTACAAAGCACAATGTTAGTGGTGCAAGATGCAACGTTTAATATTGCAGGCGTTATTTTTCCATTAATAACGACTTATGCATTAACAAGTTCATTATCATGGAGTTATAGCTATTTAGCCGTAGGTTTAGTGGCGTTCGGTACAGTCATTATTACCTTGTTCACTCATTTCTCTATTTGCGAGCAATCTTCTACAACACAAGAGAAACAACAGTCTGAATGGAATCTCGGTATTATTAGTGGAGGTATTGGTTTATTTTTAGGAATGCTGGCTTTATATACTTTTTTAACTTGGGCACCTTTATTTGTAAAACAAAAATTTGATATTCCGTTTGAAGATGCCGGTAATATTATTACCCAGTATTGGTCCGCTGCGCTAATTGGTGCATTAATTTCGACTGTGATTGTGACGCGTGTAAAAATTCACCATTTCTTAGTTGGTATTATTGCTTTAGCTATGGTGATCACCGCAGCCATTGTCAGTACCAATAATCTTAATTGGATAGCTTATTTAACCTATGGTTACGGTTTTGTGTGTGCTGCTCTTTATAATGCATTTATTGCTTATGGCGTGTCTTTTGTAAAAAAAGCCAGTAGCAAAAATGTGTCATATATTTTTATTAGTGGAAGTGCAGGGGCGATGTTTAGCCCAGCCATCAGTTCTTTCTTTGAACGTATTACCGGATTACAAACAGTGATGTACGTGATTCCTCTGCTTTACGCAGCGATATTTATGCTATTGATCGTTTCAAGTCGGATGAAACCGGTTATGGAACAACACTCGCCATCGGTAAGTTAATTTACCTGTGCATCCATCCCACACTCGGTTGTTAAATTAAGTCGAGTGTGGGTTATGTTGAAAGCGGTTATATACCTGCTTCAACAAATTTCTTGAGTGCGTTGAGATCACAAATCCGAATGCCATCTTTTTTCCGCTCAATTAAGCCTCGTTCCTCAAGATTTTGTAGTGCCCGACGGTAGACTCGGTCGGTAGTGCCAAATCGTTCAGCCTCTAAATAACGTTTACTAAAGCCATCTACGGGCAAGTCATTTAAGTATTCATGGTAAATATCAAATGCCACGTTATAACTGATGGGATAGAGCAGTCGCCGAGTAAAAATATCCACTGTGTCTTGGTAGTCAATCGCAATTGCACTAGCGAAAAATAGCGCGAGTTGAGGGTGTTGACCGAGGCAATGTTGCAGTTTTTCAGCGCTAATCAACATGATTTCTAAGGGTTCACTGGCAATAATGTCTAGTTGACAGTGGTACTGGGTGAAGAACTCCATTTCGCCAAACAGTTGTGAATCACAATCAATAGTACCTAATTGAAAACACCGACCATTTCTCGCGGTATGGCCGAGCGATACTCGACCTTGCTTCACCAATACAAGTGATGCCATCGCTTCCCCCTGCGTCATGAGGTGAGCGCCTTTTTTGAGCATTTTTATTTCGCTGATACAGCTAAGTACAACCGCTTCAATAAGTGGATAGTCTTGCTCCCATCGCTGGCTATAACGTCCTTTCGATAAAGGTTTTAGCTGCATCGACTATGATCCTCTTACTGTGTTCGAAATTGCGACCTTCTATAGCATTATCATGATAGGCGGTCAAATGGACGAAAGGATTTAGGCTGATACTAAAGACATTTTCATCATACGAAGTGAAGGGCAGTGGTTTTCGCGACATTTAATTGAATCGCAGAGATAAGAGTGCCCACTTTTTATTTCCGTCATGTATACTAGGCGCCGCCAAGGGGTGTTTGTTGTGCATTAATGTTACTCTGATTTTAACGTTGACGGCTGCAAACTGAGATGTCATCTGACGAACCCTTAGAACCTGATCCGGCTAATACCGGCGTAGGAATGGGCCAATCAACAGCACACTTCTGAATCGCTTATTCGTTGCCGGATCTCAAACATTATATTTGAGGTCCTATGTCAAACCGTAAAACGTCAAACCATCAATCTCCATTTTCAACCGTATCGCCAAGCTTATTTTTAGCCCGAGCGCCGCTGGCGTTAGCCATCGCCGCAGCGCTGAGCACCCCTGTTTTTGCACAAACCGACGCTATTGACAGACCCGATCCCAGCACTGAGATGGAAGTCATAGTGGTGACGGCGGATTTTCGCAGTTCAAGCTTAGAAAAAATGCCCTCCAGCATTACCGTTATCGACAGTCAAAAAATTCAAGATGAAAGTGCGCAACACTTTGAAGATCTGCTTAATTCTATCGCCAATTTTAACTGGTCAGGTGGAAGCTCGCGGCCGAAATATTTTCAAATTCGCGGTGTAGGAGAGCAGGAACAATACCAAGGCGCACCTAATTCTTCCGTGGGTTACATCATAGATGATATCGATTTATCCGGTATTGGTATGGTGTCGAGCATGTACGATTTACAGCAGGTCGAAGTGCTTCGTGGACCGCAGGGGACGCGTTACGGCGCGAATGCCTTAGCGGGATTGATTTATCTGAAGAGTAACGATCCAACTGATGTGTTTGAGCATGGCGGCGAAGTGTCGTTAGGCGATGATGATTTGCGCACTTTTAGCGGTTTCAGTTCTGGCCCATTAACGGATTCTGGCAAGCTGCTTTATCGTGTGTCAATGCAGCAACATCAGCAAAATGGTTACCACGATAATCTGTATTTAGACCGTGATGATACCAATGGTCGCGATGAATTCAGCGGCCGCGCTAAGCTGCGCTGGTATGCGACTGATGATTTGCAGTTTGATTTAACTGTGCTGCATGCCGATTTCGATAATGGCTATGATGTGTGGAGTTTAACCAATTCACCAACCCAGACAACATCGGATCAACCGGGTGTTGATAGCCAACGCACCACAGGCGCGGGTTTTAAAGCGACCTATTCTGGCGCAGAAAACTTCGAATTAACTTCGTTAACCTCTTTTGCCAATACCGATCACCATTACAGTTACGATGGCGATTGGGCTAACTCAGAATATTGGGCCTCTAAGCAATGCAATGATGACAATGGCAATCTGGCGCCGTGTCAATACGATTATTTTTGGGATAAAACGGGTCAGCGTAAAACCGCGTCGCAAGAGTTTCGCCTAAGTTCTACCGAGCAGGGCCGTATTTTTGCAGAGAGTACTGATTGGTTGCTTGGTGTGTATGCCATGAATCTGAAAGAAGATAACCAATTGTATTCTGAATACAATGCTTCGCCGGATGAAGTCTTAGACTCAGAGTATGAGGCGACAAACTATGCACTGTTTGGTCAGCTCGATACGGATTTGGGCTCAAATTATGCTTTATCTGTGGGGCTACGTTTAGAGCGCCGCAACAGCCATTACTCTGATACGAATAACGATAATTTCGACCCGAGCGAAACCATGTGGGGCGGTCATATTGCTGTGAGTAAAGTGCTGAACGACTCGCACAATGCTTATGTCCGAGTCGCACGCGGTTACAAGGCGGGCGGTTTCAACATGACTTTACCCGTCGAATTGAACGATAAAAAAGAGTTTAGTACTGAGACGCTCTATAACTATGAAATCGGCCTTAAATCCCATTGGTTAGCGGGACTTATCGATACTAATTTGGCGCTGTTCTATATGGACAGGCAAGATCAACAGGTGGCTGCATCACAGCAAGATCCCGATAAACCACAGCGTTTTATCTTGTTCACTGAAAATGCAGGCAGTTCGAATAACTATGGCGCTGAGTTAGATGCAACCTGGTATGCCACGGATAATCTGCAAGTTTACTCAAGCTTAGGTTGGTTAGAAACGGCCTACGGTGACTACCAGTATCAGGACAAATATGGCACTGAGGTGGATTTAACTGGCCGCGATCTAGCCCATTCTCCACATCTTACCTACAGCCTTGGTGGGACTTATCGTGCCAATTCGGGTTGGTTTGCTAACCTGAATCTTAGCGGTAAGAGTGAATTCTATTATTCAGACAGCAATGAATCCCGCTCTGAACCCTACACTATCGTCAATGCCCGTATAGGTTATGAGGCGAGCGCCTGGTCGGCATATTTATGGGGACGCAATCTGTTTAATGAAGAATACGGTGTGCGTGGCTTCTATTTTGGCAATGAGCCAGATAACGGTTGGGCGGAAAAACAATATATTCGTTACGGCGATCCGCGTCAGATTGGCGTAACCTTTAACGTTAAGTTTATGTAATAGCTCATTTTAAAGTGAGCATAATCATTTAAGTGTTAACTGAACTGTAGCCCAGTATTTGGGCTACAACCTTACTTCAGAATATCAAGGAATTAAAATGAAACTGACCGCAGAAATTAGCATGTATCCCTTTAATGAAAATTACCTCGATCCTATCAAGTGGTTTATTGGCCGCGTGGATAGCTATCCCAATATCGAGCGCGTGACTAATGCGATGGCAACTCAAGTGTGCGGCGATTATTTAGATGTGATGACTATGCTGGCGACCGAGATGCAAGCGGCCCATGAGAAGTGGGGCAAGGTGGTATTTGTGTGTAAGTTTATCGGTGGTGAGCTGAATTTAGCTCACAGCGAATAATGATTGACCGCCATGTAAGCGACAAATAGGCAATGAGAACAACACTATGACAGATTTATGGTTAACCTTGGTCGATAGCGTTAATACGGCCTTTGGTGAAGTCCATGTGATGACCGTATGGGAAGCACTCGCGGTATTGCTGGCGATGGCATATTTACTGCTGGCGATGAAGGCCAGTGTGTGGTGCTGGGCGGCGGCCTTTGCCAGTACCGCCATTTACACTGTGTTGTTTTGGAAGGTGTCGCTACTGATGGAGTCTGTGCTTAACGTCTATTACATGGCGATGGCGCTCTATGGATATTGGCTCTGGACCCAAGGTGGTGATAAGCATCAAGGCGTAAAAGTGACCACTTGGCCATTGAAAACCCATTTAAAGTTGATCGCAGCGACGGGCGTGATTTCGCTTTTGGTTGGTCACGGTATGGCGACGTATACCCAAGCCGCATTCCCGTATCTAGATGCGGCGACAACCTGTTTCGCCGTGATGACGACTTATTTAGTGGCAAAAAAGGTACTTGAGAATTGGCTTTATTGGGTGGTTATTGACATAGTGTCGATTTACCTTTACCTCAGCAAAGGCTTGATGCTGACATCCTTGTTATTCGTGCTTTATGTGGGGCTGGCGGTCGTGGGATATTTCCTGTGGCGAACCGCGTTAGTCGACGCCCGTGAAGCTAATACCTTGAAGTTACTCAGTTAATGCTCGATATAAACGCCTCGATGCAACGCTCAGCAGGCGAGCCATTCAAAGCACTTTACCCCATACTCAAAAGTGCTGGGCTAGTTAACGTGTTAAGTATTCATGAGCTTGCGGGCGGCTTAAGTAATCACAACTATAAAATCACTACGCCCGCAGGCAGTTATGTGCTGCGGGTGAATGCGGATGCGGCGGACAGTTTTTGCAACCGCCAGCAGGAGCGTTTTTACTGGCAGCAATTGGCTCAAGCTAAACTTGCTCCTGAACTGTTGTGGGTGAGCGAAGATGAGCGTTATTACCTCAGTGATTTTATTGAAAGTGATTATATTGAAAGTGACGATATTGAAAACGAGGTCTTAATCCACTGGCCAGCGTTAGAGCGCCAAACGAGTGCTGCTGATTTTGTGCTGGGGCAATCGACGTTTAACTATTCACAGTTTCCGGCAGCAGAACAAGCAACGCATCCTAACCAAGCCCATTGTTTGCTATTGGCGTTATTGCTGCAATTACGCGATCTGCCTACAGGGCCTTATGCTATTAGTATCACTGAGCAGTGGCAGGAATATCACCAGCAAATGCTTGCCTATCAGACTTCTGCAACATTTAGTGAGCCAGTATTAAGGCGTGCTGTGCCATTGAAGCAGGGTAGTGATATTGGTGATAGCAATACTCGTGATTGGAATGAGCGGGTGGCTAAGCTGCTTGCAATTCAAATTGAAATCAAACATTGGTGTGATGAGTTAGCAGCTTGCATAATCAAGCCGCAGTTTTGCCATCGTGATCTTAATCCCCATAATTTGTTACTCAAAAATAACCGCTTGTGTTGTATCGATTTTGAGTATGCGACGGCGTCGCATCCACTGTGTGAGTTAGCTGTAGTGTTAGCGACCCATGGGTTAACGGCCTATCAGCAAAGTCTGTTGGTGAAACAGTATCTGAGTGGACATCCTTATGTTACTGCACAAGCCGTAACGGCAGTACCTGCCGCTATTGACATGTATTGGGTATTTGCTTGCTACTGGGCATTATTGATGGCAGCGCAAACAGAACCCAGTTGTAGCGCCGACTACCTTGCTTGGTTTGATTGCTTCTGGCCGCTGATCACCCCCAAATAGCCATTATTGCGTGTGCTTAGTTTCCATCTGATGATAATGGCTCATTCCCTTATGGCATTGACCGCGCGATTGGTGGGACATGCGGGTAGAACATACTGAAAACCTTTATTAGACAAACTTGTTTGATATAAAAAGCAACTTTATATAGTCTCAAGCGTCTTATTAGCAACAATTCTAGGATGGATTATTCAGTATGAAAAAAGGCGTGATGCTACTTGTGTGTCTCTTAGGCTTAAGCGCCTGCTCCACTAAATTCAGTTACCATTTCCTTGACTGGGCCATCGGCTGGGAGCAAGAGGATTATGTTACCTTAGATAAATCTCAGCAAAAGGCATTCGATGCCCTCATTGAAAAATTTGTCATTTGGCACCAATCCAAAGAGTTAGCTCATTATGTGGTGCAATTGACCGAAGTCGAAGGCCTCATAAAAACCAATACGTTAACGCCAGTGCTATGGGCAGATCATGTGAATATTGCTAAGCGGCATTGGTTTCGATTGTTTGAGTTCGCCTTGCCCGAGCTTCTACCTATCATAATGTCTTTGTCCGATGAACAGGTGAAGCAGATCCTCACAAAATTACGGGAGGAAGAGCAGGAGCTTGTTAAAGAATTTGCGGGTAAAACCCCTGAACAGTTACAAAAAGATGCCGATGAAAACCTTCAAACCCAATTTGATGATTGGCTTGGAAGTGTAACTGCGGAGCAAAAAGTGCTTATTCACCAATATAATCAACAGCGTTTATCCACCTTAGATATGTGGCTTGAGTACAGACACGAATGGTTACGCCAGTTTGAGGTTGCACTGGGTCAGCGCGCTGATAAAGCATTATTAACCGAGCGTTTGACCTTGCTGATGACGCAGCCCGATGAGCTTAAGTCAGAGCAACATAAAGTGTTTTTACGTAAAAATACTGAGGCATTTGGGACTTTGCTGTTGGCGATGAATGCGAGCTTATCGGAGCAGCAGTCTAAGCATTTTTATAAAAAGTTAGGTGGACTCATTCAAGATCTCAAGGAGCTGAATCAGGAAGCGATTGAAAAAGAAGCCTAGGCCATGAAAGATTTATTGCCTTGCTAGGGTCTATTCCTGCAAGCCAATAAATCAGCCTACTAACTACTAATAGAGACCTTATGCTACTCGTATCCCTTTATCAGAAACTGCTCAATATGAGCCGCTATTTCGAAGGCTTAGCGCCATTAGCCCTTAGGATTTACCTTGCACCTGTGTTAATGCAAGCAGGCTATAACAAGCTCGCTCACTTTGAAGATACGGTTGCTTGGTTTGCCAATCCCGATTGGGGTTTAGGTCTGCCAATGCCAGCGTTAATGGCAGGACTGGCGGCGGGAACTGAGTTCTTTGGCGCTATCTTGTTACTGCTTGGGCTCGCGACGCGACTGATTTCAATCCCTTTAATGGTCACTATGTTGGTCGCCGCATTGACTGTGCATTGGCCAAATGGTTGGTTAGCGATTGCCGATGGTAGTTCTTGGCTTACGAATGACAGAGTGCTTGAGGCAGGGGATAAACTGATAAAAGCCAAAGAGTTATTGCAGGAGCACGGTAACTATGACTGGCTGACCAGTTCAGGTAATTTTGCTGTGCTTAATAATGGTATTGAGTTTGCGATCACCTATTTTATTATGTTGCTGGCGCTTTTTACCTTAGGCGGTGGTCGTTACACTAGCCTAGATTATTTCATCGCTAAGCGCTGTGGGATTAAGTAAGTCTTTCTCAAGCGGGCTCAATTGTTAACTGCATCGGATTTTCAAGCGCATTTAATTTTTAAGCACACTCGATTGTTAAGTGCACTCAACAAGTTAAATCCCACTCAAGCGGTGGGATTTTTTTATGCCTCTTTGTCAGCAATTTGCTATGCTTGAGCGCAATTTATATCGAACTAGGATAAGAACTTGGACGCTATTGAACTTTTACTCACTCGCCAATCAACCCCACGATTAACTGCTCCTGCTCCAGATGCGAGTCAATTAAAAATCATCTTAGATGCTGCCATTCGTGTGCCAGATCATGGCGCCTTAGCGCCATGGGAATTTATTATTGCCGTAGGAAAAGGGTTAGATACCTTGGCTGATATCTTTGTTGAGGCAGCGAAAGCGAGCGGCGCCGATGAGGATTTTGTCAATAAAGCTAAGGGTATGCCAATGCGTGCGCCTATGGTGATTACTGTCGTGGCGAAAACGCAGCAACATCCTAAAGTCCCCGTGCTTGAACAGCTCATTGCAGCGGGCTGCGCGACGATGGCAATGCAGCAGACTGCCTTTGCCTTAGGTTTAGGGGCAGTGTGGCGTACAGGGGATTTTGCCTTTGATGCGAATGTGAATGTTGCTTTAGGTCTTGAGCCACACGATCAAATTGTCGGCTTTTTGTATGTGGGGACGCCAGCCGTTACCGCTCCTAAGAAACCGCAAAAGGACGGCAGTCAGTACGTCCGTTATTTATAAATCCGCCTCTATTTTTAGTGGAGAAATTCTATGCAAGTTGCGCGTACTCCTAGACTCATCCTGCGGCAGTTAACCCCAGCCGACGCTTCTTTTATGTTAGTCTTGCTCAATAGCCAAGGCTTTGTAGAGAATATCGGGGATAGAGGAGTACGCACACTTGTGCAGGCTAAGGATTATATCGTCAATGGACCGATGAAAAGTTATGCCGAGTGCGGTTTTGGTTTTTATGCTGTAGTGCTCGCCGAGAATGGATTCACCATTGGCATCTGCGGTTTAATCAAACGGCCGACACTGGACAATGTCGATATAGGTTATGCTTTTTTGCCGCAATATTGGGGCAAGGGCTATGCATTCGAAGCGGCTAAAGCCGCTTTTGACTTAGGTAAAAGTTTAGGTATTGAGCGTATTGTCGCGATTGTGAGCGCCCATAATAGTGCTTCAAAAGCTTTGCTGAACAAACTTGGATTACACTTTGAGCGTTGTTTGCAGCTTAGTGATCATGATGCGCCTGTTGAACTGTTTGGTTAACGTTAATGTGTTGTTTATATAGGTTTTTATTTTGTTGTAATTCCGTCTTCTTTATTCTAGAATTTCGCAAAATTTATCGTTGAGATATGGCAATCATATCTCTTATCGACGCCCCTCGAAAATCAGGCTCACTTAATCCCTCCTTGAGCCCTTGAGTACAGCAAAAGCGTAGCCCTTTTTTGGATGTAGCATAATGGTTTCGCAATTAAGTGAAGCAATGCTGGACGTGATCGCTGATGCCTTGGTAGACAAAGGCTATATCTTTTTATCTGACTTAGTTCCTCTCTATATTAGCCAAGTACTATTGGAAAAAATTCAATCAACTGAAATATATGAATTAAAAGCTGCCTCTATTGGTCGAGGTTCTGAACAGCACTTAAATCCAGACATTCGCCGTGACAGAATACAGTGGCTAGAAGAGCAAAATGAGCCCGATGCCCAGTATCTTGAGTTGATGACACAACTCAAAAATGGCTTGAATCGTCGCTTGTTTATGGGCTTATTCGATTATGAAAGCCACTATGCGGTATATCAGCCTGGGGCCTTTTATAAAAAACATGTTGATGCACTTAAGGACAGCCAAAATCGTATTTTAACCACAGTGTTTTTCTTAAATCCTGACTGGAAAGCGGCAGATTGTGGTGAGTTGATTATCTATGATGAAGCCGATATTGAGATTGAGCGCATCGCGCCTAAAATGGGCCATTTTGTGATTTTCCTCAGTGAGCGTTTTCCCCATGAAGTGACCAAAACCTTGGCACAGCGTAATAGCATTGCGGGCTGGTTTAGGGTCAGTAACAGCGTGCATGGTTTTTAACTTTAGCTTTTAACTTCACCAGATAACAAACGCCTAAATGCTGCCCACAGGTTTAGGTGTTTTTGCTCTCGATTGCCGCTTTTGGTCATCATCAATCACCAATCACCAATCACCAATCACCAATCACTTATCGCGACTGCGCAATGTCATTGGCTATTTCTCGGATATTGATTGGCCATCACGGCTTGTTCTTCCGCAGCAGTATTTATTCCAATCTGTTTTAACTGCCTTGTACTCATTTTTTCAAATTTTTTTACACTCTTATGCTTTAGGTAATCTAAACCGCCGACAATGGAATGAATTTGTCCAATCATGCTGAAAATAGGGTGTTTTTTTATTCTCGTTTAATGTTAGGCTAGATAAAAACGTGCGCTACAACACACTTTTCTATCATCTAACGGAGGCGATACTGTGGGCTGTGAAGATAACTTAGGTTGTTTAAGTGGTGAGCATATTGTACTTGAGCCCTTATCTTTGTCCCATGTGGCGGCATTGAGTCTCGCCGTCACAGATGGTCAACTTTGGCGTTTATGGTTTACCAGTGTCCCCGAGCCAACTGAGATGAAGCTCTATGTGGCTAAAGCGCTCGAAGAAAAAGCGCGGGGCCTGAGTTTTCCCTTTGCGGTGCGGGATAGAGTGTCAGGGGAAATCGTCGGATGCACGCGAATTTGCAACTGGGAGTCTGATAATCGCCGTCTTGAGATTGGATACACTTGGTATGCTAAACGTGCCCAGCGCACTGGGATTAATACTGAAGCTAAACTGCTGTTATTGACCTTTGCTTTTGAAACCTTAGATGCCATTGCCGTTGAGTTCCGTACTCACTGGCATAATCAAGCTTCGAGACAAGCCATTGCAAGACTAGGCGCTAAGCAAGATGGTGTATTGCGAAATCATAAGATTCTTAAGGACGGTACGATCCGCGATACCGTGGTGTATTCCATTATTGATACCGAGTGGCCAACGGTGAAAAACAGTCTGCAATTTCGATTGCGACAACGACCGCCAACACTCTAATGATAAATAGGAAAGGCCCATGGCAAGCATTATAACTCGAGTAGATGTGACTCATGTCCATGAGGTTGCAGTGTTATTCAATGAGTACCGCCAGTTTTATGGGCGTAGGGATGATCTCGCGGCTGCGGAGCAGTTTATTTATTCAAGAGTGTCAGATGGCTCATCGGTGATATTTATAGCTAAAGATAATCAAGGGCTTGGATTAGGTTTTGTTCAAATGTATCCCAGTTTTTCATCGTTACGTTTGGCCCCTATGTTGATCCTCAATGATGTGTATGTGACTCAACATGCCCGATGTGTCGGTATTGGGCGGGCGTTAGTGCTACAGGCCGCCAGTTATGCCAAAGCGCATAATATGAGTTATTTGATGTTAGAAACACAGCAAAAAAACCAGCGCGCGCAGGGCTTGTATGAAGGTTTAGGCTTTGTGCGTAACCAAGATTTTTATATCTACGAACTTGAGCTCCACCGAGGGCTTGAGTAGGTTTATTTATGGCGATTAAAAGGAAAAGTAACATGTTAACTCAGGTAAAAACGTTAGTATTAGGTGGTTTAGTCTTAAGTGCCAGTACTGCAGTTTGGGCTG
This sequence comes from Shewanella sp. SM73, assembly GCF_025653795.1. NCBI lineage: Bacteria > Pseudomonadati > Pseudomonadota > Gammaproteobacteria > Alteromonadales > Shewanellaceae > Shewanella > Shewanella sp. SM73. The sequence goes on from NZ_JAKKRY010000001.1 coordinate 257,988, forward strand.
ATGAAGCAGAAAAAGCGTTTAGTAAAGAAGCCATTGAATGTGCCGCTTACTATCAAATTAGCTCAGAAGCCATTGGGGCGATGAATGCACCGCAAATGCAGGCCGTGGGTGAGCGTTTAAAAAGTTCTAAAATTGAGTCTGAGAATTTAGCTAAGAAATACAGCTCTGAAGCTGAGGTCACTCAAGCGGTTGCCGATGCTAAAGCCCGTCAAATCGAAAGCTTAGGGGGGTCAAGTAACTTAGGTGCGTTAATGGGTAAATATAAAGAAGAATGTAAAAACCTGTTAGCCGATCCACAAAAGCGTTTAAATTATTGGACTATGGCGACTATGTAATCGTAGGTTTTAGTCAGGGTAATCGTTTACGGATTGTGAAGAAAAGGAGCCTGATGGCTCCTTTTTGCTTAAAGCACAAGCACTAAGGAGCTGATGGGGTCATTCATATTGAGTCGGTTTTCCCATAGATTTTAGCCCTGTTTGGTTTAGGGGCTTAGAACCAAGTTGCTTATTTTCGCTCGGCTGAAACTCAACCGCAGTTTTTAGGGTCTTAGTTACATGGTCAAGTATTTAAGCCTTGGGTTTAAATTCTCCTCAGTTTTAAATTCTTAGTTCAGTTTACGATATTCAAAGATAATCAAATATGAGTACTAAATAGGAGCACTATGGTATTAACAATAATGGCAGCGACTGTTTTGAGTGCTGGAGTCTGTGGCTACCATTTAATCTATGGTAAGCGGGTTTTATTGGCGCCGCTCTTGAAGGCGAATGTGTCACAGCAAAGCAAGCAAATGCTACTGTGCTTATTTCACTGCCAATCGGTATTTTTTGTGGTTTCAACGGTTGCACTTTTAGCCTGTGCACTTAAGGTGATCCCTGGGATGTATGCCTTTAGCCTGTTGTTATTCCTCGGGATGAACTACGGGATCTTTGCGATTTGGCAGTTTTACATTGCCACTCTGAGTCCACCAAATAGTGGACAGATGATCATAGTGCAAGCGCTGATTTTCTTGCTCATTGGTATTTTGGCTATGCTAGGGCCACTCTTGTCTGCCGCGTAAATTGCTCATGAGAACTTGATAAATCATCGCGATTGAAGCGTCAGAGTTTGAAAAACAAACAGCGAATTATGGGGTTAATTGAATACCGTATTGGGCGGCGAGTTCAGCGAGTTTGCCATTATTGATGAGCAGTTCAATCCAGTGTGAGAGCCTTTTGCTATCGAGCTGTGAACTGGGGTTGAGTAAAATGCCATTGGCGTATTTTTGGTCCCATTCATCTGATATTAAAAGTAATTTTCTCTCTTCTGGATGAACCTTTAAATAATACTGTAAGTAAGAGTTAGTCACGGGCGCTAGGTCGGCGCGTTCACGCAGAATGCTTTCGATAGAGGCGTTATTGTGACTGACGAACAAGGGACGAAATTGCTTTGCCAGCGTATTCGCATCGGTTTCAAAGTGGGCAAACTGGTAGTGATATCCTTTGATGAACGCAATTGACTTGTTGGTTAAGTTTTTGAAATAGCTTTGGTTATGAGCTTTAGTTTTAAGTGCAATAAAGACTTCACCATCTATCATATGTAGCGGAATAAACTGAGTCGCTATTTTTTGCCATCCCCAAGCGGGATTCTCAAAGAGCATCATGTCGAAGCGACCTAAGGAATAGGCTTTATATCTGTGCTCAATACTGGTGACGGCAAATTTAAAGACCACTTCTTGTTGTACTTGATTTAATGCATTAATGATATCGAGTGTGAGACCTGTGTAACGGCCGTCTTGTTGTTGATGGACATAGGGAGCAAATTGATAACCACCGACATGAATTGTCGGAATTGACTCGGGAATCGCTGGCGACTGAACTTTATCTTGGGCGATAGCCGCAGTAAATGCGCTAATGCTTAAGGCTAAACAAAAGAGTAGACGACACAACTGGCTCAATATCATAGTCACCCCTTGTTATTTTTAGCATGAATGATTTTTTACAAGTATACACAATTTAATTTGTTCAATGCTGTCGATAAAGTGCGAATTTTAAATCTGTCATAGTAAGCTAGCGCAAACAGGATGAGGGAGATTTCACATTGAGCAAGATAAAATCTCAAGTGTGTGGTTGGGTTGAACAGGGACATATCACGCAAGAGCAGGCAAATAAGCTTTATCGACAGGTGACAGTCTTGCCGGATGGGTCTAGTTGGCGTCGCTTAATCGCTCATTTATTACTCTGGTTCGGTGCGTTAAGTTTTGCCTGTGGGGTGATTTTTTTCTTTGCTTATAATTGGCAATCTTTGGGGCGATTTGCCAAATTTGGACTGATTGAAGTGGCTATAATACTTGCTATCAGCGCATTTGCTTGGCTCTATTATCGTGCCAACATTTATTCCCCCGTTAGCCCTTATCGTAAAGACAGCACTTTTGGTGCGACGACCGCCAATGGCGTGCTACTGGCCGCAAGTGTGTTAGTCGGTGGCTTATTAGCGTTAGTTGGGCAAACCTATCAAACGGGCGCCGATCCTTGGCAGTTATTCGCGCTATGGGCATTTGTTATCTTACCCTTTGCTTGGGTGGCGGGATTTGATGGTTTGTGGCTGTTGCTGGTGGGATTGCTAAACCTCAGCATAGGGATATTTCTGGATTCCTTTTCCCATTTCTGGGGATTATTTTGGGGCGCTCAAGGACAATTGCTGATCTTTATCTGTTTGAATTTAGTTATCTATTATGCTTTTGTACTTTTAGACCACAAAGTCGCGGGGCGCTGGCATGCGCCAATCCTTGAATATGCCTGTTCATTGTTTGCTATGGGTTGTTTTACTTGGTTAATCACTTGGCTTATTTTCGACGATTTCCTTGAACGTGATAGCTTCAGCACTGGGATCTTCTGTGGTTATTTTGCCCATCTGATATTCGGATTCGTTATTTTTCGTTATAGATTACCACGCATATATCCCTTGGCCTTGGGCGGTTTTAGCCTGATTGCCGTAGGCGCCGCGTTACTGATAAAGCTGATGTTTGAGGATAATGACCCCATAGGTGGATTTTTGTTTATTGGGCTTTATATCATTTTGGCAAGCATAGGTTTGAGTATTTGGTTGAGGGAGCTAAGCCGGAAACTTAAACCTCAGTTTGCAGGAATCGCCACCCAAGGGAGCGTGGGCGTGGGAGATGTTCATGAGCAACAATAATGGTTTACAGGATAGCGAAATGATCACTCGACCCTGCACTGATAGTGTTACGTCAATCGACGCTTCGAGTGAATTAAGTCTAATCAAACACTGGCAAGCTTTGTATGCCGAAGGCAATGTTAGTGCAGCTCAAATGCCAGAAGACCATGATATCCCTTGGTATATTGCCACTATGCAGGCGTTTGCTGCTTGGATAGCGGCGTTGTTTTTATTGAGCTTCATGATGGCAGTGTTTGGTGCCATTTTTGAGCATGTTGAAGAAGATGTCATTTTATTTATCGGCTTAACCTATTTAGCCTTGGGGATTGGGCTGTATTTTTTACCGCGGCAACAGATTTTTATTGAACAATTTGCTTTTGCCGCCTGTTTGAGTGGTTTGATCAGTGTGGCATGGGGATTATTTGATTTAATTAACAATGATTTTAGCCTCACATGGTATCTCTGTATGGCGGGTATTACATTGGTACTGTGGGGCTTGATTGCCCACGGGCTAGCCCAGTTTGTATTCGCTTTTTGCTTAAGTTGGTGCGTGATTGGCCTGATGGCAAAATTTGAACTGCTCAATTTTAGCCCAAGCCTTTTTACCGTAGTCATTAGTCTAGTGTTATTAAATATCAATCAGTTCGGGCGTCATTATCGCAGGGCTCGGATGCTCATCTATGGTTTCGCACTCGCGTTGCTTTCGTTGCAGTTGATGCACGCTTTTAGTATGGACAGTATTTTTGAAGCCTTATTTAGCCCTTGGCAGCAAAGCCTGTGGCTGACACTGACTCATCTGTTGATTATTTTCGCTATTTGCGGATTTTTATTGGTGACAATCTTGCGCGAGCGCCATCAATCACTAAGCTCACCAGCGGCGCTAGGGTGTGTTATCGGTTTAGTCATCGTTAGCGGTTTATCCTTACCTATGCAGGGTTTATCAACAGCTATTCTATTGATCTTGCTTGGCCATTATTGCAACGAGTCTTGGTTGAAAGGTATGGGAATGGTGTCGGCGCTGTTATTTGTCAGCGGGTATTATTATTCCCTAGAAACGACTCTGTTACTTAAATCTGGTTATTTGATGGGCTTAGGCGCCTTGCTGTTGGTGACAAGGTTAGTGATGTGGCGGTTATTTCCTGCCAATGAAAATGCCAAGGAGACTGTGTGATGGGCAATGTGATGGGAAAACTGTCGGCTTCACATAAATGGGCGCTTGGGCTCGTATTATTCACAACAGTGGCGATTCTCGCTGGCGTGAATTGGCGCATTTTCAAATTCGAACAACTCCTTAATCACGGCCAAGTGGTGCGTTTTGCATTAGCACCGGTCGATCCGCGCTCATTAATGCAGGGTGATTACATGGCGCTTGAATATGCAATTGCACGCGATGTGCGTAGCGCCTTAGCGCCGCAACAAATGCAGGGGCAGTTATTGCTGGCTGTCGATGGGCAAAAAGTGGCGCGTTTTGTCGACTTTTATACCGACCAAGCACTCGGTAAAGATCAACTACGAGTGCAGTTTCGTGTCCGTGGTAATCAAATTAAACTCGCATCGAACAGCTTTTTCTTTGAAGAAGGACAAGCCGATCATTTTAGTGCAGCAAAATACGGTGAGTTTAGAGTGAATTTGCAAGGTGAGTTACTGCTCGTCAGTTTACTCGATGAAAAGCTTCAGCCCTTATAACCCTGTGTCAGGATTGTCAGGATTGCCATCCATTTGTTCTGCTTACTTGATTAACCTCGATTTATCTCTGGCCGCACTGTGTAGTGCGGCCAGCATCTCCCGTACTGCTTTCTTCCTAGTTCTGATCGCTAAATCGCACGAATAATATCCACCTTAAGTTGCAACTTTGATGCAACCAATTTGTAACCTTGACCGCCTATAGTATCGTCAGTCTTCGAGGTGACATCACCTTGAAGCATCTAAGCGCATCAATTAAATACCAAATATTAAAACAATACATTTAGGGGTCTCAATGTTTAACACTAAAACTGTGCTGGCGTTAGCCATCAGCAGCGTTTGTGGGCTTGCCCATGGCGCGGATAATTTGATCATTTCTGAATATGTCGAAGGCAGCAGTAATAATAAAGCTATCGAACTGTATAACCCAACCGCGGGCGCTATTGATTTAAGCCAATACCAATTGCGCTTCTATTTTAATGGCAGCACAAACGTCGGCACGACCATTGCGCTCACTGGCTCCTTAGCGGCGGGGGCGACTTATGTGGTTGCCGATAATGACTCTTCTGCCGATATCCTTGCGGTCACAAATCAACAGAGTAGCGCCAGCTTCTTTAACGGCGACGATGCGATTGAACTAACCTATCAAAATCAAGTCATTGATAGTTTAGGCCAAGTCGGTGTTGATCCCGGCGCCGAGTGGGGCAGTGGTGATCTCTCTACTCAAGATAATACCCTGCGCCGTAATCCTGATCTGCTGATTGCCGATCCTATCAGTACTGATGCAGTAAGCTTTAGCACTTGGCTAGGTTTTGCGAAGGATGATGTTTCTGATCTTGGTAAATTCAGTGCGGGTACGCCAACCGATCCAGTCGACCCTCCACCAAGCTCTTTAGTGTGCGGCGAAGAAGCCACAGCAATTCATGCGCTTCAAGGCGCGGGCGCTGCTAGCCCTCTCAATGGTCAAACTTTAGTGGTTGAGGCGGTTGTCGTCAGTAATCAAGAAGCCGGTCTTAAGGGCATTTTTGTACAAATGGCCGATAACGAAGTCGATAGCGATCCCCAAACCTCGGAAGGTGTGTTTGTGTATACCGGCACTGCACCCACAGCTTATGTGGCAGGCGATCGTATTCGTTTAAAAGCCAAAGTCACTGAATATCAAGGCTTAACTGAACTAACGACTTTATCTGATCACAAGTTGTGTGCCACAGGACAAACGTTACCAACGGCCGCGCTAGTGACCTTACCTGTTAACAGCAGTGATGATTTTGAGCCCTTTGAGGGCATGCGGGTTCGTTTCAGCCAAGATTTAGTGGTGAATGAAGTCTATAACCTAGGCCGTTATGGCGAGATTTCATTAGGCAGTCAGCGCCACTTTATTGGTACGCAGGTGGCTGCGCCGGGCGCGGATGCGCTGGCGGTGAGCGCAGCCAACCAACGTGACAGTATTTTATTGGATGACGGTTTAACGGCGCAGAATCCTGATCCTGTGCAATTCCCCGCTCCTGGTTTGAGCGCATCAAACACAGTGCGTGTAGGCGATAAAGCCACATCGCTTACGGGTGTAATGCACTATGGCTTTAATCTGTATCGCATTATGCCAATCGAAACGGTGAACTTTGTGGCGGAAAACCCACGCCCTGTTGCGCCCACATTGAATGAAGGTGGTAATTTAAAAGTCGCTAGCTTTAACGTGCTTAACTACTTCAATGGCGACGGCCAAGGTGCAGGTTTCCCAACCGCGCGTGGTGCCAATACCTTAAGCGAGTTTGAGCGTCAAAAGGCGAAGATTGTCAGTGCCATGGTGGGCATTAGTGCCGATGTATTTGGTTTGATGGAAATTGAAAACGATGGCTTTGGCGCTAATTCAGCCATTGCCGATTTAGTCGCAGGTTTGAATGCTGCTGTAGGTGAAGCGCGTTACGCTTATATCGCGCCAACAGGCATGAATGCGATTGGCACCGATGCCATCACAGTTGGCTTGATTTATCGCAGTGATAAAGTCACGCCGCAGGGCGCTGCACGTATTCTATCTAGTGCAAATTCGCCATTAGATAGCGATCAACAGCCCTTGTTTGACGATAGCAAAAACCGTCCAATGCTGACGCAAGCCTTTAGTGTGAACGGCAGTGAAGAAGGCGTGGTTGTTGCGGTTAATCACCTTAAATCTAAGGGCAGTGAATGTGCGGGCGAACCTGATCTTAACGACGGTCAAGGCAACTGTAATATCACTCGTACCCGTGCGGCGACGGCTGCAGGTCAATGGATTAGCGAGCAATATCCAGATCAAGGCGTACTGCTGATTGGTGATTTGAACGCCTATGCGAAGGAAGATCCATTAACGGCCTTAGGTAATGCAGGCTTTAGTGAGCTGTTTGCCAAACTTGAAAAACCGAACCCTTATTCCTATGTATTCTCGGCTGAATCGGGTCAGTTGGACCATGCTTTAGCGAACGCAGCCCTGCTGGATAAAGTGGTGGATGTGACGCAGTGGCATATCAATACCGACGAACCACGTGTATTGGATTACAACGAAGAGTTTAAGACGCCCGCTCAAATCCAAGACTTATTCGCAAGTGATGCTTACCGCTCATCGGATCACGATCCTGTGGTGATTTCACTCTTGCTCGAAGCGGAAAAAGTCGCGCCAGTGGCCAGTTTCACTCAAGTGGTGAATGGTGCAGCGGTGCAACTGACATCCACTTCAACCGACAGTGATGGACAAATCGTATCAGCCGAGTGGAGCTTTGGTGATAACACTGTGGCAGTGGGTGAGGTTGTGACCCACAGTTACAGCCAAAGCGGCGAGTATTTGGTCACGCTAACTGTGACTGATAACGACGGCCTAACCCATAGCACGTCGCAAATGCTGACAGTGGTTGCTGGCAATGTTAAACAACCACCCGTTGCGCAAATTCAGCGTATTAATTTATGGCTAGTCGATATGTTTATCTCGACTAGCTATGATGCCGATGGTGTGATCAAACAACATAAGTGGACGTTCGACAATGGCACCCGTGCTAACGGTCAAGTGGTATTGCGCCTTGCCCGCCGTGGACAACACACTGTTGAACTGACCGTTAAAGATAACGACAAGTTAACGGATACCACAACGCTGACTTACCGTTAAGCCAGTCCTTTTATTCCGCTGATATTTAAAGTGACGCCAAGCCCGCAGCCGCGGGCTTTTCTTTTTGCCCAAAAGCAAAATAAAGTTGTTGTCAGTTGTGACGCATCAATTTTCATTGTTTCCCCAGTGACTCATCACCTCTTTATTTAACAAGAAGCCTCCCTGAGGGCTCTAATAAAATATCCCTGTTTTAGAAGGTTACAGGTGCAACAATGCCAATTTTAACTAACCCTTTCGCTGTTTGTTTAGCTAAAAAGCTAATGCACAAAGCAAGATAACTTTGTCGTCAGTTGTGCTGTATTCATTGTCATTGTTTCCCCTGTGACTCGTCTATTTCTTTCAAAATAAGCCTCCCTGAGGGCTCAGCTAAAACATCCTGTTTTAGAAGGTCACTGGTGCAACAATACCAATCTTAACTAACCCTCTAGCTGCTCGTTTAGCTAAAAGATATTGCCCTAAAGCAAGATAACTTTGTTGTCAGTTGTGCAGCATGAATTGTCATTGCTTCCCCAGTGACTCGCCGTAAATATATCCCTATAGGCTCGACGGCAGCATCCATGCCGCCAACGGTCACTGGTACAACAATGCCAACTTAACTGACACTTCTGCTGTTTGTTTAGCTAAAAAGCTATTGCCCCATTCCAATTAAGCAATGACTTAATATGTACGACTTGGTGCTTTTAGATTGACCAAATTTTAGTAATGAGACAATGTAGTCATCAGGAACTGTTCGCCTCCATTTACAAACTTACTTCGGTGGATCATTTTTCGATGCAAATCGTGAATCAGTTTTTGGTGCAAATTAAGAAAAGCGTTAGGAACTATTGAAGAAATGTTCTCTGAATCGCAGAAAATTGAAACATACAAAGCTATGGGGCAAATCGCTATGGTCTGCGGTGGCAGTGAGTATAAGTGTGCATGGGCTATGAGCTTGCTTGAACAAGGTGTAGATACGCCATATATTGCTATTTTAGCTACACTCATAAAGCCTATAAATGAATTCGAAGCCGATGATTACTTCAATAGAGTTTTATCAGAACTAGATATTGAACGACCAAACGATGAAGAAGCAATTGAAGGTTATGCCAAAGTTTTAATGAAAGAGGTGGTTGACGGATCTTTAACCCCAGAAGTTGGTGTTTCAATGATATATAATGCAAACGTAAAACTTGACTATCCTAGTTCATTTGGCGATTTTACAGTTCTCGAGGACGAATGGTACTGTGAATACATTAATGGATGGTCAAAAGAGCAAAGAAAAACCAAAATTATCAATGCATGTAAGAATACTTATGAGGTTCTTAATTATCCAAATGTTTTCAAAGTCTAACAAATAAGGTTAGGCTGCGCGAAGCGGCGACCTTATCCCAAATATTGAACAAGTTGTTCCACCGTCATTTATCCTTTTGCCCCAAAGTTTGCTAGCACTCGTTTAGTGAATCGAAAATTGACGAACTACTTGCCCTACAAATCCTTATCTATTAGTTCTGCTTTTTAACCCGACTTTTAGCTCTTCATCATGACTGATCAAAATTGAAATGCTATACAGTTGTGTTCATAAATGCCTAGTATTGAGTGCTTTTACTTAAATTACATGCGCGTTATCCCAATACTGTAAAGATAAAACTATTAAAAATTAAATTCTTAAGTTTTATGTCGGTTAGATAATAGATTTAGAAAATGCGCATGCGCGTTTTTCCGGATGGTGTATTTGATAAAAAGCTGATAAGTTCTTTGCACACTGATAGTTAACTGTGCATGCGCACTATACATACGCTAAGTGTCAAAGGATAGGCTGGCACATCATGGAGGAATTATGTCCCACAAAATATCGAATGTAGTAATAAAAAACTTCAAATCTGTCATTGATGCAGAGTTTAAACTGTCAAGTTTTACTCCTTTAGTTGGTTATAATAATGCAGGTAAATCGAATTGCTTGTCTGCTATTCAATGGTTACTTAAAAAATCTAGTTTACCAGAAAAAGACTTTTTCGATGCTACTCAGCCAATTGAAGTAATCGCAACTATAGAAGGTGTTACTCAAGCTCTTCTCGATTCAATGCCACCAAGGCAAAAAAGCTCTATCGGAAAATATATTCAAAATGAAACGTTAAAAATACGACGATTTCAAGCAATTCCTAGTGAAAAAACAGCAGATATTAAAATTTCAGTATGGGATGAAGTAGAAGCTGAGTGGGCTGTAAACCCAACAGGTCTTGATAATGCTATTAGTGTACTACTTCCTGAGCCTATCAGAATTGGTGCTATGGAAAATGCAGCTGAAGATGCTTCAAAAGCCAAAACCTCCACAACAATTGGGAAGTTACTCGCAGAATTTCTGACTCCAGTAAAAGCGGCGCATGAAACAGAGTTAAACCTTCACCTCAATGAGGTAGGAAGACGAATTTCATCTGACGGAGATATGCGATTTGGGGAACTTTCAACAATCGATCAAAACGTTAACTCTAAAGTAAATGACTTGTTTCCAGGCATGAGTGTAAAACTTCACTTTGACACGCCTTCAATAGATGATTTGATCAAAGCAGGTACAATAAAAGTTTTTGAAGGAACTGGAAATGGTAGAGACTTTTCTTCGTATGGTCATGGTGCTCAACGTTCTATCCAGATGGCTTTAGTTCAATATTTAGCGGAAATTAAAAGAGTTAACAACAATTCAAGCTCAACTACATTATTGTTAATCGATGAGCCTGAATTATATTTACATCCTTTTGCTATTGAGCAAATCAGAGAGGCTTTAGTAGCATTATCAGAAAATGGATATCAAGTACTAATTACTACTCACTCAGCTCAAATGATTACTCCAGAATTAGCTGAAAAAACATTATTAATTAGAAAAAATGATTCTCATGGCACTCATTCAAGACTTAGATTGACAGATGCTATTCAAAGAGTTGTGCCTAATTCTATGCATCAGATGGAGCAGTTGTTTAATTTATCACACTCTAATCAAGTTTTATTTGCTGAAAATGTCATCTTAACTGAGGGGAAAACGGAGTTACGTTTACTTCCTTTTTTATTCAAATCAGTTGCTAATTTAACTATGGGACAGGAAAAACATGCTCTTGTCGCGCAAAGTGGTGTTAACGATACAAAAAAATCATTAGAAATACTTGGTGCAATGGATTTACCCTCAAAAGCAATATGTGATCTAGATTATTGTTTTACGGGTGCAGTAAGGGATAACTTTATTTTATCTACTGATCAAGATTTAGTTGCGTTGAAGGCTATGCTTCCTAATTTAGTTCAATCCCATGGTGTGATGTTAAATGGGAATGGTTTACCTAAAAACACCAATGCAATAAGTGCGGCGAAAGCTTTTGAAGCTTTAGCTAGTCAGCAAGCCGCAATTCCATTAATAAATTCTTTACATAATAAAATGAAAGCACAAAGCATTTGGGTTTGGAAAAAAGGTGCTATTGAGGCTCATATTGGAACAACAAGTAAAGATGAAAGCGCTTGGGCGCAATTTAAAAATAATGTATCAATTCATGGGTTAGCCCAAGCATGCAATGATCACCAAAGTATAATAGATCTTGTTGAATGGCTACGTAATTGACACTTAATCGGGTAGCCGGAGGTATCTAACCTCCAGCCCCCAAACCACCCTGTATTCGGCTCTGCACACGACTAAATGGATTTAGGAAGTAGGGCGAAGCTGGATGCCAAAGTCGAGGGCGGTTCATTTAGAACGTCTAACCTAGGCTTTCTGGTTAGCTTCTTGTTTCGAGAGTGAACTGCAATCCATCCATCTCTCAGTGAACATAAACCCGCTTTCTTAACTCTTACTTGAAGCTTTGCATTAATAATTATAATGTGAAGCATGAGCTTTAATGCTTAAGCTCTAAATCATTTCTGTCCCAAAGTGTACTACCTATGCCTTTAAAACCTACAGATTACGCGAATGCACGAAAGGTGAGCCATGGTGATTTGTGAGACGACCGTCCGCCCCATGGACGGGGCGGTCGAGCATCCAAGGATGGACTGGCTGCGAGTCGACGAGCGAATGCCATGGCAAGCCTGTGCGAGTGGATACCCGTAAACGCTAAACTTCTAACAACTGAAATTACTGCTCCCCAAACACTACTTTTCAACACATTTCTGTCCCAAAGTATGTTGCGTATGTCTTTAAATCTACAGATTACGCGAATGCACGAAAGGTGATCCATGATGATTGGCGGACTTGAACAACATCCATGCTTAACTGCCAGTTCGCCCTCCATGGCTCTCGTTCATAAACTTAGAATCCCTAGGCTTCTATTCACCCTGTCGACGAGCAAATACGATGGCAAGCCAATATGAGTAGGTCAAACCAATAAGCGCTCCACGGTTAAAAATGGCTGGCCTAATTTATTACCCATCATTTTATCTGTCATTTTAATTAGTTTTTATTGGCAATATATATCTATTAAAGCTATATCATTAAGTTTTTCACTTAGTCGCTTGAGACACTAAAAAATGAATTCTGAAGTTTTGAAGTATGTAAACGAGCATCAGCTTTCGTCTGTAATGAATAAAACAAAGTGGTGCGAGCTTGAAAAGGCATTAAATGAGTCTGAAGACTTTACTCCCCATGTGCGATACAAATTGATTTATGATGAAAACCCTAATGCAGGTTTTACTGCTGTGTGGTGGCACGAGTTGCTTGAAATAGCAGAAACCATTGAGTGGTTAGAAGTTGATCCATTCAAAAGAGAATGGCTAGGCAGATTAGTGGCGGATCGAGTGACGGACTTTTCTGATGTTGTAAGCGCACAATTAGCCCAATATTCAATTCCTTATTCAATAGAAAATGGTATGTTTCGGATTTGGGGTTATCTGAGGAGGGATGAATCTCCAGAATTTATCTAACTGAAGAGTTATATCTCTGTAAGTTACTTATTTTAAAGCTAAAAACACTCAAAGCTGAGACCTAAATACTGATTGATGGGATTGGACATAGAGAAACAAGACATTAAAAAGTGCTTTATTTTTCAATAAAGCACTCATTTTAAAACGACTTAAGTACTCGTTAACGTACTGAACACACTACTGATTAAAGGACCGATCAAAGTACTATGTAGAGTGGCCAGCCAAGGAGGCCGACGAGACCTTCTTTATGTTCGAATCTTTCTAAGCGCTCGGGTGAAGCGTCGCTGAGTAAGAGTTCGCGGTAGCTTTTCGCAAAGTGCAGGGTACGCAGTAGGGCGGGGACAAAGTTTTTACCGAGATCTTTACTGATGGTTTCAGCGAGTTCTGCGGGTAATTCTGCTAACGCTTTCTGGGTTTCCAATTCGATATGCTCACGGGTAAACCATTCCTCTTTTAAGGTGATTTTGCCGATACGCTTTTTCAAATCCTGTCTGACTTTGGCGCCATCAAACAACAATCGATACAGTACCGCTTCGGCTAATACACTCTCTAGATTGAGAAAATCTAGCGGATCATAGCTCGATTGCGCGTAAAACTGTGCCAATAGGGCCGCTATCGACTGTTGGCGTTGATGTTCAAGCAGGGCATCTTGATAGGCTTCATAGCCTAACCATTCTTCCGCATCGGGCGGGCTGGACACTTGTTCGAGCAAGAACTTGTCGACATCACCGTACAGTGACTTGCCGTTGATGAGTTTATGCTTGCTGACAGTGCTGAGCATGCTCCAGCCTTTTTGAAAGCATTTGACTACGCCATCGGCGGTGATCAACAGGCGTATCGCCTGCTGTGGGTTTTGGTTTGATAATTCCATCAAACCAAGACTCACCACACCAATGACATCGTGCGCCGCTTGTTCGAGCAGGTGCATTTTGTACTTGTTGTAAAACTTATCGGCCAGTTTGAGGCTCATCAAAATGGCTTTGGATTTGATTTGTGACAGCTGTTCACCGCTCAGCGTTTCGTCTGCTTGGCCTTGGATCAATACCTTGCTCAGGTAGGGTCCTTGATCTACATCACGCAGTACCAGTTGCATCAAATAATTCCTTAATCCAAAAAGCTAAACATATCATCGACTTCAGCGTATTCATCCGTCACTTGGTTTTTCTCTTTGGCTTGAATAACCAGCTCGTTGACAAACTTGCTGATGATCATTTCCCAACCTGAGCTTTCGTTTCGTAGCAGACTCTTAATGGCTTTTTCAACATCGGGCGCGAGTTCGTGGATCAAGGCCATTAGGCTGCGTGGGTCGTCTATGCTGAGGCTGTGTGCATCTTCACTGGCGACGCGGCTGTCGTAGCCGATGGTTTCAGTGTCTTCTTCGTCATCGTAGAGATCTGTGTAGCCGTCTTCATCTTCATGTTTTTCGCCTAACATCATTTCGATGAAAGGGATCGACAGGTAGAAGAGGCCCGCTGGATCTTCGGCTATACATTCTAGAATCGCAGTTTGCTTTTCTTCGCTATCTTGGATGCGAATTAAATAGGTCAAAAAATCAAAGGTATGCTGAATAAGCTCTTCGGCATTGTTTTTGATTTTTTCTTCCCAGTACAAAGGTTGCTGACAGACGATGTCGCGAATTTGTTCTGGGGTCATGAGTTCAGACATGATCGAAGGGCAAGAGATATCATGATGACTGTTGATTTGGGTCAGCGTGACGATATCCATGTGTTCGATAACTTCGACTAATTGCTCGTCGCTCATGGTATTTGCAATGATTTCAAAGCGTTTGCTCGCTTGTTTTGGCTCTACGTCCGCCAACTCTTTAATTTCGGCGACGGTAATCTCAATGAGACTAGTGTTCATTAGCGGTCCTCATCATCGTAGTGATCGTAGTAGCCATCTTCCTCTTCGCCTTCATCATCGTCGTCGTTATCTGAGGTGCCAACATAATCGTTGTCATCATCTTCATCGTCATCGTCGTGATGTTTTGCTGCTGGCGTTGTTTTACCTTGATTTTCAAGTAAATACAGCACGGCGCAGCTTTCAATCAGTAAGGTTTCCGAGTAACCACGCACGGCTAACACTAAAGGTAAATCAGCATTGTTAAAGCCAATCGTGACTTTAAACTCATCCCACTCGGGTTGAGTTGCCGTGTTTATCCAATGTGCCCACTTGAGTTTGGCTTCGGCGGGAAACTTAATTCGACCGTAAAGCGCGACAGGCAGGTACTCAGGCACAGTATCGAGCATCTTAGGATCGGCTTCTAACACCTTTTTGATTTGGCTAGTAAATTGCTCTAGCGCTTTAGGTGTATCGGGATCGTCGTAGGACTCGATATTGTCGTAGGCATTATTTTTTAGCTCATTAATGCGTGAGATATTCAGTTTTTTGACCATTTGACACTACTCTAGAAAACGCTCAAGGATAAAATTGATCCCACAGCTCGCGCATGGCGCTCGCGGGATCGGTCACTATGACGTTATTGAAATCTTTGATAAACGCGTTACGTCGCTTAGGATCGGACAACACATCATAAGCATTTTTAACGCGTTCAAGTTGTACGGCGGCTTGCTGCTTTTCCTCTTCCGAGGCGCCTAACAACTTGTCGGGATGATATTTGTTTGACAGCCGTCGATAGGCTTTTTTAATGTCGTCTTCTTTGGCACTGGGTTTTATACCAAGCACACTAAAGTGGTTAATCATACTTGTACCTGCAGGCGATGGGGCTGATATCGCGAGATAAAAAGGGTTTGACTCTGATTATCTTTAAATTCGTGGAATTATGATTAGTCAGCCGTGGATGATAGCAGAAATTCCCACTCAGCGGCAAACGCGCGAGCAGGAATTTGTGCTTTAGTGAAGGGTTAAAAATCCTTTAAACTTTAATCTGTTGTGGCGCATGGATTAAGTCTACCGCTATGCTGTTGAAATCCGGTTACCTAGCCAGATTGACAGCTAACTTAACCTTGTTTTAGGCGAGATAATGGCCCTCGATTAAGGGCATATTTCAGTGCTGAATTCTTCGCTAAACGTATTCACACAGAGTTAACCCACACTCGCCTCGGCCACGTTAGGCTGAGCTAACGCCGTAACAGCTAAGTCAGACTAGACACTAAACGCAGGTTCATTCCAAGGGTGAGCATTTGTTTTTGTTCTCGCTGTAAATCTTTCATAAACAAGCTGATTTTCCGCTTATGGCTTGGTAGTACTAGCATGAGTCCATCGGGGATCACTTTAATATGATCTAAGGTCAGCGTCTTAGCGATACGGCCAAGATTGAGCAAGACAGCGAGCCTAAGCAGGCTGAGTAGGCGATTGAGCGTGAGCTTATGGTTGGGATCGAGTTCAGCGAGCATTAATTCGTTAGGCTTTTTTCTGTGGTTGGTGATAAGTCGCGCTAAATCCAGCTGTAATGCTTCGCTAAACCCAGGTAAGTCACTGTTACTGATAATGTAACCGCCGTGTTTGTGCAGGGATTTTGAATTAATGTGTAATCCGATTTCATGTAAAGTCGCGCTATAGGCAAGCAAGCGCGCATGGGGCCTTAATTGCCATTCATCGGCGACCTGTTCAAACAAGGCCATAGCAGTGTCGCGTACCTTAGCCGCGTGGGCCATATCGATATGATAAAGCTGGGCAATACTGTCGACGGTGCGGTGGCGAATATCCTGATATTGACCAATCTTTGCCAGTTCATAGAGTACGCCTTCACGCAGTGCTCCTGGGCTAAACTCAAGTTTTTGAATCGGTAAGCGCCTAAAAAAGCTGATCAAAATGGCAAGTCCGGCGGGCACTAAGGGAATGCGTTTATCATCGACGTTGGCAAATTGGATTTGGCTAATATGGCCACATTTGATTAACTTGATTTTGAGCTGTTTGAGTCGTGGCAGCGTGATGGTTTCATCGCCGTGCTCTTCTTGAATTGCTTCGCAGATGGCTTTTACTGTGCCTGAGCTACCCAAGGTGAGTTCCCAGCCACCCGCGAAATATTCCTTTGAGAGCGACGCGAACTGCTTATCGGCCGCACTTTGGGCATCGCGAAATGAGGCTGGGGTGATGAGCCCATCAATAAAGAAACGCTCATTAAAACTCACACAACCGCAGCGCAGGCTAGATAACTGAGTTGGGGTATTTTTCTGGCCGATCACCACTTCGGTAGATCCGCCACCGATGTCGATGACTAAATTACTTTTCCCTAGCACTTGGCTTTGGGCAATACCGTTATAAATCAAACGCGCTTCTTCATGGCCCGAAATGACCTCCACCGGATAGGGCATGATGGCGAGTGCAGCCTCGATAAACTGATCGCGGTTTTTGGCGATTCTCAGAGTGTGGGTGGCGACTAATCTTACTTGCGCTTGGTCGAGATTGGAAAATCGTTGGTTAAAATCCCGTAGGCAATTGAGTCCACGTTCTATGGCATCATTGTCGAGAATATTTTGCGCATTGAGCCCAGTGGCGAGCTGAACCTGTTGTTTTTCTTTATGTAAAATCTGCAAACTGCCATCTTGCTCGCGGGCAATGACCAGATGAAAACTGTTCGACCCCATATCGATGGCGACAAAGTGGCGCGATTTAGAGTTTGCGAGTACATTGCTGGGCGTAGCGTGTGACTGTGTGTGCGAATATGTGGTTACCAATCGGATTATCCTTAGGCAATCAAAGCGATATAAAGCCAGCGATTAGCTGGCTTTGGCCCGTAACTCAGGTGTTATGTCAGGCTGAGTTTTCACTTCTCGCTCAGCGTCACCCTCATGGGTGGACATACGTAAGGCATTAAATTCTTGCAGTTGGCGCTTCTCATAATTAATCAGATATTGATAAATGGCAATTTGAGAACGCACTTTTCGTTTGTTACCGCGATTCCGATAAGGATTACTTTGTTCCTTGTTGATGACACGTGCTTTAGTGTTGTCATTGAACTGTAAGGATAAAATATCCATTATCATCTGTTTTAGGCGCAGATCATAAATCGGCACACTCACTTCGACGCGATTATCTATGTTGCGGCTCATCCAGTCGGCGGAGCAGATAAAGAGTTTGTTCTCTCCACCCGCGTGGAACAGCATCACCCGCGAGTGTTCGAGGAATCGGTCGACGATACTATAGACTTCGATGTTGTCGCTGATCCCCGGAATTTGCGGGATAAGCGAACACATGCCGCGAATAAGTAACTTGATTTTGACCCCAGCCGCCGAGGCTTCATAGAGCTTTTGTACTAAGGATTCATCGAGTAAGTTATTTAGTTTTAAGGTAATCGCCGCCTTCATATGGCTTTGGGCATTGACGATTTCATTATCAATCAAGTGACTCAGTTTTTGTCTGGCATCGTAGGGCGACACGATTAAATGCTGGAAGTTATCGCGGCGATACGGATGCTCAATTAAGTCAAACACTTGCTCCACTTCACGGGCAATTTCTTGATTGGCGGTGAACAGCGACAAGTCAGTGTAGACCCGCGCCGTGCCTTCGTTAAAGTTGCCTGAGCCGACGTGACAATAAAGTTTGATTTCCCCTTGTTCTTCGCGGCCAATTAAACACAACTTGGAATGCACTTTTAAGCTGGTGATACCGTGGTGAACTTTGACGCCCGCTTCGGCCAAGATGCGGGTCCATTCGATGTTGGATTGCTCATCGAATCTGGCCCTGAGTTCAATTACGGCGGTGACTTGTTTGCCGTTCTTCACTGCATCGATAAGCGATTGCATCACATGGGATTTTTTCGCCACTCGATATAAATTAATTCGAATAAAGCGCACCGCCGGATCGTAGGCCGCTTGGCGCACCATTTCGGTAAAGTGGGAAAACTTATGGTACGGATAATTGAGCATGATATCGCCCATCCGAATCGCATCGAAACTGTTGGCACTGCGGCCAAAACCTGCACTATTGAGCGCCGGTAGTTTTTCGTTTTCGAGGTAGTCGCGGCTCGGGTTGGGGAAGGCGATAAAGTCTTTAAAGCTATGGTAACGCCCGCCTGGGATCAAACATTCGGTCGAGCTGATGTTCAGGTTTTCTTTGAGCATCACCAACATGTGTTCGGGCATTTCTTTGTCATACACTAAGCGCACAGGCTCGGCGGTAAGACGTTTTTTCAATCCCTTGGTCATTTTCTCCAGCTGGGTTTGTTCAAGCTCGTCAGTGATATCAAAATCGGCATCGCGGGTTAACTTCATCGAATACACTTCGATAGCATCGTACTCGAAGAAGGGACCAAAGAGTTCATCCACGCAGTGGCGAATAATGTTATCTAATAAAATCAGATATTTTTTCGCTTTACTCTTTTCGGCTGGGAGTTCGATAAATCGCGGTACATTTTTAGTCGGCACTTCGACTAAGGCGTATTGGCGGCGAGCTTTAGTGAACAAACACACACACAAATAGGTGGCGTCGTCGTTGATTTGCTTGATCAGATCGCGATTATTATTGACCATAAGCGGCGCTATATGGCGTTTGAAATGGTCTCTAAAATGCTTTTTCAGCCAGTCGCTGTGGAACTCGCTTAATTGTTTCTCATTGATTAACAAAATATTACGGCGCACAAGTTCGCGCATTAAATCCGTGTATATGCCATCGAACCTTTCTTGCAATGCCATGACTTTCGATTGGATCTTGGCCATTAAATGGCGGCTATTACTGCGACCTTCCTGCAGGGATGACAGCAAAATGGAGCGTCTGACCGCAGCCACACGCACCCTAAAAAACTCATCCATGTTATTGGAAAATATCCCTAAAAAGCGCACTCGCTCCACTAAGGGAACATTGTGATCGCAGGCTTCTTGCAATACCCGCTCATTAAAAGACAACCAAGAGAGTTCTTTATCAATCGAAAGTTTATCGGTATTCGGGGACACTGCACAGCTCCTTTAAGCAAGCGTCATGGCGCAATATACAATAGCATTCATCCGCCGTTGTGCAATCAGATTTACTGCCGACAAGTGAAGGAATTTCAATGATAAATATTGCGTACACGCCAAAATCAGTCTGGGATTTATCTGGGATAAAGATACGAGGGAAATATGTCAACTTGATGACGAGTGTGACAGAAATATGACCTTATGATGATCATCTTGGATTGAGCTTAAATTCTGTTCGCGTCACTGCGATTTAAGCCTTGAGAAACTGTGCAAGCGTGGCTTACTGGAGAATAAATCCGTCAGTGTTAACTCCTTGGGCATTATCGCAAACTATGTTATCTTGCTCGGCTTTTTTATCGCGGGAGTAAAAGGTATGTTTGTTGGATTTGATTATGGTAGTGCTAACTGCGCCGTAGGGATCATGCTGGATGATGGTGTGCAGTTATTGGCGTTATCAGAGCAATCAGCTTATTTGCCTTCGACCTTATACGCGATGGACAGGGAACTGATCGCCGAGGCGGTTTATCGTGGCCTTCCCACTGAATTAAAAGCCGATTACGCCAAAAAGCGCGCCGCGCAATTGAGTCGCGCCCGTATGGTGCGCCATGAGTTAGATCTCGATGCCGATGTTCAGGCTGTATTTGTTGGCGAGCAGGCGGTGAGCGCGTATTTAGAGATGCCGGAGGAGGGATTCTATGTCCGTTCGCCAAAATCCTTTTTAGGCGCGACAGGGCTTAGACCCGAACAAGTGGCCCTGTTTGAAGATATTGTTACCTTGATGATGCAGCATATTAAAGTGCGCGCTGAATCTGTGTTAGTTGAAAAAGACCTTGTGAAACAGGGTAGCACTGCGATGATCACCCATGCGATTATTGGTCGTCCGGTGAACTTTCAAGGCATAGGCGGTGAAGAGAGTAACCGTCAGGCCGAAGCTATTTTGACCTTAGCGGCAAAACGCGCGGGTTTCATCGACGTTGATTTTCTGTTCGAGCCGTTAGCGGCGGGGATGGATTATGAAGCGACCTTGACCGACAACAAAACGGTATTGGTCGTCGACGTAGGCGGCGGTACAACGGACTGCTCTGTGGTAAAAATGGGACCCGCCCATAAACAAAAAGCGGATCGCAGTGAAGATTTCCTCGGTCACAGCGGCCAGCGGATCGGCGGTAACGATCTCGATATCGCCCTTGCAATGAATGCCTTTATGCCGCACTTTGGTTTAGGTTCCTTGATGATCAATGGCAAACCTATGCCCAGTAAAACCTTTTGGAATGCGGTTGCAGTGAATGATATTAGCGCCCAGCGAGAATTCAGTACCTTAAGTAGCCGTAAATTGATTGATGAATTGGTTAAAGAAGCCGAGCAGCCACAGTTACTGAAGCGATTGTTAAAGGTGCAACAGCAGCAGTTAAGCTATCAACTGGTTCGCCAAGCCGAGCGTGCGAAAATTGCACTGTCAGATACCGATAATACTGATGTTAATCTGGATTTTATCGAAGCGGCGCTGCACGCAGGTGTGAGTTGTGAATTGTTTGAAAATGCCATTGAGCCGTCGCTGACGAAAGTGGAAGCCCTGATGCACCAAGCGCTCACGCAAGCTGCAAAAACTTTGGCTGCAACAAATGTCGCGGTAAACCGCTCAGCAACAGAGGATTTATCCGCTGAAGCAGAGTGCAGACCCGATGTGATTTACGTGACGGGTGGTACGGCACGAAGCCCTGCGATTTATGCGAAAATCGCTGGTATTTATCCCGATATTCCGGTCGTGGTCGGCGATCACTTTGGCTCTGTGACAGCCGGGTTAACCCGCTGGGCACAAAAATTATTCGCTACGTATTAATATATAAGCGCTAGCATATAAGCACTAATGTAAAAGGATGTATGAATGAAAACTCTGTTGAAGTGTGCGTTTGCGGCCTCTGTAGGTTTATTGCTTGCGGGTTGTGGTGACGATGTGGGTAAGGTGAGCTTAGGGCTTTTTACCACTAAAGATGTGATTATTGATGCTAAAAACGATCCTAAAATACCTGGGGTGACTTGCCATATCAGTCGTATCGAAGCCAATTTAGATTTTGCTGATCCGTCCGATATGGGGATCAGTTGCCGTCAAACTGGGCCAATTACTGCGGCCGATCTGGCGAAGATAGACATGGGGAAACACGGCGAAGTGATTTTCACTGAATCCCTGAGTATTTTATTTAAGTCATTAAAAGTGCGTAGAATTTACGATGCGCAAAATCAGACTCTGTTGTATTTGTCCTATTCGACGAAAGAGACCAATGGCAGCCATAAACATGCGCTCTCAACAGTGCCGCTTTATGGCTCTGCGGCTTGGGTCGATCCTGCATTAAGTATTGGAACGAAAGCGAATTAATCACCGTAGAGTTTATGATTTAGCGGTTTATTTGCGATAAGCATAATGATATTGCAATAAAAATTCGTATTTGTGTCAGTATCGATAAGAGAAGGGGCGGAATATTTATTCCGCCCCTTTTTTATATTCTGCTAGCACTTAGTACATTAAATATCGTTACTTAGCTTTGGCCGCCAATACTGCGTTAAAGCGTTCAAACCCAGCACTGAGATCGGCGATTAAATCAGCGGGATCTTCTAAACCAATATGTAAACGGATCAAAGGTTTGCTCGCATCCCATTGAGTCGCCGAGCGGATTTTTTCAATGCCGAAAATGCCGAGGATTAAACTCTCGTAGCCGCCCCAAGAAAAGCCCATCTTAAAGTGACTCATATTTTCAACCAGTGCGGTGACCGCATCGCCATCGCACTGTTTTAAGATAAAGGAGAACAAGCCGTTGGAGGCACTAAAGTCGCGTTTAAAGAATTCGTGCCCAGGGCATGTCTCGAACGCGGGGTGACGCAGATGATCGACTTCTGGCCGGGTTTTCAACCAGTTGGCTACTTGCAGTGCATTTTTTTCATGCTGCGCCATACGCACGCCTAAGGTACGTAGGCCGCGGGCAGCAAGGTACACATCGTCTGGCGATGTGGTTTGTCCCATTAAATAACTGTGTTCACGTAATTGTGGCCAGTATTTTTCGTTGGCCGTGGCCGTGCCTATCATCACATCCGAGTGACCGACGATGTATTTGGTCGCCGCTTGAATTGAGATATCTACACCCATTTCAAAGGGTTTGCTATTGATGGGCGAGGCCCAAGTGTTGTCCAGCATAGTGATCAGCCCATGTTCGTGGGCGATGCGGCACAAGGTCGGTACATCTTGTACTTCCATGGTGATGGAGCCCGGAGACTCTAAAAACAGTACCTTAGTATTGGGGCGAATGAGGTCGCGAATGCCTGCGCCAATCAGCGGATCGTAGTAAGTGGTTTCGATACCAAAACCGCCGAGAATATGGGTGCACAGATCCCGCGTTGGCTCATACACGCTATCAACCATTAACAGATGATCGCCCGTTTTTAAAAATGACAGTAGCGCCGCACTGATCGCCGCAGCGCCAGAAGGATACAGCGCCGTACCGACGCCGCCTTCTAGTTCGGCAATCGCGGCCTGAAAGGCAAAATGGGTTGGGGTGCCACGGCGGCCATAAAACATCTCGCCATTGGTTTTATTTTTCGCGGCGTGGCGCATTTCATCCATGGTTTCGAAGACGATAGTCGAAGCGCGAAAGACGGGCGGATTGATCACGCCTTTGGTCCATTTTTTGTCTCGACCTAAGCTGACGATTTGAGTGGCTTGATGATGTTTATCTGTCATTGGATCATTACCTTGGCATTTAGGTTGAACGAAGAGGTTGAACAATTTGGGAGAATAATTGGCGTTTCTAATCGATTGTTATGGCGGTCATCTTAGCATCTGCCCGCATAAATGACAGGAGGCGCGTGATGAGTTTGGCTCATGTTATTGGCCTCCTGTATTTTAGCTGTTGAGATTATGACGCAGGGCTTAAAAGCTGTAACACGCTTAACTTAAAGCCCGCATGTTCTTAATTTAAAGGTAAGGTAACAAGGATATCCACACCATTATGTTCGCTGCGATTACGGGCAAGGATTTGTCCTTGGTGGAACTCGGCGACCAATCGCGCGATATACAGACCTAAGCCTAGGTGGGGTTTATCTTGGGCTTGATTAATCCGCACCGACACCATGGAATCGAAAATCTGCTCCGACATATCAATGGGCAGTTCAGGTCCTAAGTTGCTGATAAGCAGAGTTGCTTGCTTACCCACTTGGGTGAGTGTGACTTCGATAGCACTGTCTTTATGGCAAAACTCAATGGCGTTGGCGATAAGTTTGTCCATTAACTGGGCGATATATTCTGGCACCCCTTGCATCATCAGTGGTTGCTCGGGCACTTTCACACTAAAGCCTTGTTCTGGATAGGTCATTTGATAACCTTGCATACAACCGCTGACCACTTGAGAGAGTGGGAACTTAGTGATATCGGCCTGCGTTAAACTCTGCTCTAAGCGTGTTGCCTCGCTCATGTTATTTAAAATCATACTTAAGCGGCTGACACCTTCTTGGGCGCGGTCGACATATTTTTGCGTGTCTTTATCTAAGGTTTGCAGGTTTAAATGCTCAAGGGATGAACGCACCACAGCCACGGGCGTACGTAATTCATGGGACAGGCGCGACGACATGTTTTCTAGATAGTGAGTGTACTGCCCCAGTCGTCCCACAATGCTAGAGAAGCTACGGGACAGATCGCCAATTTCATCCCGAGCTTTCGACGGTTTGAGGTGATTACGCACACGGCCTTGGCTGTCGATGGCATTTTCGGCTTCATCGCGCAATTTACGAATGCGGTTAGAAATACTCGAGGCGAAGAAGAACAGCGCCAAGGTGCCCATACTCATTATGGTCAAAATCACGTTAAAGAGCTTTTCTAGCGCTCGGTTACGTAGAGTTCGAATACCGTGGGTGGTTTCTTCGGCGACGACGGCACCCATCACATTATTATCAATCCAAATGGGGCTCGCGGCGGCGAGTACCACAGCTTTGTTGTCTGGGGTTAACCGCCAAGTCGAACTTTGCTGACCCCCGAGGGCTTTTTGGATATGACTGCCGTCAAGCTCGGTGGAATCTTGTAAGGAATCAATAAAGTCTTTGGGCGGTTTTGTGAGAATTTTATAGTACAGCGGATGCAGATAATCACGCTTGAAGGTATCCCACAGCGCGGTGCTCTTTTCATCTTCTAAGGTGCGGGTCCATACACTGTCATTCGCGCGAATGTCGCCGGATTTTGCCAGTACGCGACCGTGTTTATCGACCACCCAAATACGTGAGCTATAGTGGCTCATGCCTTTGATAATACTTTCAATTTCCGGTGATGGTACCAGCACTGTGCCGAGATTGTCGACCGTATCTAAAGCCGAGGTGCCGACAACTGCAGCGACATCACGGTATTTGCTGTCGTTGACATCGGCAATGGCAAATCCGAGTTTGCTGCCGACCATGTCTAAGGGAATACGCAGCTCGACATTGTAGCCCACATCGGTCGTCGCCCATTGTCCTTGGATGCGCACCTCAGGTGTGACGGGCACAGTTTGCTTAGGATTAGCGGGTAATTCGAAGGCGCTGATCCAGCCGGGTTGAGTCGTGGCAACGATATAGCGTTTGAATTTATTGTCGGGCGCGAGTGTTGCAATCGAGAGATGATCGTTTCTATCGACACTTAGGGCATTTTTACCCCGCAGTACCACTGTTGGATCAATGACTTGAAAAAAAGCATACAGATAACCATCGTATTGGCCGACCATGTGGGTAAAGCTTAAGGTCAGGGGAGCGTTCGGATCGGCACGCATAATTTGGTGCGCCTCACCGTATTGGATAAATCTGTGCTGATATTCCTGCCATTCGTTGAGTTTGCCGTCGAGTAGAATCGCCCCCGCCAGTGGATAGGCGTATAGATCGCGGCTTTTTTCTACTTGCTTTAAAAAACTCGCTTGCCCATCGAACAATTTTGGCCGCTCGTGCAGCGCGGTGGCCAGTGCTTGAGTGGTGCCTTCTAAGGTGCGTTCTTGGCCGTGGCGAAGATACTTTTCCATTTCCCACACATATTGGTACCCCAACCAAGGTAGGCAGAGCAAGAACAGGCTAAGGCCGATGACTTTAGTGCGTAGACCAAAGGGGAAACGTGTCATAAGTTAGGGATCAGCATTAATGGGTTTAAAAGTTCATTCATCCAAGGTTATCTGGTTCAACGCCGCGCTTAAAGGTTGGTTAAGCCATAGATCAGGCCAAGCTGTCCCAGCGATAACCCATACCATAGACAGTATCAATACAATCAAACTCTGGCGCGGTAGCGATAAACTTTTTGCGAATGCGTTTCACATGGGAGGTGATAGTGCTGTCATCGACAAAGATTTTAGCCTCTTGCATTAATTCATGGCGACTGCGTACATGGCCTGGATGTTTGGCTAACGCATGCACCATCCAAAATTCGGTCACGGTAAGTTCGATTGGTAACTGGTTCCAATAGACTTGCATGCGATTGGCATCAATGGTCAGTGGGCCACGTTCGAGCAGGTTTTCCTGCGCTGTTTGGCTGGTCGCAAGTTCAGAGCGTCGAAATAATGCGGCTAAGCGTGCGGTTAAATGGGGGAAACTCACTTCTTTGCTCAAGTAATCATCGGCGCCTAAACGCAGGCCACACACAGTATCAAAGTCACTGTCACGGGCGGTTAAAAAGATGATCGGCAGCGTGCTCGACATGGCGCGCAATGACTGACATAGCATAAAGCCGCCGTCAATTTCATTACCTAAGCCTATGTCGATAATGGCTAAATCCGGTAAACGGGTATTAAAGGCTAGCATGGCCGATGGTCTGTCGGCGTAGGTTTGCACGCTGTAACCGTGTTGTTGCAGCACGTCCTTGTAATTCTCGCGAATGGCCGCTTCATCTTCCACTATGGCGATACGCTTCATAGAGCCGTATTCCTATTGACTTGGGGGAGTAAGTTTTCGTGACTATACAGGATTTTACCCGAGAAAAAAGGCCACAAATGCAATTGCCATTTTGTTGCCACAATTGATAGTTGCATTGCCATTTTCCATCCCTGCTCATGCCATTCCACTTGTGTTTAATAGCCCCATTCAGTTTTGTACCCGTTTGACCTGATGTGGTGTTGAGTGGATTGCTTCAGGTACGAGTCCAAGCTCAGCTAATAATCAAAAAGGAATGAGATGATGAAAAAGACACTAATTAATCTATTGGTTTTGAGTTTATTAAGCGCACCTGTAGCCAGTGTGTCGGCGCGGGTTTCACTTCAAAACCAAGTGATAGGACAAGACCTCACCCTAGAAAATGATGCCTATGCTAGCGGTATAGCGATGGATGACGAATACGCAAGCGAGGACGAACAACCGGAAGCCCTCATTGGCCTCGGTGGTGGAGCCTTAGTGGGGGCGTTAGTCGGTGGTCCAGTGGGGGCTATTATTGGTGCGTTCACTGGCACCTTAATTGGCAAATCAGTCAGCGATACAGACACACTGCACGTTCAGCAAAGACAGATCCATTTGCAAGAGTCCCAGTTATCCGAGTGGAGTGTAAAACAGCAAGCCGCCGAAAAACGAGCGAGCGAATATACCAAGGCGCAGCAAGAGCTTGATGAGTTGCTGTCAGCGCAACGTCAATTGCTCAGTGAACTTGCCTTGGGGCTTAGCGTACAGTTTCGTACCGGTTCCTCTGAGGTTGAATCGCATTTTTTGCCTCAATTAGATGATGTGGCTGAGGTGATGAATTTGTCACCAGAACTCAATCTTGAGCTGAAGGGCTATGCCGACCGCCGTGGTGATGAGAGTTACAACCAAGCCCTTTCTGAGCAGCGTCTACTGGAGGTGCGTGGCTACCTGATTAAGCAAGGCGTCACTGCCGAGCGTATGACCACTCAAGCCTTTGGCGCTTTATCGCCTTTGCAAGCCGACCAAGACAGAGAATCGGATGTGTTCGACCGCCGCGTGACATTAACACTACAGCCTCATTTGGCCTTGACGGCCAGGCATGCTGCTGACTAGTGGTCAATTTAAGTAGTCCATTTTACGTCGTTCATATTAACGACAACCAACATCAGTTCATATTTGTTAATAAAGGAAGCCTTTGTGATGATCACAGGGAAAAGGGTAAAAGAAGTGAGTGAAGCGGTAGCGGTATTGCTGATCAGTGCCGCCGTGTGTTGGGGTTTGCCCTTTGTGGCATTGGCTTCGCCTAATAGTACCGGCACATTATCTGTGCCACAGAATATGGCTTCGGCATTGGTCGGGCAAAATAGTGCTCACAGAACGGCAGAGTCACACATCATTAATTACGATGATATTACGCAGGGGCTGTTGCTTTATCGCCAGCCGAGCGGTGCTTGGGTGCCATCTTTGCCGCTCGATACACAAGTGTCGATGCAAGTCTCTGGCTTAAGTAATCGCGTGAGCGTGAAACAGGTTTTTCGCAACAATACTGAATTTGTGTTGAATGGGCAATATTTGTTCCCGTTGCCCAATGAGGCTGCGGTGGATTCGTTGCGATTACATATAGGCCAGAGAGTGATCGAAGGGCAAATTCATCCTAAGGCTGATGCCAAGCAGATTTTTGAGCAAGCGAAAGCTGAAGGCAAACGTGCCAGCTTAGTGAGCCAAGAGCGGCCTAATATGTTCACGACCGAAGTCGCAAACCTAGCACCTCAAGAGGAGCTGATTGTAGAAATCAGCTATCAGGAGACCATTAAATATGAAGATGGTTTGTTTAGTTTACGTTTTCCGCTGGTGGTCGCGCCCCGTTATATTCCGGGATTAACATCGGATTCAAGTGCTAGCGACTCACATGATCCTATGGCACAGGTGCGCCAATCAAGCCGAGTGACAAGCTCGCAGGTGTTTGATGCTGACCGGATTGTGGCACCAGTGCGGCATACGGCCAGTGGACGCGATCCTGTGCTGAAGGCAGACATTCAAGTTTTACTCTCAAAGGGGGTTGATAAAGCGTCCATTGAGAGTCCTTACCATGACATCAAACTCAAGCAAGACAACAGCGGCGCGGTCGATGTATCGCTGGCGCAACGTGTGCCCGCTAATCGTGATTTTGTACTGCAATGGCGAGTACAGCAGGGCACGAGCCCAATGGCTTGGGTGTTTAATCAGCAAGGTAAAACCCATAAGCTCGATGGCGAAAATCTGTCTCAGGATACACTTGAGACAAGTAAAACCAGCGGCGTAAATGATGATAATTACAGTCTCGTCATGGTGTTGCCTCCTAAGGTTGAAAAGAGTACTCAGCCGAGTTTGCCCCGTGAATTAATTTTAGTGATTGATACTTCGGGCTCTATGGCGGGGGATTCTATCGTTCAAGCTAAAAATGCACTGTTATACGCGTTAAAAGGACTGAAGCCGGAGGACAGTTTTAACATTATCGAATTTAACTCCAGTTTGTCTCAGTTCTCAACAGTGTCATTACCGGCGACCTCGTCGAATTTGTCACGGGCCCGTCAATTTGTGAGCCGTTTACAGGCCGATGGTGGCACTGAAATGGCGTTAGCACTGGACGCTGCCTTGCCAAAATCTTTGGGCAGTGTATCGCTTGATGCAACGCAGCCTTTGCGCCAAGTGATCTTTATGACCGACGGCTCTGTGGGCAATGAACAAGCGTTATTTGATTTGATCCGTTATCAAATAGGTGAGAGTCGCCTATTTACTGTCGGCATAGGTTCGGCGCCTAATTCTCACTTTATGCAAAGGGCGGCTGAACTCGGTCGTGGCACTTTTACCTATATTGGCAAAGTGGATGAAGTCGATGAGAAGATCAGCGCCTTACTGAGCAAAATTCAATATCCGGTGTTAACCGATATTCAAGTGCGTTTTGATGATGGCAGTGTGCCCGATTACTGGCCATCACCGATTGCCGATCTGTACCGCGGTGAGCCAGTGCTCGTGAGTCTAAAGCGCAGCGCCCGTGAGCCACAGGAGTTAGTGATTTCAGGACGCCAAGGGCATCAAAACTGGCAACAGTCACTCTCGCTGCAGGACAACTCCGCAGGATTGATGACCCATCAAGGTGCGGGTTTAGATTTGCTGTGGGCGCGTAAACAGATTGGTGCATTGGAGTTGAGTAAAAATGGCGCGAATGATGACAAGGTCAAACAGCAAGTGACGGCCTTATCAATGAATTATCACTTAGTCAGCGCCTATACCAGCTTAGTGGCGGTGGACTTAACCCCAATTGATTCAACTGCAATGAGCCGTGATGCCGTGGTTCGTCAGCACTTGCCCTTAGGTTGGCAACCTTTTGGCGCCTTGCCGCAAACCGCGACGTCAAGCCGTTTGGATATGTTATTAGGTGCGCTGACCTTGCTACTCGCCTTGATTCTTACTGGATCGATTGTTCGACAAAGACGGGAAGAGAAGGCGGCCTTGGTGGCACTTACCAGTGAACGATGAGTTAAGCGCGATGAGCAAAAGCAGAACACAGCGATTTTTAGTGGTGGGATTATTTTTAATTGGCGCAACATTGTTAGGAAAGGGACTCTATATGCAAGCTAAAGCACACTTTGCCCAGTATTTGATTGAACAGGCGTGGACTAAAACCTTGGTTGATGGCCAATCCCATAAACCTTGGTCATGGGCGGATACCTATCCCGTGGCAAAGCTGTCTATTCATCGTGAGCAAGTGGCGGCGAACAACAATATTGAAGCAGAGCTTAATGACAGTTTATATGTTCTTGCGGGGGCTTCTGGGCGAAATTTGGCCTTTGGTCCGAGTCTGGTGTTGTCCAGTGCGCCAGCGGGGCAAAAAGGCAATACTGTGATTGCCGGCCACAGGGATACGCATTTTGCGATACTCAATGGCATGGCCGTGGGGCGTCGATTATCGTTACAAACGCTTAAAGGCAATCACATTATTTATGAAGTGGTGGCGACTCAGGTCGTACATGAAACAGAAACTCACTTTATGGCGCCATCCGATGATAATCGCTTAACGTTAATTACGTGTTATCCCTTCGATTCACTTCAAGGCGGTGCTGAACTGCGGTTTGTGGTGCAGGCGATCCCCGTCGAAAATGAGTCGATGGAAACACACGGTACGAATGCATCCGTTTCAATAGGGAGTGGCGTGCAAGGAAATATTGGAACTGTTTCTCGCAGTTTCAAACATTAATCTGAAATCTAATTTAAATCCTTCATATAGCTTTCAAAAAAATGCTCTTTTGTTAATCATCTTAGCCTGAAGCTGAATTATCGGCTTCAGGCTAAGTTATAACCATCAGTTACTGATAGGCAGCACACGATTTCGTCCTAAGCGTTTGGCTTCATAAAGTAATTTGTCTGCCGCTTCAATCAATTGCATACCCGTTTGTTTTTCTTGCCATTGGGCGACGCCAAAGGAAGCACTGATATTATTGATGCGTTCGTCTTTGCGTCTGTCTTTTAAACTGAGTTTTTCGAGTCCACGGCGCATAGCTTCGGCCAGTTGCCTTGCGATACGTAGCTGACTTTTAGGGACAATAATCGCAAATTCTTCACCGCCAAAACGATACAGTTTCGTGCCATCGCGGCAGGATTCCTGTAGTCGTTTCGCCACGGCGCGTAACACTTGGTCGCCGAGCTGGTGGCCATAGGTGTCGTTAAACACTTTAAAATGGTCGATATCGGCCAAGATCACACAAGTGCCTAAGGGGGCTTGGGCTATCATTCCTGCAAAATCAGTGTCAAAGGCGCGGCGATTAAAGCAGCCCGTCAGTGCATCGTAGAGAACGTCTTTTTCTGTTTGTTCAAGTTTTTTCTTTAGTGCGTCTATTTCGGTTTGAGCCTTCTGCAGCTGACCGGTAAAGAACTCTGTGCTCGAGCGAATATTGTCCGACTCTTTCACTAAGCTGCGGACCAGATCGAGTACTTGTTCGACGCTAAAGCCTTCGTCTTCGATGCGGTTGAGCTTTTCAAAATTACTTTCGATACGCGACTGGAAGTCATTGGCATCTAGATTGGTATCTTTGAGTGATTGGGAAAGCTCAGTCACCATAGCATCCAGATTTTGGCGCATTTCTCTGACATCGAGTTCAACTGGGTCGGCAACATATTGGCGATACAAGATTTCGCTACTGACAGGAGGGCAAGTGTTGTATTGGGCAATTACAGTATCGAGTTGTTGATTTAATTCGGGATTTTGTTCACCAACATAAGTGTACCAAAGCGCATAGTTAACGGGTGTAGTCGGAATTTTATGTTTGAGCATCAGAGGCACTGCTTTTTTGAGGTTCAGTGCAGCGGCTTGTAATAACTCTAGCGACATATTGTTACCTTACTCAATGAAAATACACGGATATATTAAAATTTTTGCTATTTTTTATTCTGTTGCAGTCAGATTTAGGTCAACGACAAGAATATCGGTCAGATGGAGACATGATTACCGTTTACTCTTGGATGCAGCGACTCCGTTTGCGCTAAGACTTCCATCATAAATTAAAGATGATATGGTAAAGTCTATCCTTAAAACCAAATAATGATAATAACTTGGGAGAAAGTTGTGAAAAATTTAATCATAACCACAAGTCTGTTGGCCACTATCTCATTACCTGTCTTTGCTGAAACGGCATTTGTGAAAAGTCTCGATCTCGTGCAATACCGAACCGATGTGAAAACCTTAGCGAGCGATGCTTTTGGGGGACGCGCGCCCTTATCTGAAGGAGAGACCTTAACTTTAGACTATTTAGTGACAGCATTTAAAGATATGGGTCTCAAACCCGGATTTGGCGATAGCTATTTACAGGCGGTTCCTTTGGCGCAAATTAGTGCCGATCAAAACATGCAGCTTGATATTGGCGGACTTAAATTTGCCAATGGCAGTGAATTTACCGCGAGAACCCAAAGAATCGCCGAAAAAGTCAGCTTGAATAAAAGTGATGTGGTATTTGTTGGCTATGGTATCAATGCACCCGAATATGGCTGGAATGATTATCAAGGGTTAGATGTAAAAGGCAAAACGGTCATCGTACTCGTGAATGACCCCGGCTTTGCGACCCAAGATCCAACAATATTTAAAGGCAATGCTATGACCTATTATGGTCGCTGGACTTATAAATATGAGGAAGCGGCGCGTCAAGGCGCTGAGGCCGTGTTTATTGTTCACGAAACAGCGCCTGCCGCCTATGGCTGGGGTGTGGTGCAAAATTCCAACACAGGGACTAAGTTTACTCTGGTCGATGCCAATAATAACCAAGGTCAAGTGGGCGTGATGGGCTGGGTTCAGCACGAAACCGCACAAAAAATCTTTGCCAAAGCGGGATTGGATTTTGATACCTTAAAACGGCAAGCAGCCAAGCCAAACTTTAAGGCTATCCCACTTAAGCTGAGTGCGCAGCTCACCTTAAACAATAAAATTGAACGCGCCGAGTCCCATAACGTCGCGGCCTTACTACCCGGTAAAATGCGCCCCGACGAAGTGGTGATGATGCATGCCCATTGGGATCACCTCGGTACTGTGATTGAAGACGGTAAGTCAGAGATTTTAAACGGTGCGGTCGATAATGCCAGCGGTGTGGCGGGGGTTTTAGCGTTAGCGCGTTACTTCAAACAGCAGGCTAGCACGGCGCCACTGGATCGCTCGGTGCTCTTCAGTGCCTTTACTGCAGAAGAAACGGGTCTGATTGGTGCACAGCATTTTGCTCAGCATCCCAGTGTGCCAACCAAAAATATCGTCGCCTTTTTAAATATCGATGGCATGAATGTAAATAAAGGCGTGGATTACATTTTGCGCTATGGGGAAGGGGTATCTGAGTTGGAGCAATACTTAGATAAAGCCGCCAAAGCCCAAGACCGTTCGGTTAAAGCGGATCCAAGACCACAGAATGGATTGATGTTTAGATCAGACCATTTTGCGCTGGCCCAGCAAGGTGTACCAGGATTGTTATTTATGAGTCTTGGGGATACAGATCCTGACTATATTGCGCATAAATATCACCAAGGAGCCGATGATTATGATCCAAATTGGACGTTGGAGGGGGTGAGTCAAGACCTAGATTTGATCGCCAGTATGATAACCACCTTAGCGAATGGTTCAGATTGGCCCCATTGGCTTGAATCATCAGACTTTAAAGCCAAACGTGAGCAGGATGGTCGTAAATAGGTTTAATGGGTTGAATTATGAGGGCGTCCAGTAGGCGCCCTTATTTTTAGCACTAATTTGGGCTAGGGTTCGGGCAACTGTTTGAGCGAGAAGGGGTGTTTAATACAATATGGGAAGAGATTTTATAGAATTAAAAGGAATAGCTGATAGAAAGCATAGGGCCAATAAAATTGTAATAGATGTTGTAATCGGCTATTTGAGTATCTTTATTCGGCGAATTTTGGGCGATATTAACGTCAACTTTATAGTAGTTATAGGCCACGCTCATACGCCAGTTTGGGGTGATTTGTGCATTAACCCCCACTTTAATATCAACCAGTTCGCCTTTGACATCATTGAGTTTGATATAGAAATACTGTGCATGGCTGGTGATTTGCCAACCGGGAACAAATTCATACTGACCATATATGCCAATGTCGGGCAGTGGCGCAGTGACATTTTCGTCAACAATGCGCGGAATTGCTTGGCTACCGCAGACATTATTGAGTAATTCCGATGAAGCGCAAACACCAATCACCCCTTCAAAACCTGTCTTGATAAACATAGTATGTAAACCAAGTGATAGACCGACATCATAGTTACTGCCTTGAAATACATCATAGCCATAGCCGAAGCGCAGTACATCAATGTTTAAGGTTGAATTTAGATTACCGCCTGCTTTGATATCGTAAATGGTGTCGTTAATCTCGAGCTGGAAGGGTTTGGTTAAGGCTTGGGTTTCGGCGTTACGATGAAGCTGTTTCCAGTCTAGGTAGATATTGTGCCGTTCGTTAAAGTGATAATTTAACTCGATAAAGGGTAAAAATTCGTTTTCTGCAAGTTGTAGATCGGACTCATAATCTAAGGTGAAATTATTACCCGAAATAGGGTTAGTGACTTCCATATTGGTGTCTGATTGCGAATAAAAGCCGCCTAACTGAATAGTAAAATCATCGGCTTGCACTTGAGTGCTGAGTAGTGACGCTATGATTAGGGGTAATAGGCGGATCGACATGTTAAGGAGTGACTCCTGCATTATTCTTATTATGTTTAGCGATAAGGTCAGAATTTAGTGCCATAAAAAAACAACATTTGGAGTTTAACAGCAAATTTTTTAATGTGAACAAAATGTTTTAAAAAATGCAAAAAATTGTGATTCAAAACAAAAGTAGAGCTGGTTCTCGTGAGGTTGAATGAAATTTGAGTGAGCGATCACATCAATTGTGGATTGAAAGACTAAGGGCAAGTGCTTCCTGAACGGCTTTAGGATTGTTGTGTTGGATGGGGCGAGATACAAATGGATATAGACACAAACATGGTGGAGAATCATCGATATTGAGAATATCTAGCGGTACGATCCCGCTAGATATTGGTATGTCCTAGTACTTCTATTTCGTCTCGATAGAGGACGATAGAGGTGACGGGGTAGAAGTCTCAGCCTCTACGCTATCAGCTACGATTTTTGGGCTACTTGGTTCATCTTTATTAAACATGCCTAAACGGATGCGAATAAAATGCAAAATTTGCGCGGCAATATCCACATTCAAGCAGGACTCTAAGCCCTCAAACCCTGGAGATGAGTTAGCCTCACAAATTTTGTAATGGCCGTTATCAAACAATAAATCGATACCTGCAACATCAAGATCGAGAATATTGGCTGTTTGGGTGGCAAGCCATTCAATTTCAGGAGTGATCTGAAATGGACGCGCTGAACCACCGGCACTGACATTGGCTTTGAAACTGTCTTCTTGACCACGCCTTTCATAGCAACCCGCCACACGACCACCAATAGTGAATACGCGTAGATCGCGCCCATGACTGTTAGCGATAAACTCTTGAAGAATGATGTTAGCGTTTTTATTGGTCGCTTCAATCAGCTGCATTAAATCGTCAAATTCACGCGCCTTATGGGATAAAAACACACCACTGCCTTGTGAGCCTGAAAGTGTTTTTATCACCACAGGAAAACCGAGATGGCGTTCTACGAGGGCGATATCGACGGGGAATTTAACCAACATGGTTTTAGGCGTAGGCAGATTCTTCTCGGCCAACAATTGTTGGGAGAATAACTTGTCTTTAACGATTTCAATGGCTTTAGATGGATTGAGGCAATATACCCCTAATCTTTCTAAGTGACGAATAATGGCTAAAGCAAAGTAGGTCGTGCCTGAGCCCATTCGCGGAATGATAAAATCGGGCAGCTCGACGGCTTGCCCATTCAATAAAATACTCTTGTTATCTTCTCTGGTGACAGTCAGATCAAATTCATCAGGTGCGTAAACTTCCAACTCTATGTTATCGGCTTTTGCTGCCGCCAGTAGACGCTCAATTTCATACCATTCAGGTTTTAGCTGAGTCGCGGTTTCTTTATATAAAATCCAACCACGCATTTAGTAGCAAACCTTAATCTTCATTCTTTATCCTCGGGTTCAGGTTCATCCTGAACATCATCTTCAATATCAAATACAGCCTCAGCCTCTATTTCTATCTCGGGCTTGGTTGCAGGCAAATGCACTGTACCAACCACGGCATAAAAGGGTTTCCCCATGGCGAGCCTGCGATACTTTACCCAGATCTGCTCTAACAAGCTACTGGGGGCGATATTTCCTTTGGCGACTTCCACAAATTGGGCTTCATCAGAGGTGCAAGGCAGCGTTTTCCCTTCCGCTAAATTCTTCATCGCATGACCATGCAATTCAAGGAGTTCAGCTTCTTTATTGGTAAAATCGCCGCTTCGTTTAAAGCCTTTGGGGAAATTAGCGTCGTCGTAGAAACGTTTTTGAGAGACAAAACTGGTAGCAACTGAGCCGTTAAACGTCTCAGAACCCTTGTTAGCGTTAAAAAAAGACTGTTCAGACATGGCAGATACCCTCTAGTTTTTGATATACAAAGATTTGCAACTGGAGTATTGGCTAGTATTATTGATTTATAAATCAAAAAAATTTGCCTATGTTGGTCAAGAATTTTTATGGATACCGATTTACTAAAAACCTTTCTCGAAGTCTCCCGTACTCGCCATTTTGGTAAAGCGGCTGAGAATCTTTATCTCACCCGAAGCGCTGTGAGCTTTAGGGTGAAACAGCTTGAGAGCATTTTGGGTGTAGCCTTATTTGAACGGCAACGTAATAATATTCAGCCCACGCCAGCAGGCGAACGTATGCTTGGTCATGCCGAAGCGGTGTTAACAGCATGGGAGCGGGCTAAGCAAGATGTTTCCCTCAGCCAGTTACAGACAACGCAGCTTGCCATCGGTGCAGGGCCGAATATTTGGGACGCTTACTTGCAAGGTTATTTACAGGGACTGCATGTCGGTTTACCTGGCGTGGCGTTGCGCACCGAAGTGCTACCCGCGAATGCAATGACGCGTCAGCTAATGGACCGCACCTTAGATATTGCGATTTCATTCGATCCGCCAAAGCTTGATCAATTTGAGATAGTGCAACTGGGGCAAATTAATTTGTTGTTGGTGTCGAGCTTAAAAGGTCAAACGGTAAAAGCGGTTGTGCCGGGGCAATATGTAAAAGTCGATTGGGGTACGGCGTTCAATATTGTTCACGCGCAGGAATATGCCTCGCTGCCAGTGCCAACGCTGCACACGAGTTCAGCACGTATTGCGTTAGATTTCATCTTGAATAATGGCGGCTGCGCATTTTTACCTGAGCATCTAGTGCAACATGCATTGCGCGGCGGCGAATTGCATCTCGTCAGCGGCGCGAATGCCATTTCACGAAATGTGTATCTTGCGTATTGGGCTGAGAATGACCGCTTAGCCCAGATCAAACAAGCCATCGACTTTTTAAGGGACGATGGCTCAATGGTTGTTCATGCGACGGTTTAGAAACTAAGAATTAAAGCACTAGCGGCGTTAATACAACCAGCCAAGTTAATCCACAAAGTGCAAGACTCATAAAGACGGCAGCCGAGGCAATGTCCTTGGCTTGGCCACTTAACGGGTGTATTTCACTGCCGACACGGTCAACCACAGCTTCAATCGCCGAGTTTAATAGCTCAACAATCAACACGATAAACAACGTGAAAATCAGCATAAGGCGTTCAATAGTGCTGATATCAACCCATAAGGCTACGGGTAACATGACTATCGTCAAGATTAATTCCTGTCTGAAGGCGGCTTCGTGGATCCAAGCGGCCTTTAGGCCCTTCATCGAAAATCCCGTCGCTCTGAATATGCGCTTAATACCGTGATTATTGGCTGGTTTCATAGTGTTTCCAATTGACGTTAGCGACAAAGCGCTGAGGTTCTGCTCATTCAAAACAGGGTGGATAAATCCTACTGTTGTCTTTGTTAACATTTGACTGAGTCATAAATTTGGCCGCAGTATAGCCTGAGATGAAAAGTGCATAAACAATTAACTGAGCAAATTTGATCATCAACATTCGTTGTTAACTTAGGGAGTTAGTGACTTTTGCGGTTATTTTAGTGCAACTTTAGCCGTGCGGCCTAAGCTTGATGAAGGATATATTGCAGCGTGGGCAAGGGAATGACTCATACTAACCCGTTACGAAATTTAACATTTAATCAGTTCATCCGTTTTAGTGTTTTTAAGCTCAGCTTGCTCATACTTTGCGGTTTAACTCTTTCGGTTAACGCACAAACCTCACCACCTGCTATACAACTTGCTACCGAGTTTGATGCGACTCGAACTTCGCAAGATATTAATATTCAAAATTTTTTGATTAGTGAGAAACTCGA
This sequence comes from Shewanella sp. SM73, assembly GCF_025653795.1. Lineage (NCBI taxonomy): Bacteria > Pseudomonadati > Pseudomonadota > Gammaproteobacteria > Alteromonadales > Shewanellaceae > Shewanella > Shewanella sp. SM73. The sequence goes on from NZ_JAKKRY010000001.1 coordinate 296,450, forward strand.
CGGGGTTCGAGGTTACTGGAATGGCAAGGAATTATTCACTCGGCAGGGAAATGCCATCGCCACACCCATTTGGTTTACTGCGAATTTTCCGAATTATCCCCTCGATGGTGAATTATGGCTTGGGCGAGGTCAGTTTGAAGCGATGTCGAGTTTAGTTCGACAAACCTCAGCTAAGGATGATGATTGGCGCAAAGTGCGATTTATGGTGTTCGATGTCCCCAAGGCGAGTGGCGACTTTCAGCATCGCTATCAATTTGCGCTGACTGAACTGAGTGGCAAATCGAATTATCTTGAAGTCATAGTGCAGTTCCAAGTAGAAAGCCTTGAAGCCCTGTATCAAAAACTCGATGCCTTAGTTGCAAAAGGCGCCGAAGGCTTGATGCTGCATCGCAGTTCTGCGACTTATATCAGTGGCCGCAATCCTCATTTGATGAAGCTAAAACCCTATTATGATGCTGAAGCTACTGTTATCGCTTATATCCCTGGTAAAGGTCAATTTGCAGGGCAGATGGGCGCATTAAAAGTGCAAACGCCAGACGGCCGAATTTTTAGTATTGGCACAGGTTTTAGTCTCGCAGAGCGCCAACATCCCCCCGCAGTGGGCACTATCATTACCTATAAATATCTTGGTCTTACCGTTAACGGTTTACCGCGGTTTGCCAGTTTTTTACGGGTAAGAACCGATGTTGAAACTGAGTAGCCGTACCTAGTAAATCAAATTGCGCATTAGTCTTTACGCTGAGTAATGCGCAATTGATATTTTGATAGTGTTATTCGTAATAGGCGACTGTCGATAATAGTTGTTCACTGAAATTAAAAATATCATCTACAGAGTTAATAGGATGACGAGTTTCATTTTTATTTTCATCCACTAATCCGAGATACTTTTGTTTAGCATTGAAGTGTAAGCGGCATAAGGGTTTTCGGTTATTATCATCCAATAGTATGCCAAAGTAACTTTGGGTATCCCTTGCGATGATTCGATTAACTTCTATTTTTTGCCTCAATATAGCTTTTATCACATTGAAACCGTCAATTTCTTCTTCAGTAGTAACTACTTTAATTTTTTCATCATTGGATGGGATTGGGGTATCGATTAAATTTTTGTTTTCATCAGTTGGTTTATCATTGCCAATAGCGGATTTTAAACGTTCATTAATGCTGTCGTTGAGAAATTGTCTTAGTGCTTTATGAGTAATTTCAGCAAATTGATGTTTTACTTTAGGTGTAAGAACCCCATCATAAGCCCTTGAGGCAAAAAAGCGAATAAACTCTTCTTCAGGTTCTTTAAATTGCTCACTAATAATACGTTTTATCTGACTCAAGTATTTTAGTTCTCCTGCCGCGCTGACTATTGAGTTAACGTCGAACGAGTTTTTAGTCAGCTTTTTAACTTCAGGAATTAAGTGTTCATCAATATTTTCAAGATCTAAGATCAGAAATGGTTTTTCATCCATTTTGTTAGGAGCATCAAGATCGGTATAAAATTGATATTCAGTACCGTTTGTAAGAATAGCTAAGCGTGCGTTTGTGACAGAAAAATAACGAAATAGTTGTGACGCATGCTTTATGGACAGCTTTTCATTGTACTTTTTGCATTCAATAAGGATTTGCACTTCACCTTCCTTAATTAATGCGTAGTCAACTTTCTCACCTTTTTTACCTATAGTATCTGCCGTAAATTCTGGGACAACTTCGCTAGGATTAAAAACATCATATCCTAGAACTGTATGCAAAAATGGCATAAATAAGGCATTCTTAGTCGCTTCCTCAGTTTGAAGGCTATTAGCAATTTGAGGGATGCGTTTTGATAGAACATCGATTCGTTCAATAAAATCCATTTTACTTTTCCTCTTCTTGTACTTTGTGGTGTATTTTTTATTTGAGCGAGTATGCGGTGAACATTCAGTTTTATTTTAAACCGTACTCCGACATATAAACCTAGTCGATAAAAAATCCTTAGCAAGGAGGCTAATTTATTTCTGTGCTGTTTATCGTATATTTTACGGGTTAGGTTAAATTTTGTGCGTGCTTGGTATGTATATGGCTCAAGGGGAATATTTTAGCTGAGGTGACACCCTTAACTTTCGGATCGTAGCGCGCATTTTATTTTTGATAATGGTTTGGCGTAAGAATATTTTGTATTTCTAGGTTTAACATTTTGTATTTATAGGTAAATAATTAATGTATTAAGCTGCTTATCATATTAAGTTTACATCTAGGTTTAAGCACATTAGATAAATTATTGATAATACTAAGCTATGAGGTATTCATGTTAAAAAATCAAAGTGTACGGCGAATATTGATGGTTTGTATGGGTAATATTTGTCGCTCACCGACGGCAGAGGCGGTTTGTCGTTTTAAGATTGCTGAGCGCAGGCTTAATATTGAGGTGGATTCGGCGGGTACTATTGGTTATCACCAAGGGGATAAGCCCGATAGCCGCGCTATTGAGGCTGGTAAAAAGCGGGGTTTTAGTTTCGAGGGCATGCGGGCGCGGCAGGTGGTGAATGCTGATTTTGAGCATTTTGATTTAATTCTAGCTGCGGATAATACCAATTTGGCGGATCTGCTTAGCCGTTGTCCGGTTGAGTATCAACACAAGTTACAGTTAATGTTGTCCTATGCTGATACGCAAATAACGGAAGTACCAGATCCTTACTATGGCGGCGCACAGGGTTTTGAACTAGTGCTCGATCTCCTCGAGCAGAGTATGGAAGCTTTATTAGATCAATTGACCGAAAAGTTCCGTTGAGATGCGTATTTCCATTTACGGTTTGGGTTTTATGATAAGTTCGGGTAAATCCCCTTATGCGAGATGACGATGAAAGTAATGGATTCTGAAAACCGAGTATGGTTCTTTTTGGAGCATGAAGGTCGCTTGTACTTGAATGCAAATTGCAACATGAGTGCATTTGGCTATAGCGATATGATCCAGCTCAATGGTCAGGAACTGCAAAATTATGAAGGTGGTGGCCGCGAGTATCTAAATAATCTTGCTCACGATATTCATTATTCTGTTCCAATCGCAAAAGACACAACGTCAATTTACAAAGGTCGTGAAGTTTCAAAACAGCTAGCTGGTTTAGCAACAGAAGCGATTAAAGCGTGGCGTGCTTAAAATCGGTTAACTCTAAAATGCCCCAAAGCTTGTTTCAAAGTTTAAAATGCAAGTAGGGCGAATAAAGTTGTGGCTATAAAAAAGCTAATGTGATGAGGTTACTTTCAACCTAGAAGTCATGCCAGTCCGAACTTTCAATAAAGCCACAGCAAAGTAAACATCATCATAAAGTCATTAATAGATATCAGTATAGTTTGACTACAAACATCAATGGTTGTGGGCTGCTTGCCTTACAAGGTTAAGTTGGTAAGATGTTGTTCATAAAGAAAATCAAATCGTTGTACATCTAAGGACATATATGGAAATTTCATTACTTGCCGATAATCCCTCTGCGATAGACACGGTAGCTAGTTGGTATTTCAACGAATGGTGCCAAGACAATGGTAGCTATACCAAGGAGGAAGTCGTTGAAAAAGTCTCTGCATCAATAAATCGAGATACCGCGCCTATTCTGATCATTGGAAAAGTAAATGGTGTTCTTGCTGGTTCAGCAGAGCTAAAAATTCGAGAAATGGACATATACCCAGAATTTGAATTTTGGCTTGGTGGTGTTTACGTCACTCAGCAGGCTAGGGGACAGGGGGTCGCCTCAAAACTTGTGAAAGAGATAATATCGCTAGCACATAAAATAGGTGTGAAAAAATTATATCTTCAAACAGAAGATTTAACTGGAGGTTTGTACTTACATCATGGGTTTAAGCCTATAGAACAAGTGAATTATAAAGGTATAAATGTATTGGTTATGGGCACAAACATCGGTGAATAACAAGTTTGTGAAGGTACTCTGCGGCTCAATTGAGGGAAGCAAGTGGAACGACATGGTCATATTTCACAGGGCTACCTAAGTCGGTCAAAGCATCCCCAAATGGCATCATTTTTAATCTTAGAGTTTTCGTCAGTACAAGAAAATAGATTTCCTGTTTCAACAGTAAGAACAAGTTGTGTTCTGTTTCAGTCAAAGTGTTTATAAAGTCATTAGCAAGGCCATATAATCAGATGCTGAGTGACTCTTTACAGAATCTAATGATGAAAATGAGTCGAAATCTTCCAAACTTTGACAGTTATTGTTGAATCAATGGCTACCAAATAAGAATTAGGCCACGCGTAGTTGCGACCGATTTTACGATCGCTTAGTCAGTGTTGGAGCACTGCCCACGCTTGGCCCTCGCAGACTTCAGATCAATGTTGAACTCTTGATATCACATTATGCTTTTACTGCTGTTATCGTCGTGCGGCGGGCTTTTTTGCAAATAAAATAAACCTCCTGCCTCACGCTTGACAATAAGTGAAACGTAAACAATCTTTTAACATGGAATATTTTCAGAAGGTTACTTTTCTTTCTGCAGCATAGAATTATTTTCACTACGGGAACACAGGAGTGCTTAACCCTTCCACTGAGATAACTAGGTTTCATGTGAGGTGATCCTCAATGGATTATCTAGGCTCAAGGTATCGTGATAAAACGCAATCATGAAAAGGAATTTCAATGAAAGACGTTAATATTTATCCGTATCAATCAATCTGTTCAGACTGGCTCAGTAAGCCAGAGACTGCGATCAAAACAGCAAACTTCAATTTTAATATCGAAACCCATTTATTGGGATTTGGTTGAGGTCAAGTCTTGTACGCTATTTGTATCGTGCCATCACGCCTGCAGTGGCGGGTGTTGTGAAAGCCCTGATTTTAAGTAGTTAAAGAAAGTGGAGTTGTAAACGTTTTAAGCATTGAATAAGTCCCAATAACAAGGAGAGTTAATTTCATGTCTATCAAATCTTTTCGCTATAGTGCGCTTTTTTTGTGTATGAGTGCTGCTGTACATGCAGAAGCACCAGTAGAGACAAAAGCAGCTATAACGCTACCCACGTTAAGCCCTGTTATGCCGCTGGAAATCACAGCAAAACCCCCGTTCTCACTCGAAAGCCTGCAACATGATTTTGATGATTTTTCTTGGCAATCGTTTATTGCACTTAACTGGCCAGCAAATGCCGATGGTACACCCAATACCATGTCCACCATTGGTCAAAAAACTAACCAGCCAGTCGTGTGGCTGCATTGGAAGGAAAGCCGAGATATTTTTTTACCCGATGGCGTAAAACCACCTGGGTGGGATCAGTCCAATAATGTGCCGGATGTTTGCAAAAGTATTGATCCCAAGTCCATTCCTCAAGGGACTATTTATTTAACACAAGTAGGGAAGACCCCGAATGTGTTGGATGAAAGTGGTGAGCCTTTTACAACGGGTCCATTGATTGATCAAAACGGGCTTTATACCCGTTATGAAATATTAACCAATGAAACCATGTTCAATTTTATTTTGGACAATAACCTTTACAGTAAAAAAGGACAGAAACAGTTTAATGCCGATGTCGATTTTACCGCGAGCGACAGTAAAACCGGGCAGGTAGGTTCTATCATGCTTAAGGCCTCATGGATAAAAATGGGCGGCAAGTTTGATGCGACGAATTACTATACGACTTATGCGCTAGTTTATAACAATCCGGAAGAGCAACACGGGGTCAAGCCCGCGTGTGCGCTTGAACAAGTCGGTCTAGTGGGTTTTCACATTGCCCACAAAACCGCAGACGAACCACAATGGATTTGGTCTACCTTTGAGCATGTCGCTAATGCGCCAACACAAGGTGAGTCAGCATCATTGTCGGCATATAATTTTTACGATGCTAAATGTACTGACTGCAAAGTGAATGAACCACCAGCACGCCCGTGGGATCCGGCAAACCCGCACACTAAACCAACTCAAGTGGAACGCGTTATTCCTATCACTGCCGACGCTAAAGCCTTAAATGCCAGTTATCACGCAGCACTCGACGCTGTAGTGCCGGGATCGGTATGGAAGAACTACGAATTGATCAGTACGCAATGGCCTACCGATGCCAAAAATCCCACCGATCCAACGGGCGTGCCTGCTCCCTCATTTTTAGCTAACACCACGCTCGAAACTTATATCCAAGGTTCGGTAAAGCAAACATCAAGCAGCTGTATGGCTTGTCACAATAATGCGGCAACCACTAACGGTAATTTTGCTGATTTCACTTATTTGCTGCAACGCGCGCAATAATTTACAAAAGGAACTCATCATGACTGATATTACAGGCGCGACTGCCGATACTATGAATAATTTTATTGGTTTGAGCGCGGTATTAACCGGCTTTGCTACCAGTATTATTGCCCCGACATTGGATCCCGTGGATATTAAATCCGAATACTTAGCCGTGTTTACGCAAAAAATAACCGAAGAATCGAAGGACCCAACTTTAGTTACAACTATTCTGCAAAAATTTGCGGCGTTAAAAGCGCAGCAATTATCAGATCAACAAATTGGCACGCAAATGCTGGCACCAGACAACGGGGCTAATTTTGTGTTGGCCTGTCGTAAATTGATTTTTATGTGGTACTCAGGTGCATGGCCAACCATTATTCCCGCGACGGATAAAGATCCGGAGACCACGGTTAGCGATATGATTTCGGCAAAAAGCTATACCACAGGTTTAGTCTGGCAAGTTATGCAGGCTCATCCGATGGGGGATTCAAATTATCGCTATGGCTATTGGGCGAAACCACCCGCTGTACTGTCGGCATATACGGGTCATCAAGGAGGTGCAGTATGAGCACTCAAACCAATTACGATGTCATTATTGTGGGATCAGGTATTGCCGGCTCTATCATGGCTTATCAATTGGGGATGGCGGGGAAAAAAGTATTAATCCTCGAAGCAGGGCAGGAAGTGCCGGTTGACCGCAGTGGTTACATGGAAACCTTTTTTAAAGCCAATGCCAAAACACCTGAATCACCTTATCCTCCTACTACGCAAAATCCAGCTGCATCGACGGCGGATAATCCACTCGGACTGCCTGATCCTGCGAAGGAAAATGTGCCGCGTTATACCGTGTTGCAAATTGGCGCATGGCGTAATCCAAAGCAATGTTATTTCGACTACACGCCGCAGCCTGAACATTTGAAACCTGACAGCCCTGAAGCAAAGTTTGCTTTTGCTAGTTCCTATGAGCGTATTGGCGGCGGCACAACTTGGCATTGGCTAGGAACCAGTTTGCATTTATTGCCCAATGATTTTGAGTTGCAAACCCAGTATAAGCAGGGCGTGGATTGGCCCGGTGGAAAACAATTTTACCAAGCGCTGGTTCCTTACTATGAACAGGCGACCAATGAGATTGGCGTCGCCGGTGACAAAGAGGCGATGGATCAGCTCTATCGCGGATTTAATGTTTCACCGGATGGCGTTTATGGCGCGAATTACGATTATCCCATGCCTGGCATTGTTTCATCTTTAGTCGATCTACAATATGAACAAGCGGTGAGCGATATGGTGTATGACAATATTCAATTGTCGGTTACGCCAACTCCTCAGGGGCGCAATTCATTACCGGGTGAACGCCGTCAATGTGCGGGGAATACAAATTGTATTCCTATTTGCCCAATCCAAGCCAAATACGATGCTACTGTGACGCTCGGGCGAGCATTGCAAACCGGTAATGTTGATGTGTTTTATCGGCACGTCGCGACAAATGTTCAAGTGGATGAAAACACAAAGGATGTTGTTGGTATTGATTATGTGACCTATCAAACTCACGGGGGGATAGCGACGGGCGGCGGTACCGTTACGGGTAAAAAATATGTGATTGCAGCTCACGCGATTGAGACGCCAAAATTATTGCTCATGTCTAAACGTAATAAAGCCTGTCCGAACGGCGTCGCCAACCATAGCGATCAAGTGGGGCGTAATTTGATGGATCACATTATGTATTTGGCCTGGGGTCTGGCGAAAGATCCTGTCTATGGTTTTCGAGGGCCTTTATCTACTGCGGGTATCGAAAGTTTACGCGATGGCGCCTTTCGTAAAGACCGTGCCGCCTATCGTATTGAAATCGGTAATGAAGGTTGGCAGTGGGCTGCGAACGATCCATTCACGACCTTAGCTGATTTTGTATTTGGGCAAAATAATTCGCAATTAAATGGGGATTCTGTCAATCAGCAGGGGATTCCATTACGGTTTGATCCCGCCATGTCTGCGAATAGCGCTTTATTTGGTGCCTCACTGGTGAATACCTTGAATGGTATTTACACACGGCAAATTCGTATGGGCTATTTAATTGAACAATTACCTGATCCGGAAAACCGTGTCGAGTTGTCGGAGACGCTGAAAGATAACTTAGGTTTGCCTCGCCCCAAATTAACCTATCGTGTACGCGAGGATTATGTGCGCAATGCGTTCGTGTCGGCTAAAGATATTTCGACAAAACTCTTTGACGCCCTTGATGCGCGGGAATATACCAAGGCTCCGCCTGCGCCGGTATTTTATGGTGATAAGAGTCAAGTAACGTCGAATAATTTTGAATATCAGGGCCATAATTTTACGTTTTACGGTGCTGGACACATTGTGGGGACGTATCGAATGGGGGACTGCAGAGATACGTCGGTGGTGAATCCTCGTCAGCAATCTTGGGATCATAGCAATCTGTTTTTAGTCGGTAGCGGAGTGTTTCCAACGGTTGCAACGGGTAATCCAACCCTCACTTTGGCAGCGTTGGCATTCCAGGCAGCAGATCATGTTTTGGAAGACCTTAAAATAAGTTAAAAAGTTGTAATTATTCATTAGCTTGCTGTTAATTCCCATTGAAAACCGCGTGCAAATTGGCGCGGTTTTTGGCTAACTGAATATACCTTCATATTACGCTAACGGGCATTTTCCTACTCATAATGCAGTTTATTGTCATCGTATTTAAAATCAAAATATTACAGTTTTTTTATGCTGATAATTAGTTTGAAAACTGTGCATGCGTGTGTTGTCGGATAGTATGTCTGATAGAAAACTGATAAGTTTCACTCAAACCGAGCGTTAATTAGGCGTGCTTTAATAAGCCAATAAAGTTAATTTTTTACTAATATTTATCAAAAGGTTAACTGAATACATGACTACTAAGAAATATATCGTTGTCAATCCACATGAAAGTGAGTTTCCTAACCCCATTACGTTCAAAAAAGGTGATCCTCTTACCGTTGGAGAAAAATATGCAGGTCCTGAAGGCTGGGATCTCTGGTTCCTTTGCACTACGCCAGGGCAAGATGCTGGTTGGGTTCCTGGTCAAGTGATTCAGCGCCTAAAAAATTCCAACGGGCTGGCGCTTGAGGACTATACGGCAAGAGAACTTAATGTGCATGAAGGGGGACAACTCATTGGCACACGAATGTTGAATGGCTGGGTATGGTGTATAAAAGCTGTCAGTGAAGAATCAGGGTGGGTACCATTAGAAAACTTGAAAGAAGTGGTAGATCTATCCCGCGACTAAAGCACCTTTGCTGTGCAGTCAAATCCAAGATGGCTCCTTGGTGTATTGTGCCAAGAGGATGATGACTGGCGGATATTGAGAGCTTATATCAGGCACGCAGAAGTCATTGGCGTAAAGTGTTTTTTAACGCGAAAGTTCCGTTTCTGATAATAAAAAAGCCAGTATATTCAATATACTGGCTTTAACTTTAAACTTGATGAATGAGCGCCATAAGCTGGAATATAAAAGTCATCAGCGTCTTGTCTTTAACAAACTCTGCGCCTTATATTCCAAATGCAGAGTGGCGGGCTGACTAGTCGTTATGACGTTTGCCTGAACGTTTAAGTCTCTCTGCTGCCAGTTTGGCTTCTTTCTCGGCTTCTTTTTCGGCCATGATACGGGCGACTTCAATCTTTTCAAGCTCTGCCATCGCAGGTGTTTCTAGCGAGAGTAAGCCTATTTTCCCCGAGCGATATTCATGCAGTAATAACTCTGATGCCTTGTGCATATCGATGCGACCACCGGGACGCAGCGCACCACGTTTACGACCGATTTCCTCGAGAAGTGCGACATCATCCTTTGGTAATTCACTTAAGTTATAGCGCTCACAAATCTCTTTTGGATAAGCGGTTAAGAAATACTTGGCGGCGAACAGGGCCACATCTTCATATTCCATCGCCGTATCTTTAATGGCACCAGTGACGGCAAGGCGATAGCTGCTCGCTTCGTTATCCACTTTGGGCCATAAAATACCTGGGGTATCCGACAGCACGATACCGTTACGTAAATTGATCCGTTGCTGGGTTTTGGTTACCGCAGGTTCGTTACCGGTTTTGGCGATAACACGGCCAGCTAAGGTATTGATGATGGTAGATTTCCCAACGTTGGGTATTCCCATGATCATAGTGCGAATGTCTTTTTCGGTTTTATCGCGACTTGGCACTAGCTTACGGCAGAGATCAGGGATTTTTTTCACCATTGCCGCTTGCAGCGTTGTGATCGCCGTGGCTTTGACGCCTTGCTCACGCTCTAAGTATTCAATCCATTGTGCGGTGATCTCTGGATCGGCCAGATCAGATTTATTGAGCAGTTTGATACAAGGTTTGTCGCCTCGAAGCTGAGCCACCATGGGGTTTTCGCTACTGTAGGGAATACGCGCGTCCAGCACTTCGATAACAAGATCGACCTGAGGCATTGCCTCTTCAATCTCCTTGCGTGCCTTGTGCATATGCCCCGGATACCACTGAATTGCCATGATAACGCCTTGTCCTAAATAACTTAAAGAACGGCTATTCTACCTTGAAGGTGGCGAATGTCATAAAAAAAGCGCCCTAAGGCGCTTTAATCGCTTAATCCTTAACTGTCTCTTGCGATTGTTACTTGGATTAATAGGCTGAATTAAGGCTTAGATTACCCCGAGTTCGCGCAATCTTTCCATCAGATAACTGTCGGCGGTATAACGATCCGATAGCACTACAGCAGGGTTTGGATGTAAAAATAACGGCAAAGAGATCCGTGACTTGGTTTTATCCGTACCTTCAGGATTGATGACGCGGTGTGACGTTGATGGGAAATAGCCGCCAGAGGCTTCCTGTAACATGTCACCGATATTGATAATAATGTTGCCAAAATCGCTTGGAACATCTAACCAAGTGCCATCTTTGGCTTTCACTTGCAATCCAGGCTCATTGGCAGCAGGTAATACTGTGATAAGGTTGATATCTTCATGTGCCGCGGCGCGAATGGCGCCCATTTCTTCACTGCCCGTCATCGGCGGGTAATGCAGAATGCGCAGCAAGGTTTTTTGGCTGTTGGCGATCATTTCTGGCAATGGCATCGAAAACTTGGCTTTTACGTCTTCTGGTGAGTATGTTTCGATCCACTCTAATAGTTCTGCAGCCAGTGCGTTGGCTTTATCGTAATAGGCGAGAATATTGGCACGCAGTGAATCGGGGATACGGCCCCAAGGGTACACGTGGTAGTACTCTTTAATGTCTTTGACTGTGTTGCCTTTGGCGGTTTCAGAAATCGACGCAGGGAAGAAACCGTCGTGGGTTTCTTTTTTAAACATATAGTCGTTTTTGGCTTCTGAATTAAAAAAGGCTTGCCACTCGGTGTAGATGTCTTCAACTAAGCGCTTATCAATCGGATGATTAGATAAAACACCAAAGCCAGTTTCCCGAAGTGATTCAACGAATTGCTGGGCACTGTTTTCAGCGCGGTAATCAATGGTTTCTAATTTCATTTTGGTTTCTACTTGTTATATTTAGTTGTAATTTGACCCGCTGCAAGTGTAGCCGTGCGCTGATGTGGGTGCAAATACTCAGCGACTGTGATCTGGATCAACTGCCGTATTTTCCGTCATTTATGCAGTCGCTTATATGAGTACTTAATATGAGCACTTATATTAGTAGTTACTTGAGTGGTAAGATTTTAGTCACTAAATCCGTTAGTATGGGCATTAGATTTGTTGTGATTGGATTGATGTCAGCCGCATTTTGAAGCCGAGTGCAAGAAATCTTGCTTGGAGTGGGTCTTATGTTGGCTTCCTTATAAATCAGCTTCTTAATCAAAGAATATCGAAATACACAACGACGTGAGTCGAAAGGGCATTAATATGAATAAACTGACCGATTTTGAACGCTATGTTATCGAAGAGAAAGGCACTGAACGCCCCTTTAGTGGTGAGTATTATGAACACGATGCTAAGGGTTTGTATTTATGCAAAAAATGCCATGCCCCCTTGTATCGTTCTGAGCATAAATTTAATGCCCATTGTGGCTGGCCAGCCTTCGATGATGAAATTGCCGGCGCTGTAACCCGCCACATAGACGCCGACGGCCGCAGAACTGAAATTGTTTGTAGCCAGTGCGGCGGTCACTTGGGGCATGTCTTTGAAGGTGAAATGTTAACACCTAACAATATCCGTCACTGTGTTAACTCAGTTTCTATGGTTTTCAAAGGGATGGATAACGCTGTTGAACAAGCACCGAATCACTTTGCAACTTTTGGTGCTGGGTGTTTTTGGTGCGTCGAAGCGATTTTTAAAAGCCTAAAGGGCGTGGTGAATGTTACTTCTGGTTATGTCGGCGGCGAAGCCCATGATGCCGATTATAAATCTGTTTGCTCGGGCCAAACCGGCCATGCTGAGGTTGTGCATATCGAGTTCAACCCTGAGGAAATTGATTTTACGACGCTATTACAGGTCTTTTTTGAGAGCCATGATCCGACCACGCTTAATCGTCAAGGTAATGATAAGGGGCCACAATATCGCTCCGTGGTGTTTACTCATAATGCTGAGCAGATAGAGCAAACTACCGCTATGCTGACTCAGTTAGCAGCAGCCAAGGTTTTTGATGCGCCGATAGTGACCCAAGTTTCAGCGTTTGATACTTTTTATCCCGCTGAAAATTATCACAATGACTACTTCGCTTTACACGGTGAGCAGCCCTATTGTCAGATGGTCGTGCGTCCTAAAGTCGAAAAAGTAAAAGCCTTGTTTGCAAGATTGCAGAAGGCTTAAGCGATTTAGCACAGTGTGTTAAATACAAAAACGCCACCGATAAAGGTGGCGTTTTTTATGGGGTTTCTAAAGTGCAAAACCTAGTTGTTCTCTTAACAAGCAGCATAGCTATGGGTTTAACGATTAGCGTAACCTTTTGATTCGCTACCGACGCAACTATCGGCTTTCAGTTAACCATTGGGCGTATTGTTTGGTGTAATAGCTGACAATCAAATCTGCACCCGCCCGCTTTAAGCCGATAAACGTTTCAGTCACCACAGCACGCTCATCCAACGCGCCAGCAAGGGCGGCAAATTTAATGCCCGCATATTCACCGCCGACTTGATAGGCGGCGAGTGGCAAGTGGGTTTCTTGTCTTAAACGGCTGAGCACATCTAAGTAGGGTGTGCCGGGTTTAACCATCAGGATATCGGCGCCTTCGGCTTCATCTAATGAGGCTTCTAACAGGGCTTGACGACCATTAGCATAATCCAGTTGATATCCCTTGCGATTTCCACTGAGTTCACAATCGACCGCGGCTCTAAAAGGACCGTAAAAAGAAGAGGCGAATTTTGCTGAGTGGGCCAGAATCGCCACATGTTCAAAACCTGCGGCATCGAGCCCTTGGCGAATGGCTTTCACTTGACCGTCCATCATGGCCGATGGCGCTAACATATCGGCGCCCGCTTTGGCGGCCGTTATCGATTGCATGACTAAATTTTCGACTGTGAGGTCGTTGCAGACTTCATTATTGTGTACGACGCCGCAATGGCCGTGATCTGTGTATTCACAAAAACAAATGTCGGGGATTACCATCATCTCAGGCACGGTAGCTTTAATGGTGCGTACCATACGGGCGAGTAAACCATTGTCGTCCCATGTATCGCTGCCCTTATCATCCTTAGTGTGGGAAATCCCAAAGGGCATCACATAGCGGATCCCAAGGGCGTAAAGCTCGCGAACTTCATCCGCCAGTGCGCTCTCAGGTAAGCGGCTGATGCCAGGTAGTGTGGAGATGGGCACGGCATGGGTGATGTGCTCTTCAATGAACAGGGGATGGATAAGATCGCTCAGCGAAATATGGGTTTCGCGCAGCAGATCGCGCATTGCTTCTGAATTACGTAAGCGTCTTAGGCGACGCAATGGAGGCGTGTTTAACATGAAATGTCCTTATCGAAGGCGGGTTAAAGCAATCGTACAATACTAAGGGAATAGCAACGGATAAATTCGTCCCTTACTTTTGTGCTCTGACAATCAAAGTTGAAAAAGTTTCCCCAAGCGAGCTATATTCATTAATGAGTTTACTGATCATTGACTTAGATCACATAAATCCATCTCGTCCAGATTTGCGACTGAATATCATGCGGGCGCTATTTTAGCTGAGTTGCTTGCTTAGCCCTTTGTTTTCGGGCATTTGATGTTATTATTTGCGCCAGTTTTCTCATGGCATATTCGCGCAATACAGATTATGTAAATTTGATGCGAAATCTTGCCCGCTAATCCGGTTTTGAAATGACAATAACACATGAACACTCTGCTTGTATTCTTGCCTTAGACACTTGTACCGAAGCCTGCTCAGCTGCGCTGCAATACCAAGGTCAGATTTATGCTGAACTTGCCGATGCGCCGCGTGAACACAGTCAACGTCTGCTGCCTATGGTCGATTCAGTGCTCAAGCAAGCGGGCATTCGCTTAGATAAAGTGACTGCGATTGCTTACGGACGAGGCCCTGGCAGTTTTACGGGGATCCGTATCTGCACTAGCATGACGCAAGGTCTGGCACTGGGGTTAGATTTGCCTGTGATTGGTATTTCAACCCTAGCGGCAATGGCACAAATGGCGATTAGCCAGTATCAAGCCGAGCAAGTTTTGTGCACCATTGATGCGCACATGGGTGAAGTGTATTGGGGCCAGTTTGTGGCCGTTGATGGTATTGCAACGCTTGTCGGTAAAGAAGTGGTCAGTGCGCCTGCGGACGTACTACTTCAGCTCGATACTCAAGCGCCAATTGTGGGCTGCGGCACAGGTTTTGATGCTTATCCCGATTTGCTGGCACTCGGCAAGGGGATTTTAGCTCTCGAGGCCGTGAAATATCCCGATGCAAAGGCTATGCTGATATTGGCTGAAGCAGGCATCAAAGCAGGACTGATAACCTCGGTCGATGAGCTTGAACCTGTGTACTTACGTGATACAGTCACATGGAAAAAGTTACCCGGCCGTGAATAAGCTGTTCTTTGCCTGAGTATCTGCGATAGAATCTCAGGCAATTACTGCTAAGCATTCTTAACTATGAATGGCTTAACGATGAATAGTGCAAACTTAAGGCTTCTTGATGCAAGTTAATGTGAATCAAATGAGTTTGACGAATGCTGTAGCGAGTAATAGACCCGCTATCGTTCAGGGGCTGACTGCGCCTGAATCGTCACGCCCAGTGATTGAGCAAGATGCCGTTGAAGCCCTTAGTTTAGAAACTCAGCCTAAAAGTAAAAACGCAGCGGGAAATTTACAGTCAAGGCTTGGTGCGCACCTCGAGTATGAGCAAGATACGCGTGGCCATCAGGGAGCGATTGCCCAATATTTACAAACCCAACATGCCGCCAAACGCGATGAAATTCAGCAAATGGTGGGTGTGGACTTGTATGCTTGAGCATCAAAAAACGTCTTCCCGTTCAACCTCGCGATTTTCCTCTTCTAAACTGACAGGCTTAGCCACAAGTGGTGTGCCAAGCCGTGGTTTGTTTATTATCGAGCTAGTTTTAGCTTTATTGATAACTAGAATTCCCTATTTGAGCGTGCCGTTTAAATGGCTTGAAAGCTATTTTCATGAACTGTCCCATGGCATTGCAACGATTTTAAGCTCGGGCGTGGTCAGCCATATTCAGTTGTTTCCGAATGGAGCAGGATTTTGTTTTAGCCAAGGCGGCTCGCCGATGTTTATTGGCTTTGCAGGGTATTTTGGTGCGGCCTGTTGGGGATATTTAATCTATTTATTAGCAACTTGGCCAAAGGGGATCCGCGTGAGTTTTGCCTTGCTAGGTGCCTTAGTTGTGCTAAGCGGCTTGCTTTGGGGCAGGGATATTCTCACGTTAGCGATTTTAGCTGTGCTGACTATTATTTTGTTGTTACCGCTTAAACTCAGTCAAAACAAAATGTTGACCCAGTTTTTGCGTATTATTGGCTTGATGATCATGCTTAATGCACTTGCGAGTCCGACTGTGTTGCTCGGGCTTGATGGTCAAGGTGATGCAGTGATGTTGGCCGAGCGTTCTTGGATCCCCGCGTGGATTTGGGTGGGATTATGGTTATTAACCAGTGCCTGCGCTTTGTATTTTGCGTGGCGCCGCGTAGATAATGCCGCAAGTCGTTAGTTCTCAAGCTTGTTTAATGCCTCAGTCGTCTAGTGTTTTCCCCATCGTGTTTCTGCTTTGAACTTTGTTGATTTAGGTAAAGGTGATTTTGCTCATCACTTTGAGCTATAACCACTTATGTCGCTTAAAGCTTAGTTTTCCGACTTCTATTCCTTGGATTTTTGGCCATTGGCTGCTAGGTTAAGCCTTCGGTATCCATGGAGAATTACAATGAAAAAAGTCACCTTAGTTGCCAGTCTGCTGCTTGCTGGTTTATGTTCGAGTGTTACCTATGCCGATGAAAGCTTAGATAAAGTCTTAAAAAGCGATTTTCGTCAGGCCAAAAATGCCAGCCGTGACGTTTATCGTCATCCCGCTGAAACCTTAACTTTTTTTGGCATTACCCCAAAACAGACTGTGATTGAACTCTGGCCGGGTAATGGCTGGTACAGTGAAATATTAGGGCCTTATCTTGCTAAAGAGGGCCAATATATCGCAGCCAGTTTCGAAACGGCTCCTGCGACAGATACTCCCGGAAATCGTTATCGCGCGAACGCGGGTACTAAGTATGCTGCGTGGATGACGGCCAATAAAGACGTCATGGGCAATGCTAAGATTGTTACCTTCGATCCTCCACATAAGATGGATTTAGGCGCTGATGGTAGTGCTGATCTGGTATTAACCTTCCGAAATCTACATAACTGGGCATCAACAGATCAATTGGAAAACGTGTTTGCCGCGTCTTATAAAGTGTTGAAGGACGGCGGTATCTTTGGCGTGGTAGAGCATAGAGCCAACGAAGGAATGAACTTCAGCACTGGCTATATGGATCAAGCCGCTATGGTTGCTTTAGCCAAAAAAGCAGGTTTTACCTTAGTTGAAAGTGCAGAAATCAATGCGAACCCCAAAGATACGAAAGATTACGCCAAAGGTGTTTGGACGCTACCGCCCTCTTTTGCCTTGGGTGATACCGATAAAGAAAAATACCAAGCGATCGGTGAAAGTGACCGTATGACACTTAAATTTGTCAAAAAATCATCTTAATTACCTGACATCAGAGGCATTATGTGGCAATCTTTCGCCCCCAAAAATCAAATCGAATTTGTATTACCTCATATTACGGTCGCGGGCCGATTATGGGGGGCGAAGGATAAACCTTTATTGCTTGCCTTACATGGTTGGTTAGATAACGCCAACAGTTTTGAACCCTTAGCAGCGCATTTACTCGATTATCAAGTGCTCGCCATTGATTGGCCAGGACACGGCTTTTCTGCACATAGGCCGGGACACTATCCGCTGCATTGGATTGATTATTTGTATGATTTAGACGCGTTGTTAACGGCATTACCGCAAAAGCCAGCGGCAATGATTGGGCATTCGCTTGGCGGTATAATCGCCTCAGCTTACACGGCGACATTTCCCGAAAAGGTTAACAAGCTGGTATTGATTGAAGCGTTAAGCCCCTTGTCTGAGTTGCCAACGCAAGCTAAGGCGCGATTGAAAAAAAGCTTCTATCAGCATGAGAAGTATTTAACTCAGAAGCATGGGCAGGCAAAGATTTACGACAGTATAGATACTGCGGTGCGGGCGAGGGCACATTTAACAGGACTTGCCGAACCTTGGTGTCGTTTGTTGCTCGATCGTAATATGCAGCCCGAAGGTGATGGCATAGGTTGGCGTAGTGATCCTCGATTAAGATTAGATTCACCCCAACGATTAACCTTCGCCCAAGTTGATGCCTTGATGCAGGATATCAATGTCGAAACCTTATTAATTTGTGGCAAACAGGGATTTAGCCAGTTGCAGAGCGCGATACCTAAGGCCAGAACGTGGTTCAAGCATTTGTCTGAGCACATAATTGAGGGCGATCATCATGTGCATATGGACAATGCCGAAGGCGTTGCACGTTTGATCCGCAAATTCGTTTAATAGGTTGCTTATATGGGTATAAAAAAGACGCTAGGTTTTTTGTTTTTTTTATGTGATGATGATCAAAATTAAAACGCTCGTATGATTTATGACGAGTAAATTAATAACTATAAAATGTAAGCCGGTATTTTAACTCGGTATTTATCGAGTCTTGACGCTTGTATGGATATTGTTTCCGCAGTTGTGGGGATTTAGGAGAGAGTAGTGGATCAGCCTTGGATTAATCATTTGCCAGAAGATGTGCCTGCTGAAATTAATGTGGAACAATACTCATCGCTTGTCGATATGTTCGAGACAGCGGTGGCTAAGTATGAAGATCAACCTGCATTTATCAACATGGGTGCCACGCTAACCTATCGTAAATTGGAAGAACGCAGCCGAGCATTCGCTGCGTATTTACAAAATGAATTAAAGCTTGAAAAGGGCGACCGTGTCGCCTTGATGATGCCAAACCTGTTGCAGTATCCCATTGCACTGTTTGGTGTTTTGCGTGCAGGTATGGTGGTTGTTAACGTTAACCCACTTTATACACCGCGCGAACTTAAACATCAGTTGATTGACTCTGGCGCTAAAGCCATTGTGGTGGTGTCAAACTTCGCCCGCACTTTAGAAGAAGTGGTCGATCAAACTCCCGTTGAAAGCGTGATTATCACCAGTTTAGGTGATCAATTAAGTGCACCAAAACGTACCTTAGTGAACTTTGTGGTGAAGTACATCAAGAAGTTAGTGCCAAAATACGATTTACCCCATGCCTTATCAATGCGCGATACCTTATCAACGGGTCGTCGCATGCAATACATCAAACCTGAAGTCACTAACGATGATTTAGCGTTTTTACAATACACAGGTGGCACCACTGGGGTTTCTAAAGGCGCTATGTTGACCCATGGCAATATTGTCGCAAACGTATTGCAGGCCGATGGTGCATATTCTCCCGCTTTAAACGATGGCAGTGAGTTTGTCGTAACGGCCTTGCCGCTGTATCACATCTTCGCCTTGACCGTGAATTGCCTGCTGTTTTTGCACAAAGGTAGTCAGAATTTACTCATCACCAATCCTCGTGATATCCCAGGATTTGTGGCTGAGTTGAAAAAGTATCCTTTCACCGCATTAACTGGGGTAAATACCTTATTTAACGCTTTAGTGAACAGTGATGATTTTTCCCAGTTGGATTTCTCACGCTTAAAACTCTCTATCGGTGGCGGCATGGCGGTACAAAAAGCCGTGGCGGATAAATGGCAAACCATTACTAAAACCCGTTTACTTGAAGGTTATGGTCTGACGGAAGCCTCACCCTTATTAACCTGTTGTCCATATAACTTAGACGGTTATAACGGTTCAATTGGTTTTCCTGCCCCTTCGACACTGATCCAAATCCGTAATGATGACGGCAAGGTATTAGCCCAAGGCGAAACCGGCGAGCTTTTTGGTAAAGGTCCTCAGGTGATGAAAGGCTATTGGCAACGTCCTGAAGAAACCGCCAAAGTGATCGACACTGACGGCTGGTTAGCCACGGGCGATATTGGTTACATGGATGAGAAAGGTTTCTTCTATATTGTCGACCGTAAGAAAGACATGATCTTAGTATCAGGCTTTAACGTATTCCCTAACGAAGTCGAAGAAGTGGTTGCACTTCATCCAAAAGTGATTGAAGTGGCTGCCGTTGGTGTGCCAAACGACGCCAGTGGTGAGTTAGTGAAGGTATTTGTGGTGGCAAAAGATAAATCTTTAACCGCTGAAGACATCATTAAGCACTGCCGTATTCATTTAACGGGATATAAAGTGCCGAAGCTGGTAGAATTTAGGGACGAGTTACCTAAAACCAACGTGGGTAAAATCTTGCGACGAGAGCTTAGAGACGAAGCTAAGCGCGCGTAAGATTGAAGCCGGCATTTGCCGGCTTTTGTTTTTATGGACTGTGATTGACCCACAGGATCTGGAGAAGAATTTGTCAGCGTTTCAATATGTGAGTGATGAAGCAAGCCTTAATGCCCTCGTTGCCCAATATAAACAGAGTAAGATACTCGTGTTAGATACCGAGTTTGTTCGTACTCGTACTTATTATGCCAAGTTAGGTTTGATCCAAGCCTATGATGGTAAAACCTTAGCTTTGATTGATCCGGTCGCTTTACCTGATTTAGCCCAATTTTGGGCGCTGTTATCGGACCCGAATATCGTTAAGCTAGTGCATTCCTGCAGTGAAGACTTAGAAGTTTTTGCCCACTACGGCAAATGTCAACCTACGCCTTTGTTTGATAGCCAAATTGCCGCCTCTTTGTGTGGTATGGGCCACGGTGTGGGTTATGCCAAGTTAGTTGAAACTTGCCTTGGTGAAGTGATCGATAAAGGTGAGTCGCGTACAGATTGGATCCGTCGTCCTTTAACGGAAGCCCAGTTAAGCTACGCCGCCAATGACGTCCTGTATTTGTATCAGCTCTATCCTCAACTGGAAGCGAAACTCTGCGCCCAAGGGCGTTTAGCTTGGTTATACGAGGAAGGGGAAAGGATGACTCAGGGCAGGCTTGCCGATCCTGATCTTGATACAGCCTATTTGAAAGTGAAAAATGCTTTTCAACTCACTGAAATTCAATTGGCTTACCTTAAAGTGCTCGCCAAATGGCGCCTTGAAAAAGCCTTAGTCCGTGATTTAGCCTTAGGTTTTGTGATCAAAGATCATGGTCTTATTGCATTAGCGAAGAAGCAACCTAAAACTTCGGCTGATTTGTTTAAGCTCAATGACTTGACCGAACAGGAAAAACGCATTCACGGCAAAGATTTATTACGTGTGCTACAAACTGCGGATTTGGTTAATTTACCCGAGTTAGTGGATGTATTGGCGTTAAAATCAGGCTACAAATCGGCCTTTAAAGCGATTAAAAGCTGTTTGGTCGAATTATGCGAAAAGCATGATGTGCCGCAGGAAATGCTCGGTTCTAAACGTCATATCCATGAGTTTTTGCAATGGCGTTGGGATAAGCAACAAGGGGATTTACCGGCAGTGTTATGCGGTTGGCGAGGGGAATTAGCAACTGAGGCTTTAGCAAAGCTTCAGGTCTAGTGCTTAATATTTCGTACTTGAATCAATTGCTGAAAAACATCCACACCAAAATGTCATCTTCAATTGAAGATGACATTTTTTGTATCATCTACTTATCTGTCAGGCAAAGTGACGTTAAGCTCGAGTACCGACAGGTTGGCGTCGTTTTGATCTAACTGCACAGAAACTTGATCATCAGAAATCGGCACATATTTGCGAATAACGGCAATGATCTCTTGTTTCATCTGTGGGAAATAATCGGGAGTGTCCCTTTGTCCACGTTGATGAGCCACGATGATCTGTAGGCGCTCTTTTGCCATTACCGCAGTGCTAGGCTTTTTCTTGCTTTTGAAATAGTCGAGTAAAGACATAATTAGCTACCAAATATCCGTTGTAAGAAACCTTTCTTTTCTTCCGTAATAAAGCGTACTGGTACATCTTCACCCAGTAAGCGTGCGACTGTATCACTGTAGGCTAAACCCGCATCACTTTCTTGGTCGATAATCACAGGTACGCCTGAGTTAGAGGCTTTCAGTACAGATTGTGACTCAGGAATAACGCCGAGTAACTCAATGGCCAGAATTTCTTGAACATCGTCAACACTCAACATTTCGCCCGATTTTACACGGCTCGGTGAATAACGAGTCAAGAGTAAATATTCTTTTATCGGCTCTAGATTCAGTTCTGCGCGGCGTGATTTGCTTTGCAGCATACCTAAAATACGGTCTGAGTCGCGCACTGAACTGACTTCTGGGTTCGTGGTCACAATGGCGATATCGGCAAAATACAATGCCATCATAGCGCCTTGCTCAATCCCAGCGGGAGAGTCACACAGAATAAACTCAAAGTCTTTGGCCAAATCGTCTAGAACACGGCCGACGCCTTCTTTGGTCAGTGCATCTTTATCACGGGTCTGTGAAGCGGGTAAAACGAATAACTTATCGCAGCGTTTATCTTTGATCAGCGCTTGATTTAAATTGGCTTCACCATTGATCACATTAACGAAGTCATAAACAACACGACGCTCGCAACCCATGATCAAGTCTAAGTTTCGTAAACCTATATCGAAATCAATAACGACTGTCTTGTGTCCTTGCATGGCAAGACCGGTCGCAATTGCAGCACTCGATGTGGTTTTACCTACGCCGCCTTTACCTGAAGTGACAACAATAATTTGTGCCATGTTTCTCTCTATCCTTTGTTCTGCCATTTAGAGGGGCAATGATTCAACCATAAGCGACTCACCGTTTAGGCGAATGCAGCCGCTTTTATCTGAGCTATGTTGTTGTAGATTTTCAGCGAGCCAATATTGCCCTGCTATTGAAACGAGTTCGGCCTCCAGAGAGTGGGCAATGATAACGGCGTTGGTATCGCCCGCGGCGCCTGCCATGGCTTTCCCTCGTAATGCGCCATAGATATGAATGCTACCATCTGCGATGACTTCTGCGCCATTGCCTACCGCACCAAATATGATTAAATCACCATTTTTTGCGTAGACTTGTTGGCCTGAACGAATATTTTGCTTCACTATTTTAGTTTGGCGCGGGGCCGGCGGCGGGGTACTGCTCTGTTTTCCCGCTTTGACTATGGCAAGGCCTAAGTCTTTTGCTTGTTTACTGAGTACGGTTGTCGCGCCCGTTATGCCAACAATCACTAATTGACGTGAGATCAGCAGATCCTTTAACGCACTTAAATTCAAGCTGTCGTGCTGAATGGCACTCAGATTGACGACTAAAGGAGCACCCAGAAAAAACTGAGGAGCCTGTGCCAATTTATGGTCTAATTCAGTCATGACAGCTTGTAAATCGCTGCTATTAATATGAAGCACTGAAAGAGTAAAAGAAGCGCCTTTTAACTCTAAGCTAGGTTTTGACATCCCGGCACTATTCTCCAGAAATCATCAGTCGGTTCGCTGATTTTACAATTAAATTACTAGGCGACCATGTTATAGTGTGCCCCATTGACTGGCAAGTTTGAACTATTGGATATTTGATTCTTATGCTATGTGCCGTTTATAAAAGTAGCCGAAAGGCTGATACTTATTTATTTGTGAAGAAAAGAGATTGTTTTGACGATGTTCCAGTGCCTTTGATGGAAATGTTTGGCGTGCCAAAGTTGGTGATGGTGTTTCCTATCGCTAAACGCGATGCGTTAGGTATGGCAGATATACATAAAGTCAGAGCAGCAATGGCAGAAAATGGCTTTTATTTACAAATTCCACCACCTCAGGTGAATTTATTGGCTGAGCATAAGCTGAGCCTTGGGATCAAAGATTAACTGGGTAGCATCAAGATGCTGCTAATGAGCTCAGGCGCGTGAAACCACACTCGTTAATCTCAGTGGCATTGCGTATCTGACGACAAATTAGTGTAAAATAGCCCGCATTGAGCGGGTTTTTTATTAAGAAGATACAGTTAATCATGGCATTTTGGCAGAGTAAAACATTAGCGCAGATGAGCACAACCGAGTGGGAATCCCTGTGTGACGGTTGTGGTAAATGTTGTTTAAACAAGTTGATAGATGATGAAACCGAAGACTTGTATTACACCAATGCAGCTTGCCTTTTGCTCGATCATCAAACGGCAGGCTGTCAGCATTACAGTGACCGTTTCACCTATGTCCCCCAATGTACTGTGATCACGATTGATAATATCCATGAGCTAACTTGGTTGCCCGACAGTTGTGCCTATCGCCGTCTAGCGGCAGGGCGTGAGCTACCGAGCTGGCATCCGCTGCTCACAGGCTCCAAAGAAGCGATGCATTTAGCGGGTATGTCGATCCAAGGCAAGGTGGTGGATGAAAGACGCGTGAAGGATATTGAAGATCATATCGTGCTATGGCCACTTAAAGACGTGGATTAACAGACGTGAATTCATTTTGCTGTAGCGTTATCGATTGAAAATTAACTTATTAATTGAAACGACACTTGTTGATTGGAACGTGACCGTCAGAATGAAAACAAAAAGGGAGCGATTCGCTCCCTTGTGCATTTTGGGTGTTAAGTGAATTTAAATTCCATCAAATAATGCTCGACTAGATTTTTAATCCCACCATCAACTGATCCAGTTGCCCCGCAGTCGCTTGCAGTTCATCGCAACCTGAAACTGACTGGTTGGCCGATTGCTCCACATCGTGTGATTGGTTGCGAATTTCCATTAAGTTAGTTGCAATCTCGTTGGCCACTGCCGATTGCTCTTCGGCCGAGGTCGCAATTAGCACACTCATTTCAAACACTTTGTTGCTGTGGTGGGCGATAAACTCTAAGTCTTTACCCGTTTGCAGTACGTGTTGTTTTCCTTCATTGGCTTGATTCACAGTACGTGACATCACTTGTGTCAGATTGCGAGTACCCGATTGAAGTGATTCGATCATGGTTTTGATTTCAACTGTTGCGGCCTGAGTTCTCCCCGCTAAAGTACGTACCTCATCTGCTACCACGGCAAAGCCACGACCTTGTTCACCGGCGCGCGCCGCTTCAATCGCTGCGTTGAGGGCCAGTAGGTTGGTTTGCTGGGAAATCGCATTAATGGTTGACACCACTTCATCAATTTTACTGGCGTTGTCATTGAGTACACCTACCGCATTTGAGGCCGCGGAGATTTCATCCGATAACACATCGATGGCCTTAACTGTGGTTTCAATATCTTTCCCGCCCGCGCTAACCTGTTGATTGGCTTCTTGGGTTTCGGCTGAGGATTGTTCGGCATTGCGGGCAACTTCTTTCACTGCGGCAGTCATTTCTTCCATTGCCGTCGCTAAGGAGTCCAGATGTTGTCTCTGGTTTACCGCCAAGGATTGGCCTTGCTGCGCTGTGCTACGAAACGATGATACAACTTCGCGTATTTTAGCGGTCGATTCTGCGATTTGCTTTACTAAGGTATGTTGACGTTCTACTAAGGTATCTATGCTGATGGCTAAGATACTGAACTCGTCCTTCACTTCGAAGAAGTTTAAACGCCCCGTTAAATCACCCGATGCGGCCCGTTTTAATGCCATCACCGTCGTATAAAGTGCGCCGCCTACGAAGGTTGAAATGTAATAGCTGAACAAAAATAGCACAAACAAGAGTGCCGCCATTAGGCCATAAACCAGCAGGTTATCGTTGGCGAGCAAGGCATCAATTTCTTTGCTGTCTAGGGGAATAATCGTGATCAGGTTTTGATCGTTAACCCGACTCACAGCTCTAGGTTGCTTACCGCTATCATCGATACCACCGCCACTGCGAGCGATGGATTGCGCTTTACTGTCGGCTTCATTTACCGAAACAATGCTGACATTACCTTCAATTTCGCGACTAAGTTGATTAAGGATAGTTTGGCGTTCTTGCTCTGGTAGTTTGTTATATAAGCTGCCAGTGACTTGGTTGATTTGTTGTGAAGCATTTTGCAGACTGTTGAGCTGTCCTTGAATTAAGGTTTGCTGGGATTGGTTATCTAGGAAAAGCGCCAGTCCAACAATCATCAACATGGGAACGATAGAGAGAATAGCGAATTTAGTTTTTAAGGTCATATGGATAAGATATTGATCTATCCAGCGAAATTTTACTTCTTTCATGAGTGCCTCGATAAAATGGGCCATAAACCGAATTTATATCGGTCAGTTTGCCATAGACTTTATAGTTTTCTGTTTTGTAATGATTTATATAGTTAATGTAGTCTAATTGCAGTCGTTATTGTGTTGTTTGCTGCAATTTTGGCAAGGTACAGGCGTGAGTTTACAGTTTAGTTACAAATGCTGCTAGTGGCTGAAAGCGGAAGTTGTTTACGTCAGAATCGAGGTTTGGGTTTCCCTTGAGCAAAACTCAGGCTCCAAACTGGGGTAACACATGAATTTGCATGATAAAAACTCCCAATAAGCCCTAGTAATATGCCGCTCGCTCGCGTAAAATTTCTATCCTTTTATTTCGTTATAGCTAGCAAAGCGTCTGGCATTAACGCCCGATAACCTGAGCACCCAAATAGCCTGAAAGTTTGGCGCCCATAGCACTTGTTTATCAAGCGCGACTATGCAGTGGAAGAGAAAATGCAGCAGTTAACTGAGATCGTAGAACAAGCCTTAGTCATTATTGACCAGGCCAGTGATCTAAAAGCACTGGATGATATCCGTGTCGATTACCTTGGTAAGAAGGGTAAGATCACCGACATGATGAAAATGATGGGTAGCTTAAGCCCTGAAGAAAAGCCCGCCTTTGGCCAAGCGGTCAATGATGCTAAACAGGCGATTCAACAAAAATTAACTGAACGCATCGATGGTCTGAAGAGTTCGGAGCTTGAAGCCAAATTAATCGCTGAAAAGATTGATGTGACTTTGCCAGGCCGCACCCAAGAGATCGGTGGGTTACATCCTGTGACTCGAACCATTGAGCGCATCGAAACCTTTTTCGGGGAATTAGGGTTCTCGGTAAAGCAGGGCCCTGAAATTGAAGATGATTTCCACAATTTCGACGCACTGAATATCTCTGAGCACCATCCTGCGCGTGCTGATCATGATACCTTTTATTTCAATCCTAAACTGATGCTGCGTACCCAAACTTCGGGCGTGCAAATCCGTACTATGGAAACTGAAAAGCCACCATTACGCATTATTTCTCCTGGTCGTGTTTATCGTAACGATTACGACCAAACTCACACGCCTATGTTCCACCAAGTGGAAGGGTTGTTGGTTGATGAGCATGTTAACTTTGCTGAATTGAAAGGCATTTTGCATGACTTCCTGCGTAATTTCTTCGAAGAAGATCTGCAAGTGCGTTTCCGTCCATCTTACTTCCCATTCACTGAACCTTCAGCGGAAGTGGACGTGATGGGCAAAAATGGTAAATGGCTAGAAGTGCTTGGCTGCGGTATGGTACATCCGAATGTGCTGCGCAGCGTTGGCATAGATCCAGAAAAATACTCTGGTTTTGCTTTTGGTATGGGTGTCGAGCGCTTAACTATGTTGCGTTACGGCGTAAACGATTTACGTGCGTTTTTCGAAAACGACCTACGTTTCCTGAAGCAATTTAAATAACGGAGCTGTAATAGCATGAAATTTAACGAATCTTGGCTTCGTGAATGGGTAAACCCTTCAGTCAGCCGTGAAGCATTATCCCACCAGATCACTATGGCCGGTCTCGAAGTCGATGACGTTGAAGCCGTAGCTGCCGATTTTAGCGGTGTAGTGATTGGTGAAGTGGTTGAGTGTGGTCAGCATCCCGATGCCGATAAACTGCGCGTGACCAAAATCAACGTTGGTGGTAGTGAACTTATCGATATCGTCTGCGGTGCACCAAACTGCCGTCAGGGTCTTAAAGTGGCCGTGGCTATGGTTGGCGCCGTATTACCTGGCGATTTCAAAATCAAGAAAGCCAAGCTGCGTGGCATGCCATCAGAAGGCATGTTGTGCTCGTACAGCGAGCTTGGCATTAACGTCGAAAGCGATGGCATTATCGAATTGCCATTGGACGCGCCATTAGGCACTGACATCCGCGACTATCTGCAACTTAATGATGCCGTTATCGATGTGGATTTAACGGCTAACCGTGCCGATTGCTTAGGTATGGCAGGTCTTGCCCGTGAAGTGGGCGTGTTAAACCGCCAAACAGTGGTTGAGCCACAGTGGCAAGCCGTTACGCCAACGACAGATGCACAGGTCACGATTAACGTTAAGGCGCCAGCGGCGTGTCCACGTTACTTAGGCCGTGTGGTTAAAAACGTCAATGTGAAAGCGCCAACGCCTTTATGGATGCAAGAAAAACTGCGTCGTAGCGGTATCCGCTCTATCGATCCTATCGTTGATATCACTAACTTCGTGTTGATTGAATTCGGTCAGCCGATGCACGCCTTTGACTTAGCCAAATTATCTGGCGATATCCAAGTGCGTTTAGGCAATGGCGAAGAGAAAATCACCCTGCTCGATGGCAGCGAAGTGACCATTCCAAGCGATACGCTAGTGATTGCCGACGATGCGCGTCCATTAGCCCTTGCTGGCGTATTTGGCGGTGAGTACTCAGGCGTGAGCGATACCACCCAAGACATACTGCTTGAATGTGCCTTCTTCGCGCCGCTTGCCATTATGGGTAAGTCACGCCGTTTAGGTTTGCACACGGATTCATCACACCGCTTTGAGCGTGGTGTTGACCCTGAGATGCAACATAAGGTTATGGACCGTGCGACTCGCTTAGTGCTCGATATCTGTGGCGGCGAAGCGGGCCCTGTGGTGGAAGCTAAATCAGAGGCCGATTTACCAAAACCTGCACAAATTGTTTTACGTCGCAGCAAGTTAGATAAAATCCTTGGTCACCATGTACCCGATAGCGATGTGGCTGAAATCCTCGAACGTCTAGGTTTTAGCGTAGTTGCAGGTGAGGGGAACTGGCAGGTGACCACCGCAACGTACCGCTTCGATATGGCGATTGAAGAAGACTTAATCGAAGAAGTGGCGCGTATTTACGGTTATAACAATATCCCGAATACGGCGCCGGTTGCTGCGCTGCGGATGTCCGATCACAAAGAATCTGACTTAAGCCTAAAACGCGTGCGTGCCTTATTGGTCGCTCGTGGTTTCCAAGAAGCGGTAACCTACAGCTTTGTCGATCCAAAACTGCAAAATCTGGTTCATCCTGGTTTAGACGCTATGGTGTTACCAAACCCAATTTCCAGTGAAATGTCGGCCATGCGCCTGTCAATGTTCACCGGTTTATTGGCTGCCGTTGGCTACAACCAAAGTCGTCAACAGAGTCGCGTGAGACTTTTTGAAACTGGCCTGCGCTTTGTTCCTGATATCAATGCAGAATCCGGTGTAAGACAGCAAGCAATGCTCGCTTGTGTCATTACTGGGCTCCAAAATGATGAACATTGGGCTATGGAATCGAAAACTGTTGATTTTTTCGACCTTAAAGGTGATTTAGAAGCAATTATCGGCTTGACAGTTTCCGCATCAGAATTTAGCTTTAGAGGAGCGACGCATTCTGCTCTCCATCCGGGGCAATGTGCTGAAATATTGAGAAATGATCGAGTGATCGGTCATATAGGTGCAATCCATCCTAGTTTGGAGAAGCCTTTTGGACTCAATGGTAAAACCATCGTTTTTGAGTTGGAATTGGATGCTTTATTGCATACCAGTTTGCCGCTAGCCCAAGCTGTATCTAAGTTTCCAGCTAATCGTCGTGACATCGCAGTCGTAGTAGATGAGAGTGTATCTGCAGGTGATGTAATGAAATTGATAAGAAAAGTTGGCGAAAATCAGTTGGTTGGCATAAACTTGTTCGATGTATACTTAGGTAAAGGTGTTGAACCTGGCAAGAAGAGCCTGGCGATAGCACTTACATTACAAGACACTACTCGTACGCTTGAGGAAAAAGAGATTGCTGAGACCGTTGGTTCAGTCGTTTCTGCCCTTAAGTCCGAGTTCAACGCATCGTTGAGGGATTAAAGTATGGCACTTACCAAAGCCGAAATGGCAGAACATCTTTTTGAAACACTCGGAATGAACAAACGTGTCGCCAAAGAGATGGTTGAGTCGTTCTTTGAAGAGATTCGGGGCGCACTTGAAAGTGGTGAGCAGGTCAAGTTATCTGGCTTTGGCAACTTTGACCTTAGGGACAAGAATCAAAGACCGGGAAGGAACCCAAAAACAGGCGAAGATATCCCAATTTCTGCTCGTCGTGTCGTGACTTTCCGTCCCGGCCAAAAGCTGAAAACTCGTGTAGAAGCAGCAAACACGGGTAAGTAATTTCGTTTGTTTGATGGGAAAGCCACTCCTTAGAGAGTGGCTTTCCTGTTTATTTTTTCATGCAATATCTCCATTGTTTTTATCCACTGTCTGAGGTGAATTCTTTGTCAAGACAGCCCAAACATTTTGACCGTCGTTTTAAACTCGCCTTATTACACCCTAGATACTGGGCCACTTGGTTAGTGATTGGTCTATTAGTGATTTTCGGACTCATGCCCGCATGGCTGCGTGATCCCATAGCAAGATTATTGGCAAAAATAGTGATGCCAATTGCCAAAAAACCCATTAGCGTTGCCAGAGTCAACTTAAGGGCGTGCTTTCCTGAGCAATCCACCGCCGAGATTGAAGTGTTAATCCGTGAGAACGTGCAAAACTTCGTTTTGGTATTGTTAGCACAGGGCGAATTGCTGGTGCGCTCAAAAGCGCATTTACGTCGTCGAGTCAATTTAATCGGCTTTGAGCATGTGACTAAAGCGCAGGCTGCAGGGCAACCGATCATTTTTATCATGCCCCATGTGTGGCCAATTGATTATGCTGGTTTACGCCTTAACCTTGAGTTGCCTATGGTGACTATGGCCAAAGCCCATAAAAACGGCTTATTCAATTGGTTTAGTAATCGTGTACGCAGCAGTTGTGGTGGCCATGTGTATATGCGCGAGGCGGGCATTCGGGCGTTATTGGCTGAGCTTAAGCGCGGTAACAGTTTCTTTTATCTTCCCGATGAAGACTTAGGTCCAGAACAAAGTGTGTTTGCGCCTTTTTTAGGCACTGTGAAGGCAACGCTACCTGTAGTTGGGCGTTTAGCGCAGGCGGGTAATGCCCAAGTGTTGCCAGTAAAGATTGGCTACAATCAAACCTCACGCCAATTTGATCTCACTGTGATGACGGCCGTTGCGCCTGAAGACATGGTGGGCAAAGAAAATGAGGCGTTGGCACTGAACAAAGTGGTCGAGCAAGTTATCTTAGCTTATCCAGAGCAGTATATGTGGTTCCTGCGGGTGCTCAAGACGCGCCCAGAGGGTGAAGCTTCTATCTACAGCTGATGTAGCGTGACTGAAATAGTGTGGTTTAAAATGGCTTTGAGCGCTGTGTGCTCGAAGCCATTTTTGTGTTGAAGAGCGTTCTTTATTGATAGCATTCTTTATTTATAGAGCGTTGTCGTTAACAATGCGTATCGTGGATGATTAATCCTCGTTCTGCTCCATCTCAAGTTGCATCAGTAACATATCTTCGCCATCGAGTACGCGAGTACGAAAGCTTTGACATGCAGGGCAGATGACCGTGCGCTCACTCAGTACGGATTCAGTCTGGCAGTCTTGGCAAAGTATCACTAGCGGCTGAATTTGCATATTGAGTAGGGCTTCTTTGCAAATCCCATCGAGCTTGAACGTATCGAAGGCCGTTTGTAGCAGGCTAGGTTCAACCCCGCTCATGACTCCCAGTTTGATATCCACTCGGGTGATTTTATCGGCATGATTGGCCAGCGCGTGCTGTTCGCATTGCTCAATCAGGGCACTCACAATCGAATATTCGTGCATCAGCAAATCCTTGGCAGCAGTTCACCTTGGGGAAGATCGAGATAACGCTTAGTATTCCAAGGCGTTCTTAGCACGACTTTTCCTGCCAGTTCATCACTCACAGTGCCGATTATCGCTGCATGCTCACAGCGCCCAAAGCGTTGCATGATCTCGAGCGCGCCTAAGGCGATGTCGTTGGGAACGGCGAGGATGAAAGTGCCTTCGTTGGCAAGATCCATGGCTTCGAAACCATAGAGTTCGCACAGACCTTTGACTTCATCGCTGACGGGAATACTGGCTTCATTTACTGTGATGCCAACATTGGAGGCGACAGCCCATTCGTTGAGCACCGCCGATAAGCCGCCGCGAGTCGCATCGCGCATCGCATGAATGGGAATATTGGCGGCGATCAATTGCTCGACTATGGGCCAGAGCGTCGCGCAGTCACTTTGTAATGCTGATTCGAGCGTGAGTCCTTCACGCGCCATTAAAATCGCTGCACCGTGGCAGCCAATATCACGGGAGACAATAATGGCATCGCCCACGGTGACATTCGCCGCGGAAATATTGGGACGCAAGATGCGACCAATGCCTGAGGTATTAATAAATAAACCATCGGCGCACCCCTTGGGTACGACTTTAGTGTCGCCGCAGACAATCCGTGCACCACTGTGTTTTAATTCTTTCGCCATACTGCGGACAATCGTCGTTAAATCCTTGATAGAAAAGCCTTCTTCGATGATCACACTACAACTCAAATACTGAGGTTCTGCGCCCATCATAGCGAGATCGTTTACTGTGCCTGCGATGGCGAGCTTGCCGATATCACCGCCGGCAAAAAATAAAGGGGATACGGTGAAAGAGTCTGTGGTAAAGGCGTTGGCACCGTGCAAATCGAGTTTAGCAGCGTCTTCTTCGCTGCGAAGGATTGGGTTATCAAACTCGGCAAAAAACAGATCACGGATCAGTTTATTCATTTCTTTGCCGCCACCGCCGTGGCTGAGTTGAATGGATTTATCTTTAAGTGTATCAGCCATGATGTGGCTCCTTGATATCGATACCTTGATAGCGGTAATAGGCATTGCAGGCACCTTCGGAGCTGACCATGCAACTGCCTAAGGGCGTTTCGGGATTGCAGCCGCGGCCAAAAACTTTGCAGTCCTTTGGTTTAGCAAGCCCACGAAGTATATCGCCGCACTGGCAGGCTTTATGATCGTCAATTTCCTTCACGGGTAGGCGGTCTTTAAAGCGCAGTTCGGCGTCTCTGTGGGCATATTCGGGTTTAAGCTGCAGCGCTGAATTGGGGATTGGGCCTAGTCCACGCCAGCGAAATTGCGGTCTGACATTGAAGAATTGATTTACTTTGGCCTGCGCCGTGAGGTTGCCGTTTTCCGATACCGCGCGGCTGTATTGGATATCGAGCTCCGCTTTACCCGCGGCTTTTTGGCGCACAATCCGTAAAATCGACTCCATCACATCGACGGGCTCAAATCCTGCCACCACTACGGGTGTGCCATAGTTTTCGACTGTGCTGCGATAGATTTTTGCGCCACTGATCACGCTTACATGGGCTGGGCCGATAAAGGCGTTGACCCTCGCTTTTGGGTCGTGCATCACGGCATCAATTGCGGGTGGCACTAATACATGATTGATATGAAACAGTAGATTTTCGAGTTTTTCTTGTTCGGCCAGTTGTAACAAAATTGCTGTCATTGGGGTTGAGGTTTCAAAGCCAATGGCGAAGAACACTACGGTTTTATCGGGATTCTCGCGGGCAATTTTGAGCGTATCTAAGGGATCGTAAATTGGGCGAATATCGCAGCCCTTGGCCCTAAAACTGGCTAAAGAGCCTTGAGAACCGGGCACGCGGATCATATCGCCCAGGGTCACAAGAATAACATTTTCTTGGGAGGCAAGCGCCGCGGCTTGGTCGATGCGCTCTTTAGGCATAATGCACACTGGGCAGCCAGGACCATGGATAAATTCAATATTATCTGGCAGTAAATCTAGCAAGCCGTATTTCATAATCGTATGAGTATGGCCACCACAGACTTCCATGATATTGATTTGTTGCTTAACCAATTTAGCGGTTAACTGAATATCCCGTGCTAAATTGGCAATCGTTTGGGGATCGCGAAAGCCTTGATAGAGGTGTCTTAGTTCAAGCATGCTTTTTCCTCGGTGCACTCGATAGGGGTGCGCCTTGCGACTTAATCCTGCACTGCTGATGGTCAGTGTATGGCTTCATTTTCAAGCTTAGTGACGATTTCTTTGTATAGATCAATGCTTTGCTGCGCATCTTCCTTATCAATTTTGTTCATCACAAAACCAATATGGATCAACACATAGTCGCCAATTTCCAGTGGCTCATTCATTAAATGACTGCTGACATCGCGGCGCACGCCTAAGGTATCGACGGTGACACTCTGGCGCTCAATATCGACCGCCACCACTTGGGAAGGTATGGACAAGCACATTATTGTGCACCTCGAATATTGTCTTTAAGCCAAGCGGCTACAGCCTGCATGGAGTCGCCATCTTTAATTGAGACTTCAATAATTTGAGTTGCTGGATTGAGTTTTTTAAGCTGCGCTCTGGCTTCGTCCATCTTGAAATCAAAATAGGGCAGTAGATCGCACTTTGTGATAAAAACTACATCGGCGCGGCGGAACATCACAGGATATTTTTCAATCTTATCATCACCTTCTGGCACTGATAGCAGCACGATATTTTTGTGAGTGCCCACATCATAACTGGCTGGGCAGACGAGATTACCGACGTTTTCGACAAAGCAAATATCGAGTCCTTCAAGCGGCAGATGATGTAGGGCACCGTGCACCATAAAGGCGTCGAGGTGACAGGCGCTGCCCGTTTGAATTTGATAGGCCTTAATGCCTTTAGCGATGAGGCGGTCGGCATCGCGTGAGGTTTCTAAGTCGCCCTCGATCACCGCATAGTTGAGCTGCGTGTATTCTTTGAGATTTTCTAATAGGGTGGTTTTGCCACTGCCCGGGCTACTCATGATGTTGAAGGCAGTAATGTTATGTGCCTCAAAGTGGGCGCGGTTATGACCTGCTTCGACATCATTTTTATCTAAAATTTTGTGGATGACTGACAAGGTTTTTTTATCGTTTAACTGAGGATTTGTGTGTAACTCTTGATGGCTATGCTCATGAGTATGTGAATGGTCATGATTATGCTCATGGCTATGGGCATGCGCGCCTAGATGATCATGGTCGTGGCGGGTAAGGGAGCAGCCGCAGTCTTTACACATTTTACCTCTCCTTGTATCGGCAGAGTACGAGGACTTTGCCTGACAAATAATGATTGATGTACGAATCGTTAATTTGGTTACGCTAATGTTGAGTGTGATACAAATTGCGCTACGGATCTTTGATGTTCGTCAGGTTTATGGGGATAAAAATGGCGAGCGAACATCAGGGGTTATCAAATAAGTAAGGTTATTGACTCTGATGAATGCCATACCAAAGTTGGCCTAGGGCGATGCCGCCATCATTGATGGGTATCTGTTTACTGGATAACATTTTATTTCCTTGGGCGCAGAGCTTGTTCAGGCAGTATTCCAATAGATATTTATTTTGAAATACGCCACCGCAGAGCACAGTTGGGAGGTGTTGATACTGGGCAGCATAATCACAGATAGCATCACCTAATGTGTGTAAAAAGGCGCGGGCGATGGCATAGCATCTATTGTCTGTTAGCGGTTGTGCTGTAATCAATTCAACAATTTGCTTGAACATCTCACTGCTTCGCCACTGGTCGATGTCAAGAGGTAAGTTAAGCGAAATGACTTCAAGGGCTAATGCATCGGCGCGATTGGCCGCGGCTTCTATCGCCATGCCCGCTTGACCTTCAAACAGTGTGGTTTCTATTAAGCCTAAGGCGCAGGCGAGGGCATCGAACAGTCGCCCGACAGAGGAGGTTTTTATCGCGCTGCCGTTCTGCCAGATCTTATGTAAGTTAGTCAGAGTGTTTGGGCGCATGTTGTTTAATATAGGTAATTGTAATGCGAGCACAGTATCGAGGCTCATTTGTTCGAACAATAATGCCAGTAATAACCTCACGGGTTGCTTAATGGCTTGCTCGCCGCCTAGCAGGGCTATGGGCTCAAAATGGGCCAGTCGCTGCGCTTTATCGAGCGTAGTTAATAGCACTTCACCACCCCATAAACTGCCATCGTCGCCAAGCCCAGTACCGTCAAAACTAAAGCCCAATACGGGATCTCGATATTGGTTAACTGCCATTACGCTGAGCACATGGGCATGGTGGTGTTGCACCGATAAACATTGATTTTGACGGGTATCGCTGAGTTTTACACTCGAGTTTGAGTGCATTTCAGCCCAGCGTGAAGGGGCATAATCTGGGTGTTTATCGCAAATAATAAGATTTGGCGTAAAGTGATACAACCGAGCAAAAGTGGCTAAGGTGCGCTCAAAATATTGCTCGGCGCTGACGCTGAACAGGTCGCCAATATGGGGACTTAAAAACACATTATTGCCAAAGCCTAAGGCGATGGCATTTTTTTGTTGTGCGCCCACGGCCAAAATCGATTGGGTCAGCGGTATCTCTAAGGGGAAACTTAACGGTGCATAGCCGCGGGCGAGGCGCAATACTTGCACCTCTGCGGAGGAATCCAGTTGCGGCTGGATCACTTGCACCACACTGTCATCACAGCCATTAATAATCGGCCGATTATGATCGACTATCGCATCCACCACATGGCTTAAGTGGCTAATAAGCTCGTCACAATCTGTGATGATAGGCTCGCCTGAAACATTGGCGCTGGTCGCAACTAATGGCCCTTTGAAGAGACTCAATAGCAAATGATGCAGCGGTGTGTAGGGCAGAAATACCCCGAGTTTATTCAGATTGGGGGCGACAGCTAAGCTGAGATCATGTTCGGCTCGGCTGCTCATCAGCACTATGGGCCTTTCCTGCGAACTCAGCACTCGCCACTCGGCATCCGGCCCTGTGACATAGTGCTGCGCCATGGTGATATCCGCCATCATCACCGCTAGCGGCTTGGCCTGGCGCTGTTTTCGCAGCCTGAGTGCGTTGACGGCATTGTCACTTCGGGCATCACAGATTAAGTGAAATCCACCCAATCCTTTAATTGCCAGAATCTGCCCTTGGCGTAATCTATCAGCCGCAGCTGTCAGTACCGCAAGGTCCGTACTCAATTCAGGTGCGCTGACATTTGAGGCACTGGGAAGGATGTATTCCCCTTGCGGTGTTTTTAAACTGAGTCTGGGGCCACAGGCGGGGCAACTTATGGGCTGGGCATGGTAGCGGCGGTCGAGTGGGTTTTGATATTCTTTGGCGCACTCGGGACACATGTCAAAATCGGCCATAGCGGTGTTGTGCCTATCATAGGGTAAAGCATTGATAATCGTGTATCGAGGGCCACAGTTAGTGCAGTTGGTAAAGGCATAGCCAAAGTGGCGGTCATCAGGATTATGCATGTCGTTCATGCAGTCTTGGCAGGTACTTTTATCTGCCGATACCGCCACCTGCGCACCTATCGGTGAACTTGGGTCATCGTCCTCATGGCTGTCGCTTTTTATAATCTCAAACGTGGTTTCGCTTAATAAAATCGGCAGTGGTATTTGGCTGATATTGTCGATACGGGCGAGTGGCGGTGGAGTGGTATTGAGTACAGTGATAAAGCGAGTGAGGTTTTCATCATTACCTTGCAGCTCAATGGTCACGCCCTTGGCATTGTTGAGCACAGTGCCCGTCAGTTGAAACTCAAGGGCATAACGATAGACAAAGGGGCGAAATCCCACCCCTTGTACTATGCCAGTGACGTGCAGCTGACAACGCTTTAACGTGGCTCCCTTGTGGACAAGGTATTCCAACGCGAGCCTTCGTTTTATCTGCAGGTCACTGTGCTTTTTGTGGCGACTATTGTGCCTATGTGGCTTCATACGTTGTGACTTAACTTTTGGCCTCCTAATCATGGGCATTCAGTTGGCGCTGCTTAACGTAAAGTGCCCCAACGGCTAAGTTATCGCCGTCTAAATCTAGGCTGCGATTGACCACTAAGGGGAAGTTTTTGCCTAAGCGTAAGCTGATGCGTTTGCACAGGGTTTCATTGATTAATTCATTGCCCGCTAAGGCTATATTGTGCACGCCGATATTTAAGTCGATATGCTCGATCCAGTTAGATAAATAGTCCGCCAGCGAGTCTTGCATCGCAAAGGCGAGCTGACTCGGATCGTCATTACCCGCAATACGAAAACTTAAGACAGTGCCTAAGGTTTTACACCAATTTAGGCTGCGGTGGGCTTCACCTTTGGTCAGCGGATAATCGATACGCGGTGCATTAGCACCGTAGTAGCGCATGGCGGCGGCCATGAGTGCATCGCTGAGCCTTGCTTGGCTTTGAGTCTCTTCTTGTGTATTAAGGCCAATTAATATGGCAGCAATCGCCCACAGGCTTTGTAAGTTGTCCCGTCTGCCGTGAAGCTTCAGGCTTAAAAGTTTTAGGTAATCTTCGGGGAACAGGCTCTTAAATTTTTGCGCTACGGCTTTTTGCGGACTGCTGTCCAGTTGATGGAAGATTTCGTAACCGTTATCGGGCAGCTCGGGCAGGGCAAAGAAGAGTTCAGTGTCGCCCTTATTATCGCAGGTGACAATTTGACTGGCGTGGGTATGGCTTAAGTAAATGACCGCGGCATTTTTTGCCTGTTTATGACTGGTAAACTTACCGTTGAGCAGCGCACTGAATAGCGCTGCGTCTGCAAGGGTGTGATTTTCTGTGTTGACTGTATTTTGATTATTATCGCTTAGCATACTAGTGCAATGAATATCACTGTCTTCACTTGACGGTACTTGAGTCAATACTGCCACACTCAGTTCGCCTTGGTGCGATCGTGAACGTTTCGCCGCCTGCCATTGGGCTTGATAACCGTGAAGACTGACTTTTTCCCTTAAGGGTTCTGGAGCGATAAAGTGCTTGGTTTGAACCTGTGTTGAGCTTAAATCGTGACTGGCGATTTGTGCCCAAGCACCATCGACCCAAGCTAGCTTCGGCCTATTATGCGGCCCTTTAATGTAAACCCAATCGACCCCTTTTTGTCGTAATACTTCCCCGAGCACTAAGATCACTCGGCTGTAGGCAAAGCAAATGTCGTACAGCGGCGCACTGAGTTTGTCGTGTTCTTGCGTGGGTCTCGCGCAGATAAGTGGCTTTTCAATACTCGAAAGCGCGAGCACCTGCGCATCGTTCAGACAAAAATGGGCGTTCAGCGTATTGGGATTACAAATTAACAGTTGTGGCCGCTCGCTTAAGGGCTGCTCAAACGGTGTCAGGCTGATTTGCAGATTATCGGCGGCCGCTAATGTCAGTGGACCTTGTGTCAGCAGTCCCTGTGCCATGGCTTTAATATCTGACAAGGTTAACGCTTTTTGTGCGGACGTTAATTGTGTTTCGCCCTTGCAGAAAGGGCAAATTAAATCGAGTGTGCCAAACTTAGCCGACTGATTATCGCCAATCAACGGATAACAATGCTGGCAAAAAGGCACTATGGCAGGGCTTGATCCAGACTGTGGAAAGGGCAGTAAGGTTTTACTGCCCTGGGGCTCGTCGATGACTTTAATACTAGAGTCAATCAACCAAGCGGAAATCAAAAAGTCCGCGGCAATGGCATCGGCCAATTGTTCTAGTTGGTTTTGCTCGCCTTGAGCTTCAATAAAATAGCTTTGAGGGCCAAAGTCATGTTGGCCAGCACTATATTGACCTGAGCTATGTTGACCATTACAGCCTATGCTGATATTTAGCTCATCGTAATTTAGATATTGATTACATAAATACGCATACAAAGGCACCTGACGTGAGCAGGTAAAATCAAATCTGATGTTTTTCATCTTCTATATACTTTCACCAGTAGTAACGCCACGTTTATAAGAGTCAGGGATCAGCGAGTCAATACTATGCTCGGCAACACGCGTCGCAGTGAACCCAAGGGAGGCTAAGTGGGATAACAAGCTTGATTCCATTAAAGGTACCGCGGCGGCGACTTTAGGGGTCAAGCCTAGCACCATAGGTTCGAGCACGGTTGGGGTGACGCCAAGCACGAAGGTTTTAGGCCTGTCGCCAACCATTTCCATCATATTGAGGGTTTGCAGCATTTCGACTTCATGGGCGCTGCCTTGCCAGTCGATTTCCTTCGGCGCTTTATCAAAATCGAAGAAATAGACTTCGCCCGCTTCTACGCCATTGGCATTAACTGTATCGACCACGATTAAATAATCGTATTGGCAAATAATAGGGATAAGTCCCTGAGCCAAGGTGCCGCCATCGAGCAGCGTTAGCTGGTGGGACTCATGGGTAAACTGATAATTATCAGCTATATAATTGACAAAATGTACGCCGATGCCTTCATCGGCGTACAGGACATTGCCAATACCGAGTAGCAATATCTTCATTGGACTCCTAGTGGTGTGAGTCTGGCTTTGGGTAGTCATAGCCAGAGACAATCGAGTCAACTGAGTTATGTTTGAAGCGTATCCCTGACCAAATCGCCATATAGACGTGGATAACCACAAAGATAACAAATGCCCAAGTGAGGTAGTGATGCCAAATCCTAACTTGTGCTAGCCCACCCATTTGTGCCGTGATCCAAGCGGCGCTGCCCCAAAGCATGCCACCTAAACCTTGGTGATACACATTGGCATACAACACCAGACCCGTTATACATATCACAAGAGCGACCAGTGAGATTGCTACATAAGTCACAAATTGCAGCGGTCCATAGACACCGGCTTTATGTAAGTGCCCCATCCATAAGTAAGATTTCAGCTGAGTGATCCAGCTTTTTACGCTCATGACATCGCGAAATGAGCGCCGCTCAATGTCGCTTCGGCTGAAAAAATACAGGTAGAAGCGCACTAAAGTGATTGCGGTTAGTACAAAACCGCAAATCAGATGAGCGAAGCGGATCCAGCCTTGTACGAGTACGTCCGTACTTTCAGGCGCCACAAGAAACGGCCAAGCAATATAGAATCCGGTGATCACTAGCACCAGAATTGATAGTGCCCTGAGCCAGTGAAAAATCCGTATTGCCGGACTAAAAATCAGTGTCCGAATGCGGGTTGCAGAATGGTTCATTTTGCGTTCCCTCCCTCGATTATTGACCATTGGGACTGACACGGAACTCGCTCAATGCTTGGCCTTTGAAATCCATTACGTGTACAGAACACGCCATGCAAGGGTCAAATGAGTGAATAATACGTATCACCTCAAGGGGCTTCGTAGGATCTTCCAGTTTCAAGCCAATTAAAGAGGCTTCATAGGGACCCATTTTACCGTTGGCATCCACAGGACCTGCGTTCCAGGTCGTCGGTACCACGGCTT
Organism: Shewanella sp. SM73; assembly: GCF_025653795.1. Classification (NCBI taxonomy): domain Bacteria; kingdom Pseudomonadati; phylum Pseudomonadota; class Gammaproteobacteria; order Alteromonadales; family Shewanellaceae; genus Shewanella; species Shewanella sp. SM73. Next base: position 337,293 of record NZ_JAKKRY010000001.1, read on the forward strand.
GATAGTTCTCAATCACTCCATTTTTAATGCGGATCCAGTGGCTTAACATGCCGCGTGGCGCCTCGATCATGGCGTGACCTACATACTCTTTATTTGGATCAATATTGGGTTTTACATAGGTAGATTCATCGGACTGGATATTCGTCAGCAGCGCATCAAAGGTTTTTAACCCTTCTTGGGCGACGATGACTGTCTGCAACATACGGGCTGCAGTGCGACCTAAAGTGGTAAATAGAGCCGCTACGGGTAGACCTGTGCGAGCGAGCAGGCCATTAACCGAATCCACGACCACCTTGTTACCGCGGGCATAACTCACCAATAGGCAGGCGAGTGGACCCACTTCGACGGGCTCACCTTGATAACGGGGAGATTTCACCCATGAGTATTTGCCATCACCATCCAGTGTTGGCAATTTGCCGTAGACAGTGTCGCGTTCAACAAAACCAGTATAATTAGGAATCGTTGTACCGTCATAGGGATGCTGCGGCGCATCGGCGCTATACCAAGCGTGGCTGACGTCTTCGGCAATCAGATCTGGATTCACATCACTGACACCAGCAAGGTCGCCATTCATGATCACGCCTTGATTAAACATGTATTCGCCATTGGCTAACACAAAGTCATCGGTCGCCATGAAGTTTTTCACGTTTACGCCGCCCAACACGCTAGGTTCAGTACCAAAGGCTTCGGCCGCCATCACGATATCTGCTTGATAGGCACGCAGAATAAAGTCAGTTACTGTCGCATGTTTTTGCTTCCATTCCTGCAGGCGAGCAGGGCTGAGCATGTCGCGCACCGAAGTCACACCACCGACAACAACGGATTGTGGATGTGGTGATTTGCCACCAAAAATGGCTAGCATTTCTGCCGCAACACGTTGTACTTCAAGCGCTTTAAGGTAATGAGATAGCGCGATAAGGTTTTGCTCTGGGGTAAATTTATAGGTGCCGTTGCCCCAATAAGCGTTGGCAAATGGACCTAATTTTCCCGTTTCGACAAAGCCTTTAACTCTTTCTTGTACCGCTTTTAAATCACCTTCACCCGCCGCTATGGGATGGTCTGTGTATTTCAGGGCAACTTGTGCCGCTTTAGCAGGATCGGCGCTCAGTGCAGAAACCACATCAACCCAATCTAAGCCGTGTAGATGGTAGAAATGCACAATATGGTCATGCATGTATAAAGAGGTTTGCATTAATGAACGTAAGTATCTCGCGTTCAATGGAATTTGAATTCCTAGCGCATTTTCAACCGCTTCAGTACCGCAGCGGTAGTGGGAATAGGTACATACGCCACAGATACGTTGCACAATAAGGCCAACATCCATAGGCGTGCGGCCTTTGAGAATGACTTCAATACCGCGCCAAAGTGTGGAGGATGACCAAGCCTTGTTGATGACGTTATTTTCATCAACTTCGACTTCGATACGTAAGTGACCCTCGATACGTGTGATAGGGTCGATAACAACGCGCTTGCTCATGGGTTATTCCTCCAGCGGTTTGGCAAAAATACTGGCAACGGCATGGGCTCCAATGCCCACCACAGTCGCGCCTAAAATCACCGCACCAATAGTATCTGCGGTCGCATCCAATCCATGGAGGAGTTGACGGCCAAGGGGTTTTTCAAAGTCAGCCATATCGTCCCAGAAGTTAGGTTCTGAGCAACCCATACAACCGTGTCCAGCGAGTACTGGCCAGCTAGTGTGATGGTTAAAGCGCTCGGTTGGGCAGTTGTTGTAGGTGTAAGGACCTTTACAACCGACTTTATAAAGGCAGTAGCCTTCTTTCGCACCGTGATCGCCAAATTCTTCAACGAATTCACCAGCATCGAAGCGGCCGCGGCGTTCACAGTTATCGTGTACCCGTGCGCCGTAAGCCCATTTAGGTCTATTAAACATATCCAGCGCAGGTAATTTTCCGAACATGATGAAGTACATCAAAGTGCCGACTATGTTCTTTTCACTCGGTGGGCAACCGCCTAAGTTAATCACGGGTTTACTGACCACTTCATGCACGCCTTTCGCCCCCGTTGGGTTTGGATAAGCGGCTTGCACCCCACCAAACGCCGCACAAGTGCCGACAGAGATAATCGCGGCGGCGCCTTCAGCAGCATGCTTGATGATTTCTAAACCCGTGTGGCCTTTACAACCCACAGTTAAGAAACTGCCGTTATTTGCAGTCGGAATCGCCCCTTCAACGGCCAGTAAATAGCGGCCCTTGTAAGTTTCGAGTGCATGTTCGAGGTTCTCTTCAGCTTGCCAACCCGCTGCAGCCATTAAGGTTTCGTGATATTCCAAGGAAATATGATCGAAAATCAGTGAGTCTAGATTGGGGGTATCGGTACGAATTAAAGATTCGGAGCAGCCAGTACATTCGGCCATATGTAACCAGATTAAGGGTACACGATCGGCTAATTCGGCAGCTTCGGCCACTAAGTTACTAAAGGGGAGGGGTAATGCGAGCATGCTCGTCACCATGGCACTCCACTTCATAAAATCACGGCGACTAATGCCGTGCTGTTGCATTTTCTCAATCAGCGATTGTTGTTGACGGGGAGCGAATTGGCGTAACGCATCTAAGCGCGCCTTTCCCTGTTCATATAGGGCTGCATGTGTGTCCATGGGTCAACCTTTTTTGTTATTTAAATGTAAATTGGTAAGGGTTTACATAATTGACAGTGTCAGTTTAGGCCGTTGGAGTGTAAAGATTATTGATGTATATCAAGAATTTTTAAGAGATGTGACCGAACTGATTTTGACATTTAATTAACATGACACAGATCTAATTTCACTTTTTCTAATGGGACAAAATGTCTCACATTTGCCATTTTGGATGAAATCGGTCACTTAATCAGCACTCATGTGATTAAGGCCATGCAGATGACTATGGTTCATTCGCGTGGTGAGTCTGGGCGAGCAGGTTAATTAAACTTATATAAGCTTGTTTAAGAAAACCTTAAGATTCAGTTAATAGATTCGAACGTAATCGTTAACGCGGAATATGCTATGAAGAAAATATTATTGTTACTCAGTTTATTGGCCGCAGGCGTACAAGCCGCGCCATCGCTGGACTATCAAGTGTTTAATGCGCAAAACCAAGCTGTTTCCCTGAGTGAGTTTAAAGGCAAAGTCGTCTATGTCGATTTTTGGGCATCCTGGTGTGGCCCTTGCCGTAAATCGTTTCCTTGGATGAATGAGATCCAAAAAAAGTATCAAGATCAAGGTTTGGCCGTCGTGGCAATCAATCTAGATACAGATAACGAGTTAGCTCAAGAATTCTTAAAACAAGTCCCTGCCAATTTTTCAGTGCGTTTCAATCCAGAAGGTGATGTCGCGCGCAGTTTCGATTTGCTGGGCATGCCGAGCAGTTTTATGTTCAATCGTCAAGGTCAGTTAGTACAGCATCATGTTGGCTTTTATGCCGATAAAACCGCTGAATACGAGCAAGAACTCGTCAATTTACTGAAGGAGTAATTTATGCTTAAACCCGCATTAGTCGCAGTAACGCTCATCATAGGTTTGAGTGGATGTTCAAGTTTAGGAGTGCAGCCGTGGGAGAAAGGCCAGTTGGCCCGCAGCGATATGGCGCTCGACAGTGAAAAGCTCGATCTAGCACTCGATGATCATATTTATTTTAGTAAAGAAGGCAGTAGCGGCGGACGTGCATTTGCCGGTGGCGGATGTGGCTGTAACTAAACTCTCCGTTGGTGTTATTTGCCCTTAGATGTAACGAATAAATGTAACGCACAGACGTAATGAACAGACCTACTAAAACAAATGTGACGAGCAGATGTTCTAAAATCTGGGGCGAAATCCCGCGGTATTGAATAGATGGAAGTGACCTACAGGTGTTGTCAGCTATGACTCAAAAAAAGAACCAAATAAATACAAAACAATCGAAGCAGATAGCGGGTGCTCTCGCATTAGCCAGTTGTGGACTGTTTGCAACAAGTGGCCATGCGACTGAATTATCTAAAAAAGCTGACGACTGGAAGATCGATGCTGCGTTAATGTATTACGGTGAGCAAGATAGAGTACAAGCCATCGAAGCCATAGGCACAGCGCAAAAAGCCTTTGGCGATGACAGTGTGCTGGATCTCAAACTCGTGGTTGACAGTCTAACGGGGCCTTCAGCATCGGGCGCCGTGGCCCAAAGTACCAGCCAAACGTTTACTCGACCATCTGGTAATGGTCAATATCATGTTTCAGCGGGAGAAACGCCGTTAGATGACACCTTTCACGATACTCGCGTACAAGCCAATGTCGGTTGGAGTGAAGTGCTAACACCAGATTGGAAACTCAATGTTGGCGCATATGGCTCGAAAGAGTTTGATTATATGTCAATGGGCATCAATGCCGGAATTAAGCGAGGGTTTAATAAAGACAACACCACTTTATTTTTAGGTACGGCTTATAGTTTCGATGTGGTTGACCCCGTTGGCGGTCGTCCGGTGGATTTATCTTCGATGGTCATTCGCGATAACTTCACCAGTGAGGAAGCTTATCGCAGCGCATTCGATGCGACCCGTCAAGGTGGCAGTGATAATAAGCAGACCGCGGATGTGATGTTAGGTATCACCCAAGTGCTTAGTCAGCGCTGGTTGTTGCAAGCCAATTACGGCTTGTCGAGTGTCAATGGCTATTTAACGGATCCCTACAAGGTGCTCAGTGTGGTGGATAACAACGGCATTACTCAGGATTTATTGTATGAGAGCCGCCCCGATTCGCGCTTGAAGCACAGTTTTTACGTGATGACCAAAGGCGCATTAGATGCGGGCGTGGTGGATTTTTCCTACCGTTATAATACTGATGATTGGGATCTCACATCGCATACCTTAGAAACCCATTATCGGTATTACTTTACGGGCAATTTTTACGGTCAATTGCATCTACGTTATTACCAACAAACGGCGGCTAACTTCTATCAACCTTTCTTGATGGCTGATACGCCACTGCCAGAGTTTGCCAGTGCCGATTATCGTATCGGTGATATGTCGGCTTATACGATTGGGGTTAAATTTGGCCATAGATTATCGGGCGGTCATGAAATGTCGTATCGCTTAGAGTATTACCAACAGGATCCGAAAAATAACGGCGCTACGATTCCTGGAGAGCTGCAAAACTTCGATCTGTTTCCGACTCAGAAGGCAATTACAGCACAGTTTAGTTATTCTTTTTAATACGAAATAATGCTACTGGCTCAGATAGCAAGGCGTTAAACTGTATGGGTAGCTTAGCTACCCATACTCAATTTGTGCCTGAACTTATTCAATTGCAATCCCAGTGGGATGCCATGTGAAGAGGTGATTTATGATGTCGACATCGTCCCTAAAGACCGCACCTTATTCGTTGCAGCGCCGTGATTGGGGTTATGTGGGTGAATTTAGGGCCATGGCGAGTCCCTGTGAAATACTCATTGGGTGCGATCAATTTGATATTGCAGACGATATGTTGGATATGGCTGTCACTGAGGCGCTGCGTATTGAACATAAGTACAGTCGCTTTATCGCGCAGAATTGTCTGTGGCAATTAAACCATGCCAATGGTCATAAGCAGCTTATCGATGAAGAAACCTGGCAGTTATTGGCTTTTGCTAAACAATGTTTTCAGCTCAGTGATGGACTCTTTGATATTTCTGCTGGGCCGTTAATGGAACTGTGGCGCTTTGATCCCAAAGCCCAATTGCCCGAACATGGCCGCATACTTGCCGCGAAAGCTTTAGTGGGATTTGAACGCATCGAGTTTGATTCGCGCCATATTGAGATGCCAACAGGAATGAAATTGGATTTTGGTGGTATCGCAAAAGAATATGCGGTCGACAGAGTCGCCTATGAGTTAGCCGAATGTTATCCAGACATTCCAGTGTTAGTGAATTTTGGCGGTGATATCGCTTGTCCCGTGTCCAAAGTGACGCCATGGCAAGTGGGAATTGAAGACCCACGACACCTTGACCACGCTGCGAGTGTACTGTCGATTAGTCAGGGTGCATTAGCGACCAGTGGCGATACGCGGCGCTTTTTTGAAGTCGATGGAAAGCGTTACGGCCATATTGTTGACCCACGCACTGGCTATCCCGTTATCCATGCGCCGCGCTCTGTGACTGTGTTAGGGCCAAACTGCGTGACTGCAGGTATGCTCGCCACTATGGCTATGCTGCAGGGGCGAGACGCGGAAGATTTTTTACAGCAACAAGATGTTAAGTTCAGTATTTTCCGTTAGGGCTCAGTTAAGGACATTGAATGCGTATTATGTTGGTTGAAGACAATGAGTTATTAGCCCAAGGGATTTGCTTGAGTTTGGCAAAGCTGGGTATGCAAGTTGATCACCTTAATAGTTATCAGCAAGCTTTGCTGGGGGTTAAAAATGAAAGCTTCAGTGCCATAGTACTCGATCTGGGATTGCCTGACGGTAATGGTAAAGAGTTGCTTAAAGCTTGGCGCCAGCAGGGAGTGTCAATTCCCACAATAGTCCTGACCGCTAATACGGATTTTGACACTAAGCTCGAATGTTTAGACATGGGCGCCGATGATTATCTCGGTAAACCTTTTGATGTGCGTGAACTAGCCGCGCGCATTCGTGCCATCGTCAGACGTCAGTATGGGCTCGATCACAACAGTTTGATTATTGGTGCGCTTTGCATTGATTTAAATACCCGTGAAGTGACCTTTCGCGATCAAAATGTGCTGCTTTCACGGCGTGAATTTCAATTACTGCTCGAACTCGCTCAGTCGGCAGGGCGTGTATTGACCCGCAGCCAGTTAGAACAGTTAACCTATGGCTGGGATGAAGTCGGCAGTAATTCAATAGAAGTGCATATCCACCATCTGCGCAAAAAACTTGCCAATGAATTAATCAAAACCGTGCGTGGAATAGGCTATACCTTGATTGAAATAAATTAATTTGAAGAGTTAAGTGACAAGCTCCACGTTTGTGGGTACTGATAACGCAGTGATGACTTGAAGCATAGTCGTTAGGAAAAAGAAGTGATTCGATTAAAGGGGCTAGATGTGTATTCACTGCGTTTGGTACTGACATTATTAATTTTGTCAGGTATTTCAGTATCCGTCGCTGTGTCTAGCTGGTTGAGTACTCGGGATTCTAAGCATCAAATCGAAGAACTCTTCGATGCGCAAATGCTCCAAACCGCTAAAATGTTGGAGTTGTTCTATCATACTGAGCCCGATGCACCAGCTCAGGATCTCGTCATACCCCAAGTGCTCCACGTTCCCGATAGCCAGATCAGTTCCTTTGCCGAAAAGGCCGATGCGCTGAAACTGGCCTATGAGCATAAATTGGCGTTTCAAATCTGGAGTGAGGCGGGTGAAGCCTTAGTTTTATCGGATAATATTGGTCATCAACCTATCAGTCGATTCGTACAGGGTTATCATAAGAAAGTGTTCGAAGGAGAACTCTGGCATGTGTTCAGTTTTTTTTCGGTTAAAAATCATGTTTGGATTGTCACTGCTCAACAGGATGAAGTACGCCAAGAGCTCGTATCGCAAATCATGCATAACGCCGTTATCGTGCCTTTAATGGTAGTGCCTTTAACATTAATTATTGTTAGCTTCTTGTTTTATCTCTTGTTTCGGCCATTAAAAACCTTTGAAAGAGAATTAATTGGACGGGCGCCCAACGATTTGACCCCGTTGACTATGTCATTGCCTAAAGAATTAGTCCCTGTTCGGCGCGCATTGAACTTATATATCAATAGTATCGCGCGATTTATCGCCCGTGAGCGTCGTTTTAGCGCCGATGCGGCCCATGAGCTTAAAACGCCATTATCTGTGATTAAATTACATCAACATGGCTTAGAGAGTCTGATTGATGATGATCCGCAGCAGAAATTCCATTTAGCTGCGATAGATGCTGGCGTAGTGCACATGAGTCATACCGTTGAACAATTACTCGTATTAGCAAGGGTGGACTCGATTAATGAGCTTAATGTGTCATCCCACGCCATTTTGCCTATGGTCGAAGATGCGCTTAATCAATTAATGCCACAAATCACAGATTATGAATGGAATATCGATATCGGATCCAATCTAACGGTGACCTGTGATCGTTTTTATTTGCTACTTGTACTGAAGAATATTATCGAAAATGCCTGTAAATACAGTCCACAGGAATCGGAGATTTCAGTGTCGGCCCATGCTTTGGATGATGAAATCTGTATTTGTGTCGCGGATCGAGGCCAAGGCATGACAGAGCCGCAGATTGCCAATGCGACAGAACGTTTTTATCGTGTGAATGAAAATGAAGGCATAGGTGCGGGATTAGGTTTGTCTATCTGCTATCACATCATAGAATTGCACCAAGGTCGTTTAGTGATTGCGCCTAGGGATCAAGGTGGATTATCTGTGACACTTTTTCTGCCAAAATAGTTCAGGCAATGAAATGTTAAAATAGATCCGCAGTTTCAGTGACATCAGCTCAGTTGTTTTGATACATTTAAGCGGGTAAAATTTTGAATTTTCCTGCTGTCTTAGTGTTAATCCTTAGGCTTACCAACGGATTGATTCGCTTATTGTGATATTTCATCTATGATCATCAACACTTAGTTGAGGTGTAAAAAGGCTCATTTTACTTTCAATAATGTAGCATTTGGATCACTTAATTTGTTTTTGTAACTTTGAAAACAGAAATAAGCATGAAAATGTTATTTTAATATTCATTTTTGGTATAAGCTTATTCTCAAATAGTATTGTGTGGAAGGGGTTAACTGCATCTTTATTTATGAGTTTTTTTCTCCTTCTGATATCTTTCGCGATATGTAAGCAACTGTTTTTTTTCATCCCTAAATCAGAGTGAAAAAAATTCACTGTATACATAAAAAACATTGATTTCTTAGTTTATTTTTTAGGTTACCTATCTATGGTTAGCTTGTTGCGTTGCCCATCGTCCAAACCTTATTCGTCACTCATATGTTCACTGACGCTAGGCGCTGTAGTCGCCCTGTCTGGTGTCGCGTACGCTGAAGAGACAAAACCCGCCGAGGCAGTTCCTGTGGTTACTCCACCGAAAGTGATTTCTCAGCCCAGTACAAAAAATCAAATCAGATTCACTAAGACAGGCGCTTTTGATAGCGAAACTGTCGTGAAGATTGCAAAACGTTTGGCAGCGAAACCTTATGTGACCCTCAAAGATCCTTTGCCAGCTGGCCTTGCTAAACTGTCATACGATGAATACAGAGATATTCGTTTTAACCCGAATGCGTCTATTTGGCGTGATCAGGGCGTGCCATTTCAAATGCAAATGTTCCACCGTGGTTTCTATTTTCAGGATCTGATCGAGATTGCGATTGTAGAAGGTCAGAATGCAACGCACTTAGCCTATGAGCCTAAATATTTCACCGCGGGTGAAGTGATTACTCAAGCGCTACCAAATGATGACATTGGCTACTCAGGATTCCGTATTCATAACCAATTGAATACGAACGGTGTATTTGACGAGCTTATGGTATTCCAAGGTGCGAGTTATTTCCGTGCTTTAGGTAAAGGTAACGCCTATGGCTTATCTTCCCGTGGTTTGGCGTTAAAAACGGCTGACGCTGAAGGGGAAGAATTCCCGATATTTCGCGCCTTCTGGGTTGAGCGTCCACACAATGACAGCAACTTGATTGTTGTGCATGCCTTGTTAGATAGCCCAAGCGTAGCAGGTGCCTATACTTTCTCTGTCCGTCCCGGTGATAACACCTTGATTGATGTAGAAGCGACACTGTTTCCTCGTGTTGAGCTGAGCAAAGTCGGTTTAGCACCAAGCACTAGCATGTTCTTACATTCACTCAATGGTCGTCACGACACCGATGATTTTAGACCTGAAGTACATGATTCTGATGGTTTATTGATGTTAAATGGTCGTGGTGAGCATTTATGGCGCCCATTGGCTAATCCACGTCAGTTACAAGTCAGTGCGTTTTCTGACAACTCGCCTCAGGGATTTGGTCTGATCCAACGTGAGCGTGACTATGCGTCATATCAAGATTTAGAAGCCCATTACGAACGTCGCCCAAGCCTATGGATTGAGCCTGTGGGTAATTGGGGGCAAGGTTCAGTGGTGTTGACTGAAATTCCGACAGAGTCTGAAATTCATGACAACATTGTTAGTTATTGGAAACCACGTCAGCCTATTCCTGCTGGCGGTGAATTTCATTTTGCCTATCGCATGAGTTGGGGTGAAGAACCTGCTGCGAAAGTCGGTGCCGTACATATTTCTCGCTCTGCCAGTGGTCGTGCCGATATTGCTAAGGCGACTCCAAGACGTTTATTTGTGGTCGACTATCAAGTTGAAGGTCCGATGACAGATGAAATGCCAGTCGCTAAAGTTGAAGCTTCTGGTGGTGTGGTCACGAACGTGGTGATTGCCCGTAATGCCGCTAAAAATGGCTATCGCTTAGCTTTTGAATTAGAGCCAGAAGATAAAGATCTTATCGAACTGCGCGCTGAACTTAAGTTCCCAACTCCTCGTCAGGTTGAAACCTGGCTCTATCGCTGGACGCTGTAAGGTTCATGACGGAGCAACATGATATGACTGTATCCGATAACTCGGTACTCGAGACGGAAGTCCTCGTGGGTGGTAGTGCTATGCCAAATGAACGGCCTGGCGCTATGGAACCCCAAAATTTAAGTAAGATGCCAGAGGGATTCCCTCGCCGTAGCACTGTGGCTGATGGGGTACGCTCGCGTACCTACCGTCGTGTGTTTGTGGTGGGTGGGGCTTTATTATTATCTTTGTTTGCTATCTATGAAATGGGGGCGGTATTTAGCATTGGCGGAATTACTCCTCTGGAATATTTAGTGCTAGTGCTGTTTGCGGTTAACTTCTGCTGGATTGCTTTGGCGTTTTGTAGCGGTATTGCAGGTTTTTTAATTTTACTGCGAAAACCACGGGCAAAAGATTTGCAAGTGACTGAACTGCATACGCGAACCGCGATTTTGATGCCGACCTATAACGAATCTCCTGATAGGGTATTTTCGGCGGTTTCAGTGATGGCTGAAACCTTGTCGCAAACGGGTCATGGTCATGCTTTTGATTGGTTTATCTTAAGTGATACTACCGATCCCGATATTGCTTTGCTCGAAGAGCAGGCGTTTCTGGTGTTACGTCAAGAAACCCATAAGCATTCGCGGGTGTATTACCGTCGCCGTCGTAAAAACGTTGCCCGTAAAGCGGGTAACGTAGCCGATTTTTGCCGTCGTTGGGGGTCGCGCTATGATCACTTGTTAGTGCTTGATGCCGACAGTTTGATGGAGTCTTCAACCATCACTGGCTTAGCTCAGCGCATGCAGGCCGATCCTGATGCGGGTTTGATCCAAACGATTCCGTCGTTGATCAATGGCACCACTTTAATGGCCCGTTTACAGCAATTTGCGGCGCGTATTTATGGTCCCGTAATTGGTACCGGTTTAGGCTGGTGGGTACAAAAAGAAGGTAACTTCTGGGGCCACAACGCCATTATCCGCACCGAAGCCTTTATGACCGCGGCGGGATTACCCAACCTTAAGGGTAAGCCACCTTTTGGTGGTCATATCATGAGCCATGACTTTGTTGAAGCTGCGCTGATCCGCCGTGCGGGCTGGAGTGTGGTTATTGCCTATGACTTACCGGGTTCATACGAAGAATGTCCACCGTCGATTATCGACTTAGCCGTGCGTGATCGTCGCTGGTGCCAAGGTAACTTGCAGCATTCGCGTATTTTGCCGACTAAAGGTTTGCACTGGGTAAGCCGTTTACATTTACTGACGGGTATCATGGCTTATTTGTCATCTCCTTTCTGGTTGATGTTGATTTTGACTGGTTTGATGTTAGCCCTGCAGGCACACTTTATTCGACCTGAATATTTCACCGATCAATTTTCACTGTTCCCGACTTGGCCCATCATGGACTCGGATAGGGCATTAAGATTGTTCTACATTACTATGGGGGTTTTGTTTGGCCCTAAAGTATTTGGTGTCTTGTTGCTGCTTAAAGACGGTGAGTTTGCTCGCAGTGTTGGTGGTCGAATTAAAGCGATATTCAGTGTGATCTTTGAGGTCATACTTTCAGCGCTGATTGCACCTATCATGATGTTTATCCATTGTGGTGCTGTGATGTCAATTCTGATGGGCCGTGACAGTGGTTGGTCGCCGCAACGTCGTGATGACGGCAGTATGCCTTGGATGACGTTAATTTATCGTCACCGCTGGCATATGCTGGCAGGTGTGATGTTAGGTTATGCGGCTATTTTGGATTCTTTGACTTTGTTAGCTTGGATGAGTCCGGCGTTGATCGGTCTGTGGATTGCTGTGCCAATTTCGGCATGGACAGGTTCAGTCAAAATTGGCGAAGTGTTCAAGCGTGCTGGTATTCTTGCAACACCAGAAGAACGTAACCCTGCGCAAATTTGTCTGCAAGCGCAAGAAGCGCGCGCCGCTTACCAAAGACACATTGCTGAGCCTTGGACGTTAGCACAGGTACTTAAAGACCCTGCGTTGATGGAATTGCATTTAGCAATGGTGGATAAACAGCCTTTGCGTGCTGCGGGTACACCAATTGAAGCGATGGAAGCCATAGTGCATGTGAAGGTGCATGAAGCTCGTTGTCAACAGAGCGCATTAGCTTTACTCAATCGTCAAGAAATGGCGATGGTGTTGGCAAATCCTTTGATGTTACGTAGCCTACAGAAATTACCAGAGCAATTTGTCGAAGAAGATCTCGTGTCTTTTTGCTAACGAGCACTTGCTCAGCATATTTATGCGAGTTTGTTTGATATCAATGCCACTGACGACCTCAGTGGCATTTTTCTTTTTGTTATCTTGAGTTAACCCCTAGTAATTAATTGATCTCCATGGAATAGTCATATCATAGTGTTGTTGACTGATATTACCGCTGGCTCTCAGGTGACCTTAAAAATAGCTAAGGGAGTATTTATGATATTGAAAAAGATCATTCGCTATTTGCCCCCATCCATGCGTGTAACGCTAAACGTGAGAGAACTCAAATTGATAGAGCAGGAGTTCAACATCGCGAACTTGAAAGCATTGCAGATTAACCCTATGCCGACGAGGCGTAATCTAGCGCAGCTATTACTCAGCCTTTTTTTCTGTATTCCAATAATTTTAGTGCCAAAGGTAAGTGCAGCTGATGGCGCTCAATCCTTAACATCAAATTCGAGTATTGCTGCGCAGCCAAATCTTAAGGGTAAAGCTGAAGATCTTACTGCTGTGCTGCCGCTTGCGGCCTTAGTGCCACAGGTGTTGCTATTGGATCTCGCAGGCGTTAATCCAGTATTTGGCCAGCATTATCGTGACTTAACACTTTCTCCTAATACCTTATCTACTGCTGATTTAGTACGAATCCAAGCTGATGTTACCGGTTACTGGCATTATGTGATGACATCCGCAGAATGTAACAACGCTGGAGCCCCAGAGACGGTTTCATCCGTTATTCCAGAGGATCCCCAATATCAAAGGGTGCTTAAGCAAATCGCCCATTTAGTGCAATTGGACACAATTGAACCATGGGAAACTTTAGTGCTAGATGAAAAGCTAACCTTAGGAATGAGTCATCAGATCGTTGATACCATAGCAAAGCGTGTGTGGATATTGGGAGACTTAGCCACTGAGCTTAGAGTGAATCAAGTTTATACCGAAGAACTTATGATTGGCATTAAGCGCTTTCAGCAAAAGCATGGGCTAAAACAGGACGGGGTGATAGGTAAGCAGACCTTATTTTGGGTGAACCAATCGCCAAGGGCGAGGGCGGTACTATTAGCTAAAAACACTATTCGACAAAGAGTGTTTGAACGTAAATTAGAGCCGAGTTATTTGCTGATTAATGTGCCCGCTTTTGAGATGACGTTGGTCGATAATGGTACGCCAGTGTTAAGTTCCAAGGTTATTGTGGGTAAATCTTCTCGGCAAACACCGATTTTGGACAGTCAGATTTCTAGCGTGGTGCTTAACCCTAGTTGGCGAGTGCCTAGCAGCATTTTACGGCGGGACATTCTGCCGCAAATTCAGCGAAATGGTCATTATCTTAATGAACGTCAATTTGATGTGTACGATTATAACGGTCAACGGGTGCAACGCATGCCAGAGGAATGGCAGGCCTTAGCCAGCGCTTCGTTTCCCTATCAGCTTGTACAACGCCCTGGGGCGAAGAATGCATTAGGTAAATATAAGTTTCACTTTGATAACAGTTTCAGTGTCTATTTACATGGAACTTCTGAGCCAAGTCTCTTTAAAAAGGACGATAGGGCACTATCATCTGGCTGTATTCGTATTGAAAAAGCCACTGAATTAGCCCAGTGGTTTAAAGAGCATTTAGTAAAAGACAAACGTTTATGGGACAAGTTAGCCCCTGGTATTACTGAACCCCAGTGGTTTTCACTTTCCGAAAAGTTGCCCGTGCATCTAGTTTACTGGACTGCATGGTTAGACGATAGTGGGCAGGAGCAATACCGTCGCGATATTTATCATTTGGAACCTGAGCTGACGAATGCTGTGCCTGCCACGGTTTTGGAACAACATTAACGTTTTTGTGCTGTAAAGCTGAGCAAGATAAGCATCTGAACTCGCTTGGCATTTTGAAATCCTACTCAGAATGGGGTTGGCAAAACTTGATCTTAGGGCTTATTCAGTATAATTTGCCTTACTAGTGACCAAAAAGCATACAAAAGGTGATCATGTGACTTTAATATGTCCTGCCCGTAGGCAGTTATTGTTAGGCCTTAGTGGTGTGGCATTATGTTCCTTTATTCCCTCAAAAGCAGTTGCCAGCCGTTCAACCAAAGGGATCCGCGAGTTAAGTTTGTTTAATCGTCATACTGGCGAGCGCGATGATGGTAGTTACTGGGTAGATGGTCATTATCAGAGCAAGGTGTTAGACAATTTTAATCATTTGCTGCGGGATCATCGTCAGAATGTGGCAGCGCCTATGGATAAGCGCTTATTTGATTTACTCCACTCGCTCAAAACAACCTTGAATACCAACGATGAAATCCATGTAATTTCTGGTTACCGTTCACCAAAAACCAATGCCATGCTCGTGAGCCACAGTGGCGGAGTTGCTAAGAAGAGTTATCACATGCGCGGCATGGCGATGGACATAGCGATCCCTAGCGTTAAACTAAAAACCCTCAGAGAGGCGGCTTTATCCCTGAAACTCGGTGGTGTGGGTTATTATCCTAATTCTGGCTTTGTGCACGTCGATTGTGGTCCGGTAAGGCACTGGTAGCAATGATCTGTTGTTGGATCTGCTGATAAAAATCTTGTTCCAAGGCTTGCGATTCGATCAAGTAATGTCTGAGCAGCGGGATAAATTGTTGATTGAGTTTGTTCATTTCTCTATGTTGTTGCCAATCACAGATCAATAGGCTGAGACGTTGTGAAAATTGATATTGTCTTTGCCTCTGCGACTCAATATCGACAGACTCAATAATTTGCATAAGTAAGATCAAGCTGCGGTTTTTTTGTTGGGTGCAGGCAAGCAATTCTAAGAATTTTAATTCGAGGGTATTTTGCTGATAAGGAACGGTTTCGATAAGAGAGACGAGTTCACGGGCCAGTTGGCATGAAAGTCTATTTTCTTGTTGTAACTGGTATAGCGCATGACGCATTTTTTGACACAGCAGTTATCGAAATTTGCCCGAGCTTAACAGGCTTCTCAATTTCCCAGTGTGATCTAGATCTCGTGTTTTTTGTTTGAGATCAAAGCCTTTTCTCTGCCGTAACAGCCAAGATACAAGTTCCTCAATTTTATAAATAGCGGTCTGTTTTGCTAACGCTGACGCCGATAAATAGAGGGCTTGCGGTATTCTTGTGCGCTTTGGGTATCTATGTTAGTATTCGCGCGCTTTATATGAGCCGTCATTGGTCGAAAATGCCGGCAACTTTTTACTCTAAATTTAAGTGAGAAACACATGTCTTACACTATCCAAGCACAAACCCGCACTGAAATAGGGAAAGGTTCGAGCCGCCGCCTACGCCATGCTGGTAAAGTACCTGCTGTTATTTATGGCCAAGGCAAAGAGCCAGTTTCTATTGTTTTTGATCACAAAGATATCATTAACATTCAAGCTAATGCTGACTTCTACACTTCTACTCTGACTATCGTTGTTGATGGTAAAGAAGTGGGTGTTCGTGCACAAGCTATGCAACGCCACGTGTTCAAGCCAATCATTGAACATGTTGACTTCGTTTACGCTTAATTGTTGTAACTGAAGCAAAAAGCGCCTAAGGGCGCTTTTTTTGTGGCTAATTTTTAGTTGTTTGTATTTATGGGTAGACACTTAGGCTTTACCCAAACAACCTCAACATACTGTAACCCGTATTTTGAGATTGTTTGGTTAGAGTGATTGGATGCTAATTTTGTAGTGTCAATATCTTGGTATTCATATGGTTACTTGATATTGAAGTTGTAATAGATATCAAGTGATTGGCCTAAAGTGCCTGACACGGTTTCTAGATAGAGTTGTGAGAGCAAGTAATACCTGACTGTCATTTCGTAACCAGGGTTAAATACACCTACTCCGTATTTCACCATTAAGTTATCGCCGATAAAGCCACTGATCGCCACACGCCCTTCATCATTAGTGTCGAGTTGCACGTTAGAGAAACCAAACTCTTCAATGAGTCCTGTCGCAGTATTCCCTAGGTTGTTAATTGCGCCGCCGCCCACTTGTGAACCTAAACCGAGTGCCGCGCCCATCATCAGCGAGTTATTTTGCTCATTGTTGGCGCTGTTAAAGCCACTGCCTTTGATAATGTAAGACAAGATTTCGGCCTGCTCTTTGGCGGGATTGGAGAATAAGGTCACCACCGGGCGTGATGGCGTGCCTGTGACGCGTACACCTGCCACTAAGTCTTCAGTCTTAATTTCCCGTATTGCTTCAATATTCAGGTTTGGTAATGACGTTGGCCCCACAAATTGCACTTCACCAGTGCGGATTTTTAGGGTTTGGCCCATAAACTTGTAGCTACCTTGATTGACTTTGATATTACCGAAGAGCAAAGGAGGACGGAAAGCTTGCTGCTGTAGCTTTAAGGTCCCTTGGAGTTTACCTTTGAGGCCCATACCATCAATTCTGAGTTCGTTCCCCACACTGATATTCAGATCTGCAACGATGGCGTAGGGGCTAGTTTTAGGCTGAGTAGCGGCAATGGAGTCGTCAAATACCACGTCTTCGGAGGCTGCGACACCGCCTTCCGCTAATGGCACAATTTTAATGTTGCCAGAAGGTACTGCTATTTTTCCTTTTACTGCCAGTTGCTTACTGTTGAAGGTTAAGTTGATCTCGGGGGAGACATCGAGAATAGCCAGTGGCGGTTGGATCACGGCGAGCTTATCGCCTTCGAGGGCTAACTCGCCACTAAATTGACCTTGGGGCCATTGCAGTTGACCATTCACTCTGCCTAAACCATTGCCCATCATCCAGCGTCCCTTAAGCTGCGCTTGTTGACCCGCAAATGACATCGACATGTCAATTTTGTCGATTAATGTTGGGTTTGCGGTTAGGGCTAAGGCGCCCTCAGTTAAGGCCATGCTCCCCGATACTTCGGGCGCATCTAGACTACCCGCAAAGTTAAGTTGACTCGTCAGCAAACCTTGCACTGTATTTAATTGAGGGAAAAACTCTCCAAGTGGCTGCAAGTTGATTTGCTTGATATTGGCATAACCTGACAGGGTGCGATCGGGTGTGACATTGACGTTAATCTCACTCTGCCAACTGGCCACGCCTTCTGATTCAAAATCTAAAACCGTCGCCAGCCGTTTTGCATCTAAGGTCGCTTTTAATGATAGGTTTTGGTAATTAATGGTGACTTCACGATTTTTATCCCGTTTGAGCATAATGCTGCCGGGAGCAAAATCAAAGTTCACATCGGCAGTAGGCTTACGGCCAGCAGCCCATGCAACATTGGCTAATAGCGATGCAGGGCCGTTCCAACGCATATTCGTTGGTAATATTGGGATAAGTAATTGCCCTGGATTACCTGAGTAGCTCACCTGTGCGCTGCCTTTTTTACCTATTGGTGTATTACTGTTTAGGCAGATACGGCTATTGGGATTCATGAGGCAAAAGGGCGTAATGCTGCCTTGATTCTTGATTTGGTCCCAAGCCAGATTAATGGTGTTATCGAGCTGCCATAGGCCTACGGGCGTGTTGAGATTTAAACGATCAACATCGAGCTGTAGTCGTGACTTCTTCACATCGTATTGGCTGCTCATCGTTGCATCGAGCCCAAGATCGCCCGTGGCGTTGAGAGTGAGTTTTTGAGCGTTAATGGTACCTTTCGCCCCGAGTGTCACTGTATCTAAATTTTGTTCTGCAATCTGCAAGGTTTTTGATTTTAGCGAGATAGCAAACTCATGTTGATCTAGCGGCTTGTAATAGGCCTTTAAATTAGATTCCTGCAGTTTAATGTTTTGATAGTAAAGTTCTGCCAGCTGCGCTGTAAGCTCGACCTGAGGATGTTTCTCGTCACCAGTGACATTGATCTGCGCCTGTAGTTGGCCGCTGGCCTTAGGTAACCATAGGCCAAAGTCGGGCACTTGTAATTCACCTTGGAGATCCCAATTGGCATTGGCTTCGCCTTTGAGTGCCAGAGTTGAACCTAGTACTTTGGCGTTCAGCCCCTTAGCACTGACATACAGGGAATCATTCACACTGATATCCCCTGTAATATCGAAGGGATAACCTTGCAAAGTGCCAGTGAGCTCAGTATCGCTCAGGGATACTTGCCAACGGGGGTCTGCAAATGAGCCTTTAGTGCGTAATTTTCCTGAAATCAAACTGTCCGGTAAATCCGTTGTACTTTGCGCTGTATCCGTTTGTGGCAGCTGTATTTCTTGTAATTTGATGTCATTGATCCAGAGATTGGCGTTCCAGCTAATGGCTTTTTGATAATCGAGTTCGCCCGTGAGTTTGACCTTACCAATCGCGCCCATTACATCAAGATTATTGATAGTTAACTTAGCATCTTGATGATGGATGTCAGTGTCTATGTCGAGCACTTTGTGAAAGGGTGTGATCAGTTGGCCAGTAAGACTCGCCTCTTGCCGAACGAGGTCGCCTTGGCTATCGAGCGTGGCATTGCTTACCGAGTATTCAGGGTTCTTCAGTGGCCACTGAAGCCGTGTCTGTTCAAGTTTCACCTTGTAGGGCAGGTTAGGGTCTTGCAGTGTTATTTGGCCATCTAGCGTAAAGTCGGCATCGCCCTTGGCGACGGCATTCACCTGAAGTTGCCCTAAACTTTGGCTCAGCTTTAACGTTAATACTTGATGAGTGAGATCTGGCAATTCGACTAGTTGGTTAAGGGTGAGATTTGCCTCTAAATCGAGTGGATAATCTTTATCAAGTGTTAGGCTGCCTGTGATATCGACGCTGCCATCGGTGTGGCTGATGGCGAGATGGTCTAAGGTCAATTGGTATTCACGGAAACTGCCTTGTAGTTCTGCATGGCTAAAAACATCTTTACGATCGCCGATTTGCAGCGTGGTGTTGTCTAGCGTTAGGGCATTGACTGTCACAGGGAAAGGCATAAATACTTGTGGCAATTGTGCTAAAGCCCATTCAGCCTCTTTTGTTAGCGACGGACTGGCCGACGGTGTCGGTGTTGTATTCGTAGCAGTGCTGGGATCTGCTGCATTCGTTACCGCTGGCGTGCTGGCTTGCGTTGCTACATCGGTTGATGCAGGGATCAGTATGAATAATCCTTCGCTGGATAGCTGTTTAACCGACAAACCTTCGGTAAACCATTGTGCTTCTGCGTTAAGACGATTAGCGGTAAATTGCATATCATCCACTTGGATATTAACACCATTGAGTTCAGCAGAATCTAAAACAATATCAAAGGGTAATAGGAGCTCGCTGGGTTCTTCATCAAGTGGCGCGACTGGTGCTTCGTTTGAGTCTGCAGAAAGCGCTAGGGTATCAATAGTGACATCGACTTTAGCAGCAGATAAGCTATTCATGCATAAGCGTTTTTGTAGCAAACAGGCGGGTTGCCACAGTAAATGCAGATCCTCAAGTTGCACGTTTATTCCGGCCATAGACCAAGCCGCGTGTGATAGGGCTAAGTCTTTGTTAATGGAACCAGAGGTATAAGTCAGTTCAAGATCGGGTACAAATTGATCGGCTAAACCCACGGTAATGCGCGAGCCAAATTCAGTGCCGAGTAATAGGGCGATTAACACTAAAAGCCCTAATGGCACATAGATAATAATCCGAGTCCAGAGTTTGAACTGCCGCCACAGTCTTTGAATGAATGACACCGATGGGGTGACAGAGGTCACTATGGTTTCAGTGGCTTCGGCTTCAGTGATGGGATTATCAACGATATCTTGTTCGCTTGGCTTATTATGCTCTGGGGGCTGGCTCATAGATCTGTCCCCATGGTTAGGTGAATTCGCCATGATCTTTCAATGGTTTCAGTTTCTTTCAATCCGACCCCTAAATCTAATTTGATTGGACCAATCGGGGAGATCCAATGGATACCGCCACCGACAGAGACGACAGGTTCAAATTGATTATTATCGAAGGCGTTACCCGCATCGATAAATGTGCCGACCCGCCAAGTGGGGGTCACATAATATTGATATTCCAAACTACCAACCATTAAATAGCGGCCACCGATAACCTCGCGATTGGTTTTTCCATCGTCAGCAACATAGTCTAAATAGGGGCCGAGTTCTTGATAACCATAACCTCGGACACTCTGATCGCCACCGGCAAAATAGCGTAGTGATGGTGGGATAGAGGCAAGATCATTCTCGTTAGCTAAGTTGGCAGCTAAATCAATACGAGCGACGATTCTGTGGTTATCGAAGAAGGTATCAATCCATTTAAATTTAGCTTGCAAGCGGGCTAGGCGGGTTTCTGATCCTAAATAGGGATCGGCATAGTCTAGGCTGTAAATTTGTCTAAATCCGAATTTAGGATCCAGTGAGTTATCCCCCCGGCTAGTCCGAGAAAAGTTAATTCCTGCCAGATAAAATGACGGCATATAATCGACATCAGACTGAGTATATTCTTCGCGTATGGCCTCCAACGAATAACTCATTAGCCATTGATTTTCTAGTCTTTGTTGACGTAATAGTCCCAGAAGGTACTTAGTCGACTCGAGCTGTCCTGTGTTACTAAAATCACGATTCTCGGCATCATATACTTGAGTCACACCGTATTTGTCCCGCAGCAAACCGAGGCGGATCTTTAATTGATCGTCTAAGGGATGTGTGAGCGGAATCGTATAAGTGGTTAATAACTTTGGTCTATCGGGCGACCATTCGAGACTGGTTTCTTGGGAATGCCCGTATTTATTGATTTGTGGTGTACGCCAAGTCACGCGTACCCTCGGATCAAAGGCTTGATCTGTTTTGCCAATATCACCACCAAAACCGAGTTCAATTGCGTGACTTGCCTTAGGCGATAATTCGACTCGCATTGGAATATGGTTATCTTCGACGTTATCGATTTGCGGGATCACTTTGATATTGGCGAAATAACCAGTATCTAATAACTGACGATTCAAGGCGCTTACACGGCGAGTTGAGTATGAAGCACCTTCTTTAAAGGGGATAAGATCCTCTAATATATCGGGTTCTAAGCTATGGCCATCGAAACTGACTTGGCCAAATCGGTAACGTTTGCCTGAATCAAAATGCAAACTTACCTGTGCGGTATTAATATCGCGGTTAACTTTAATTTGTGATTCAGTAAATTCGCCATCGAAGTAACCTCGTGCCAAGGCTAAGGTGACCAGTTGCGATTTTACGTCGCTGTAAACACCGTGATTTAACACATCGCCGGGTTTAATGTTGACCTTTGCGAGCCATTGATCGAAGGCTCGGTCATCAAGCATTTCACCACTAAAATTAATATCGACCCACTGAACAATGGTTGGCTCGCCGGGGCTGATTTCAAGTTTTAATTCCCACGGTCCCTTGTCATGCTCAATCAGCTTTTCTTCTACTTCACCGTGATAGTAGCCCATGGATTCTAAGGCGGTGCTGATATTGTCATCGACATTAAACAAAAAGGCACGGCGCTGTACCTCTGATTCAGGTAAAGCGCCTAAGTGAGCAACTATGTTGCTTCGAAGCGCTTCATTCACGCCTGTAACAGATAATTTGATAAAATCATCTGCTGCCGCGACTGATGTGACTGAAATCAGACTCAGAAACAAGCAAAGACGAATGTAATGTGAGGTGATTTGCAAAAATGGCTGCACTTTATAGTCCCTGTGATTTGGCATCATTGTCGCCAGAATAAAACCAACAGGCAAGGAGATGATTGAAATTACACGATGAAATGGTTACAAAGGACGCTACTTTTTAAGGGGATGTAAAGAATGAAAACAAAATTAGCCACCTTTAGTTTAATTATTTCGGGCCTACTTTTTATGTCACATAACACCTTTGCTAATGATAAACCGTTCGCCATTGCGATCCACGGCGGCGCGGGGACGATTTCTAAAGCTAATCTCACCCCTGAACAACGCCAAGCCTACAAAGATAAGTTAAAGGAAGCGGTCGATAAAGGCTCAAAAGTCTTAGAGGAGGGCGGTGACAGCTTAGTGGCAGTACAAACCGCAATTAATATCCTTGAAAATAGCGCTCTGTTTAATGCTGGTATAGGCGCGGTTTACACCTATGACGGCGGACATGAATTAGATGCCTCCATTATGGATGGCAAAACCATGAATGCCGGTGCTGTTGCTGGAGTGCGTCATATTGCCAATCCAATTGACTTAGCCTTGGCCGTGATGAATAAATCTGAGCACGTGATGCTCTCGGGGGCAGGAGCAGAAGAATTTGCCCTGACTCAAGGCTTTACTTTAGTGCCAAATCATCATTTTGATACTGACGAGCGTTATCAGCAATTACTCGATGCACGGCAAAAACTGCAAGTTGCGGCTAAATCTGAACAAGTTGCTAATGTTGAGATGAAGGACCTCGATTACAAATTTGGTACCGTTGGTGCTGTCGCCTTAGATAAAAAGGGTAACTTAGCTGCAGGTACATCGACCGGTGGTATGACGGCAAAACGCTTTGGTCGTATCGGTGACTCTCCTGTCATCGGTGCTGGCACTTATGCTGAAAACGGTGTTTGTGCCGTATCGGCAACGGGTCATGGTGAATTCTTTATCCGTTACCTCGTCGCGGGGGATATTTGTGCCAAGGTGAAATATCAGCAAAAATCTATCATTCAGGCAGCAGATGAAGTTATTAATCAACGTCTTATCACTGCTGGCGGTTCGGGTGGTGTGATTGCAGTCGATCAGCGTGGCAATATTGCTACGCCATTTAATACCGAAGGTATGTACCGCGCCACCCGTAGTAATGGTGAGCCAGCCCAAGTGCTAATTTGGCATGATCAATAATGTCATTTGTAGAAGCATCTAGGTTTATAACTAACATGACTTAGAAACGTTAAAACTTAAAAAACTTAAAAAACTTAAAAAACTTAAAAAACTTAAAAACCTTAAAAAGCGAGTGCCGCAAAAGTGGGCTCGCTTTTATTTTTATATCTTAATTGTACTAATATATTGAAAAATAACAAGATAAAGATCATTAAGCAGTATGGCTTATGATGTTTATCTGAGTGGTGCGGTTTGAGTTGGCCTAATAATTACCGCTGTTTAACCTTTAAAATTCAAATCTAGCAGTATAGAAGCCTAGATGTCTATATATCTAAATGATCTATTATTACTGTTTAATATATCAAATAGTTATTAATTCATTATCCATCGACCCATAAAGGCATAGAATCCGGCTCAGACAATGCATTAAATGGGAGTCATTGATGGAACAATTACCGATATTGAATTTAAGTGATTGGCATGCCGGTGGACAACGTCGTAACGCTTTTATTACTAAGCTTGCCGATGCTGCCAGAAGAATAGGGTTTTTCTATCTCACAGGCCACGGCATTGAGCTTGCTAGACAGCAGCAAGTACTTCAGTTAGCGGCAGATTTCTTTGCGCTGCCCGTCGTAGATAAACTTGCGGTGAAAATGGCTAATACACCGCATTTTCGCGGTTATACCCGTTTGCAAGGTGAATTGACCTTAGGGAAACCGGACTTGCGGGAACAGTTTGATATCATGCAAGAAGAAGTGGCTAACCCTCAGCAGTCTGATGTGCCTATATGGTGGCAGCTACAGGGGCCTAATCAATGGCCGTCACAATTACCACAGATGAAATCGACTTTATTGGCATGGCAACAGGATTTAGCCGATACCAGTGTCACACTATTGAGAGCTTTAGCTGTTGCGCTAGAGCAGCCAGAAAGCGCCTTTGATGCCACGATTGAAGCGGGTCCTTATCAGCATATGAAGCTTATTCGCTATCCCAGCACGGATGGACAGACTTCAGGCCAAGGCGTAGGGGCACACAAAGATCCTGGCTATTTGACCTTAGTGCTGCAAGATAAACAATCCGGTTTAGAGGTTCAGACTGACAACGGTTGGTTAAGCATACCGCCATTAGAAGACGCCTTTGTGGTGAATATAGGTGAATTACTTGAGTTGGCTTCTAATGGGTATTTAAAGGCAACCAACCATAGGGTGACAAGCCCGCCTGCTGGGGTCGAGCGCTACTCGTGTGCCTTTTTTATGGCGGCGCAGTTGAATGCGACAGTCCCTTTGTTACCTTTGTCAAAGCATCTGGCGAACCAAGCTCAAGGACCGGCAAGCGATCCATTAAATCCACTTTTCCACCAAGTGGGCCAGAACGTATTAAAAGGGCGTTTACGCTCTCATCCCGACGTTGCTCAAGCGCATTACGCCTCATTCGCTCATGCCATTTAATGGTTATTAGGATCTATTATGCAATTTAAAACTAAATTACTTCACACCCATTATGCCGCTGATAACTCGACGGGCGCTCTTACAACTCCTATCTATCAAAGTAGCACCTTCGCCTACGGTAGTGCCAAGGATGGTCGAGCCCGTTTTGCTGGTGAGCAACCGGGCTTTATCTACAGTCGCATGGCGAATCCGACAGTGCAGGCGCTTGAATATCAATTAGCACAACTGGAAGGGGCTGATGAAGCACTCGTTGTTGCGAGTGGGATGGCGGCAATCAGCAGTATTTTCTATGCCTTAGCCAGTCAAGGTGATGAAATCGCATTTATCGACCCCGTATACGGTGGCACTGCGGCATTTTTAATCCAAACGTTAACCCGCGCGGGTATTACTGTGCGCCGTTATCAAGACGATGATCATTTATTGGCAGAGATTACCGCCGAAACAAAAATTATTTTATTTGAGCCCATCACCAATCCGACCTTAAAAGTCAGTGACTACCGTAAGGTTAAGCGTGCCGCCGAAAAAGTGGGCGCTATAACCATTTGTGATAATACGTTTTTAACCCCGTATTTATTCAAACCGCTGGAACATGGCATTGATATTGTGATGCACAGTGCCACTAAGTATTTAAGTGGCCATGGCGATTTAATCGCAGGTGTTGTCGCTGGACCTAAGGCATTAATGCAACCTATTCGCACTATAGCGCTTAAACATATCGGCGCCGCGATTGGGCCACAGGAAGCCTATTTATTACAGCGAGGCTTACGTACCTTAGCACTTAGAATGGATGCCCATCTTGCGGGCGCGGCTAAGGTCGCTATTTTTCTTGCAACCCATCCGAGCGTTGCAAAAGTCTATTACCCAGGGCTCGCAGAGGATCAAGGTCATCAAGTTCTGAGTGAAACCATCAACGCCTTTGGCGGTATGGTGAGTATTGAGCTCGAAGGGGGCTTTAATCGAGCGGCGCAGTTTTTAGATCATTTGAATTTGTTTACCCAAGCGGTCAGTTTAGGCGACTTAGAGAGCCTTGCTTGCCACCCCGCTAGTACCACCCATGCCGCTATGGATGCCACGAGTCGGCTAGCTTCAGGGGTGAATGACAACCTGATTAGATTGAGCATTGGCGTCGAAGATCCTAAAGATTTGATTGCCGATCTTGAGCAAGCCTTAGCCATTTAAGCATATTGATACTAGCCATCCCCAGTTAAATTGATTGGGGATTTCAAAAGTATAATGTTATTAATTTCGTCTATATAAAGTTAATTCCCGCAATTTTTTACGTTTTTTTTACGCGTCAGAATTGTTTTCGTCTGTTAAAGTGAAAATCTGTATGGCATAACGACTTACATTTTGATGGACAAACTAAGTGTTTTTAAATTCTCTGTTAGGTTGAGCTTTATTTCTGAGTGCTTACTCGCTATTTGCTTGTATTTACCCTCTTGGAGGGTGTCATCTAAAGCATTATTATTGTACTCCAACTCGTTGTCGTTATGATTACACTTCAATGTTGTTTTCAATATGCGTATATGGCTGCATTTTTTGAAGCTATTCGTGTTCATTTTTTATTTAACGCTCCTTATTATTCCCTCCCAATGATAGATGTGGCTGTTTTTATCAATCTAATCGCTTTTATTGTCATAGCCATTGTCGTGACGATAAGTCAACTTGCAATCCACCTTAGACGACAACAAAGAGTATTAGGGGACGATCTATTTCCTAACCTAACTCTGTTATCGATTGCATATGATTTTAGAACAGGACATGAGCGCTCGTATTTTATGATACCTAATAAATTATTCATTAAGTCTTTCTCGATAAATATCTAAAGGTGAGTTGGAATGATTGCAGTCAGTGGAATACAGAAATCTAGCTCTCGATTTCATACCATAATTCATCTATGTAGCTTTTTGATTGTCATATATAGCTTCACCATGTTGATGCCTATCGCTGTTGCATTATTTTATAAAGATGGATATATCACTCCATTTTTAATCACATTCCTCCTCTCCCTTTTTATTGGTGTGGTCGGTTGGAAGATGACAAGTGAGGAAAATAAAAATCTGCAAAAACGTGATGGCTTCATGGTCGCTTGTTTATTTTGGCTGATATTTTCCTTAATGAGTGCATTACCTTTTCTTCTTGATAGACGATTGGACTTGAGTTTAACCGATGCCATGTTTGAAGGTGTGTCTGGCATTACGACGACTGGAGCCTCGATTTTTTCAGATATTGATGAACTACCCAAATCGATTTTATTTTATCGAGCACAGCTTAATTTCCTTGGTGGGTTAGGGATAATTGTTTTGGCTGTTGCAATTATGCCATTTCTTGGTATTGGTGGCGCAAAATTATATCAATCTGAGATGCCAGGTCCCATGAAAGAGGAAAAGATGACGCCTCGCCTTGCGGATACGGCTCGAAATTTATGGGGACTTTATAGCGTACTTGCCTTAGGTTGTGCAGTTGCTTATAAACTTGCAGGAATGAATTGGTTTAATGCCATATGTCATAGTCTATCTACCGTTTCATTGGGTGGGTTTTCTACACATAGTGACAGCTTAGGATATTATAACAGTGCTGCAATTGAGCTTGTGGGTGGTGTGTTTTCAATACTGGCAGCAATCAATTTCGCCTTATACTACATAGTGTTAGTTCGACGAAGCTTCAAGCCTATTTGGTATAATGCGGAGGTTCGATTTTTTATTCTCATATTATCTATCGTTGTTGGGATCGCTTGTTTAGAGCTGAATCGTACTCAAACTTTTGATATTAAAGATTCATTGGTACATGGATTTTTTCAAACAGTTTCAGTTATGACGGACAATGGATTAGGCTCTGCAGGTTATCCTAATTGGCCCAGTCATATTGTGCTTTTATTATTAGGCGCGAGCTTTTTTGGTGGATGCTTTGGTTCTACTTGTGGCGGTATTAAAGCTGTCAGATTTTTACTTTTGTACCGTCAAGGGATCCGAGAAATTCATCAATTGGTTCATCCTAATGCCATTTTAACGACAAAGATCAGTGGCCAAGTTGTTTCAGACAGAGTCATTCGTTCAGTATGGGGATTATTTTTCCTGTACATATTTTTTACTTGCGTTTTTGTATGGGGATTGGTCGCCATTGGACATGATTTTGCCACCGCCTTTGGAACCGTCGCCGCGTGCATTAATAATATGGGGATTGGTTATGGTGACACTGCATCTGGATTTGGCACGTTAAAAGATGCGGCTAAATGGCTGATGTGTGTCGCTATGCTTTTTGGGCGATTAGAAATATTTCCTGTACTCATCATTTTCTCACGGGCATTCTGGCGATTTTAATTTTAAATGTATTTTATGGTTGATTTGTCGAATTGACTGGGAGGGGCAGTAAATGAAATGGTTATTGAGATGTATATTACTCATTATGCTAGTAGGGTGTCAGAAATCGCCAGTTTATACCAAGTTAGAAGGCCTTGCGCAGGGGACGAGTTGGCATGTGACATTTTGGAGTAAAGACAAGATAAATAGTACAGAGATAAATCGCGAGATTGAGCGGCAATTGGCAGAAATAGATCTTCATATGTCTACTTATCTTTCAGATTCAGTGATTTCTCGTTTTAACAGTATGCACTCCGCTATGGCGGTCGGGGATGATATTTTAGGGCTTTTAGGGATAGCCAAGGAGGTCACTTCAAAAACGGAGGGTTGTTATGATTTGACCATTAAACCATTATTCGATTTGTGGGGATTTACCCATAATCAATTAACTATTCCTACAGAAAGTGCACTTCAACAGACATTAACCTATGTTGGCTTACATCATTTAAGTATTGATAATCAAATGTTAACTAAAGATTTGCCAGAGGTACATCTTGATTTATCTTCGATTGGACAGGGATATAGCGTAGGCAAAGTTGCAGATGTGCTAAAGCGATACAATATCGATAATTATTTGGTAGAGATTGGCGGCGAAATGGTCGTACACGGCAGTAAGCTCGACGGTTCTGCTTGGAAAATCGCGATTGAAAAACCGCTGCCAGAACAGCGAATAATGCAAAAGGTTCTGCTTATTAATTTCCCTCAAGCGATCATGACATCGGGTACATATCGTCATTATTTTGATCATTTAGGGCAGCGCTATTCACATATTATTGATGCGCGAACCGGTAAACCCGTAACCCATAACACAGTATCTGTAACTGTATTGGCAACGGATCCGGCTAGAGCAGATGCTTGGTCTACAGCGCTATTATGTTTAGGAAGTCAAGAAGGATTAGTCGTCGCTAATCAGAATGATATAAAAGCATTATTTATTGATGACAATAAAGGTGTACTTAAAGAGATTAAGACTGATAGCTATAATAAAATGAAAAATATAGAGCTTAATTAATCTACAATATCATCGCTAGGTCATGTGTTAATGCCAGTTAGTATTTCTAGCTGGCATTTTTATTTTACTTTTATAGCTAATGCCATGGTTTATTGTGGCCTTATTTACCACTGATTATGATGACTTTTACGTATTCTTTACGGGATTAGTCATTTGAACTCTAGAGACTTTACGCGGTTAATTCATATATTTGTCCTGTTACTCACTTTCTTAAGGACAAATTATATGGACTGGATATTTCTAATACTTTCCATAGCACTTTTCATCTACTTAGCAGTGGCAATGTTTGCCCCTAATAAGTTTTAGGAGTCGTTATGTTTGAAATTACCCTTATTTTTACTACTGCACTTGGGCTCGCATGGCTGTTGGGATCCTATATGACAGGGGTTTTCTCTGGTCAGTCCCATTTTTCAGATCGTTTATTTAATCCCATTGAAAAGTGGATTTATCGGGCTATAGGCGTAAATGCCCATTCGGGGATGACATGGAAATCCTATGGTGCGGCGTTTCTTATCAGCAACTTGGTACTTGGCATTTTGGCGTTTCTTATCCTTAAATTCCAACATGTGTTACCGCTTAACCCCGATGGCATAGGACCATTATCTTGGGATCTGGCTTTGCACACTGCGGTGTCATTCCTCACCAATACCAATCAACAGCACTATTCTGGGCAGGCTCAGCTCAGTTATCTATCCCAAGGATTTGTCATTGTCACACTGCAATTTGTCACTCCAGCCATGGCGCTGGCGGTTTGTGTGGCGATTTTGCGGGGAATGTTAGGCGGGTTGAATAATGACAGCGCCAAAGAGGGCGAGGCTCGAAATCTGGGTAACTATTATGTTGACCTAGTGCGCGGTGTACTCAGACTTATGCTGCCATTAGCGGCTATTGTGGCGCTGTTACTGACTTGGCAAGGTGTACCGAGTAGTTTTGACGGTGCGCAAAAAGTAAACACCTTAGATTCTGCATCACCTATCACTGAGCAGGTCGTTCCGATTGGCCCCGTAGCATCTATGGTGGCCATCAAGCAGTTAGGTACTAATGGCGGGGGCTGGTACGGCCCCAACAGCAGTAACCCGCTTGAAAACCCAACGCCAGTCAGTAATGCAATCGAGACCATTGCCTTAGTGCTGATCCCTATGGCCGTCGTCTTTATGGCTGGCGGAATGCTAAGACGCAAAAAATTTACCTTGATGGCTCTGGTTGCTATGGGTTTATTGAGCGTCAGTTTTCTGGGGGCAACTGTGTACAGCGAGTTGCAACCCAACGCTGCCTTTGCGGGATTAAGCGCCCAAGGGCCGAATATGGAGGGTAAAGAAGTTCGCTTTGGACCTGAGCTTTCGGCGCTATGGGCTTCTTTTACCACACAAACCTCTAACGGTTCGGTCAATGCCATGCACGATTCCTTCAATCCAATCGGGGGATTGATGACGCGATCAGGCATGTTACTTAATGCGATATGGGGCGGTATTGGCTGCGGTTTTGTTAACTTTATCGTTTATGTGTGGATTGCTGTTTTCTTATCGGGATTGATGATTGGCCGTACGCCAGAGATATTTGGTCGTAAGCTCGAAACCCGTGAAATCACCCTTTTGGGAAGTCTATTAGTTTTACCTACCTTGTGCGTCTTAGGTTTGACGGCGATCACTGTGGCTATCCCGAGTATTACGGGCAACAGCAACCCCGGCTTTCATGGAATTTCGCAAGTCTTTTACGAATATACCTCCGCTTTTGCTAATAACGGTTCGGGTTTTGAAGGTTTAGGTGATAACACGCCTTGGTGGAATATCAGCTGCGTTATCGCCTTACTGCTTGGTCGATACTTGCCACTGTTTTTACCGCTGGCGATTGCGGGGATGATGTCGAGTAAAAGAGTGAGCCCCGACAGTAACGCGAGCTTGAAGCTCGAGAGTCCCACCTTTTGTTTCACCCTTATTGCTGTGATTTTAATCATTAACTTCCTGTCTTTCTTATCTGCGGCGGTATTAGGGCCTATTGGCGAAGCTTTAGAACTTGCCACTATGAGTCTGGAGAAATAGTCATGCATAAACCTGCTCAAATATTAGATAGCGCCGGCGTGAAGCAAGCTGCCTTCGGTGCTGTAAAGAAAATGTCCTTAGTGAGTATGGCTGGCAACCCTGTGATGTTCGTGGTGATGGTGGGCGCTTTACTCGCCGCTTTGATCACAGGACAAAAGTTCTTCAATGGCGAGACTGTTGGTTTTGAGCTAGCCACGACCCTTATTCTTTTGCTTACCGTGTGGTTTTCTAACTTTGCGGAATCCGTGGCAGAGGCAAGGGGGCGCGGACAAGCGGCTAGCTTAAAGTCAGCGAAAGAGGCACTGCAGGCTCGGCGCATACGCCACGGTGAGTTGGAATCCGTATCCGCAACTTTGCTTGTCAAAGGCGATAAGGTGAAGGTTTTACAGGGTGATTATATTCCTGCCGATGGTGAAATCATCGAAGGGATAGCCACTATCAATGAATCGGCGATTACCGGTGAATCTGCGGCAGTACTGCGTGAAGCGGGTACAGATCATTCCGGTGTGATTGGCGGCACTAAGGTACTTACGGGTGAAATTACCGTGCTGGTTGCCAACGATCCTGGGAATAGCTTTTTAGATCGTATGATAGGGCTGGTCGAAGGGGCGAAGCGTCAGAAAACACCGAACGAAACGGCGTTGACTGTGCTACTTGCATCATTGACTGCGGTTTTCCTCATCGTGGTGGTGACTTTGCCACCCATGGCGGGTTTCGTCGGTGCAAGCCTTGATTACACTATGTTAATTGCGCTGTTAGTGTGTTTGATCCCAACGACGATTGGTGGCTTGTTACCTGCCATTGGTATTGCAGGCATGAACCGCGCCTTAGCCGCCAATGTGGTCGCTAAATCGGGTAAAGCCGTGGAAGTTGCGGGGGATATCGATACATTACTGCTGGATAAAACTGGCACTATCACTTTCGGTGATCGTCAAGCGACCGCATTTTTACCCGTGAAAGGCATTGCTGCAGAGATGTTGCGTGATGCGGCGGTACTGTCTTCTCTAGATGACCCCACCCCTGAAGGGAAATCTGTACTCAAATTAGCCATAGATTTGGGCGCGGTATTACCCGTCAAACCTACGGATGCGACTTTTATCCCTTTTACGCCGGAGACTCGGGTTTCTGGGGTGATTTTAACCGATGGTATTCAAGGCATTAAAGGCGCGGGCGATGCGATGCAGTTTTGGGCGCAGCAGCATCAAATTCACTGGCCTGAATCTGTTAACGCGCTTATCCGCAAAGTGGCTTTGCAGGGGGGGACTCCCTTAGTCGTCGCCAGTGGCACGCACATTTTAGGGGTTATAGCCTTAAGTGACGTGATTAAGCCAGGCGTTGCGGAGCGGTTTGCCCGTTTAAGGGCACTCGGTGTACGGACCATCATGGTGACAGGGGATAATCCGCTAACGGCTGGCGTGATTGCCGCCGAAGCTGGGGTTGATGATTTTGTCGCTGAAGCTAAACCTGAGGATAAACTTGCCCTTATTCGCGCAGAGCAGGCCAAAGGTCGATTAGTGGCTATGGTGGGGGATGGTACTAACGATGCGCCGGCATTAGCGCAGGCCGATGTAGGTCTTGCGATGAACTCAGGTACCCAAGCCGCTAAAGAAGCTGGCAATATGGTGGACTTGGATTCAGATCCCACTAAATTACTGGCTATCGTTGAAGTCGGAAAACAATTGCTGATCACCCGCGGCGCCTTGACTACATTCTCCCTCTCCAATGATGTGGCTAAGTATTTTGCCATTATTCCAGCGGTATTTGCGGGGGCTTTGCCTGCGATTGGTGCACTGGATCTGATGCAGCTTCACAGCCCAACCTCAGCCGTACTCGCAGCGCTCGTATTTAACGCTCTTATCATTCCGGCCTTAATTCCATTGGCATTAAAAGGCATCAAGCTCAGACCCATAAGTGCAGAAAAATTACTGCGAAATAACATGCTGATTTATGGCTTAGGTGGGGTGATTTTACCCTTTGTCGGCATTAAAGCGCTCGACTCAATCATTGCACTTATGCTCTAGGAGACAGTAATGAATTCAATCGTATATACCACTAAAACTCAGCATGCCGTTATGGGATTGAGAGCCAGTCTCGCCCTGTTATTTGTGTGTGGTGTTGTCTATACCGGCACTGTGACTCAGCTCGGTGGCGCTTTATTTCCCGTACAAGCTAAGGGCAGTGTGATCCACAGGGATAATGTTGCTATGGGTTCTGAGTTCATCGCTCAGCCCTTTGTTAATCCCGCCTATTTTTATAGTCGGCCGAGCGCTGTCGGTTACGATCCTATGGCGACAGGTGGTAGTAACCTTGCGCCGAGTAACCCGGCGTTACGTGAACGTGTGATGGCAACAAGCCAAGAAATTCAAGCCAGGGAATCCGTTCAGGCCGTTGATATTCCAGTGGATTTACTCGCCACATCGGGCGCGGGACTGGATCCTCATATTTCACCCGCAGCGGCCAAACTGCAAGTTGCGCGCGTGGCTCAGGCTCGACAGTTAGCCGAACCACAAGTGTTGACCTTAGTGGCGCAATTTATTGAACCACCGCAGTGGGGCATTTTTGGGCAAGCGCGCGTCAATGTGCTCAAGCTCAACCTCGCTCTTGACCAGATTGCTAAACACGCTCAATAAAACAATATTCTACTGAATTTAAGGATAAATTTTTATGTTACATATTAATTGTTTACGCCTCTGTACGGGTGTGATAATGGCATTATCTTCACTCTCTATGGGCGCGCTTGCCAGCACTGAGACTCATGGGGGCAATGCCTCTTGGCAGAGTCAAGGGAGTGTGATGCTCATCAGTGATTATGCGTTTCGCGGTATTTCTCAAACTGATGAAGGACCTGCGGTTCAAGCAGGGTATACCTTAAGCCATGATTCTGGCTGGTATGGCTCGCTTTGGGGCAGTAACATCGAATTTGGGGATGGAAGTTTAGAACTCGACTTGTCCGCTGGCTGGGCCAAGGATTGGGATAATGGCTTAACAACGGACCTAGGCGTGATACGTTACCAATACTCGCAGGACGATACCGACCTGAGTTATAACGAAATTTATGCTGTGGTAAGCTACGCCGATGCTAAGTTAGGGCTGGTTTATTCTCCTGATTATTTTGGCGAGAATGTGGACGATTTTCAGTATGTTTATGCCAGTTATGAGCCGCAGCTGTTCTCTAATGTAAGTCTAGTACTGCATCTTGGGAGCAATTTTTTTGCTTCTCAGCAAGATATGGCACTGTTTTTAGGTTCTATGGCCGCAAGCAATAGCCACTATTTAGATTGGCGAGTTGGGCTGAACCTCAATATGACTGAGCAGGATGTGTTGAGTGTCGGTTATGTCGATACGGATTTATCGCAGAGTCAGTGCCAGTCCCTGTGTGATGCGCGCTGGATAGTGAGTCTTTCAAGGAGTTTCTAATCGTGGTACCAATCAGTCAAACACAGCAAGCCAATGCGCTCTTAAGTCAGATACAGCAAAATGATAAAGGTAAACTGACGGTTTTTCTTGGGGCGGCACCTGGCGTGGGCAAGACCTATGCAATGCTCAGTGCGGCAAGGGAAATGGCCCAGCAAGGTGTCGATTTGCTGGTTGGACTGGTGGAAACCCATGGGCGTGCCGATACCGAGGCCATGGTAGCGGGTTTTGAGGTATTGGCACGTAAACCCATTGATTATCATCATAATCGTTTAACGGAATTCGATTTGGATGCGGCGCTGCTTCGTCGGCCTAAGCTTATCTTAGTCGATGAGTTGGCCCACACGAATGTCCCCGGTAGTCGCCATAAACGGCGCTATCAAGACGTCGCAGAATTATTGGCTGCGGGCATTGATGTCTATACCACAGTCAATATCCAACATTTGGTCAGTTTGAATGATCTAGTGTTGCAAATTACTCAAGTGCGGGTACGGGAAACCGTCCCCGATCGCTTCCTTGATGAAGCCCATGAAATTATATTTGTCGATTTACCGCCATCAACACTCATCGAACGCTTACAGCAAGGCAAAGTTTATCTGCCAGAGTATGCTCGTTCGGCTTTAGATGCTTTTTTTTCGGTCTCGAACTTGACGGCACTGCGCGAATTGGCAATGAAAAAAGTCATAGAGCGAGTCGATGCAAAACTGATTTGTGAACTCGATGCCAAAGCACAGGGAACAGATTTTGTTCTCAAAGACAGATTGTTGGTTTTAGTGAGTAACAGCAGTGATCATCAGTATTTGATCCGCATAGGTCGGCAGATTGCCGAGCGGCGGCAAATTCCTTGGTTAGTGCTTTGGGTCGATACCGGCAAAGCGCTGGGCCTTTATCAGCGGAAAAGGCTAAATGAGGCCTTTGCCTTAGCGAAGGAACTTGGCGCGCAGACCGAAGTATTACGCGACACGAGCAGTTATCAGGCCATTTTACCTTACATAGCCCTGCATCGAATTAACACAGTATTAGTCGGCGCGGGTGTGAAACGCACCTATCCTTGGTGGCGTAAAAGGCTGTATCAACGCTTGATTGAGTCTGGTTTACCTGTTGAGGTGAGTGTCTATCACGCACCCGAAAACCAAATGCAAGTACGAGATCCTATTACGCCTAAAGCCAGTTTTGGTGATCTTCGAGGCCATATTCTTGGGCTGATTGGCGTGGTGGTTATTTTTCCGCTGGTGGCATTTTTAGATACTTGGCTCAGTAATGGCAATCTGGTGTTGTTATATGTTTTCTTGATTGTCAGCATTGGCTTAACCTATGGCGCTAGGCCTGCCATGGCAACTGCGGTGTGGTCTTTTTTCAGCTTTAATTTCTTTCTTACTGATCCCAAATTTACTATGAATGTAAATAGTCAGGATGATATTGCCACTTTAATTTTTTTGATGTGTATAGGGCTTATCAGTGGACCGGCGGCATCTCGGATCAGAAATCAGTTTATTTTGCTGCGTGAGTCAAATCGTTATGCTGAAACCTTAAAAGATGTTGCCCAAGAATTATCGGTCGCCGATGATGAAAAAGCCCTTTGGCAAACGATAGGGCGCAAGATTGCTGGTTCAGTGAATGCCGATTGTTATATTGTTTTGCAGCGTAAAGATGGTCAGCGATCCTATTTACCGCTGCTGAATACGCCATTTAACGACCTTGATTTAGCCGCAATCGATTGGACCTTGCGCCATGGGCAAGCGGCGGGGCGTTTGAGCGATACCTTGAGCGCATCGGGTGTGAGTGTGTTCCCCATTGAACTTGAAGGTACGACGATTGGCGCGGCGATTTTAGATTGGCAACCTACGGTCAACGAACTCAGTCCGTTTGATAGAGAGCTTATTCTGGCCATGTTACAGCAAGGCGCTAATACATGGCGGCGTATTCAGTTAGTGTCAGATCTTGAATCAGCACGGGTGAAAACAGAAATTGAGCAGTTACGTTCCGCATTATTATCGTCAGTGTCTCACGATCTAAAATCACCACTCTCAGCCATGATGGGGGCGGCGGAGAGCTTAAAACTATTGAACAAACAATTGCTAGAGGCCGACCGTAACGAGCTACTTGATACTATTTTGCAAGAAAGCCGTCGCTTGGACAGCTATATCCAAAATCTACTCGATATGACACGCCTGGGTCATGGCACTTTGAGCATAGAGCGTGATTGGGTTTCGGCAGATGACATTATTGGCAGCGTACTTGGCAGGCTTAAACGTTATTTCCCTAACGCAATCGTTGAATATCACAGAGAAAAAGAGCCCCCACTCCTATTTGTGCATGCGGCGCTGATTGAACAAGGATTATTTAACATTCTAGAGAATGCCGTTCGATTTTCACCACCAGAAGAGCCTATTTGTATTGAATTGACCATTTCTAATCACCGTTGCTGTATTGCCATTGAAGACAGAGGGCCGGGGATTCCCGCCAGTCATAGGGATCAAATTTTCGATATGTTTTATGTGGTTGCCGATGGCGATAAGAAAAAACAGAATACAGGTATGGGGCTGGCTATTTGTAAAGGCATGATAGCTGCACACGGCGGTAGTGTTCGCGTTACCGATTGCCTACAGGGGCAAGGCACTCGTTTTGAAGTTGAATTGCCGTTAGACTATCCCGTTCCTGGCTAATCATTTTTAGCCAAAATATTCTTAATAAACCACAGAATGGACTAGAGACGTGGCAATAAAAATCGTGGTTATCGATGATGAGACCCAAATACGCCGCATGCTGCGGATTGCACTCACCAGTGAGGGCTATGACGTTACCGAAGCTGAAAATGGTCAGCAAGGACTCGCGGCTGTCGCACGCCAGCAACCTGAATTAGTTATTTTGGATTTAGGCTTGCCGGATATGGAAGGCCATCAAGTGCTACAGGAGTTACGGGGATGGTCCGATGTTGCTGTGATTGTATTGTCGGTTCGCAATCAAGATAAAGAAAAAGTCGCAGCATTAGATGCTGGCGCGCAGGATTATGTGACCAAACCCTTTAGTGTGGAAGAGTTACTGGCAAGGGTGCGGGCGATTTTAAGGGACCATATCAAACCTGAAAAATTACCCATATTAGATGACGGCAAGTTACAGATTGATTTAAGTCGCAGGCTGGTTAAAGTTGATCATCAAATTGTCGAACTCACACCCAAGGAATACGCAGTATTGTCTAAATTGGCGTCGTCACCTAACTGCGTTGTCACTCAGACTCAGTTGCTCAAAGAAATTTGGGGACCCGCTCATACAGAAGACACACATTATCTACGAATTGTGGTCAGTCACTTAAGGCAAAAATTAGGCGACTCCCCGAGTGAACCTCAGTATGTGCGGACTGAGCCCGGTGTAGGCTATCGCTTTTATATCGACTTATAACTTGTATCAATAGCGAATTAAAACGCGTTGGAATGACAAGTAAAATGATCACCGAAGACGGATGGCATTACCTGCCATCATTGAAGCTCAATCGGATACTTGCCTGATTTCAGTTTGTAGCGTTCGCTTCAGTTAACTCTAAGTCGCTATTTCTGGCTGCCTATGTTGATGCTATTTTTGTCCTGTTAGCTCTTGTTGGGTTTATGCACTAGATAAGCCCAATCGATATAAATCGCACATTCTTGTCGATATTTTGACTAGACTACAAACGTAGGGTTAATTCGAGGGAAAGACTATGGACTTAATTAAAATCCGCGACCATATGGATCGTCAGCCCGTGTTGCTGCGCGCTAATATGTCGCTCGCAACTGCGGTCGAAAAGTTGTTAGATAATAATAAAATGGGCGCAGCAGTGGTTGATGATACGGGCGATTTGGTGGGCTTTTTATCCCAGCAGGATTGTTTGGCTGTGATGATTAAAAGTAGCTATCACTGTGATATGACCTCAGTGGTGAAGGATTGCATGCGCACTGAAGTGCTGTTCGTTGGGCCAGATGACAGTATTTTGCAGCTCGCCGAACAAATGCTAGGGCCTAAACCTAAAGTGTATCCAGTGGTTGAACATGGCAAAGTAATTGGCACGATTAATCGCACCAATGTGCTCAAAGCCATGAATATCTATATGCAACAATGTTATCTGTCACCGGTTTAATCTAAGTCGAGCTAGTGCGAAACTGACACGCCATATACTGAGTGCAGAGTAAATTAGCAATACCATTACGCCACTTTCCTTGCTAGGATCGCCGTTTTTGATGCTAGCAATGGAATTTGGATTTGAACTCAGACAAACATCCGCTATCGAACGCCTTTCTTAATCTTTGTTATCAGAGCGACGCGTCGCGGATCCGTCGTCGTTTATTTAAGCTCAATAAAGAAGCCGACTCAGATAAAAAGACCCAAGTCTTAGCTCAGCTGAGCGAGCAAGCGCAGGCGGCGTTTGAGAAGGTTGAGCAGCGCCGTAACGCTCGGCCTAAAATCCACTATCCTGAAAACCTGCCTGTTTCCTTGATGCGCGACGATATTGCGCGCGCGATTGCGGGCAATCAAGTGGTGATCATCGCCGGTGAAACGGGCTCGGGTAAAACCACTCAGCTCCCTAAAATCTGTTTGGAATTAGGCTTAGGTTGCCGTGGCATGATAGGCCACACCCAGCCAAGACGTTTGGCTGCCCGTAGCGTGGCGAGCCGAGTCGCAGAAGAATTACAAAGTCCGCTCGGTGAAGTGGTTGGCTTTAAAGTGCGTTTTGCGGATGCGCTTAAGAGTGACTCTTATATCAAGTTAATGACCGACGGTATTTTACTGGCAGAATTGACCTCTGATCGCAATCTCGATCAATACGATACCATCATCATAGATGAGGCCCACGAGCGCAGCCTCAACATCGATTTTATTCTGGGCTACCTCAAACAAATTCTCAAAAGACGCCCTGATCTCAAAGTTATTATCACGTCGGCGACCATAGACGTTGAGCGTTTTTCTAAGCATTTCAACAATGCGCCTATTATCGAAGTGTCGGGCCGTACCTTTCCGGTCGAAACCCGTTACCGACCCTTAGTGCAAGATAGCGATGCCGATTTAGATCAAATCGAAGGCATTTTTGCCGCTGTCGATGAGTTGGTGGCCGAAGGGCTGGGCGACATTCTGATCTTTATGAACGGCGAGCGGGAAATTCGCGATACGGCCGAGCAATTGAGTCGGCGTAATTACCGCGATACCGAAATTTTGCCGTTATACGCGCGTTTATCTTACGGTGAGCAGTCTAAAGTTTTCAGTAGTCACAGAGGTCGGCGGATTGTATTAGCGACCAACGTGGCGGAAACCTCGCTGACTGTGCCGGGCATTCGCTACGTTATTGATCCAGGTACGGCGCGCATTAGCCGCTATAGCTATCGCACTAAGGTGCAACGCTTACCGATTGAACCTATCTCGCAAGCGAGCGCCAATCAGCGCCAAGGCCGTTGTGGTCGTGTTGGGCCGGGTATTTGTATTCGTTTGTACGATGAGGCGGATTTTAATAATCGTCCGGCGTTTACCGATCCTGAAATCTTGCGCACTAACTTGGCTTCGGTCATTTTGCAGATGCTGGCCATCGGCCTAGGTGATATCGCCGGTTTCCCCTTTATCGAGCCACCGGATCCACGCCATATCCGCGATGGTTTCCTGTTGCTCGAAGAATTACAGGCGGTTGAGAGTAAACACGGCAAGCTAGTATTGACGCCACTTGGGCGTAATTTGGCGCAAATTCCTGTGGACCCGCGTTTGGCGCGTATGGTGGTCGAGAGTCAGCAGTTAGGTTGTTTGAACGAAGTGCTAGTGATTGCTGCGGGCTTATCGATTCAAGATCCCCGCGAGCGTCCGATGGAGAAGAAGCAAGCCAGTGATGAAGCCCATCGCCGTTTTGCCGATCCCAGTTCCGATTTCGTCAGCTGGATAAACCTGTGGCAGCATTTAAAAGATCAACAAAAAGAGTTATCTGCTAGCCAGTTCCGTAAAAAGTGCCGCGATGAATATTTGGCCTATTTGCGCGTTCGCGAGTGGCAGGATTTATACGCCCAGCTTAAGCAAGCCGTACACGATTTAAAGTGGCGCCTAAACGATACACCAGCCAATTACGACAGCTTGCACCGTGCGCTCTTATCGGGCTTATTGAGTCATGTGGGTTTTAAAGATAACAATAACGAGTACTTAGGTGCCCGTAATCGTAAATTCTTTGTGTTTCCCGGTTCGCCGTTGGCCAAAAAAGGCCCTAAGTGGATCATGGCGGCTGAGCTTACCGAAACATCGCGCCTATTCGCTCGCTGCTGCGCCAAAATCGAACCCGAATGGCTAGAGCCCTTAGCGGCGCATTTGATCAAGAAAAGCTATGTTGAGCCCCATTTTGAGGCAAAACCTGGCAGCGTTATCGCCCTTGAGAATCAAGTGCTCTACGGCTTGACGGTTGTGCACCGCCGCAAAGTGCAATACGGCCCCATCGATCCCGTTGAAGCGCGTGAGATTTTTATCCGCAGCGCCTTGGCTGAAGGGCAGTTACAGACCCAAGAAGCGTTTTTTGTCGCTAACCAAAAGCTGCTCGAAGACATTGAATCCCTCGAGCATAAATCCCGTCGCCGCGATATTTTGGTGGACGAGCAAGTGTTGGTGGATTTTTACGAGCCGCGGATCCCTGAAGGGATTTACAACGCGCAGCTGTTTTTTGGCTGGTGGAAGAAGGCCAAGCGCGAGCAACCGGATTTACTCGATTTCAGCAAAGCGCTGTTAATGCAGCGCAATGCCGACCATATCTCGACCTTGGATTTTCCCGATACGTGGCACAAGGGCAATTTACGCCTGCAGCTAAGTTATCACTTTGAACCCGCGGCGGCGGATGATGGTGTGTCGGTTCACATTCCGGTGGCGCTGCTTAATCAAATCGACGATAGCGATTTTGATTGGCTAGTGGCAGGGCTAAGGGAAGAAAAGTGCATCGCGCTGATCAAATCTTTGCCTAAGAGTTTACGACGTAACTTTGTGCCCGCGCCTGACTATGCCCGCGCTTGTGTGCAGGCCATGGTGCCTTTTAGTGCCAGTTTGCTTGAGACCATGTGCAAGCAATTATTGCGCATGAGTGGCACGCGTATATCGCCGGAAGATTTTGATTTAACGCAACTGCCCGCGCATTTGCAGATGAACTTTAAAATCGAAGACGATAAAAACAACTTAGTGGCCGAAGGTCGTGTGCTCGATACCTTAAAAGCCGAGTTGCAGGGCGTGGTGGCGAAGGCCATTCGTCAGGTCGCGGATAAAGGTATAGAGCAAGAAGCGTTAACTGAGTGGTCCTTTGGCGATTTGCCGCAGCAATATCAGCAGCAAAAAGGCAATTACCAAGTGCGGGCGTTTCCGGCGCTGATCGATAAAAAAGACAGTGTTGCGATCAAATTATTTGATGATGAATTTGAGGCCTTAGATGCCCATCGCCAAGGTCTGCGACGGTTATTGCTGCTAAACATTCCATCACCGGTGAAACACTTACAGCAAGCTTTGCCGAATAAGGCGAAATTGGCGATGTATTTCAATCCCTTCGGTCAAGTGCAAATCTTGATTGATGACATTATTGCCGCCGCTGTGCAGCAATTGTTGGATGAAAAAGCCCTCGATGTGCGTAATCAAGCCCAATTTGAGCAGGCAAAGGATTGGGTTCGCCAAGAACTCAACCCGACCGCCGAGCAAATCGCCTTGAAGGTCGAGCAGATTTTGACCTTATACCAGAGCATTAAAAAGCGTCTCAAGGGCAAAATTAGCTTAGATATTGCCTTTGCTATGAGTGATATTCAAAGCCAATTGGACAAATTAGTGTTTAAAGGGTTTGTCGAATCCTGTGGTTGGAATCGTTTAGCTGATGTGGCGCGTTACTTAAAAGCGATTGAAATCCGTGTCGAGAAGTTGCCCGTTGATCCGACCCGTGACCGTTTGCATATGCAGAGCATCAACAAGGTTCAAGAAGCTTTAATCGCACAACTGGCGAAAGTGCCACGTGCTATGCCGACACCATCTGCGTTAATCGAGGCGCGCTGGATGATTGAAGAGTACCGTGTCTCTTGTTTTGCACAGGTGTTAGGCACGGCTTATCCGATATCTGAAAAGCGCATTTTGAATCATATTCAACAGGTTTAATAGACTGATTTAAAGGTCGAGCTGAGCGTCTTTGTCCGATTGATGTAACAATAACGCGATCAAAAAATGACTAAATAAACCGAGAAAACTAACTATTTTCTCGGTTTTTTATTTTCCCTATGCTTACTCTGCTCACGCGATATACCTCCAGTGATGCGCCATGAAATGAGCGCTTTTTCTGGGTGGCAGCGATGCTTTTATGCCGAATATCTTTCTTTTGGGATCAAGTCGTTATCTCGCATGTTTTTACACCTTTCTAC
This sequence comes from Shewanella sp. SM73, assembly GCF_025653795.1. Classification (NCBI taxonomy): domain Bacteria; kingdom Pseudomonadati; phylum Pseudomonadota; class Gammaproteobacteria; order Alteromonadales; family Shewanellaceae; genus Shewanella; species Shewanella sp. SM73. Next base: position 380,265 of record NZ_JAKKRY010000001.1, read on the forward strand.
TGCCTACTCCTTTATGAATACTCAGGTTTTTTTTGAGGTTTTTCTGTTGTTTTCTTGCAGTGATTTATCCATTTCAGTCGCTTATTAATCATAAAATCAATTCAATCATCTAATTTGTAATTGCAAAAAACGTTTAAAAACTGAGATCTGACGAATACTCACATCAAATTGATGATCTGGATCAAGCATCATCCGCTTTACCAATTTGGAGGTATACATTTTGTTAACAACTAAAAGGTATGATCGCTTCGTGATCCAAAGATGCAATAGATATACATAAAGCCTGCCGCTGGCGATTTTTTGCAGCGCATTCAAAGTGGCAGGAACACACCTCTTGGAGGATGCATGAGTGCTAGCACCGCAGAAGAAAAATCCTTAGAACTGAAAATCTTTATCTTTTTAACCGTGTTTCTCGCACCGTTATTGTCCGTACTACTGGTCAGTGGTCTGGGCTTTGCTATTTGGTTCAGCCAAATTTTGACGGGTCCACCGGGCGCTGGTTAAACGTAACATCATCAAATAGTTAAAAATAAGAGTGGAATGTCGGATGAGCAAAGAACTCCATATCACCAGTTTAGTGGTGCAGGTCTTACCGCAGAAAATGGCAGATGTTAGACAACAAATAATGACCATTGAAAATGCCGAACTTTCCGTCAACAACGAAGTGAAATTGGTCGTCGTGATCGAAGGCGAGACGCAACGCGCCTTGATGGACAGTATCGAAGCGATCAATGCCATTCCGGGCGTGTTATCAGCCACTATGGTTTACCACCAGAGTGAAGTGCTCGAAGAGGGTGAAGAATGAATATGAACAGACGTGACTTTATCAAGGCCAATGCGGTGATTGCCGCTGCAGGCGCCGCTGGTTTAGCCTTGCCCGCAGGCGCAAGCAACTTAATTACCAGCTCAGAACAAACCAAATTAGAGTGGAATAAAGCCCCATGCCGTTTTTGCGGCACGGGCTGCTCTGTGATTGTCGCAACTCGCGACGGCAAAGTGGTTGCCACCCATGGCGATGCCAACAGTGAAGTGAACCGTGGGCTTAACTGTATCAAGGGCTATTTCCTATCGAAAATCATGTATGGCAGCGATCGCTTAACCACGCCTATGCTGCGGATGACAGATGGCAAATACGACAAGCACGGTGAGTTTTCGCCCATCAGTTGGGACAGTGCTTTCGACATCATGGCGCAAAAATGGAAAGAAACCATTAAAGCCAAAGGGCCAACTGCTGTGGGCATGTTTGGCTCGGGCCAATGGACTGTGTGGGAAGGTTATGCTGCCGTTAAGTTGATGAAAGCGGGTTTTGGATCGAATAATATCGATCCGAATGCGCGTCACTGCATGGCGTCAGCCGTGGTCGGGTTTATGCGCACCTTCGGTATCGACGAACCTATGGGTTGCTATGACGATATGGAAGCCGCCGATGCCTTTGTCCTTTGGGGCTCGAATATGGCGGAGATGCACCCGATCCTCTGGAGTCGAGTGACAGACCGACGTCTCAGTGCCAGCCATGTAAAAGTGGCCGTGTTGTCGACGTTTGAACACAGATCCTTCGATTTGGCCGACTTGCCGATCGTGTTCACCCCGCAAACCGATTTAGCCATTTTGAACTACATAGCTAACTACATCATTCAGAATGATAAAGTGAACTGGGACTTCGTGAAGAAACACGTTAACTTCCGTCAGGGCACAACAGATATTGGTTATGGTTTACGCCCGACACATCCCCTTGAGAAAAAAGCGAAAAATGTTAAAACGGCGGGGGATTCAACCCCAATTGATTTTGAGACCTTTAAAGCCTTCGTGGCGGATTATAGCGTCGAAAAAGTCAGTAAGTTGTCGGGCGTGCCTGAGGATAAACTGATTGCGCTGGCCAAGCTGTATGCCGATCCCGACATCAAAGTGACCTCATTTTGGACCATGGGTTTTAACCAACATACCCGAGGTGTGTGGTGTAACAACCTGATTTATAACATTCATCTCTTGATGGGTAAAATTTCAACCCCAGGTAACAGTCCATTCTCTTTGACGGGTCAACCATCAGCCTGTGGCACGGCCCGTGAAGTGGGGACGTTTTCCCATCGTTTACCTGCTGATATGGTCGTGACCAATCCTGAACACAGAAAGCATGCCGAAGATATTTGGAAGATCCCAAGCGGCATTATTCCACCTAAACCCGGTTATCACGCCGTCGAGCAAAACCGTCGTCTAAAAGATGGCGACTTAAATTGTTACTGGGTGCAAGTGAACAACAATATGCAGGCGGGCCCAAACATCAATGAAGAAGGTTTACCGGGTTACCGTAACCCAGCCAACTTTATCGTGGTGTCCGATGCCTATCCGACGGTGACGACTCAAGCTGCCGATTTGATTTTGCCCACCGCTATGTGGGTGGAAAAAGAGGGCGCCTACGGTAACGCCGAGCGCCGTACTCAGTTTTGGCATCAAATGGTGCAGGCACCGGGTGAGTCCCATTCGGATCTGTGGCAATTGATGGAGTTTGCGAAGCGTTTCACCACAGACGAAGTCTGGCCTAAGGATGTATTAGCGGCGAACCCTGAGTTCAAAGGGAAAACCCTATTCGAAGTCCTGTATCAGAACGGTAATGTTGATAAGTTCCCGCTTGCGGATGCCGATCCTAAGTATTTGAACGATGAGGCTAAACATTTTGGCTTCTATGTCCAAAAAGGCTTATTCGAGGAATATGCGACCTTTGGCCGCGGCCATGGCCACGATCTCGCCCCATTTGATGTTTACCATGAGGCTCATGGTCTGCGTTGGCCTGTGGTCGATGGTAAAGAAACCAAGTGGCGCTTCCGTGAAGGCACAGATCCTTATGTTAAAGCAGGTAAGGGCTTTGAGTTTTACGGTCATCCCGATGGTCGTGCGGTGATTTTCGCTTTGCCCTATGAACCTGCCGCAGAAGCGCCCGATGAAGAATATGATATCTGGTTGTCGACGGGGCGAGTGCTGGAACACTGGCATTCGGGTTCTATGACCCAACGTGTGCCTGAGCTATATCGTGCCTTCCCCGATGCCGTATGTTTTATGCACCCTGAAGATGCGAAAAAACGCGGTCTGCGCCGTGGCGATGAAATTCGCGTTGTGTCCCGTCGCGGTGAAATTAAGACCCGAGTTGAAACCCGTGGCCGCAATAAACCGCCCGTGGGTTTAGTGTTCGTGCCTTGGTTTGATGCTAGCCAGCTCATTAATAAAGTCACTTTAGATGCGACAGATCCCTTGTCAAAACAAACTGACTTTAAAAAGTGTGCGGTGAAGATCGTCAAGGTTTAAGGAGAACACGATGAAAACCCTAAAATTAGTCTCAGCGATCGGTTTATTGGTATTTGGCTCATTCATCATGACAAGTGTGTCTGCCGCCAGTATTCCCGAAGATAAAATTGATACCCTGCGCCAAGCGCCTATCAATGTCGAGCCTACGCCACCTGCGATGCAAAGTGTGCGTAATACCGATGTGAAGGAAGTGCGCAGCTATCCCATGCAACCACCGGTGATCCCACACAAGATCGACGGCTATCAGCTTGATCTTAAAGTGAATAAGTGTATGGCTTGCCATGCTCGTAGCCGCATTGGGGACTCGCAAGCACCTATGGTCAGCGTCACGCATTTTATGGACAGGGACAATAACTTCTTAGCCGAGTTATCGCCGCGCCGCTATTTCTGCACTCAGTGTCATGTGCCGCAGTTAGATGCCAAGTTACTGGTCGAAAACGACTTTGTGGATATGGAACATCTGATCAAAGCCAACACTGAGCAGAAAAAACACTAGGAGTTAGCATGTTAGATAAACTGAAAAAAATCTGGCAGGTACTCAATCGTCCGAGTGTGCATTACAGTTTAGGTTTTTTGACCTTAGGTGGTTTTGTGGCTGGCGTGATTTTCTGGGGCGGATTTAACACTGCCCTAGAAGTGACCAACCAAGAAGCTTTCTGTATTGGTTGCCATGAGATGGAAAATAACGTCTATCAAGAGCTACAGACGACGATTCATTTTACTAACCGCAGTGGCGTGCGGGCGACGTGTCCCGATTGCCACGTACCGCATAACTGGACCGATAAAATTGCCCGTAAGATGCAGGCATCTAAGGAAGTGTGGGGTAAGGTTTTTGGGACGATTAATACCCGTGAGAAGTTTGAAGATAAGCGTCGTGAACTGGCAGAACATGAGTGGGCAAGGTTAAAGGCCAATGATTCGCTCGAGTGTCGTAACTGCCATAACTTCACTTACATGGACTTTACTCGCCAATCACCCAGAGCGGCGCAGATGCACTCAACGTCACTGGCAAGCGGCGAAAAGACCTGTATCGACTGCCACAAGGGGATTGCTCATCATCTCCCTGACATGGCCGGTGTGAAGGGGTTTTAATCTAGGGCGCAGTGTTTATCCGTGTGACTTAGCCTTGCTAAGTTGGACAACTCCAGCAAAAGGCCAAGCGTACTCCACGCTTGGCCTTTTTATTTGCACGTCACTATTTTTTAGGGATGCTTCAATAGGGTGTTATTCAGTCCGATTAGCGCGCTACAATCTGACTGAGATAGTCTTGCTTGTATGAGAGGTAAAGAGATCATGATGGAAGATCAGCCGCAACTTGAAAAACTGTTAGAAGATATTTTATGTACCAGCCCGAGTCTGTTTGAAATAGTGCAGGGGGTGCGACAGGAGGTTAAAACTGCCGCTACCACATCGTCGCGGGCCATTACTGAAGCCGTTAAATACGGCGGTATACTCTTTAGCACCAAAGCCAGTTTTTGTGGTGTGTTTGCCTATAAACAGCATGTTTCATTGGAGTTTAGCTTAGGCGCGAATCTTAGCGATCCACATCAGGTACTTGAAGGCAGTGGCAAATTTCGTCGCCATATTAAGTTGGTGTCAATCGATGATATTGCTGCCAAGCGAGTCGCGGAATATATTGCGCAGGCGTTGAGTCTGGCGGATTAATGGTTGTTTAGCCGCATGATGTGACTAAAATGGACGAACAAAAAAGGAGCTGAATATTCAGCTCCTTTCGTTTTGCTAAGGCATAATAGAGATGTCTTAGCGATGCAGTCCCAAGTTAAGGGAGATTAGAAGTTCGCAGTGCGCGGTGCACGTGGGAAAGGGATAACATCACGAATGTTGTTCACGCCCGTCACGTAAGACACTAAACGCTCAAACCCTAGACCAAAACCTGCATGTGGCACTGTGCCATAACGGCGCATATCACGGTACCACCAGTAATCTTCTTGGTTCAGATCCATTTCGGCTAGACGCATATCTAGCACGTCTAAACGCTCTTCACGTTGAGAGCCACCGATGATCTCACCGATACCTGGGGCTAACACGTCCATTGCGGCAACGGTTTTACCGTCATCGTTTAAGCGCATGTAGAAGGCCTTGATATCTTTTGGATAGTTCTTCACTACCACAGGGGCTTTGAAGTGTTCTTCGGCTAAGTAACGCTCATGCTCAGAAGATAAATCGATACCCCAAGACACAGGGAACTCGAAGGTTCTGCCACAGTTTTGCAGAATTTCAACCGCATCCGTGTAATCCACTTGAGCAAAATCGCTTGAAACGAAAGATTGCAGACGGTCGATCACAGTCTTATCAACGTGTTGGGCGAAGAAGGTTAAATCGTCCATACGCTCAGTTAAGACGGCATTGAACGCGTATTTCAACATAGCTTCGGCAAGGCCTGCGATGTCGTTTAAGTTAGCGAAGGCGACTTCAGGCTCAACCATCCAGAATTCCGCTAAGTGGCGGCTGGTGTTTGAGTTTTCAGCACGGAAAGTCGGGCCAAAGGTATACACTTTTGACAGTGCACAGGCGTAGGTTTCAGCATTCAACTGGCCTGATACGGTCAGGAAAGCTTCTTTACCGAAGAAATCTTTATCGTAATCGACTTTACCCGCTTCAGTACGCGGCAGGTTTTCCATATCTAAGGTCGATACGCGGAACATCTCACCGGCGCCTTCGCAATCTGATGCTGTGATAAGTGGGGTCGATACCCAAATAAAGCCTTCTTCGTGGTAGAAGCGGTGAATCGCTTGGGATAGACAGTTACGTACGCGAGCAACGGCACCAATAATGTTAGTACGTGGGCGTAAGTGCGCTAATTCGCGTAAATGTTCAATTGAGTGACGCTTCGCGGCCATTGGGTAAGTGTCTGGATCATCAACCCAGCCAGCGACTTCAAGTTCAGTCACTTGCAGCTCAAATGCTTGGCCTGCACCAGGAGATTCCACCACGTCGCCTGTCATCACAACAGAACAACCCGCAGTCAGCTTTAACACTTCGTTGTCGTAATTATCTAAGCTATTGGGCACGACACCTTGGATAGGATTAAAGCAAGAGCCGTCGTAAACAGCTAAAAAAGAGATGCCGGCTTTAGAGTCACGACGGGTTCTGACCCAGCCACGCACTGTGACTTTAGAACCGACGGCGTGCTCACCTTTAAATACAGATGCGACAGATGCAATGCTCATTGTTGCTTAATTCTCCAACGAAACGTTTTATATGAAAATTTTGGAGGTTTATATTACCTTGCTGGTGGCTTTTCTCAAGCTGAAAAAGGTATCCTGAGGTTAATAATATCGATATTGAGCGATATAGTGAGTTAAACGGCGGGAGGCGGTATGAGCAAGACTAGAATATTTCAAATTATCCTTGCGACCTTATCCATTTTAGGCTGGGCAATAGCCGTCTATGCGCTATTAGTGTTTAGTGATGCAAGGCCAGACCGTGAAGTTGGGGCCTATTTGACCCGTGGCGCGACATTTAGAGTCCATTGGGATCCACATGAAACCCAATTATTGCAGTATTTGATTTGGGTTTGTGGCGGTATTAGTTTGGTCAGTTTAGCGTTTAACTATTATGTCGCCCACCACAGTCGTATGGGTTATTGGTTTAATATTCCCATGTTGCTGTTAACCTCTATTGTCGCCGGTTTGTATATCCATTTGGTGGTTTAAGCTAGCCATTGTTTGGCTAATTTAACAGTTTGGCTTTTTAACGGTTTAGCAATGGCAAATGAAGTCAGAGGATATCGGCAGGAATGCTTAATTGGCGGCACAGATGGTCGATAATCGCGGCAGTCGCACCCCAGATAAACCGTTGTTGATAGGGAATAAAATGCACGCTGTAATAGCGCCCTTGGCGTAAAAAGCGTTTTTGGTGGCGATTATTCGGTTCAATAAAAAAGCTTAATGGCACGGTAAAGCAATCGGCTACCTCACCGGGATCGAGTTTTAAATCAAATGCCTGCTTGATAATGCCTATCACAGGAGTGATTTCAAACCCTGTGAAGGTATTATGGGCAGGAAACGTGCCCACCACCTCGACGTTATGCCTTGAGAGTCCAATTTCCTCTTCTGCTTCCCTTAACGCGGCCGCAATCGCATCAATATCATAGGGCTCAATTTTACCGCCTGGGAAACTGATCTGCCCCGGATGGGCGCGCAGATGCATAGGTCTTTGGGTCAAAATTAGATTCAGCTCACCGTTAATCTCCAACAGTGGGATCAACACTGCGGCTTTGCGCAGTCCAAGGTGAGGGAAGGCCGCCGGATCTTGCCGCGTTAACGGGTGCAGATTAAATCTGAGTCTAAATTCCGCTTGATCCATCGACGTTCTCGTTACTGTTTAGTATTAAAGCTTACGGCTTTTGTGACGCAGCGCCAAGCAAAGGTAAAATACGGCTGATCTTATCAAAGGTTTCTTGGTACTCGGCATCCACTTCAGAATCCGCCACTATGCCGCCGCCAGCCCAGCAATAGAGTTTGCCCTGTTCGGCCACAATAGTGCGAATGGTGATGCTGGTATCCATTTGGCCGTCTTGGCTGATATAACCCATAGAACCACAATAAAGGCTGCGCCGTGAAGGTTCGAGCTCTTCGATAATTTCCATGGCACGAATTTTCGGTGCGCCGGTAATCGAGCCGCCGGGGAACGCCGCGCGCAGTAAATCACTCGCCGTGAATCGGCTATCAAGCTTGGCCGTCACCGTACTGACTAAGTGATGCACGGCAGGAAAGCTTTCAATCTCAAACAGATGCGGTACACGTACTGAGCCTGCCGCCGCCACTTTGCCGATATCATTACGCAGTAAATCGACAATCATGACATTTTCGGCGCGATCTTTTGGTGAGTTTGCCAGTGTATTGGCGGCTTTCACATCCAGTGCGGGATCGGTATGACGCGGCAGTGTGCCTTTGATGGGTTTGGTTTGAATATCGTCACCGCGAAGCTGAATAAAGCGCTCGGGTGAAATCGACAAAATCGTGTTTTGCGGCAGACGCATAAAGGCCGAGAAGGGCGCTTTATTGGCATTGCGCAGTTGGCTATAGGCCGACCACTCATCGCCTTGATAATGGGCTTCGAATCTTTGGGTTAAATTTATTTGATAGCAATCACCGCTGTGTAAATAGGCTTGAACTGCTGCAAATTTTGCCGTGTATTGGGCCTTATCGATTTGTGCTTTCCATGGGCCTGTGAGCATGAATCTGGTGGTATTTGGCTTGTGCGCCATTTTCGCTTGAATTTTATTCAACTCAATGTCGAGGGCTGCTTCACCTAAATAATGCAGTAAATGCCAACACTGGGCTTGGTAATCAAAAACTAACGCCCAGTCGTAAAAGCCGATGTTCATCTCTGGCAGTTGAATATCTTGCTTGGCCGTTATCGGCAGGGATTCAATTCTGCGGCCTAAATCGTAGCTAAAACTGCCCATTGCGCCACCACTAAAGGGCAAGTCGCAATCAAAAGATTTTGAATACCAATGGGTTAATAAAGTGTTGAGTAACTCGAAGGGATCACGGTTTGGGTCTATTGCCTCGGGTAAGCTCAAGCTCGTATTGATGAGCTTTATATCGCTACGCTCGCCCTGAGTCACTAACGTTGCGATAGGATTGGCGCAAATGATGTCGAATCTGGCGTCTTGATGCGGCGCGTTCGCCGAATCTAACAGAATTGCCCAAGTGTCATTTGCAAAGTGTTCGAACAGTGCTGCGGTACTTAATGTCCAGTCAAGTTGGCGCGATGCAAGCTGTTTTGACGCCCTAATTGCCATCGATTAACCCTATTCAAAATGTGATGTAGCCCAAAAAGATGTGAAAGAGTATCATATTGGCCCAGAAAGAATTAAACAAAAACAAGTTAGGCCGCAAAGGCTGCTGGAGCGCTCCTACTATGTCATCTCACCATAAAATGTCTGAAACTTCTGTGATTAAACAAGCCGACTTTATTGAAAGTGTGGCGGATGCTTTGCAATATATTTCTTATTACCACCCGAAGGATTTTGTTGATGCCATGAGCCAAGCTTATGAGCGTGAACAAAGTGCGGCGGCGAAGGATGCGATTGCCCAGATCTTAATTAACTCGCGTATGTCGGCCGAAGGTAAGCGTCCTCTGTGTCAAGATACTGGGATTGTGACCACTTTCGTGAAAGTGGGTATGGGTGTCCAATGGGACAAAACCGATATGACGATTCAGGAAATGGTCGACGAAGGTGTTCGTCGTGCCTATACCAATCCTGATAACCCACTGCGCGCATCAATAGTGTCAGATCCTGCTGGCAGCCGTAAAAATACCAAAGATAACACCCCATCTGTGGTGCATATCGACATGGTGCCAGGCAACCATATCGAAGTGGCGATTGCGGCTAAAGGCGGCGGCAGTGAAAACAAAGCTAAGATGGTGATGTTAAACCCATCTGATGATATCGCCGCTTGGGTAGAAAAAACGCTACCGACTATGGGTGCGGGCTGGTGTCCACCGGGTATGTTGGGTATAGGCATCGGCGGCACGGCGGAAAAAGCGGCCGTATTAGCCAAAGAAGCGCTGATGGAAAGTGTAGATATCCATGAGTTGATGGCCCGTGGCGCGCAAACGACCGAAGAAAAGCTGCGGTTAGACATTTTTGAGCGCGCGAACAACTTAGGCATAGGTGCCCAAGGTCTTGGCGGTTTAACCACAGTGTTAGACGTTAAAATCAAATCGGCGCCCACCCACGCGGCATCAAAGCCTGTGGTGATGATCCCAAATTGCGCTGCTACTCGCCACGTACATTTCCATTTAGACGGCTCAGGTCCTGCGGAATTAACGCCGCCATCATTGGCCGATTGGCCAGAAATCACCCGTGAAGTGGGTGATGATGTGCGCCGCGTTAACTTAGATACTGTGACTCAAGCGGATATCGAGCAGTGGCAGAGCGGTGAAACCATTCTGCTGAGCGGTAAAATGCTCACAGGTCGCGATGCTGCCCATAAGCGCATTCAAAGCCTGATTGAAAGCGGTGAAGGTCTGCCTGAAGGCGTGGACTTTACCGGTAAGTTTATTTACTACGTTGGCCCAGTTGATCCAGTAGGTGCTGAAGTTGTCGGTCCTGCGGGCCCAACCACAGCAACCCGTATGGATAAATTCACTGACTTAATGTTAGAGAAAACTGGCTTGATGGGCATGATAGGTAAAGCTGAGCGCGGCCCTGCGACAGTTGAATCAATCAAAAAACACAAAGCGGTATATCTGATGGCCGTTGGCGGCGCTGCGTATTTAGTGTCTAAAGCGATTAAACATTCTCGTGTCGTGGCCTTTGCTGATTTGGGCATGGAAGCGATTTACGAGTTTGATGTGCAAGATATGCCAGTGACTGTGGCTGTGGATTCGCATGGTGTGAACGCCCATGAAACTGGCCCTGCAATTTGGAAAGTGAATATCGCCAACGCGAAAGCGTAAAGGTGAGGATGCAGCGGATTGAACTTGATGGCTTTTTAAGCAAAATAGCTTAAGTTTGAGCTCTGATATCTGTTCTTGAGGTAAAACACTGCGCCACTGACATTTTGTCACAAAAAAATACGCTCAGGTTCGCCATTTGGCTTGCCTGAGCGTTTTTGTTTCGATAGTGTGGCAAGCTTATCTTCGAAAGATACGATCTCAGATCGTTTTTTAACATTCGTGCGGTTGCAACTCAGTAGAACTATTGCAATTTCAATAGAACCCTTGCAATGATTGGCGCAACTATCGAACCAGTTTAACCAAAGACGGACATAACAATGAAAATAGCTCCTCTCCTATTGGCGCTCGGCGCTGCGGGACTGGCGTTATCAGCCCAAGCGGCCGATCCAACGCCTTTTACTGTGCAACAACTCATTAAACTCAATAAGATGCACTCTGCGACTGTGTCCCATGATGGCACTAAATTAGTTTATGGTCTTAAAACGGTAAACGATAAGGGAGAGGCCAGCTCGGATCTGTATCTATTAGATTTGATAGACACGAAGGCGAAACCACTACAATTGACCTCTGCCACGGGCACTGAGCACGATGTGAGCTTCGCCAATGACGACAAGTCGATTTATTTCCTTGCTAGTCGCAGTGGTTCAAGCCAGTTATTTCAACTGCCATTAACGGGCGGTGAAGCGGTACAAGTTTCTGATTTACCTTTGGATATTGATGGCTACAAATTATCAAACGACGGTAAACAAGTTGTACTTAGCATGCGGGTATTCCCCGAGTGTAAGGACTTAGCCTGTTCAAAGGATAAATTTACCGCTGAAGCTGAGCGTAAATCGACTGGCCGTGAATACAAGCAGTTAATGGTTCGCCATTGGGATACGTGGGAAGACCACGCCCGTAACCACTTATTTGTTGGCGCTGTAAACGGTGAGAAACTCACTAAAGTAGTGGATGTGACTCAAGGTTTAGATACTGAAACGCCGCCAAAACCTTTCTCGGGTATGGAAGAAGTAACTTTCACCCCAGACGGTAAGTTTGTGGTTTATAGCGCGAAAGCCCCTAGCAAAGATCAAGCTTGGACCACTAACTATGATTTGTGGCAAGTGCCAGTGACAGGCGGCACCGCAACCAACTTAACCAAAGACAATCTTGCATGGGATGCGCAGCCAACATTTTCGAGCGATGGTCGTTACATGGCCTATTTAGCAATGAAAAAACCGGGTTTTGAAGCAGATCGCTACGGCACTATGTTGCGCGATACTAGCACAGGCCAAACCAAAGAAGTGGCGCCATTATGGGATCGCAGCCCAAACTCACTGATGTTTGCTCCTGACAATCGTACCTTGTATGTGACGGCACAAGACCTAGGTCAAGTCTCTATTTTCCAAGTGAATACCCAATTTGGCGATGTGCGTTCTGTCTACAGTGATGGCACGAACAGTTTAATTGCGGTCACTAACGAACAACTGATTTTCGATAGCAAAACCTTAGTTGAACCGGGCGATCTCTATAGCATTACGACTGAAGGTGAAGGGCTTAAACGTCTGACCGAAGTGAATAAAGACAAATTGGCCGAGATCAAGTTTGGTAAGTTTGAACAGTTCAGCTTTAAAGGTTGGAATAACGAAGACGTTTACGGTTACTGGATCAAACCGGCGAACTTCCAAGAAGGGAAAAAATACCCAATTGCCTATCTCGTTCACGGTGGGCCGCAAGGTTCATTTGGTAATGCCTTCAGTGGTCGTTGGAATGCCCAATTATGGGCGGGTGCGGGTTATGGCGTCGTCATGGTGGATTTCCACGGCTCTACCGGTTACGGCCAAGCCTTTACGGATTCAATCAGCCAAGATTGGGGGGGTAAGCCATTAGAAGATCTGCAAAAAGGCCTAGCAGCGGTGAGCCAGCAACAAAAATGGCTCGATCCGCAAAACACCTGTGCGCTCGGTGGTTCTTACGGCGGCTACATGATGAACTGGATCCAAGGTAACTGGAACGACGGTTTCAAGTGCTTAGTTAACCACGCGGGTCTGTTCGATATGCGTTCTATGTATTACGTGACTGAAGAAGTGTGGTTCGCAGAGCATGAGTTTGGCGGCACTTATTCAGATAACAAAGCGTTATATGAGAAGTTTAACCCCGTGAATTATGTTGAAAACTGGAAAACACCCATGCTGGTTATCCACGGTGAGAAGGACTTCCGCGTCCCTTATGGTCAAGGTTTAGCGGCATTCAGTTTTATGCAGCGTAAAGGGATCCCATCAGAGTTATTGATTTTCCCTGATGAAAACCATTGGATCTTAAAACCTGAAAACTTAGAGCAATGGTATGCTAATGTCTTCGGTTGGATGGACCGCTGGACGAAATAACCTGAGCTCGGGATAAGCAGAGCCGCTGAATAGGCATCTTTTCGGGCCTCTCTGCGTTGCTCTGTCTAACCATAGCCCGCTATGGCGTACGACAGAGCGCCTTGATATGCGCAAAAATCTGCGCATTCAGTCAGCAAATAGATTTTTCGCTTTAAACGAATAATTTTATGCCATTGATTTTATTTGTTAAATTTAGATTTTTCGACACTTGTTATCCCGAGTTCAGGTTAAATAATAACAGCCTGTACGTCTATGGGGTTTGCACCGACGAAAGCCCATAGAAGCAAGGCTCGCCCTGATAGGATTATCATCGGCGAGTCATTTAATGCTCAACTGACAATCAAAGTATTTTTAGTCTGTATTTAAACTAAGCGTCTTCTGACCAAGTGTATTTTGATTAAGTGCCTTTTGATTCAGTATCTTAAAAAGCCAGACTCTGTTCTGGCTTTTTATTATGTCATGAAATGTTTTTAATCAAGGAGTTAAGATGAAAATTCGAGCCGCAACCTTAACTGATATCCCTGAAATAAGCGTATTGCTCACTCAATTAACCCAAGAATTTATTGCCCCAACTTGCACTGCAGAGGGCGCTGCAATCTTAGTTAATGCCATGTCGATAGAAGCGATTGGTAGCTACTTTGCTATGGGTTATCAGTACCATGTTGCCATAACTGACTCGGGCCAACTCGCTGGCGTAGTGGGGATGAAGGCGAATAGCCACTTGTACCATCTTTTTGTCGCCTCCCATGCACAGGGGCAAGGCGTGGCGAGAATGCTGTGGGAACATGCCAAAGCTCAATGTTTAGCCCAAGGCAATCCGGGGGTGTTTACCGTGAACTCGGCGCTGAATGCGCAGGCTGTGTACTTAGGCTTTGGCTTTGTGCCTCTTGGACCCGAGCGAGAACGCGGCGGGATCCGTGATATTCCCATGCAGCTATTGCTTTAGGTTGACTGTACTCATTTATCATCCGAACACGAGCACTATCACTCGACTGAATAGTAACTCAACGAAAAAGCTTGAACGAAAGCACTAGGGTGCAAAGAACTTGAATAAAAAGAACTTTACCGAATAGAACTAAAAATAGAGGAATTATGGCAAATTTAACATTTTATCCCATCGGCACCGTAGGCGAAAAATGGGGCGAGGCTGAAAAAGCTGCATGGCTTGCAAGCGCCAAAATCAAGCGTTCGTATCAGGACGATGTCGTGACGCCACTCAAGGCGATGGAAGCAGCACTCTTAGCACTTGGGCTTACCGTTGTGCAATATGGCGCCTTGTCGATAAATGCGGAGTGTTACCCATTATTTGCGGTAAAAAGCCAGCAGTTTGATCCACAAAAGCCAACCGTGCTCGTGACTGGTGGCGTGCACGGTTACGAAACCAGCGGTGTTCATGGTGCCTTGGCATTTTTAGCGGATAAGGCGGCTCATTATGTTGATCGCGTCAATCTTGTGATCGCCGTGTGCGTGAGTCCTTGGGGTTACGAAACCATCAACCGTTGGAACCCTAAGGCTATCGATCCTAATCGTTCATTTTATGCCAACAGCCCTGCAGAAGAATCGGCGGCCTTGATGGCTCTAGTTGCTTCAGTTGAGCAAGGTTTTGATGTGCATGTGGACTTACATGAAACCACGGATTCCGATGAATTAGAATTTCGTCCAGCACTTTGCGCCCGTGATGGAAAAGAGTACGTCAAAGGAACTATCCCAGATGGTTTTTATGCTGTGGGTGATACCGAAAACTCAATGGATGCCTTTCAGAAAGCCATTATTGATGGTGTGAGTAAAGTGACGCACATTGCTCCTGCCGATGAGAAAGGCGAGATCATTGGCTCGACTGTGGTGCAGCACGGGGTGATTAACTATCCGCTTAAGTCATTAGGGCTTTGCAGCAGTGTCACTGGTTGTATCTATAACACAACGACAGAAGTGTACCCAGATAGCCCAACGGCCACGCCAGCGGAGTGTAATTTGGCGCAGGTTGCGGCAATCACTAGTGCCATCGATTATGTGCTGGCGCAGCGTTAGTCGCTTTTTAGTGATGAGCTGTTTAGTGAGGGTCAGTCGAATTCACGGTTAGTGAAGCAATTTTACGTTTCATATCCACGGTTTACATCACGGTAAAACACGGTAATAAATCATGCAATAAAAAGCCCTCATTCGAGGGCTTCTTCATTTATGTCGTGCGGCTTTTATTAAGCTCGTGCCTAGCATTGGCAGGCGACACCTAGTTGTTGTCGCTATAGGCTCGGCCATAATAGCTATCGAGGAACAGTTGTTTCAGCTCGTTAATCAATGGGTAGCGTGGGTTGGCACCGGTACATTGATCATCGAACGCATCTTCGGCTAATTCATCTAACTTGGCGAGGAAGTCGGCTTCGTTGACACCGGCTTCTTGGATAGAAGCAGGAATGCCAATCGTCTTCTTGAGGTGTGTGATTTTCTCAAGCAATTTTTCGACTTTTTCTTCATCCGTCTTTCCGCCTAGTTTCAAGTGATCTGCGATGGCAGCATAACGGCACAGGGCTTTTGGCCTGTCGTATTGGCTAAAGGCCGCTTGCTTAGTGGGCAGATCCGTTGCGTTAAAGCGTATTACGTTGTTGATCAGCAGCGCATTGGCTAGGCCATGGGCGAGATGGAACTCGGCGCCCAGTTTGTGTGCCATTGAGTGGCAAATCCCAAGGAAAGCGTTAGCAAAGGCGATACCCGCAATAGTGGCGCCATTGTGGACCTTTTCACGGGCGACAGGTGATTGTGAACCCAAGTTGTAGGCATCGGGTAAATATTTGCACAGTAAGTCGAGGGCTTGTAGCGCTTGGCCATCGCTGTACTCATTCGCCATCACGCTGACATAGGCTTCTAATGCATGGGTCACCGCATCTATGCCACCAAAGGCGGTGAGGGATTTAGGCATGTCCATCACAAGATTTGGATCAACAATCGCCATATTGGGCGTGAGTTGATAGTCGGCAATCGGGTATTTTTTACCGGTAATTTCGTCTGTCACTACCGCAAAAGGTGTGACTTCTGAGCCAGTGCCTGAAGTCGTCGGAATTGCCACCATCATGGCTTTGGTGCCCATTTTGGGGAATTTGTAGATACGTTTACGAATGTCCATAAAGCGCAATGCTAGATCGGCAAAATCCACATCTGGATGCTCGTACATTACCCAAATAATCTTAGCCGCATCCATTGGTGAGCCGCCGCCGAGCGCAATTATCACATCGGGTTTAAAGCTTTGAGCGACCTTAGCGCCTTGACGGACTATGGCTAATGTGGGGTCGGCTTCAACATCGTAAAAAATTTCGGTTTCAAGGCCTTGTGCCTTTAAAATCCGCATGGTTTCATCGCAATAACCGTGATTGAACAAAAATCTGTCTGTGATGATTAAGGCGCGTTTTTTATCGCTCAGTTCTTCGAGCGCGATGGGCAAACTACCGCGGCGGAAATAGATAGATGCAGGAAGCTTATGCCACAACATGTTTTCGGCCCTCTTAGCGACGGTTTTTTTATTGATTAGATGACTCGGGCCAACGTTTTCTGAAATCGAGTTGCCGCCCCAAGAACCACAGCCTAAAGTGAGCGAAGGTGCCAGTTTGAAGTTGTACAGATCGCCAATACCGCCCTGTGAAGCTGGGGTGTTGATCAAGATACGCGCCGTTTTCATTCTAAAACCAAAGGCATGTACACGTTCGGTTTGGGTATCTTGGTCGGTATAAAGCCCTGATGTGTGGCCAATGCCGCCGAGTGCGACTAAAGCTTCAGCTTTATCCATGGCATCGTTAAAGTCGATGGCGCGGTACATACCAAGTAATGGCGATAATTTTTCATGGGCGAAGGCTTCGCTGTCGCAAATGTCGGTGACTTCACCGATCAACACTTTGGTCCAGTGCGGCACTTCAAAGCCCGCCATTTGCGCGATACTGGCGGCGCTTTGGCCAACGATATCGGCATTTAAGCCACCATTTTTTAAAATGACCTGCTGCATCGCCGCGGCTTCATCCTTCGATAGCATATAGCCACCGTGGGTTGCGAAACGCTCTTTAACCTGTTCATAAATACTGTCGACCACAATTACCGCTTGTTCTGACGCACAAACGACGCCGTTATCGAAGGTTTTCGACATGAGAATCGAACTGACCGCGCGTTTGATGTCGGCGGTTTCATCGATAACAATAGGTGTGTTACCCGCACCTACGCCAATAGCCGGTTTACCGGAAGAGTAGGCGGCTTTCACCATGCCAGGGCCTCCCGTTGCGAGGATTAAATTCACCTTAGGGTGAGTCATTAATTGATTTGATAGTGCGACACTGGGCTCATCAATCCAACCAATAATGTCTTTGGGTGCGCCCGCGGCTATAGCAGCATCAAGCACTAATTTTGCTGCAGTTGTGGTAGATATTTTGGCCCTAGGATGGGGCGAGAAGATGATTGCGTTACGGGTTTTAAGGCTGATTAAGGCTTTAAAAATGGCAGTCGATGTGGGGTTCGTGGTGGGGACTATGCCACAGATGATGCCTACGGGTTCAGCAATGGTAATAGTACCGAAGGTGACATCTTCAGATAAAATTCCGCAGGTTTTTTCATCTTTATATTTGTTATAAATGTATTCGGAGGCAAAGTGGTTTTTAATTACTTTGTCTTCAACCACACCCATGCGGGTTTCTGCGGCGGCCATTTTCGCCAGCGAGATACGCGCATCGGCAGCTGCAAGGGCGGCTGCACGGAAAATTTTATCGACTTGCGCTTGGCTGAATGTCGCATACTCGGCTTGTGCTTTCGCCACTCGCTCGACCATGAGATCCAGTTCTTGTGCATTGGTCACTGTCATGATTAATACTCCTAAAAAGATTTAGTGAATCAAGGCATTCACTAAATCCTCTTTATGGTAGAAAATTACACCTAAAGCCGCGTTGAAAGTGTGATATCAACGACAATATCGTGCTTTTATGTAATAAAACTACACTTAGGGTAACTTGTTTGTTTAAAGTTGCGCTGAAAATGCATCGGCTTCGATAACTAAATATTATTCGAAGTTGTGATTTAACCTCAAAAATCTCATTTTTCAGTCAATAGCGCTTGAGATACTATACTTGCCCTCAAGCTTATTTTGATGAAGACGGCGTGACACGCACATAAGGATAGTCCCTTGGAGTTAACTCTTTACGTTAAATTTTTTCTTGGCCTCGTTGCCATCATTAATCCGGTTGGCTTGTTGCCTGTGTTTGTGAGCTTAACCAGCCATCAAACGGAGGCTGAGCGGAATCACACGGGTAAAGTAGCGAACTTTGCGGTTGTGGTGATCCTCTTAGTCACGATTGTGGCGGGGCAGCACATTCTGAATATGTTCAGCATTTCGTTATCTGCCTTTAGAATTGCTGGTGGCAGCCTGATTGCCATTATTGCGATGTCAATGTTGCAAGGTAAGTTAGGCGAAGTGAAGCGTAACCAAGAAGAAGACCGTGAATCCTCGGCGATGGAATCTGTGGCGGTTGTGCCTTTGGCTTTGCCACTGATGGCGGGACCTGGTGCTATCAGTTCGGTGATTGTCTTTGCTGCTGAGCATAATTCATTGTCGAACATTATTGCGATGTTCATTACTGTGATAGTGTTTGGTTTAGTGAGTTTTGGCCTGTTTAGAATGGCATCTATCATTTATAAGATCCTCGGCAAAACGGGTATTAACGTGATTACCCGTCTCATGGGACTCTTGATGTTATCTATTGGTATCGAAGTCATTGCGGCTGGTGTGAAGGGGTTATTTCCACAGCTTTTCAGTTAGAGTCATCTTCAGTCACAGTATTAAGTGTTCCTTTCTCTAGAAAAACGCATTGGAATTTTCAATGCGTTTTTTATTTCTATCTTATCCTTGTTTGACGTTTCTCAAGTTTGCTCTGCGATTAGCAAAATCTAAACAATTGATGGAATATGGGGGAAATCCTCGTTTATCAGGATATTAGCTTGTGCAATTTCAATAAACCTTAGTCGTCCTACGGTTGATATTATGCTATACCTAGTGTTCGGTATTTGGATCTAAAACTAAGTTTAAAAGGATATTTGTATGAAATGGCAATGGATTGGTAATCTCAGTCTAAAACAAAAATTATTAATGGTTGTCTTGCCTCCACTGTTAGCCTGTTTTTTATGTGGCACGCTTTACCTCATTGAAAAATATGAATATAGAAAAGATTTAACCTTAGTGGTGCAATTAAGCGAGCTAGCCGTCACCAACAGTAATTTAGTGCATGAGTTACAAAAAGAGCGCGGCATGAGTGCTGGATTTATTGGCTCAGCAGGAAAAGCGTTTGCGGGTAAAATACCTGATCAAAGACAATTAACGGATACGCAGCTCGGCCTCTATCAGCGTTTTATCACTGAGAATCATCTGCCGGAGATATTTGCCCCAAAACTTAGAGAACTAAACGCTCAACTCGGGCGTTTAAATGCAATCCGCTCGCAGGTGGATAGTTTAAGTATCAGTGTCGCCGATGAAGTTGCCTATTACACTGAGTTAAATAAGTTATTACTGACAATAGTCGATGAAACCGCAAAAACGGGTGCTAATCAAGAAATCGCCATTAAAGCGACGGCTTTTAGTGCTTTTTTGCAATTAAAGGAAAGGGCGGGGATTGAAAGGGCGGTACTCAGCTCAACCTTTGGCCAAGCTGGATTTAAGCCTAAGGTTTATGCCAAATTTATCACTTTGGTTTCGGAGCAAAATACCTATCAAGAGCGTTTTTTAGCGCTAGCAAATTCTGATTTATTATCCTCGTTTAACCGTTTACAGAGTTCAGCTGCAATGCATGACGTTGAGTTGTTACGTCAAATCGCATTCGAGCAAGATAATCAAAAAATCCTGCAACAAAGTCCCGAAGAGTGGTTCAGTAAATCGACCGCCCGGATTGAGCTATTACGTGAGTTTGAACAGCAAGTCTCGGCAGATTTACTCAAGACCACCCATGAAAGATTAACCTTAGCGAATGAGAAAATGTTCTTAGTGCTCGCGACCTTAATCTCAGTATTGGCGATAGTCTTGATATTGAGTCTATCTGTTATCCGTTATTTGCATGACAGTGTGCATCACTTATATTCGACCATCACGCAAGCCCGTAAACATTACGACTTAAGTGTGCGTCTGACTCACTCTAGCTCGGATGAATTCGGTGAACTCGCCATCGCCTTTAACGACATGATGAGTGATTTTGAAAAAGTGATCCTACATGTACGTTCCAGTGGCGCTAAATTGCAACAAGCTGTGGCGCAAATGGATCTCTGTACCCATGCCATGGAGCAAGATGTGATGGCGGGCCACAGTGAGGCAGAACAAGTGGCCTCCGCTATGACAGAAATGAGCGCAACAGTGGCCGAGATTGCCAGCAATGCAGTGCAGGCATCCGAAGCGTCTTCCGCTGCCAATATAGAGGCTAAAGAAGGCAACCTCGAAGTCGGCCGAACCAGCAAAGCGATCAAAGCGTTAGCCGACGATATTAGTGGAGCTTCTAAAGCCATTAACGATTTAGACCGTGAAATTCACGGCATAGTGGTAGTGCTTGAAGTGATCAGCAGTATTGCTGAGCAAACTAATTTACTCGCGCTTAATGCCGCCATTGAAGCTGCCCGCGCAGGGGAAATGGGCCGCGGTTTTGCTGTAGTTGCAGACGAAGTCCGAAGTTTAGCGCAGCGCTCACAAACCTCGACCTCTGACATTAAAAATATGACAGATAGATTGAAGGCGGGAGCGAGCATTGCAGTAAAAGCCATGGACAGAGGATTAGCTCAGGCTAATAGCAGTGTCCATGAAGCTGAACAGGCAGGTATCGAATTGAAACGTATTGTGGAGCAAGTAGACATTATTGACCGCATGAACGAGCAAATTGCTACAGCAACCCATGAGCAATCGGCGGTATCCGAAGACGTAAATCGTAATGCACTGAAGATCAGTGAGATTTACCTTAATACTCAAAGGATCTCCGATGAGCTTAGGGAGCTGACCAAAGCTCTGACGTTTGACGCGAATTCAATGTCAAAAGAAGTGCACAAATTTACCGTCAATTAACGGTATAAAACGGTGAAAAGATTCAAGAAATCACGGCGGTTTGTTTAGCAATTGTGCAACCGCCTGAAACTGAGTCTTTTTTACTTGACCCCCTTTAGGCTTTTGCGTACAGTACCGCTCCGTTAACGATGAAAGCCTCTCGGCAAGGCTATACGAAATCGTTAGTGATTCTTAAACGTGAAAGATTAACCACGCTAACATAAATCGACATATGGTGAGGTGTCCGAGTGGCCGAAGGAGCACGCCTGGAAAGTGTGTATACGGTAACGTATCGAGGGTTCGACTCCCTCTCTCACCGCCAAATTCAAGTTTAAAGACGTCCTAGGGCGTCTTTTTTCTTATCTGCTTTTCATAAAAATCAACAACTTACAATCCGATATTGTTTAATGCCATCCTACTGTATCCGAAATCTTTAGTAATGCCAAAAGTAATGCCAAGGAAATTTGGCATAATTTGGCATTACTTTTCACATCAAAAAATACCCATTTTTTATGCCGTTTTTTTACTTGATTTTCTCGATTTTATAGCCCAGATTTAACTTGGCAATATCCTGATTTATCTGAATTTATCCAGTGATAAGTAATGCTTGATTTTAGAGTGCAAAATAATGTCAAAATCAAGCATTACTTTGGGGCTTAATTTGAGGGAGGAGAACGGTATGGGAAGAAGTACAAATAAGCTGACTGCAAAAGCGGTGCTCAATGCTAAAGCGGAAGCAAAGCCCTATAGATTGTCAGATGGTGGCAATCTCTATCTCTATGTGCGCACAGCAGGGAAAACATGGGAATTTAGATACATACGTCCCTCCACCAGCAAACCTACCTATTTTGGTTTAGGCTCATACCCTGACGTATCCTTAGCTGAGGCGCGAGATAAAGCACTAGCAGCGCGAAAAAACTTGGCCGAAGGCATCGACCCTCAATTACTTAAAGTTGAAAACAAATTAAAAGCGGCAACAGAGAACGCTCAAACTCTGAAGCATATTGCGCAAATGTGGATGGACTCAAAGCAGGGAAGCATTAAGGCTAAAACCATCGAAGGCAATTGGCGCAAGCTTGAGCTGTATGCCTTCCCTAAGCTGGGGAGTATTGCGATTAGCAGACTCACGGCTCCTATAGCCATTGCCGCGCTCAAGCCCCTTGAACAGAAGGGACATCTTGAAACGGTTAAACGTACCGCTCAGTTGCTGAATGAAATCATGAACTATTCGGTTAACTCTGGTTACATTCATGCCAATCCGTTGTCAGGTATTCGAGAAGTTTTTAGAAAAAGCAAAGTGGAGCATCTGAAGGCATTAAAACCAGCAGAGCTAGCTGAATTACTGCAGACCGTCGCAAACGCCAATTTATTATTAACGACTCGGTGTTTGATTGAATGGCAATTGCACACAATGACCAGGCCAAATGAAGCGGCCGGAGCCCGTTGGGAAGAAATCGATTTTGATGCCAAACTTTGGACTATTCCTGAATCACGCATGAAAATGAATCGTGAGCATATTATCCCGCTTACAGAGCATACCCTCGCGATACTCGAAACTGTTAAGCCGATTAGTGAACACAGCCAATTCGTTTTCCCGTCATCTAAAGATCCTCAAAAGCACACAGATCCTGAAACCATTAACAAAGCATTAGGGCGCATGGGATTAAAGGGAAGAACAACGGGTCATGGTTTACGCTCGCTGGCAAGCACTACCTTAAACGAGCAAGGCTTTGATGGTGATGTTATTGAGGCAGCGTTAGCCCATGTTGATAAAAACCAAATCCGCAGTGCCTATAATCGCACGACCTACTTAGAGCGACGTACCAAGTTAATGGAGTGGTGGAGCAACCATATTGCCAATGCGGCTGTCGGGTCTTTGTCAGTAACAGCGTGTTCAAGAAAATTAGGGGCATGACCTGTAAGGCCGAATAGAGATTATGTTCCTGAGTCAAAAAGTTAGGGGACGTGACAAACGAATCTAACCTGTTAAGTCCGACTCAGGGTTGTTATTCTTACTTCATGACTAACCTAAAGCCAAACCTATGACTATTGAGCAGAGCCAGCATTTGCACCAACTAAACGCTTTAGCTGCAAGCCATTCTGAGGTGGCAGCATTATGGCTTTATGGTTCGCAGGCGAAAGGAAATGCTAGCGAGCATAGCGATTGGGATTTAGGCGTCGCATTCGACCCGGTAAAGGCGGACAGTGTGCTTGATACTCGTATTAGAGCTGAACTGCTTGCTATGGATTGGCAAAGAGCATTGGGGCTAGCCGAAGGGAAGCTTTCCGTTGTCGATATCAATCTAGCACCAATCCCTCTGGCCTTCAGTATCATTAATGCTAACAAACTTATCTTTAGTCGAGATGAAGGCCGAAGAATGCAAGAAGAGTCTCGCATAATGTCGCAAATGGAACTCGATTATTCAGCACAAAGCCACTTCATTATTTGGGATAGTGTCTATATCACGTCATTGCGTTTAAGCCTTAGCCGATATCAAGCCGAACTTGGAGAGTTACGTCAATTACTTAGTCAGCGTTCCCTATCTAATCTCGAATATCGAGCAGCAGAGCGAATACTACAGGTCTTTATTGAAGCTTGCATTGGCATTGCAAAACATTGGGCTAAAGCACTGGCTGGATATAGTCCGCAGGATGCTTACCAAGCATTTGAGATCCTGTGTCAACGAGGTGCACAACCAGCCGATGAATTAAACGGCAGGCGTAAAGTGATAGGCCTGCGTAATGCACTGGTACATGATTATCTGAATATTGACCATGAGATAATCCGCAGTGTGATCTTTCAAGGTTATAGCGATAGTTTATTTGTCTTTGCAGAGCAGGGGTTAGAGTGCTTATCACTGAAGAGTGACTAAAATGGGCCTCCTTACCTTTATATGTGCCGTGAAAAACTCTCTTGCCAAGTAGGAGCTTTTCAATATATTTTCGCAAAATTTGTCTTATGCTTGCTCTGCTCTAATGCTTTTGTACATTTTCGCCTATTCACTGAAGTCAATTCATACAGAATGCCTAATACTTGCCATGATCTCCAACTCATCATTATGCTGGGTTCGTCCCAATACCTTTTAAAATGTCCATCGGGTAACTCATGGAATTTGTGATGCAATGCTGGTTTTTATTGTTGTCTAATCATGATTTTCCAATGAACAGGTATAGAAATTTGTCTCATTTTTTAGAATTAGAAGTGATTTTTGGTGCTATTCCTGCTATTAGTAGCAGAAATAGCAGTTTATTTGAGTGGAGTACCAATGGACAACATCGTAAATCTATCACTTTTAGACGCAGGGAATAAATTAAAAATTTCTTTATCTGAGATACTCAAATACCTGAGTGAAGATAATAAACCGGTATTGGCTAGTTTTCATCCAAATGTAAATGTTTGGGCTCTTCATAAAATAAGTAAGAACTCTTCAGTTGGTTTTAAGGAATTTATATCTATTAAAGATGCAAATGGTAAAGATAAAACAGAAGTTTATAAAAATGAAGTGGTTTGTGATGTGGAATTGATTAAGGATATTAACTTTTTAAAATTATCAGGGGCCAGTGTTAATGCTATTGCTCGGCATGGACATTTTGAAATAAATACATCAGATGCCATTTTCTGGTTAGATTCAGATGGTGAAATAAATAAAATTAACTGTGTTGGAAAGCGTGAGGATTTTTTGAAATTAGGTAAGTACGAAAAGGTGGTCAAATATTCACCACAGTATATGATTAATAATTTCGTTAAACTAAATGGTGAAGTTGATTTTGTTTTCACTGATAAAATAGTTAATGTGTGGTTGCCTGATAATAGTACTTTAAATAAATTGACAAGCATAAAAGTTGGTGTTGATTCAATATATGTGTTTGAAAGTGATATTCAAGGTTTTATGGTTGATGATGTTGACTTGATTCCTATATCTAGCCCCTATTACGTTGATAAATCTATCCGAAATCAATCTGATCTTGATAAGTTGGCCGTTAAAGGATTTTGTTTGTTTGAAATGCAAAATAAATCTGATATTGCAACTATTGAATTGGAATCGTGGATGGAGAAAGAACAGGGTTATCCTGTAAAGAAAGCAAAGACTGCTGCTTTCTGTCTTCGTCCAAAAACAAGGGCAAATAATGATGCTAGTAAAGAAAGTTCACAAATTTGCAAATTTAAGTTTTTAACTGAAGCACTTAGTACATTTTGGCAAGGAGAATTTCCAGAACCTAACGACAAAAAGAAGCTAGATCCAGAACGTGACCATAAATTGATCTCTCAAGTTAATGCTGTGATTTGCGATGTATTCAAATTTTTAGTGAGCAAGCATTTTTCAGAGGAGAATGCCAATTACGCAGAACAAATTTTAAGGCCAAACGTTTACAAGAGTATGAAAAGTGCAGAAACTCTTAGAGAAATTTAAAAATAAATTCGGGAGATAATTATTCTTTAAAATCCTGTGCTTCCGTAGGTTTGGGAGAAAATGGTCTCGATTTTCTCCCTGGAAAACGTTAAAGGCAGGCGCTTATCATTGCAGCTTCTTACACAACAAAGAGGCGCATATGGAACTGATCATCACTAATAATTCAATCATTCGATTGAAGACATTAACCCAGTTAACAGGGCTTTCACGTTCGACCATCTATGATAAACAAAACTCGCGATCTCCGCGATACGATCCGACTTTCCCTAAAAAGGTGACACTTGGTGCCAGAGCGGTAGGCTGGTATTTTGGTGAGGTTGAAGCATGGCTTAAATCAATAAGAGTTCAGTAATGGATTAAAGATTTTCTGATCACTGACAATATTACTTATTATCAAAGGAAAACTGATATGTCTGAACGTTTTGAAAATAAAAACTTACCTCCGCGGCGGTATAATAAAAATATATATATTACATTTCCAGTATCTAATGGAGTTTTTCCTCGAATAGGAGAAGGTACTCTGTTAGGTAATACGATACTTGAAACTCATTTAATTACTAAAGCAGCATATCCCTTAATTGCCAGTACAGCACTTGCTGCTATTTCTACCGCCTTACAGGTGCATATAGATGTTGAACTACCAACAGGGAAGATTTGTCCAATCTCGCTTAACTTATTAACTTGTGCTGATTCAGGTGAGCGAAAATCTACGGTTGAAAATTTATTAATGGCAGGGATTAAAAATTACCAAAAAAAGCGTGAATTATCTTGTAAAGAACAGTTAATTAAGTATGAGATTTTGAGAGAGGTACATGATGCTAAATCCAAGTCGCTTAAAAAAAGATTGCTCAGAAATGCAGGAATCTAGGAACACAGAAAATGAAGTAAGTGAAGTAAATGAAATAAATGATCCTTTACAAGAGTTGATCGAGCATGAAGCAAAACAACCACAACGGCCAAAGGCTTTCAGAATTATGTATGAGGATAGTACGATAGCGGCGCTTACGTTTGGACTCAAGAATGACTCACCACATGCGTATCTTGGGTCAAGTGAGGGCGGTGTTCTAATGAATAGTGCCTTAATGTCAAACACACCTGTGCTTAATGCCATTTGGAGTGGAGATGATGTCACTGTTGCAAGAAAAACAACAGATTCTTATACGCTTTCAGGTGTTAGGTTAACTACACATATCATGATCCAGCCTCAAGCATTGAAACGATTTATGGATAAATCACAGGATGTTGTAAGAGGCAATGGTTATCTTTCTCGCTTTTTAGTGTGCTTCCCAATGCCTCTTAGCGGTGGTCGGAAAACCAATGGGATCAGGTATGAGAAAGAATTTATCAATCAATTCAATCAAAGAATAGAAGAATTACTAGAGGGTAAATAAATGGAACGTAGAATAGTAAAATTTTCAGATGACGCGATAGATTTATTGCTAAATATATCTAACGATATTGAATTTAAAATGGCTCCTGGGGGAATTTACGAAAATGCCAGAGATCATGGTTCAAAACTAGCAGAAATGATTGCTAGAGCTGCAGCAAATATTCACTATTTTGAACATAATTTTGACTCTAAAATATCAGTTGAGTCATTAAGAACAGCAATTGACTTGGTGAGCTATTACTCTTTTCACTTTTTAAATAATTTTTGCCCACCACCTATGGAGGTCATTCTGGGGCAAAAGCTAGCTCTATGGTTAAATTCATATCGTGATCGAGGGTATCGGTATATTAAAAAGAATAAGGTCTTACAACTTGGCCCTCCTATGTTAAGGAAAAGCAAGAATTTAAATGATGCGTTGAACGAACTTTTATCGAATAGACTTATTGATGTTTTTGATTATAATACCACGGTTGTTATTGATTTGTATCCTGGAGCTCCTTATGACAGAATTATCTTTGAACGTGATATGAACCTGTTTAATATCAATCAAAATGGTCCTGTGTAGCTTGATTGTTTTCTGCATATAAAATCAGAGTTGGTTTTTATATTGTATAGTTTTGACATCTGCTTCTTGACGAGCATATTTTATTTCAGACTGTTTGTTCTGTGAGGGGCTCGTTTGTTTTCAATTGCTGCGACTCCTAGGTTGTTAATATTATATTGATAATCTAGGGTTGTTATTTTTATAACTTTAAGGTTGGTATGGTGTGTCTCAGTATAACAATAGAAACTTAACCGTATTAAATGCCAAAGAGTTTAGTGGACTGCCAATTCTTCAATTTAAAAATGGAGTCTATGGGGAGTATTTGCACAATAACTTTAACGTTATTTATCACGCATTAAAAAGGTACTCAAAGGTTTTCGCTGTGAGAGTTGACTTGAGATTTCCTGAATATTATGACGCCGATGATAACCGTTATGTTACGCGGTTTATTGAATCTCTAAAAGCGAAAATTACCGCAGACTATATTGCAAAGTGTAAGAACACTGAAGGATTTGTGCATCAAAGTGAAGTACTGTATATCTGGGTGCAGGAAACCGGTGAACTTAACCGACCACACTACCATCTTTGTTTGTTTTTTAATGGTAACGCTTATAGAAGTTTAGGTGTATTTGAACTTGGTAGACCTAATTTGTATAACCGAATCGTTAAAGCTTGGGCGAGTGCGCTAGCGTTGGATGTTGTTGCAGCACAAGGCTTAGTTCACTTTCCCAAAGCGCCTTGCTATCTATTAGAGCGTGGTCGGATTCACCAGACTAATACTTTACGTGAGTTGTTTCTGCGGTTAAGTTACTTTGCCAAAGTTGACAGTAAGACCTATGGTGATGGACGTCGTCATTATGGCTGTAGTCGATTATTGGGTAGGCTACAAGTTGGTGATTAGTTTTCTTAGTACGGTTGCTGCAGCGAGTACAAATACGGAAGTTGAGGGCAAGGGCTCAAATCCCTTGCTTTTGTCTTTATAGAGAGCAGCAGTATATTCATAATTACATCATCCATAAGAAGACATCTTTGCTGATGCATCTCTATCAATATCCGGCTTCTTTTTGGTGGCGGATACACAATACGGTCAATCGTTCACCGCCATCATACTGGTACATTGCCAGATAACCCGTATCACCAAAGTCAATCAGCAGTTCCCTAAAGCTAAAGTCATTGTCATCGATAGGCCGGCCAATGTCTGGATAGCTTTCCAGTTTTCTAATGGTATTGATTATGGCGCTGGCAGCGCGTTGTGCGGCGGGGGGATTTTTAGTGCGAAGAAACTCACGTAAGCGCTCTAAATCACGTAATGCAGTGGCGGTGAAGATTATTTGTGGCATGTAGGGGCAGCCTTTTCATTTTCACTTCCCCAGGACTCCAGCCAACTCACCACTTCGTCACCGGTGACATGCAAGCCTGATGTCTGGTGCTCTTCCCATGCGCGTAACGCTTCTTGCTGCAGCGCCTCGCGCTTCTCTTCTCTCTCAACGTATTCACGGATCGCTTCACGCATCATCCAGTGTGATGAACGTTTACGCGTTTCGGCTAAATGCTCGACTCTGGCTTTAATATCGGCATCTAATTTAACCGACACGGGTTTGATTGTGCTCATCTGTTACTCCAAAGGTCATGCTTAGTACTACTAGGTAATACCTTAGCATAACGTAGTACAAAAAAATAATGATTACACGTTTACTTGCCTGCATGAGCAACGCCATAAGCTCAAGGATGATAGAAGATAGTTTGTATCACTTAACTGGGCAAACCTGTTACGCCGTCATCACGCTAATCTTCAACGTAATCGCAAGAGGGATAAAAACGATAGCGGCAAGTGATGCCGCTTCGTTTAGAGGGGTTGGCTAATGGGTGACTGAGTACTCTCAATATTGCAGGTGAAGCATCATGACCTTAACCAATGCCATGCATCGGCTATCAGCCCAGCACCAGCTTTTACGCCATTGATGCCCACTTCTGCTGTCGTCAACATGGTGTTTAAGCCAGTTTCTACACTGCCGGTGACGAGTTTGATCCCTGCATCAGTTATTTCACCTTGGCTTAAGCAAGCATAACTCTCACCCAGGGTTTGGGTGGTGCCTTTTAGTAAGCATTCTGCAGGCTTAGCAATAAGATCCCCAGGTGTCCCTAGTAGTGTGTTGACGTTGTCGGGTAGTCCTAGGTATTCGCCGGTCATTTTGATGGCGGTAGAGGCTAATACGACGTTTGCGACAGTCCCCGTGGCAAGCTTTGACGCAGTACTTCCCAGCAAGCCTGCTCTGGCTGAGCCTTGCAGCGCAATGTGGGTGAGATTACTGACTTGATTGGAGGTGCTACTTCCCGCTAAGCATTCATTGACGAAGTGCTCGCAATTATTGGTAGCTACGCCGTATGGACTATGACCCAGCTGATTGCGCGCAAGCTCAATGGCTTGATGAGGAAACAGCGTGGACTTTTTCACTCTGATCTTATGGCCACCCGCAAATTGCTGCAGGTCGATTTCTTCGATGATGCCCTGTTTAGATAAGTGAATCACATTGCCATGGCCAACATACAGGCCATGGTGTTCGGTTAAGCCAAGCGGATCGATATTGGTGACCAGATGATCACCTGGATGAAATGTATACATGGTATGTACTCCAAGAAAGCAACGCAGATACTTCTAGGTCGCATCTGCCAATGGGTTGAATAGGGTGTGTTGATTGACTCAGATTTCCAGCTCGACAAAGTCCTTATCGATTTGCTGCTGAGTAATGCCGATATAACGCAGGGTGACCGCTTCCGATTGATGCCGCAGCATGCGCATCACCCGGCCAATGTCTTTGCAGGCTTGATATAGGTGATAACCGCGGGTTTTACGCATCGAGTGGGTCCCTAGGGCTAACTTGATATCGTCACCGACAAAGGCAAATGCTTTGGCGACGGCGCGTCGTGTCAGTGGTTTCGCGGGGGCCTGCCGGTCTCTGGCTTGGCTCGAACGGTGGGATTGGAACAGGTAGATATGCTCAGGGTGACGTTGGTGGATCGCCTCAATCAATGCCAGCGTCTTCGGGTTGAGCTTGATGCTGGCGCGTTTACCGGTCTTCTGCTCGATGATGCTTAAGCGATCGCCGTCGATATCGCTGAACTTGATGGCCAGTAAGTCAGAGATCCTAAGGGCCAGATTAAGGCCGATATTCCAGACATCGGCCATCTGCTGACCAAAGTGACGTTCGAGCAGGTAACTGATAAGCTTGATGGTGTCGCGGTTCTTGACCGCCTCGACTTCGTTCATGCTTGGTTCCCTCAATTGGCTATGTCATCAATGTGGGCACCAGTACATTGCAAACCCGCATGGGGCCTGCGTTGCTTGGTGCCCAAAATACCTTTGTGGGCACCAAGTTCAGTCGGCGCTAACCTGAACCTGGTAAACCTCCATCTCGAGGTAGTTGCAAAAGTTCTCCAGCAGCAGCCGTACCTGGCTGTCGGCATGCTCTAGGTAACAGCGGCCAAAGAAGCTGTTGTAGACCTGCTTCTCCTGAAACAGCACTTCCATTTCTTTCTCAAGCTCAGGAAAGGGGTCGCCGCAGTAAGCAAAGTCGGTAAAGTAATTGAGATACCAGCAATCATCTTGGCGGTAGAGGTTGAACTCCACTGGGTGATAACCGCCGCTCTCTGCGTTGTAGTCGGGATCGCGGTAGTTAAAAGTGACGCTGTTTAGGTTAGGGTTATTGAGTGCTGCCAGTTGTCGTTCTAACACTTCATAAAAGTGCTCTGGCAGTGGCAGGATGGTTTCGCGGTGTATTTTCATGGTGGACTCCAAAACAAAAAGCCCGCTAACGACGGACGTTGCGGGCGAGGTTGGTTGTTAACGATATGGGTTTGACGCAATGAATTAGACTGATTAGCGCGGGTGTGATGCGCTTGGCCTGTTGCTGGCGATAGAACTGAAACCGGTAGATAGGATAGGATGTTCGCGCGAAATGACGGCGAGGCGAGTTAATCCAAGCTCACCTGCACTTGATAGGCTTCCATCTGGTAGTAACTGACAAAGTTATCGCTAAACAACTTAATCAGCCCCTGTGATTCCCGCTCAGTAATCCAGCCACTAAACAGGCTATAGACCTGCTTGCTGTTAAAGCAGATATCGATGTCTTTAACCAGTTCAGGGAAGGGATGGCCACGAAACGCAAAGTCGGTGACGTAGACGAAACGCCAGTGATCTTGCTGTTTCTCAAGTCGTACTTCGACGGGATGAAAGCCACCATCTTCGGCGCTGTAATCTGGATCTCGAAAATTAAGGGTGATGGCGTTGGCGTCTTTTGGTGTGACTTCAGCCAGTTCCTTTTCGATCACTTGGTAAAAACGATCAGGCATCGCTGGCAGTTGATTACGCTTGATAGTTAATGTCATGGAATATTCCTTATTTAAAAACGGGCATACGCAAAAGCCAAGGCGCAGTCACGCCTTGGCTTTTGCTGTCTATGTGGTTTGGTTAATAAAACGGGTGTTTGCTAAGCGGTTTAATGTGAGTCGCTAAGGGCTACTTGCTAAGGCTTTTGAGCAGGGAGATTAAAGTTTGGTGGTTATGTTTAACGGATTAGTACTGGCTTACGATAATGAATGGGTTATCGAGGCAGGACGAAGTTGCTGGTGGTCAGTGGCTCAGTGGCTCAGTGGCTCAGTGGCTTAGCTTTGGTTTAGTTTCGGTTTGATAAATCGCAATATACAAATAGCCATGGCTGCCTAATGTGTCGGCCTCACAGGTAAAGCCAACGTGCTCAATGGTGACGCAGTGCTGCTCAGTGGCATCAATATCGCCGGTGGCCACCAGCCGTTCAAGCTGTTTAACCATGGCGGGAAAGGCCTCGATAAATTGTTGTTTAATTGCTGGTGGAAATTCACCGACAAAGCTTGAACGGTCATTGAGATAATCCAAGTGCAGACCACGTAAAATCAGCCTTGCACCAAAGCGGGGAGACACTTTACGGGGCAAGCCCCAGGCGTGCTCAATATCGAAAAGTTTTAGCGTTGTCATAGTGACCTCAATGGTTGAAAAGAACTTTAGGGAGTAGGGGGCTCATTAGCTGACTAGCGAGAGCAGTGATAAATACCTGTGCTAGTTAGAGCGGTTAATACAGCCGACTAGTGGAGTGGGTGATGACATGAAACGGTCTTTAGGTGTGTACGCTCCAATTAGGTTGCTCGTTGCTGCCATGGTTGAAGTACACACCGTTGATCACACGCTGCCATTCACCTGTAGGCACACCATAACTGTCACAGGGGCAAACATAGCGGCAGAAGCTGATCTCCTTGGGTAAGTGCTCAACCACATCACGGTGAAACACACTCAATACGGTTTTATGCAGCTTTGGATTTGGTGCCACAATCGGCTTGCCAATCACTTGGCCCATGGCATTAAGTGGTCTCACAAACATCGGCAAAATGAGTTCAACCGCTAAACGGTTACGCAGTTCAGGAAACGCGGCACAGGCCTCGGCGACACAGGCCTGTGAAAAGCTATCGGTAAATTCGATCATGATGGACTCCTTGATTTGGCGTGGTAGGTTTATACGCTGGCTAGAGTAAGCCGCGCTCAGCAAAGGACACTGGCGTGCGGCCAACCACGATATGGTCAAGCACGCGCACATCGATAAGTGCTAATGCATCGGTTAACCGTTGAGTGATGTTCTTATCTGCAGCCGAAGGTTCAGACTCGCCAGACGGGTGGTTATGGGCAAAAATCACCGCAGCGGCATTGGCGGCCAATACAGCCTTAACCACCTCCCGTGGATAAACACTGGCGGCATCTAAAGTGCCAAAGAACAACTCTTTAAACTCGAGTAATTGATGCTGATTATCGAGCAGCATCACCGCAAACACCTCCCGCTCATAACCACCGAGTTTGTAAGTTAAAAAATCCTTAGTGGCTTGAGGGTTGGTATAGGCGTCTTTCTTTACATAGCGCTCGGCAATGATATTGGCGGCAGAGGCAAGGATCGCTTCGGCAGTCTGCGGCCACTGATTGATCGGCTGATTTATCGAGTCGTTAGGTTCAGCTTTGGTGGGTATCGCTTTTGTTGACATTTCTGGCTCCTTGAAAGCGTTAATGGGCTTATGCACAGGAGTGATATATATCTGAAAAGATTTGGAAAAGTTGAAAGTTACTGGCATAGCTATTCGAATAAAAGACGTGATTGACACAACTGGCTTAGCCCGTTCAACCATTTACAAGTACCTTGATAAAGGTATTTTCCCAAAGCAGTGAAACTGGGCAGTAGAGCTGTTGCATGGGTAGAAAGTGAAGTAAAAGAGTGGATATTGGAAAGGATCGTGCAGAGAGGTCAGAGGGAATAGCGCTAAAGCTATGAATACACCACTGAAATTTCAACTCATCAAAGAATACAAAATTTCTGCTTCAAATCACAATCTAACATTCGATAGCAGTAGCAGAACAATAAACTTCTTGTTAATATCAACCTACTTTAATTCAGTAGGCAGTGTAACAAATCTCAGTTTGTTGTACCGTCAGCATGAGTAAACTAAGGATAGCTTTTGACTCAACTGCCTTCGATTCCGCTTACATTGGACAGTTTAACGCTTGCACAGCGCGAGCGACTGGCTCACATTGATTTTGTGTTAATGTTCAAAGGTGAAGCCCGCCGAAGAGATCTTATCGAGCGCTTCAATATTGCCCCTTCCGTTGCGACCCAAGACTTTGCCCGTTACAAAGAAATTGCGCCGCAAAATGTGGTTTATGATGAAAAGCGTAAGCAACATCTCAAGGCTGCGTCCTTTATATCCCTTTTCGATTTTGACGTGATCAGAACTCTAGCTACCTTAAGCCAAGGGTTTGGAGATGGTTTTTTACGGCAAGGCTTTCCGACTATTACCTGCGAAAGTCCATATCGTCTTAATCGTCCTGCTATCCAAATTGTCGCGGCAATTAGTGAGGGCATTTACAAAGCTTCTTCGCTAAAAATCACTTATCACTCCTTATCATCGGGTAAATCGGTGCGTGAGATAGTTCCCCATACACTGGTCGATACGGGCCTTCGCTGGCATGTTCGTGCATATGACAGAACGAGCAATGAATTTCGTGATTTTGTACTCAGTCGTATTGAGGCGGCTATGCCCCATGGTGATGAGCCAGTGGACCATGAGCTGCAAGCCAAGGACAAACAGTGGAACCGCATCGTGGAATTGGAACTGATCCCTCATCCCTACATTAGTCATAAGGAAGCGATTGAGCGTGATTATCAAATGGAACAGGGCGGGTTAAAAATTGATATCAGAGCCGCCTTGGCAGGTTACTTACTCAGATTATGGAATGTTGATTGTAGCCAAGATCATACCCTTAAAGGGCCAGAGCTACATCTGGCGCTCAAAAATCATCAGGCGCTCTACGGCGTTGAAAACCTCGTCTTAGCACCTGGGATGAACTCCCATTCTGGAAGTCCAATTTTATGAATGCAAAAGCATACTTAGGCGACATTATCGGTGGCAGCATCATGCTTCGTGAAAGCAGGGTTATCGCCAAGCTACTTAAGTCGCACCCAGATGATCAGCAATGGCTACAGGCCATTGTTGATGAAAATATATTACAAAAACCTTCAGTTCACAGCGCAAGACGGATGGCAAGCACAGTCCGAAAACGTATTGAACCCTTAGGGGAAGCGTTTTGGGCGGACCTCGAGGTCGCTCAAGATGAGCTAGCGAATCAGCTCCTGTTATTTTCAGTGATGAAACAATCACCAGTGCTATCAGATTTTATGATGACAACCGTTTCTGACGCGCGTCGCATGTACCGCGAAGTGCTCAGATTAGATGATTGGCAGGAATTTATTGACTCAAGATTTAGGGTAATCGAGGGGCTTGAAAAGTACTCAACTGCCTCGATCCAAAAAATTGGCTCGAATATATTCAAAATCCTTGCGGATGCAGGCTTTCTCGAGTCTGGCCGCAGTAAAAAACTCAAAAATGTTTATCTGCAACCCGAGCTTACTGATTGGTGTAATCAGTTTGATTGCACCCATATTCTTAATGCCATGGAAAGTGCACGATGAACTTGCAACAGGAAAGCAAAACCTCGCTGATAACGCGATTAGATGCGATAGAAGAGCGCCTCAAAAGTGACAGCTTTTTAAACAACCAAGAACTGGGTGGTGAGATTGGTTTTTATATTTTCGATTACCCACCCCAGTACGAGTTAATGATAAGGGATCACCTTGCAAGCACTTTAGGCAAGCTTGAGCGTCAGAGTTATCGATTACTACATCT
Organism: Shewanella sp. SM73; assembly: GCF_025653795.1. Taxonomy (NCBI): domain Bacteria; kingdom Pseudomonadati; phylum Pseudomonadota; class Gammaproteobacteria; order Alteromonadales; family Shewanellaceae; genus Shewanella; species Shewanella sp. SM73. The sequence continues at coordinate 415,999 of NZ_JAKKRY010000001.1, forward strand.
GAACCTGTTTGAAGAAATCATCGAAATGCTCCGAAGCCGAAAACTTCTAGATAAAGCCTTTGAAATGGAAATACAAAAGGGCACCGAAGCACTGGCAAAAGCCCTCAAGGGCCCACTGGAGCAAGGCAAGGTCGCGAGTCAATTATCCGAAAAAATTCAAGCCCTGCAGCCTCAGTTTGTGGTGCTATCAGGCCTTGGGCAATGTTGGCCATTACTTAGAGGTCACAGCCTATTAAATGCACTGCACGCCAAAATGGCACACATACCTTTGGTGCTGATGTACCCCGGGCGTTATACGGGGCTTGAACTTTACCCGTTCGATTTTGATTCTGCTGAGATCTCACAGGCAAACTACTATCGGGCATTTCCGTTGGTGCCTAGAGCAAAGCACTATTAACCAATGAATGTAAGTAAACAGACTAAACCATAAAAACCAGCAACGGAATGCCAGATAAAAATCTGAGCCGTCATTTTCGGGAAGACATTATGCAATTAAAAGACTTATTCAACAAAGAGCTCGACCGTCCAATCAATGGCGTTGTTAAAGCCGATCAGCTCGATGAACAAATTGTTTGGAGCGAACTGGATGAATATGTAGTCACCCGAGAGCTTGACCGTCACTTGCGCCGTTTTTTTGAGTCCTACCTGCCTGGTATAGCCAATCCCGATGATCCTGCTGTTGCCGGTAAAATAGGTATATGGGTATCGGGTTACTTTGGTTCGGGTAAATCGCATTTTATTAAAATTTTGTCTTATTTGCTGGGCAATCAAAAGGCCGTTAACAAGGGTGAAACCCGCGCTGCGATAGAGTTCTTCAAATCAAAAATCACCGACAGCCTGCTGTTTAGCGATATCCACGCCGCAGTGAATCGCGACACCGATGTGATCTTATTCAACATCGATAGTCGTGCAGATACCGAAGATAAAGAAGATGCCATTCTCAAAGTCTTTCTGCGAGTGTTTAACGAGCGCTTAGGGTACAGCGCCGATCACCCCCATATTGCGCACCTTGAGCGCGAGCTCGATGAACGCGGTCAATATCAAGCATTTAAAGACAAGTTTTTTGAGGTCAAGGGCGATCACTGGGAAGATGAGCGTGATGCTTATGGTTTCTGCCGTGACGAAATGGCCATAGCTTGGTCCCATGCCACAGGGCAGTCTGAGGCATCCTCGATACAGAGTATGGAAAACCTCGAGTCGATGTTTACCCTCGACATCGCCAACTTTGCTAAATGGGTGAGGGAGTATTTAGATCGCTGTGGCGATAAGCGCATTCTGTTTTTAGTCGATGAAGTAGGCCAGTTTATTGGCAGCAACACACAGATGATGCTCAAACTGCAAACCATCACCGAAAATCTTGGCACCGCCTGTGGTGGCCGGGCATGGGTTATTGTTACCTCGCAGGAAGATATTGATGCTGTCCTTGGTGATCTCAGTGCTAAAAAGGGCCAAGATTTTTCAAAAATTCAAGGTCGTTTCCATACACGGATTTCTCTCTCATCATCCAATACCAGTGAAGTGATCCAAGCGAGGTTGCTCGAAAAGAGTCCAACAGCCAAAGATGAACTCGCAGCCTTGTATGCAAGAAAGGGCGATATCCTCAAAAACCAGCTCGCCTTTGACAGCAATACCACGGTAGAGCTCAATAGCTTTGAGGACAATGTCCAATTTATCGACCATTATCCTTTTGTACCTTATCAATATTTATTAGTGCAGAAGGTGTTTGAGGCTATCCGTAAAGTCGGCGCCACAGGTAAGCACCTCTCCCGCGGTGAGCGTTCATTGCTAGATGCGTTTCAAAATGCTGCGCGGCAATTTATGCAAGAATCCGTAGGTGTGCTCATTCCGTTTCATGCCTTTTATCCCGCTATCGAGTCGTTTCTAGATACCAACGTCAAACGTATTTTCGAGCAGGCTGCCGAGAAAAAGACCCTAGAACCTTACGATGTATGCATTCTAAAAACGCTGTTTTTAATTCGCTATGTCGATATTCTTAAATCGACCTTAGATAATTTGGTGACGCTGTCTATTGAAGAAATCGACACCGATAAAGTAGCCCTAAAAAGTCGGATTGAAGCCAGCCTTAACCGTTTGGAAAATCAGTTACTGATCACCCGTAATGGTGATGAATATGTGTTCCTCACCGATGATGAGAAAGCCATCGAACAGGAAATCAAGCACACCCAAGTAGAGTCTACTGAAGAAAACCGCCAACTAGCGAAACTGGTATTCGACGAGGTCCTCGGCGGCAAGCGTCAGTATCGTTATCCGGTCAATAAACAAGATTATCCCTTAAGCCGGTTCTGTAATGGCCACCCAATTGATGGCAGTTTGCAAACTGATTTAGTGCTCAAAGTGATTTCCCCCTTGGATGCCAATTATGACACTTACCATGAGCAAGCCTGCAAAGCCATGAGTAGTGAAGGGCAGGGTTGTGTGCTATTACGATTACCCAGCGATAAGCGCCTTTGGGATGAGTTTGACACTTGGCTTAAAACTGAAAAATTCCTCTCAGGGATCCGCGGTCAGCGCCCAGAGCAAGAAAAATTGCTCGCCGAAAAAGCAATGGAAAACACCAGTCGTCGCAAACGCTTAAGCTTGGCCTTTGAAGATCTGGTTAAGCAAGCGCCTTGCTATGCCCTTGGCAGCGAACTCAATGTTAAAGCCGCCAATGTGGTGAGCATTATTGACGAGTGTTTTGCCTATGTAATTGAAAACTCATTCCAAAAACTTAACTTGCTTAAAAATTCAGGCAACGCACCATTGCAAGAGCTTAAGGCCGTCGTCACCGCCGATGATCTGGCTCAGCTCAATCTCGGCCTTGGTGAGCAAGATCCTAATGCGGGCGCTAAGCAAGAAATTGCGCTTTTCTTGGATGTGGCAGATTCAGCCAATAAGCCAGTGTATTTAAAGGATATGCTGGAGCGATTTACTGGCCGTCCTTTTGGCTGGAACCGTGACGAAGTGATACTGCAACTTGCGTACCTAGTACTGCAAGGTAAGGTGGCGCTGTCAACGCCTGCGGGGGATTTACCCCTTAAACGCAGTTATGAGCAATTTACCTCAGTTCGCAGTTTTGCCACCTTGCGTCTACGGCGCGTGAGGCAACACTCCGAGCTGCAAATCAGCAAAGCGGCAAAGCTTGCCAAAGAGATTTTTAACAAGCCCTTTGAGGTGAGCGAAAAAGAACTAGCCAAAAAGCTGTTGGAAGAACTTAACAGCTGGCAGGCGCTGCTCAGAGACTTCACCCAAAAAGCCAATTTATCCGATTGCCCCGGCAAAACGGTATTAGAGCAGGGCACCCGCTTAGTGGCTACCTTGCTGGAGCAGCAAAACAACAGCTTTAGCTTAATCGAACAATTACAAAGCGACAGCAAAGATTTACAAGACTTTGCCGAGGAATTTGAAGAAGTCGAAGAGTTCTTTACCCGCCAATTTGAGACTTGGCAACAGATCAAGCGCGCGATAGGCGAGCAATTTGCCGCTAACCGCCATGCCTTGGAGCAAGATATTGAGGCCGCCAATGCCTTCAATGAGCTTGAGCTTATCGTCAAGGCGGCCGCGCCTTACGCTAAGCTGCGTACGGTCGCAACTCACATTGATACCCTAAAACGCGTCAATCAGCGCTTGATCGAGACTCGCCGTTACGCCGCGGTTGTTAGCATTGATACCGTTAAGCAAAGCTGTGTCAGTTTACTGGCAGGCTTACCGGATGAGCTCTGTAACCGAGCACTGCATCCCTTTGAAGACCTTAAACAAAAGGTCGCCCAAAGCCATTCGCTGCATGAGATGTTGAGTTTTGAGAAGCAAGCCGATGAACTCGAAGATGATGTCATTGAGATCATCAACAAGTACAGCGCTGCGCAGCAAGCACAGTTAAAGCAGGCGCAAGCGCAGCAAGGCTCAACGGTCACTGAGCCATGCGCAAAGGCCGCAGCAACAGGCACTGCAACCACTGGCACAGTAGCAATGGCTCCGTCGGGTTCAACCCTGACACCGCCGTCGGTTAAACCAGATCCAGTTACACCACCGGCCCCTGTCGCCAAGCCGATTGAAATAGTCTCGCCCACCGAGCTGTTAGGTGCCAGTCATATGTTTATTGAAACTCGAGATGATATCGAAGCCTATCTCGACAAGCTGCGCAGCCGCTTAAGCGATGCCATTAATGCTGGCAAGCGGGTACGGATTAAGTAGGATAAGGGATTCGGGGAACTACAGATGAAACGGAATCAACAACTTAGCAAAACCAAAGAGTCGTTGAAGGAGCAGCGATTTAATGAGCTGAAGATCAGTTTGCGAGAACAGATGTTTCAGAGTGTGATTGGCCCTTTTGGGTTAACTCCGGCCATGTTCGATGACAAAACAGGTGGTAATGTCACTACCCAGCATAATGCCGATCAAGGTATCTATGCCAAAGAATCTGAAAAGTATAACCGAACATCGGATTATGGCTTTTCTAAGGCAAAGAAAAATCTTCTTAAGCAGTCCCATGCAGACCGTACTATGAATGATCAGACTTTCGTAGATAAATATACGGGCAAAGAAGCATCAACTAGAAGAATAACCGAATCTGGTCATCATAAAATGAACGCGGAGCTGGATCATACTGTTCCGCTTGCTGAAGCCCACAGAGAAGGTGCATGGATGCTTGGTAAAACCGAGAGGCAGGCGCTTGCATCTGAAAAAGATAATCTTCATTTCACAACAATGGAGAACAATCGAAAAAAAGGTGGGAAATCTGCAGAAGAGTTTTTATCTGAGGAAAATGGCTTTGATCCATCTGTGACCAAGCCCCTAATTGACAAGGCAAGAAAGGCGGTTGATAACCATCTACCCACCGAAATGGAACGCTTACAGTATCACGGAAAAGCGTTGGCCATGACCAGTGCTAAAGAAGCCGGAAAGAACGCATTAAGGCAGGCGCTGGGGATCTTACTCTTCGAGTTTATCAACGGCTCATTTATCGAAATGTGGTCGTTAAAGTCCTCATTTAAAACTCCTGGTTTTATCGACAGGCTGATAGCGGCCTTTAAACGGGTTGCCAACAGAGTCATCAATAAACTGGGTAGTGCTCTGGATGCTGCGATTCAGGGCGGGGTTCAGGGCTTTGTCAGTAACCTGCTGACGTTTATCATCAATTCCGTGGTTACAACTTCTGCCAAGGTGGTCACCATCATCCGCGAAGGCATGAAGGGGCTGTGGGAGGCTGTCAAAATGATAGCCAAACCACCTGAGCATATGAGCTCAGATGAGGTGTTCCGTCAGGTAACCAAAATCATCGCGGGGGTGGTCACCATGTCACTCGGCATGCTATTCGAAGAGTCCGTAAATGCATTTCTTGTATCAACAGGCATGCCTTATGCTGGGGCTGTCTCGCAAGTTATTACGGGGTTACTTACTGGGATAATTTCAGCACTGGTTATCTATGGTCTGGATAGTCTGTTTGACAAGCTTGCAGAAAAAGGCACTGATCTGTTGCATGCTAAAGAAGCCAATCTTGATGAACTACAAAGTAATTTGTTACACATGGCTGACTTGCTTGAGGCGCAGTTCAAAAACTCAGCAATGTATCAAGATATTGCAAAAACCTATCTGCAAATAGGGCTTGCGCTCGAGACAGCTTGTGAAGCGTCTACCGCGACTTATGAATCCTGTGACAAAGACAGACTTGCCAAAGAACAGTTACTCAATGAGCTTAGTGTTAAGAAGCAGCAATATCAGGACAATCAACAAGAGCTGGATGCGCTAATGACCGGCCTTAATATCAAGGGATGGGGGGCGTAATGGACAATCAATCAACCAGCCTGATTCAGTCTGTCGCACATTCAGATATACCTGATGACTTTCTGCGTGCTGTCGATATGAAAAGTCTTCTGCAAGGCTTCTCTGCCGACTATAAAAAAATGGACAATCTTAAGTCAGCTAGAAAGGAGCACGAGGAACGAAACTTTCTCAGTCGATGGTGGAACAAGAGCGAGCTTGAAGATGCAACACTGGATGCAGCAGAGTTGCAGGCAAGTTTTTCCAAGAAAATTGGTCAATTAATGGTGTTGAGTGTTGCCCAGTCTAAGCAATTGGTAAACCAGCAGGAAGAATTGGCAATACAGCAAGAAATTATCCAAGAACAAACACTGCATCTTGCAGCCAGTGATGAAAAGATCCAGCAGCAACAACAGGTATTATCAGAACAAAATCTCAGGCTGGAGAAACTGGTTACTGAATATTTTGAGCTGAAGGGGCTGACGCAGGAAGGAGCCATTCAGCTGATCAAAATCGCTAACGAGATTAAACATACCAAAGATCAACTGATTGAATCCGTTGATCAGCAAATCTCTGAGATACGTCAATCACATCAATTGTTACAGCAAGAGCAATCTAAGTTGATCAATCAGGTAGAACATCTACTTGAGCAAGCGTTAGCAGAACATGACACACGCAGGCAAGCGGAAATGACTCAGCAGCGAATGGCTTGGACCCATGCATTGGATGTCCAGCAAAAGGCTTTGAACGAGCTTGCCGCATCAACCGGGAAACATCACCAGTTGCAGGCTCAGACTATCGAGAGTCATAAGACATTATTGCAAACACAAGCAGCAGAGCTGGCTAAACTGCGTAGCGACATTGCACATCAAGATGTGTGCTGGCGGCAAAGTGCCCGCCGTTGGTTGATATCCACGGTTGCAACAAATGCACTCTTTATCTCTGCATTAGTATATCTTGCATATCAGTTACACCTACAGTAGGCGTTATTCTGATTTTGTCATCAGATGAGTGCAGGATTGCTAAAAATAATTAAGCATTTTCCGGATAAAATATGAACACTAATAACCTTAAAAAAGTCGCGCCTCGGGCCCGCACTGCGTTTATCAAGGCCATCGTGGCGCGGGCCGGGGAGTTTGGCTTAACCGCCAAGGGCATCACAGCGCCCAGCATCAGTGGCGATGTGCTACAGGTCGGGCCATACACCCACCCTGCAAGGGTCAGTGCGCCGCTCAAGCGCTTGAGCCAGCGCATTGCCGATGAGGGCTTTAGCGCCGTGATCGAGCAGATGGCTTACACCTGGTTTAACCGTTTTTGCGCCATCCGTTTTATGGAGCTCAAAAGCGAAGAGGGCTATCTTGAGCACGGCGTGCGTATCTTATCGCACCCTAGCCAGATGCAAGGCTTTGAAGTGCTGGATCGTGCCACCGAGGTGATCGACTCGTTAATCAGCGAAGGCGTTGCCCTCGATAAGCCGGCACTGCTCGACTTGATGCTGGCCGGTAACGAGCAAGAAGCCCTGTTCCGTGAACTGCTGCTCGGCCAGTGCCACCGCTTACATGGCGCCATGCCGTTTTTGTTTGAGGCCATCGACGATGAAACCGAGCTGCTGTTGCCACTTGGCCTCACCCGTACTGATGCCTTTTGGCGCGAATTGATAGACGCCATCCCCGAGGCCGATTGGCAGCAGGTGGAGGTTATCGGCTGGCTGTATCAGTTTTATATCAGCGATAAAAAAGATGAGGTCATCGGCAAAGTCGTTAAATCCGCCGATATTCCCGCCGCCACCCAGCTGTTTACCCCCAACTGGATTGTGCAATATCTGGTGCAAAACTCCTTGGGTCGCTACTGGCTGCAAACCTACCCAGGCTCGCCCTTGGCTGGCGATATGCCCTACTATGTGGCGCCGGGCGAGCAGCCAGACGAGGTGCTTAGCGAGCTTGCCAAGTTAACGCCCACCAGCATTGAGCCCGAATCCATCACAGTGCTGGACCCAGCCTGCGGCTCCGGCCATATTCTGGTTGAGGCCTATAACATCCTTTATCGCATTTACGAAGAGCGCAGTTACCGCAGCCGCGAGATCCCCGAGCTTATCCTTACCCACAACCTCTATGGCCTCGATATTGACGACCGCGCCGCCCAGCTCGCAGGCTTTGCGCTAATGATGCGGGCCCGTCAGGATGATCGCCGGCTCTTTTCTCGTGAAATCCAGCTCAATATTTATGCTCTGCAGGAGAGCCGAGCGCTCAATATCCCTAAGCTGTGGCAGGCGCTTAACCTGAACGCCGACTGGGACAGAGGGCAGGTGCAGGATCTGTTTGCCAGTGCCCCGACAACCCTTGCAAGCAGCGATGCACGGCTAACGCTGCTTGAGGATTTGCAGCAGCGCTTTAGTGACGCAAAAACCTTAGGCTCCTTGATTGCGGTGCCAGCCGATAAAGCCGAGGCCATCGCCGAGCTGCTCACCACCCTCAAGGGCTTAAGCGAACGCGGCGATGCCATGCAAAAACCGGCGGCTAAGGCGTTGCTACCACTGCTGTTGCAGGCCAGCGTATTGGCCAAACGCTATGATGCCGTGATTGCCAACCCGCCCTATATGGGCGGCAAGGGCATGAATGCCGATTTAAAAGAGTTTGCTAAAAAGCAGTTCCCCGACAGTAAATCGGATCTGTTCGCCATCTTTATCGAGCGCAATCTCGACTTGACCACAACTGCAGGCATGGTTGCCATGATCACTATGCAAAGCTGGATGTTCCTCTCCTCGTTTGAGGCATTGCGAGCCCGTATTTTGGGGCAGCATACCATTCTTGGGATGGCTCACTTGGGGGCGCGCGGCTTTGACAGTATTGGCGGCGAGGTGGTATCGACCACCGCCTTTGTGCTGGCCCGGCCTCATCTACCCACCTATCAGGGGGCTTATTTCCGGCTGGTGGATGGCAACTCGGAGGCCGAAAAAGCGGCGATGTTTAAAGAGGCGTTGGCATGAGCGGGACACCTAAAAATTACATCAAAGTTCGCGATGATAAGCGACCGATAGAGTTTGTAACCGACGAAAACGGATTCAAACTGAGTGAGGGGCAGGAGACATCTTGGGTAAGCAATGACACTTTTACCCAGAAGGAGCTTCGTTCCCGTGTCGAGCCTTGGCTGACATCACTGTTCCAATCAGAACACCTTTCGCTGTTGGCGGGTTCTGGGTTGACGCATGCCGTGCATTATCTGGCTGCAGAAAAGGGCGCTGCCGGTATGGGGGCGCTGACATTGAGCAATCATCAGACCGCTATCACTCAAGCCGCAGAGAAGGCTGCTGTTGCTGCAGGGCGAAAGACGGGTAATCTTGAAGATCAACTGCGTGTCGCCAACGAATTGTTGCGTGGCCTGGAGATCATGCAGGACAGCAAGGCTGATGCCTTGCGCAAAGAACTTGAAGAAGGTATGAAATCCTTCGCATTGTCGATTCTGCAGAGCGAATCTGGCATTGCTACAGCAAAAGAAGCCAAGCGCGAACATGCATTCAATACCTTGGTAACATTTCTGATGAGCTTTGCCAGCCGCACCGGGGTACGCGACCGCCTTAATATTTTTACGACCAACTATGACCGCTTAATCGAGGCGGGCGCCGAACTTGCTGGGCTGCATTTGCTCGACCGGTTCTTAGGCAACCTGATGCCGATCTTCCGCTCTTCTCGGCTCGATCTGGATATGCACTACAACCCGCCCGGCATTCGAGGAGAGCCGCGTTATCTTGAGGGGGTAGCACGCTATACCAAGTTGCATGGCTCTGTAGACTGGGTACAAACGGGCCAGGATATCCGTCGAATCGGTTTGCCGTTTGGCGCCGAGAAGGTTACTCCTTACCTACAGGCTCCGGGCCTTGATGGAGTAACTGCCAATAAGTTGATGATTTATCCGAATGCAGCCAAAGACCGTGAAACCGCCGATTACCCCTATGTAGAGCTGTTTCGCGATCTGGCTGCTGCCGTGTGTCGTCCTAACAGTACCTTGGTGACCTATGGCTACAGCTTTGGCGATGAGCATATCAACCGCGTGATCCGCGACATGCTGACCATTCCCTCAACCCATCTTGTCGTTATTTCTTACGACGATCCGCTTGGGCGCATCATGAAAACCTATTACGAGATGGGTAGACCCTCGCAAATCAGCCTGTTGATTGGCCCGGCATTGGCTGATCTGGCGATACTGACCGAAAGCTACCTGCCCAAAGCCGCCATCGATAAGACCACCTTCCGCATGAGCGAATTGCTCAAACAGCGTTGGGGCACATCACAGATCGAAGATAAAAAACCACCGGAGAGTGTGACGCTATCAGCTGGAGGGCTACCGGAATGAGCCTCTCCCCATTGGCGTATGCCGACTCTTTGCGTATTGGCACCATCGACTTCGTCTCGCCAGACGAAATCAAGGTGCTGATCGATATCGAAGCCCCCGATGGTGTGGCGCTCAATACCGGTACACCACGCCCGTTCCCGCGCATCAACGGCTATGTACTGATCCCCAGCGATGAGGGATATCTGGTAGCACAAGTGGAATGGATCACCATCGAGCGTTCCCAGTACCCCAAACGTAAAGGGATGCAGGATTTTGGTCTGGTAGATTTGCCCTATCCCCTACGCAAGATGAGCTTGAACCCGCTGGGCGTATTGGCTTACGAGGGGAGGGATAAGAACGATGAAGACTCTTATCGCTTCCGGCGTGGCGTAGAGAGCTATCCTACGGTCGGTGAAGCGGTGTTGTTACCGACCCCAAGCCAGCTGCGGGCCATCGTCGAGTCGGGTGACAACCGTCGTATCAAGATAGGCACCAGCCCACTCGCAGCTAATGCCGAGGTGAGAATTGACCCAGATCGTCTGTTTGGCCGCCATTTGGCCGTATTGGGTAACACAGGCAGCGGAAAATCCTGCTCGGTAGCGGGCCTGATCCGTTGGTCTCTGGAGGCGGCGGAGAAAAAACGAGGCGCGAAACCAAACGCACGCTTTATTGTTCTTGACCCAAATGGTGAATATGCAAAAACCTTTCAAGATCTGGGAGACGTGCGTGTGTATGCGGTTGAGCCCAGTGAAGGCATTGAACAGCTGCAAGTCCCTTTATGGTTTTGGAATAGTGCTGAGTGGAGTGCGTTTACTCAAGCAAGTGAAAAAGCACAACGCCCGTTGCTGCGTAGAGCATTGCGAGAAATGCGCAGTGGCCGTGATGATTCGGATGATGGTGTATTTGCGCTCAGGCGGCGAATTAGCTCAATGCTAATCAGTTTAAAGGCACAGGTAAGAAATGGTGAAACTTATGAAGGTTGGAAATTCGGGCCAAAGCTTGCAGCATATACAACCGACTTAGAGGCGTACGGTCGAATATATTCTCAATATACAGCTCAAATCAATCAACTCTGGCAGGCTTTTCACCAGACTCTTCTCCGGCCGGGTCAGATGAATAATCGTCAGGATGGGAGTGTCCGATACTCTGATTTTCCTGCAACTTTAATTGAACCTCTTTCTAACCAATTAGCCGCTTTCTTGGATGAAATCGGTGGGCTGGTTTACCAAGATGGGCCTAACGAGGACGCGCCGCTATCCTTCGATGGTGCCCAATTTGCCGACCATCTGGAAACATTGGCTAGTCAGGAAACAAATTCACAATATTTTGATTTCTTGATTATGCGCATTCGCACAATGCTATCGGATGCGAGAATAAAAAAGATTGTGACAGGCATGGACGATATGTCCTTGGTTGACTGGCTTGAAAATCATATCGGTGAAAATCAAGCCTCCAATGGCTCGGTGACAGTGATCGACCTTTCGCTGGTGCCTGCCGAAGTGGTGCACATCATCACCGCCGTGATTGCGCGGATGACGCTCGAATCTTTGCAGCGCTATCGAAAACTAAACCACGGTAAAACGTTGCCCACCGTGCTGGTGATGGAAGAGGCGCACACCTTTATTAAGCGCTATCACGACGACGCAGAAAACCAGAACTCGGCCGTCATATGCTGTCAGGTATTCGAGAAGATCGCTCGTGAAGGCCGCAAGTTTGGGCTCGGCTTGGTGCTCTCCTCGCAGCGCCCCAGTGAGCTCTCGCCAACCGTGCTCTCCCAATGCAACAGCTATTTGCTGCACCGTATCAGCAACGACCGCGATCAGGAATTGGTGCACAAACTGGTGCCCGACAACCTGCGTGGCCTGCTGCGAGATCTCCCCTCACTACCTTCCCGTCATGCCATTCTGCTCGGCTGGGCATCCGAACTGCCGGTCTTGGTCCAGATGAATGCACTGCCTGAAAACCATAGGCCCAAATCGGATGATCCTGATTTTTGGGCTGTGTGGTCGGGCGAAGGGCTTGCTGCCAACGAGCAGGGTGAGCCGCAAGAGCGCACCGTGAATTGGAAAACAGTTGCGGATGACTGGCAGCAGCACAGCGGCGAAAACGAACAACCTAATTTAAATGAAGAGGTGGCCCAATGAGCCAGCAAGACAATCATAAAATGGCCAAACACTTTTACCGTGCTTCAACTGCAGATTTTGCCAAAATCCCGGGGAGTCCGGTGGCATATTGGGTTAGCCGTGCAGTGCTAGAACACTTTGCTAACAAAAAAAAACTAGAAGATATTTCTAAACCAAAGCAAGGAGCTACCACATCAAACAATGGAAGATTCTTACGACTTTGGCATGAAATTTCCCAAAACAAGTTCGGGATTAATTTTCAATCATTACAATCGGCATCCGAAAGTAGCAATAAGTGGTTTCCTTACAATAAAGGTGGAGATTTCCGTCGTTGGTATGGAAACCAAGAGTTCGTTATTAACTATGAGAGTGATGGGCGAGAGATTAAGGAGTTTCATGAAGAGCTGAATAAAACTAGCCCAGGTGGTCGCTTGAAAAATCAAGATTGTTATTTCAAACCATGTATAAGCTGGTCAAAAATTTCAAGTGGATCATTTGCTGTCAGATATTTCCCTCAAGGGTTCATTTTTGATGTTGCAGGGTCTGCGATTTTTTTTGACACGAATAAGTCCAACTTGTACTTCAATGGGGTACTCAACTCGACTTTCGTTAAGTATGTTCTTGGTGCTCTTTCGCCAACACTAAACTTCGAAGCAGAACATCTCTGCAAGATTCCTGTTCTTCCGGAGGAGCATACCGAGGAGCAAGTTGTTGCTTTAGTTGAAAGGTTGGTTATGTATTCAAAACGAGACTGGGATGGATATGAGGTCTCTTGGGATTTTACCAGCATGCCGATGCTATATTCCGACAATGACCGCCCCACACTGGGAATTGTCTACCAAGACCTCCGCGCTAACTGGCACGAAACCACCCTCGAAATGCATCGCCTGGAAGAGGAAAATAACCGGATCTTAATCGACGCCTATAGTCTGCAGGATGAGCTGACGCCGGAGGTGTTGCTTAGTGAAATTACCCTCACCTGCAATCCGCACTATCGCTATGGTGGCAATTTAACGGATGAAGAGCGCGAGGGGCGGCTGAAATCCGATACCATCGCCGAGCTTATTTCCTACGCCATCGGCTGCATGATGGGCCGCTATTCGCTGGATCGCGACGGGCTGGTCTACGCCCATGCAGGCAATGAAGGCTTCAAGGCGCTGGTGGAGGAGGGGGCCTATAACACCTTTGCCGCCGATGGCGACGGCATCCTGCCGCTGACCAGCGAGGCCTGGTTTGAGGATGATGTGGCCGCGCGCATTGAGGCGTTTGTCCGCACCGTCTGGGGCGCCGAGACTCTGGAAGAGAACCTTGCCTTTATCGCCGATAGTCTATGCCTCAATGCCATCAAGCCGGTGAAAAAGGGCGGCGAAACATCCCGTGAAACCCTGCGTCGTTATCTCTCGAGCCAGTTCTATAAAGACCACCTCAAGACCTACAAAAAGCGGCCGATTTACTGGCTGTTCAGCTCCGGCAAAGAGAAGGCTTTTGAGTGTTTGGTGTATCTGCACCGCTACAGCGAATCGACCCTGCCACGGATGCGCACCGAGTACGTGACCCCGCTGCTCGGCCAAATCGCCAGTCGTATTGAGCGTAAGCGCATGGAGCAAACCGAGGCCAGCACCGCGGAAGCCAAGCGCATTGGCAAAGAGATCGACAGCCTCACCAAGCAGCTCAGTGAACTGCGCGCCTTTGACGACCAGCTTAAACATCACGCCGATATGCGCATCACCCTTGATTTGGATGACGGGGTCAAGGTCAACTACGGCAAATTCGGCACCCTGCTCAGTGATGTCAAAGCCATCACCGGCGATAAGGGCGAGTGAGATTGACGCCAGTGATACAGAAATCATACAAGTCGATGATTCAGGTCTTTAACGCGTTAGCAGTTTTACAGTAAACTATTGGATTTAAAATGGATATTACCCAGTTACAAACGGGTTTAAACAAAAAATTCGAAGGCAGCCGGATTGTGTTTTGGCACGATCCTGACCAGAGCTTTACCGCGGTGCTTAACGAGCTGTCGCTGTGGCATCAAGATGCACCTGTGTGTGTGCTGAATATGGCCGAGGAGTCACAGCTGGCGGTGCGCTGCCGGATTGATTTGCCGAATGTATCGGCGTTACAGAATTCGCAGGATTTGCACCAACAGCCGTCTTCATTTTCACAGGCACAAGCACAGCCACAGGCGTTTTTGCTGTATTGGCCGAGTGCTGAGCCTGTTGCGGCCGAGGATTGGCTGCTGGATATGCGCTGCTACAGCGAGACCTTTTATGCCGATGCGGCGTCGATCATTTTAAATGAGCTTGGGCTGCATGATATGTCACTGCGGGAGCACATTGCGGCGCGGCAGAGTTTTTTTGCCAGCCAAGAGCGGCTTAAAACCTTAAAGGCCAGAGTGGATGGCCGTAGCGGCCAAGAAACGCCATTATCGCTGGACATGAAAATCATCAGCGTGCTGCTGGGGTGTAAGCCCAATTACCCAGATATGCTGATGACGCTGGGCAGCCTGATGGTGGATGAATATTCATCGGCCATTGAGAAAGAGTTGGCTCTGCTTGAAAAGCATTGTGTGCTGATAAGCTTTTGGGCACTGATGGCGGAGCATTTTGATTACCTTGGCGTGACGAATGACACGGCAACGCCAAGCCTGAATGACTTACTGCGCCGAATGCTGGTGAGCGAGTGTTATGAGCTGATGGACGGCGCACGGCCACAATGGATGAAAGGGCAACTGCTGGCTAACCCATCGGGACGCGCCAATGCCATGACTTTGCTAGGCTTATGGCGAGATTCGAGCCGCTATAGTGAGGATTACCGCCAATTGTCGGCGATGATCGCTAAGCAGTTAGAGCTGAGTAGCCGTTTAACGACCTTAGACACCTCGCAGTTGCTGGCGGTAGAAACCTTTGAAGCGGTCGAACAATGGCTTATTCGGGCGTTAGTGGAGGATTTGCAGGCGGGGGGATTGGCGTTTTCCCGTGCCGATTTTGCCATGTTACTGTCGCGCCGTCGCCAAATGTACTGGGCGCGAAGCACGCCTAAATACCGCTATTTATACCAAGCACTTAGCCATGCAGAGCAGCTGTTTGAGTTAAGACGGCGCTTTGTTGATGGCTTTCATTACCCTAGCGCTCAGGCCATGTATTTGGCCTACGAGAAAGAACTGTTTCAGTTTGATGCCTCCTATCGATTATTTAACGAGGCGGTAGATGAGTTGCAGGGACAGGCGGTGGAGATCCTTGCCAGCCTCGATGCCGCGATTGAAGACCTGTATGTGAATTGGTATTTGTACCAGCTGGGACTGTGCTGGGATGGGCTACTTGCCAAAGAGCAGCGCCTCGATCACTGGCAGTTGGGTATTCCCTCGCAGCAGCACTTTTTTGAAACCTCGGTCCGCACCCGTTTGGCGCAACCAGGGGTTCGCCGCCAGTTTGTGATTATCAGTGATGCGCTGCGCTACGAAGTGGCCCATGAGCTGCAGAGCGAGATTAATCAAGCCAAACGCTTTACGGCGCAACTTAAAAGCCAGCTGGGGGTACTGCCCAGTTACACTCAGCTTGGGATGGCAGCGTTGTTACCCCATAAGCAATTAGACTATGCAAGCGACGGTACTACGGTACTGGTGGATGGTAAAAGCAGTGCTGGGCTGGCTAATCGCGGCAGTATTTTGGCCAGCGTTGGCGGGCTGGCTATTTCGGCTAAGGATCTGCTTGGTTGGACCCGTGCTCAGGCCGTTGAAGCCGTGGGTGAGGCCAGTGTGATTTACATTTATCACGATGTGATTGATGCCATTGGCGATAAAGCGGCAACTGAACACCAAACCTTTAGCGCAGTGCGTAAAGCGATTGAGGAACTGCAAGCGCTGGTGACAAAAGTGATTAATGGTTTAGGGGTGACCCGAGTGCTGGTGACTGCCGATCATGGCTTTTTGTTCCAGCAGGCAAGCCCAGAAGCTGCAGTTAAGTCAGGCTTACTGCATGAGCCCGCTGGCACGGTTGAAGCCAAAAAACGCTATTTACTGGGGCGCAATTTGCCACAAAACGATGAGGTTTGGCATGGCCGGTTGGCACAGATTATTGGTGGCACCACTAATATGGAATGTTATCTACCGCGCGGCGTAAGCCGATTCCATTTTGTCGGTGGGGCGCGTTTTGTCCACGGTGGCGCTATGTTACAAGAAATTTGTGTGCCTATTGTTGAGGTGCAGGAGCTGCGTGGTAAAAAGTTACAGCAAAATGAAAAGCAAAAAGTGGGTGTTGTGCCTGCGCATCAACCCATTAAGTTGGTGAATGCCATTGATAAAGTTCGCTTTTTACAAACAGATGCCGTGGGTGAAAAGTTTATACCACGCAATGTGCGCTTTGGTATTGTGGATGACACAGGTTTAAACGTGTCGGCTATCGAACGGATGATGTTTGAGTCTACATCTTCAAGCCTCGATGAGCGGGTGCAGGACGTGAGACTTAAGTTAACTGGCCAGCAGTATGACCGTAAGGTGCATTATCAGTTAGTGATCACCGATGATGATGAGGGCATTGAACTTGCCCGTTACCCTGTGACCATTGACTTGGCTTTTAGTAATGATTTTGGTTTGTAAGGTCAATTAAAAACCAATCAATCACTAATATCTTATTGATATATAAAAATTAACAACAGGGCAGTTAGTGCCCGCAAGGTGAACGGCATGTCGACACTCGAAAATCACAGTCCTGACGGCGAGTTTTTAAGTAAGGCAGAACAGGCAGAGCCTGTATCTGTGACCCATGTAACCAATAATGTGGTGATCCAGCAAATGGATGTGTATCAGAGCGGCAGTGCGCTCGATGGGCAACATACATCTGATCCAGAGGCAATGCCCAGTATTGGGGCGCCGAAATCGGCAGCCGATGAAATTGCTGAACTGAATTCGGCGGATCTCGATACTCGCCTTAATCGTTTTTTTAAGGGTAAAGTGGTTCGTAAAGACCTAACCAAGCAATTAAAAGAGGGCGCTAACGTGCCAGTGTATGTGTTGGAGTACTTGCTTGGGATGTACTGCGCCTCTGACGATGATGAGGTGGTGCGCGAGGGACTGGAAAACGTTAAGAAGATCTTGGCGGAAAACTACGTGCGTCCCGACGAGGCTGAAAAGATTAAATCGCTGATCCGCGAGCGTGGTAGCTTTAAGGTGATTGATAAGGTGGGGGTAAAACTCAACCAGAAAAAGGATGTCTACGAGGCGCAGTTATCCAACCTAGGCATTAAAGATGCGGTGATCCCATCGAACATTGTTAAGCAGAATGAGAAGCTGCTGACGGGTGGGATCTGGTGCATCATCACCCTCAATTATTTTTATGAAGAAGGCCAAAAAACCTCACCGTTTTCAGTGGCTATGCTCAAGCCCATTCAAATGCCGTCCATGGATATGGAAGAGCTGTTTGCTGCTCGCGCACAATTTTCAACCGATCAGTGGCTAGATGTGCTCATTCGCTCCATAGGTATGGAACCGACCAACTTAAAGCAACGGGTTAAGTGGCATTTGCTCACGCGGATGATCCCCTTTGTTGAAAACAACTATAACGTGTGTGAGCTCGGCCCCCGTGGTACAGGTAAAAGCCATGTGTATAAGGAGTGCTCGCCCAACTCCCTGTTAGTTTCCGGCGGGCAAACCACGGTTGCCAATTTGTTTTATAACATGAGTTCTCGACAAGTCGGCTTAGTGGGCATGTGGGATGTGGTGGCCTTTGACGAGGTGGCGGGTATCACTTTTAAAGATAAAGACGGCGTGCAAATCATGAAGGATTACATGGCGTCGGGATCGTTTTCTCGGGGACGTGATTCGATTGAAGCGAAAGCGTCGATGGTGTTTGTTGGTAACATCAATCAGAGCGTCGAAACTCTGGTCAAGACCAGCCATCTACTGGCACCGTTCCCCGAGGCGATGATCGATACCGCCTTCTTTGACCGTTTTCATGCCTATATCCCTGGCTGGGATATTCCCAAGATGCGGCCGGAATTTTTCACTAACAGCTATGGCCTGATCACCGATTACCTTGCTGAATATATGCGCGAGATGCGTAAACGTAGTTTTTCTGATGCCATTGATCGCTATTTTAAGTTAGGTAATAACTTGAACCAGCGCGATGTGATTGCCGTGCGTCGTACTGTGTCTGGATTATTGAAGCTGCTGCATCCCCATGGTGTATTTGATAAAGAAGATGTGCGCCGTTGTTTGACCTACGCACTGGAGCTACGTCGGCGTATCAAGGAGCAGCTCAAGAAACTCGGCGGGATGGAGTTTTTTGATGTGCATTTTAGTTACCTTGATAATCAGACTCTCGAAGAGTTTTTTGTCAATGTACCGGAGCAGGGCGGCAGCCAGTTGATCCCCGAAGGGTTGGGTAAACCTGGTGTAGTGCATATGGTGACGAAAGGGGGCACGGGTCAACTGGGGCTTTATCGTTTTGAAACTCAAATGACGCCAGGTAATGGCAGGCACTCAACCTCAGGCCTTGGCTCAAATACGCCTGCAAAGGAAGCCATTCGGGTAGGGTTTGATTACTTTAAAGGTAACCTGAATCGGATCAGCGCTACCGCCAAGTTTTCAGAACATGAATACCATCTTCATGTCGTAGAGCTTCACAACTCAGGCCCAAGTACTAAAACTAGCCTGGCTGCGCTGGTGGCATTTTGTTCCATCTTGATGAGCAAACCTGTGCAGGAGCAAATGGTGGTTCTTGGGGACATGACGCTCGGTGGTGTGGTCAATCCGGTAGAAGATCTGGCAGGCAGTTTACAGTTAGCCATGGACAGCGGCGGCAAGCGAGTATTACTGCCCATGGCGTCTGCCTCGGATATTCCAACCGTACCGGCGGAGATCTTCTCCAAGTTTCAAATCAGCTTTTATGCCGATCCTGTAGATGCGGTATATAAAGCACTGGGAGTGAATTAGCCATTTGAGGTGATGCCGACCAGATAAGACAGATAATCTTTAGGTTCTTATACCTCAGATTGTCAAACTAGGCCTGGGGTCTGTCATGTTTAAAAGATCTTCATTGGCTTCGTCTATCGCGTTAACAAGAGAGCTCAGTTTAGGCTAATGGTCCTGCGATGTTGGCAAATCTGGTTGGTTGAATAGAACGTTAAAAGTTTCAAAAGGAGTATTAATGGAATTATCGACCTTTTCTGATTTACAAGTTGCGCTTGATCATTTTAATAATGACTATCCTAGACCACATGGTAAAGTTGAATTGACCGATCTCTTGGATATATCTGTCGAAAAGAATGCAACTTGGCCTAGTAACGAAAGCCCTGGAGTGTATATTTTTTTGAATAGAGAGAAAAAGCTCACTTATATTGGTAAGGCTTCGTTTGGTAACTGCATTGGTGCTAGATTAAATTCAAGATTTTACACAACCTGGGTCCCCAAAAAATCTGAGTCTGAAGGTTGTGTGTATATCACGACGATTCCTCTACCCAGAGAGTTTGCATTTGAAGCTCCAGCAATAGAGGAATACTTGCTTGGGGCATTAAGAACTAGGTCTAATCATATCGGAAGTCGTTAACTAAATCACATGCAGTGGGACTCAGCACATAGATCGAGTTGAGTCATGTGCAATTCATACCACCAGCAATTCACTTCAGGTTTAAGGTTAACTCGCTAAGGAGTAAGCTAATCTCTAAATCAGTAGAGTTAAACTTGCCAGCCGCATGATTACTGCTAAAATAACTGTATATTTAACCAGTGGTGTTAGTTATGCGTATCATACCAATCTATGCAAGTGCAGGGCTCACAGGGTTTGAAAGCCCTGCAGAAGAGTATCGCCAGCTTGGCCTGAGTTTAGATCAACTCCTGATTATTCATCCAAACGCGACCTTTATGGGGTTTGCTCGGGGGGATTCAATGCAGGGCGTTGGCATTTATTTTGGTGACTTGTTGATAGTGGATCGCCATGAAACGGCCCGTGATGGTGATGTGATTGTTGCCAATTATAACGGCGAGTTTGTGTGTAAAATTATCGATAAAACTCGCCGCTTACTGCTATCCGCAAATGAGCAGTTTCAACCTAAACCAATCCATGATTACGATACCTTTAACATCGAAGGCGTAGTCGTGAGTTCAATTCGTTTTCATCGACAAAATCCAACACTCGCTAATCTAAAATGTTTGCTTTAGTCGATGCCAACAGCTTTTATTGCAGCGCCGAGCAGGTGTTTCGCCCTGACTGGCGCGGCAAACCTATCATTATCCTTAGCAATAATGACGGTTGTATTGTGGCGGCTAATCGTCAGGCTAAGGAGTTGGGGATCCCCAAGTTTGCACCTTACTTTGAATTTAAGGACCAGTGCCAAAAATTAGGGGTAATTGCCTGCTCAAGCAATTATGAACTCTATGCCGATCTATCCACCAAGATGATGAGTATTATCGGCCGCTTTGCTCCAGAGCAGCATGTGTATTCCATTGACGAGAGTTTTTTATCTTTTAAGCATTGCCCCGCAATCAAGTCGTTATTTGAACAAGGGCAGTTAATTCGCCGTGCAGTGTGGAAAGAAGCCCGCTTACCCGTATGTGTTGGTATAGGTGCTACCTTAACGCTGGCCAAGCTGGCAAATCACGCCGCCAAAAAATTACCCGGTTATAACGGTGTTTGCGTAATAAATAATGAGCCAGACCGACTCGCTATTTTAAAGTCGGTAGACGTGGGCGAGGTATGGGGGATTGGTCGCCGCATCAGTAAAAAGCTGGCACTAATGGAAATTAATACTGCTTATGATCTGGCAAGAATGCCGGCAGGACTCGCCCGCAAACAATTTAATATCGAGATTGAACGCACCGTAAGAGAACTCAACGGCCAAGCATGTAAACAATGGGATGAGGCAAGGGCAGATAAAAAGCAAATCTTCTCGACTCGCAGTGTGGGTGAACGCATCACCGATTACCAACAACTCCACCAAGCCTTAAGTAAGCATATTGGCATTGCTGCCGCCAAAGCCAGAAGGCAAGGTTCGTTATGTAAAACCATGCTGCTGTTCGCCAATAATTCTCCCTATGATGAGCAGCCAACAGGCGCTAAAACATTAGTTAACTTTCCATGTGCCACAAATTGCAGTGCTGAGCTGACCCGTGCTATGAGTGTCGCCGCCCCTAAGTTATTTCGACAAGGCGTGCGCTACTATAAAATCGGTGTTGGCTTGTTAGATTTAGTCAGCGAGAAACACCGCCAGTTTGACCTATTCAATGCACCCTCCGCTAATCCTCAGCTAATGCGCACCCTCGATAGTGTTAACCACCGCTATGGTAGCGATACCTTATTCCTCGCCGCCCAAGGCATTGAGCAAAAATGGGCCATGCGCCGCGAACTACTTACCCCGCAGTACACAACAGACTGGGGATGTTTGCCACAGATTAAGTGCTAGAGTCAGGCTGAGGTTACCTTCAAGGAAAGTAACACGAGTCTTGAATTACAACACTATCGGCTTTAATTACCGCTAAAAGACACCTTTGATACTGGCTGATGCACAAAGCAGTTATTCGTGAAAAATAATGAATAAATTATGGGTTTAAGATATAATTATTAAAATTATTGCATAATTACAAGTGTTTAACTGTTGAAATTTTTTCATGTCATAACAGTTATCTAAGTTGTTGCAGATTTTGGGAGGTATTAATGATTATCAAGCGTCGCAAGGTCAAATCGACCGCTTTCTCTGATTTTGTGCGTAACGCATCATCTAGGGAGAAAAGTGATTTTTTTGAAAAAGTTATCGAAGAGGCGATCCAAAAGCAAAAAGAGGTGATAGCCAAAGCGAATGAGATCGATGGTTAGGTAATGTGTTTGTGTTACCTCAATGTGGTTACAGTGTAGTGCTGAAAAATGTATATGCAGCAAAGATGGAAACGTTTTAATTTATAGTGCAAATATTTATTAAAAATATGATCTTAGTGAGTAGAAAAGGTTGAGTCTTATCGTGTAGCATGTGTCACATTCAAGCTTGCGTAAGGATTACCATGCCTGTTCCACCCCCTTGCACCACATTTATTTGTTCGAATTGCCACTGGCAAAAAACTATGGTGTTCAAAAGTGATGCCATTACGCTTGGCCACAACTTGTTTGATGTATGTCCTAAGTGTGGTGGGGCGCTTGAAAAACGCCCTGCAACTGTGGTTGAGGCTGGTTTATCGAAATTGACCAATCTCTTCGTAAGGTAATCATTACTTTTAATTTTTGTCAGGGATTGACGCAGTCTATATTTCTGGCTCTGTGATAAGGATTGTTGCATGTCCCAAGAAATCATCACCAAATTTTCTGATTCTGTTGTGGGTCGCAGCAATATTTTGCAGCACATAGCCTGCATGCCCACCCCTCATTTTGCCCAACTGCCATTATCCTTACCCAGTTCATCGTTAAAACTGTTACGTGTAGAAGAAATTAATGATGAAAATCCAAGCGCATATAGGCTGGCTTTGGCTAATGTTTATGCAGCATTGGAGCATGAAGAGCAAATTCAGTTTATCTATTTGCTTGATGTTAGTTTGGAAGGGGTTGCCCTTTATTTTGGGGTTAATCAGCTAACCTCTGCAATAGATGGACCTGGGCATGAGTCACTTAAAAATTTACGCGGGGCGCTTGAGGGCCAATTGCCAGGGATTAATCTTTCTAAGCTAGAAGGCATTGAGCCCTTGATGGCGCGTCTGCAAGCAAGTAAGCATAAAGGTGTTGTACTTGGTATTCCAACAGGAAAGAGTCAAGATCAAGACAGTAACGAAGAAGACTATCAAGGTATTGAAAGGCTTGTTAGAACTCTACTTTCAGGCAGCGGCAGTGATTCAGACAGTATCAATTCTGCTAATTGGCAAATGGTTGTGGTGACGCAACCTTTAACTCGTAAAGATGCAAGAGTTTATCTAGATGATGCCTATGAACTGGCAAGCGAACTATCCATTCAGGTGAAAACCAGTGTTCAAGCGGGTAGTAATAACAATGAGCAAAAAGGCAATAGTTTCAGCGAGGGGACATCGGATAGTACCAATACTGGGCGCACCGATACTCGCGGTAAAAATGACGGTGTTTCGCAGAGTAAAAATATTGGAAAGAGCTCCAATGACAATTCATCATCCAATCACTCGTCAGGAACCTCTAGTGGCGATACTCAAGGCAAAAATTGGGGAACCAATACCAGTGTTGCTGATACCAAAGGAGCTAGCCACTCAACGAGTGTTAACGAGACCTATAATCTAAATCGCTCTGCTGGGAGCAATATTGGTTTAACTAAAGAAGTGACCGATAAGCGCGCCCAGCATCTGCTCGATCATATTGAAAAATCCCTTATCCCTAGGTTGCAAAAGGGCGTAACTAAAGGCTTATTTGGCACAGCCATTTACCTTGCGGCGGATACGCGATCCAGTTATCGCCGTTTAAAAAATACAGTTTGTTCCACCTATCAAGGGGGAGAAATCACTGTCAGCCCACTCGAAGTCGTTGATCTGAATGAAACCTCTGCCGCACAACTATTACAGTTACCAACATTAAAGCAATCACTTAACTATAGAAACTCATTGTTTCACAGTATCACTAGCAGTCATGAATCACAGTTCGCCACATTATTGACCTGTGATGAATTAGCGATGGTTGCAGGATTACCACGGCATGAATTACCGGGATTGCGCCGACGTAAAACAGTAGAGTTCATTGTTGATTTACCCAAAGTTACGGATGCAACAGCACTCAATTTGGGAACGGTAATAGATAGAGGCCGTAAGCAACACACTAATTTAATCAACCTCAACAAGGCTGATTTTAATAAACATACCTTTGTCACTGGGGTCACTGGAGCGGGTAAAACCACCACTTGCCTTAATTTGCTAATCGAATCGGCATTACCCTTTTTAGTGATTGAACCCGCCAAAACCGAGTACCGAGCCTTACATCAACATATGCCTAATCAGGTGGCGTATTATCGTCCTAATGGTGATCAACACCGTAGTTTACGGCTCAATCCATTCGCATTGGTGCATTCGAAGCAACATATTCGCAGTCACGCATCATTTTTACGTAATGTTTTTGCTGCGATTTTTCCGATGGAAGCCTCTATGCCCTTTTTGGTTGAGCAAGCGATTGTGTGTGCCTACGAGGAAAAGGGCTGGGACTTAACGGATAACACGTGTTTTTGCTGTGATGATCCTTTTGCCCCTGAGGCGCGGGTTTGGCCAACCATGGGAGATATGATCCGTCAGCTTGATAAGTTAATCCCTGAGCAAGGGATGGGTAAAGAGTTCGAAGAAAAATATCGCGGCTCTCTGGTATCACGTTTGACCAGTCTTACTCATGGTGTACTCGGGGATATTCTCAATGTTCCACAATCGCTGGATGTTGATGCGCTACTCGATAACAAGGTAGTTATTGAATTAGAAGAAATTAAAGATGGCGAAGGTAAGGCGCTAATGATGGCGCTGTTGTTGGGCGCGGTGAGTGAAGCCATACGCTATCGACATGGAAAAGACAGTTCATTTCGCCATTTAACATTGATAGAAGAAGCTCATCGTTTGTTGGCGAAACCAGAGCCAGGCGATAAAGCTCGCGCAATGGCCGTTGACGCTTTTGCTGACTTACTTGCAGAGGTGCGCAAATACGGTGAAGGATTGATCATTGCAGATCAAATTCCAGCCAAGTTAGTGGCGGATGTGATTAAGAATACCCATATCAAAATTGTGCATCGTTTATTTGCTGAGGACGATAGGCGCGCTATGGGCGAAGCCATGATGATGGATGAAGCACAGCGCGATTATTTACCTAATTTAGCTACAGGTGAGGCGGTTATTTTTTGTGGCGGATGGCATGGACCAGCCCATGGGGCTATTCGCGCAGATCTCGCGCAAACCGATGGTGATCCATTATCCGAGGAAGATATCGACCAACTGGCAGTCAATCAGCTCTGGCAAGAGAGATCCAGATATTATCCTACTCTTACTCACCTTGGCTGGCTTACCCAAGAAGAACATAAATTATCTTTTGCTGATTTCGTGCGCACTGGCCGCAAGGCATTGAATATATTATTAGAAATAATCCCATCAGATTTGAGGACGTCGAATATAACCGAGTTAAAGCAACTGAAACTTTCTGAGGCCTTGATACTTTGGCTAGTGAAATGGCAGCCCATTGCCGTGCAAAATCCTTTCAATCAAGCGCGCTGGAGCGAAGTGGCACATTTCCCATTGCCCGCTGAGCCTTTAGCGGCGCAGCTACTGGCATTGATGCAAGATTGTCATCCCACCCTGCGAACCAAATCGACAACAAGTGCGATGTGGCCTTTGCCTGCGACTGACTTAGCATCCTGGAGTGTGGGCCTGTCAACCATGCTGAAAACATTAACGAGCAGTACAGCTACCGAGGTGGTAAATCAACTCAACAAGGCAAGATTTAGCTGTTCTCATATTGGTAGTGTTTATGACCAATTATCTCAATATCAAAAATTTTAATTAATAGGAGCGTCATTATGGGATTTTTAAGCTTTTGTAGCACAGCCATTAGTTCTGTCTGCAGCAGTATTGGCAGTGCGTTGAGTTCGTTTGCCAGTGGTTTAGGTCCTGTGCTAAGCACTATCGCGACTCATTTACCCAAACTTGGCGAGGCACTCGGACAGTTTGCGAACAACTTTTTACAAGCAGTAGGGATTTTAAAGCCAGACGAAGACGTTAAGCAGCTGGGGGAGCGCGCGCTGCAAGCCGCACAGGAGGGGATCACACCTGAAAAGTTTGATGATTTTGACGATTACGTTGAAACACTGCGTAACTTTGAAATTGATCCTGATAAAGCCAAAAATCGCAATGATGTCGAAAGGCTCGTTGTAGGGCTTGGCGTAGGCTCCTTTGGATTAGAACAAAAGTTTGAGGCAGCACCTGGCTCATTGTCTGCTATCTGGCTTTTACCGGTGGCAAACCCCGAATTTTTTACGGTAAGTCGAATGGATTCGCTACTTCAGCAAGGCAAGTTAAGCGGTGATATTTTTGGCTATCTTGAACGTAAACTCAGTGCGGGCGATGCTTATCGCATGGCTGACAGCATGGCAGAAACATTGGCCAGCACGAGCGGTATTGAGAGCAAGCAAGAGCTATTTACAGCCCTCGAACAGGCCAAAGATAACTGGCACAGCATAAATGACAGTGTTGACAATATCGACAAGGAATAAAACATGGGATTTTTTAGCTCAGCGACTAGTCAGTTACATACATCTGACAAACCTGAAACTCAAGCAGAAGAATTCTTTACTGATTTTGATGAAACCGTTGCTAAGCTTCAGCAATTTGACCTTGAAGCCTCTGATGACAAAGGCAATGTTAACTCCAGCTCACCAGCTCCACAATCAAGAATAAAAAAATAAGCCTATGACATCTAATCAATTCAGCCAGATAACATCAGTGGTCATTGTTTTGGTACAAGACCACCTTGCCGCTTGGGCGCTCAGCGCTAATCAAGTTCCAGTTGAACTCCCAATCGAGGATGAAAAGCAATGGATAGCTTGCACTAAAAGGGAGAAGCTATCCGAAGCGCTTGCCGAAATAGATTTACTTCTTTGGAAACATTATCCGTTGCATCTGATTTACGATGCAAAAAGTCAGTCGATCCTCGAGGCTGCACTACCTAAGTTGCTAGTTCAATTGTCTAAGCGTGGTTGGCAGATTTTGTCCTATGAGCAGTTAGCCAAACGTTGTGCTTTCACTGTTAATGCCGAGCTACCAAAAAGAGGCTTGGTCGCTGAGTCGCTCCTGCCCATGTTGCTTGCTGCTGACACCACTGAGCGGCAACGGCTACAGGCGGCGACTCATCGCGAGCATGAAGCACTACTAACACAGCAACTTCAGCTGGAGAGAGAGCAAATCATAAGGGAGAATGAACGGTTAGTGGCTCAAAATGCAATACTACGTCGTGTAGATACAGAGCAGTTGATGAGTTATCTGCCTGCATTATTTCCACGGGTATTTACCGTCATCGGCGGGACAGAGCTTGCTTTATTAGCCGGACGGATAGAGCCCTTTACAATAGCAAACCCTTACCCTGAACCGAGTCCAGAAACTCTCTACCAGCTGCAGCGACAATTTAAAAAACTGCCAATAGACAATCAGCGCCAAATTGTCGGTTTTGTTTCAGAATTACCGCAGCGGCAGCAATTAACGCCGCGCCCTGAAATGCGTAGTCAGATAGAGCAACTAGAGGCGAAAAAGCATGCCTAATCACCAAGCAGAAAACACATCAACTTACTTAACCTCCGATGAGCAAAAGCGATTAGATGAACTCAGTCACAACTGGGCTAAAGAGGACAAAAGCTTATTCTCAGGCAGCACGAAGTTAAGCGTGTTTGATTTAAAAATGCTGCTGTTGCATTTTGCGCCCCTAAAAAGTCTTATTCAGCAGCTTGCCCACCAGACACATAGCAACACATCCGCTAATATTGATGCTGGCAGCAGCTTTACTGCTAATAGCACTGTAGTCGCAGATACCTCCTTAACAGTGGTGCACAGTGTGTCAACTGCCTTGATGGATCTGCATGCCCTTGAGCATCAGTTATCTCAGGCGTGCGGGGCAAATAGCCAACTCGAGCAGCAGTTGCAACAACTGCAGTCGGTGCTTAACGAGCAGCAGAATAAAAATCTCACACTAGAAAATGCGTTAACGTCGGCTACAGCAAAACTAAAGCAGTTAGAAACTCAATATCAACAAGCCCAACAAGCGTTAACGGCTGCCTCCCAAGCATTAATTCATCCGGTGCAAAATATACTCAGGCAAGATTTAAGCTTAAGTGCCGATTTGGGTCTTAATGCAACCGGCGGCGAGCCTTCAAGTACAGATTTTATCCGCACAGTTGCGGTAATGTCCCAACTCGATAGTGTAAAACGCTTATGGGACTTACTGAAAGATCGCTGCGAACAGCAAAATAGATCCGCCAGCCAAGGCGAGGTCCAATTGCTTGCGACTGCACTTGGCTGGCATAACTACAACTGGCAGCAAAAGCCCTTTCAGCTCTTTGAGTCAAAAACGGGACAGAGTTTTGATTTTAACCAGCAGCAGCGCGCAGCATTCAGCCCACCCATGGGAGAAACAATAAAGGCGGTGGTACTTCCTGGGATAAGAGATCATGCGGGGCGATTACTTAAAAAAGCCTTAGTTATCACCACACCCTAGCGATTTTGATATAGCAGACAGACGCTCATAACTGCATTTGGCCGAAACATTCGCTTTATTTAA
The DNA here is from genome assembly GCF_025653795.1 of Shewanella sp. SM73. NCBI lineage: Bacteria > Pseudomonadati > Pseudomonadota > Gammaproteobacteria > Alteromonadales > Shewanellaceae > Shewanella > Shewanella sp. SM73. Next base: position 444,431 of record NZ_JAKKRY010000001.1, read on the forward strand.
TGCAATGCTACAGTCTCTTAAGAGCGTTAACTGCTAGATTCTAATACGGATAATAGCAATATGACTCAACACCAACCTAAACAGCATTCACAGCAGCAAGAAACTAACTCGAATCATTCCAGCGGTGGTGTGTGTGGTAAATCGAGCCCTAAAACAGCCACAAATTTTATTCAACATTTTAACGATGAGCTGGCCGATTTCACTGAATCTTTAGCAACCGAGCGGTTTTGGCATATTTGCCCCCTTGGCAGTAACGAACCTTGTGGACTATTCGATACCCAGACGGGCCTAAAACATCCGCCAATTGTTGCTTATCAACAGTTTTTTGCTGCTAATGCTTTTGTTCTGATAAAGGACAGACAAGGTCATAACGCGACCTTTGATGTCCAGCAACGGCTATTGTGGTCAACGGGACCCTCTGATGATTGTATAAATGGAAGCTTAACTTTTCTTAAGATAGAAGCGACAAAATTGAGTATTCTTGGGATAGATGGTTGGAATGTACCTGGAATAAATGTCTTTAAATTTTTTGCTCAGAATAAGGCTAACCCAAACTTATCTGGAGTTAAGTTGTTGAATTCACTTTGCTGGCATACTCAAGAGCGAGCAATTAACCTTGAGAATTGGAATAATACAGTACTGGAGAACCCTAATCGGAATTTATATGCGTGCAATTCCGCCTGGAAATCCCTTAGTTTTGTTCAAATAGTCATGTTTATCATTGAACATCAATGCCAATTACTATCTGCCGATAAACAGAAGACGGTACTGTCTTCGGTTGACAACAGTTGGGAAGAGCTAAACCCCGAACAATTACTTATCACCCTCAATGAACAGGGGGTTGATTTACGCGGCGTTAATCAAAATCAATGTTTAGCGAGCCCGATTAATAAACTGAATGGCTTAGATTGGCGACCTTGCCGTTTACCTCAATTAGAAAAGGCGAGGTTAGCCGACCTTAATAAAGGCTTATGGGAATTGTGGGACTGTGACCCCGAGGCACTGGCTAAGCTTAAGTTGGTGGCTCGTAATCCCAAGCAGGATGTTAAATTGCACAATGTGGCCATCGATTTTGGTACTAGCAGCACTGTGGTTGCCTATTGCGACCAACATGGTGCCAGGCAGTTACTGCGCATTGGCGTGCGTGATTTTTATCAGCAACCTGAAGCCAGTCACTATGAAAACCCCACAGTATTAGAACTATTGGATTTTGAGCGCTTCAGGGCAATCTGGCAACGCCAAACTTACCGGCCAGAGCTTGATTGGAACTGGTTACATACCTCCCACGAGGCACAGGAAAGCTTTAGAAATAACCCTGGCGATACTGGCGTACTTGCCAGAATTTTACCGCGGATTAAGCAGTGGGCTATGCGTTCAGATAAGCAGCAACTGCGGTTAACTGACTACCAAGGCTATGAATTGACCCTCGCGTCATTAACTGAACGAAACCCTGTGCGTGGTCAGGCGATGGAGGTCAGCACAACAGATCCCTTTGATCCGGTCGAGCTATATGCTTGGTATTTAGGGATGACCATCAACTGGCGTGAGCGTGGCTTGTATCTTAAATACCACCTGACTTTTCCAGCAAAATATGAGCGCGCCACTAAAGATAAAATCCTTGCCAGTTTCCGCCGAGGCTTACAGCGTAGCTTGCCAAGTACGTTAGTTGCCCAAACTGAGGTTTTTCGGGACTTTGAGGTTAAAGAACTGGCATCAGAGCCGGCAGCTTATGCCGCTGCGGCGTTACACCATTTAGCCTCTCATGACGCAGTAGATACGAGTGCCGAGGTTTATCGCGACAACCCTAGCATCAAGCCTAAGTTAACCGATGAGGGGGTTGCTTATGCGGTATTTGATTTTGGCGGTGGCACCACTGATTTTGACTTTGGCCTCTGGCGCTGGGCAACAGTTGCCGAGGAAGACGAAGGCTATGAGCAAGTATTTGAATCGCTTCATTCATCTGGGGATAATTTTTTAGGTGGCGAAAACTTACTTGAACATCTTGTATATGAGACCTTTAAAGACAATTTAGACATTTGTCGTGAACATAAGATCCCCTTTACTCGGCCCCTTGATGGCAAATCCTTTAGCGGTGATGAAGTTTTTGTTCAACAAACTCAAGCGGCGCAAACTAACTCTGTATTACTCGGAACAAAATTACGTCCATTTATGGAGAATGCTGATAGCCAACTTGAGTCTCAAGCTTCCATAGATTTGCTTAATATGGATGGGCAGAAAGTTAAGAGTGAGATTAGTTTTGATGCTCAAAAGCTAGATGCCTTGTTATTTAATCGAATCAAAGAAGGCTTACGCGCTTTTTTAGTAGAATTGGAGCATGTGGTTGAACAATTCGGTTCACGACCTATACATTTACTGTTGGCGGGGAATGGTAGCCGATCAAGGCATATTACCGCGTTGGTTGAGAATGAAAGTGATGAATGGAACGCATTGCTTACAGAGGTGTTTCAAGACAGAACTCCAACATTAGTTATCCATCCTCCTTTGGCGGTAAACCAAGATAATTTGCATGCACCAACGGCTAAAACAGGGGTTGCACTCGGTTTGCTGCGACTTTGCCCTGGTGAGAAAGTAAAACTTATCAATAAGATTAGAACAGAAAGCCATGATGAAGCGCCATTTCGCTATTATTTGGGTGGTATTCGTCGTGGACAATTTACGCCGCAATTAGCACCCACTAGCGATTATCAACAGTGGCAATTGCTGGGGAGTATGCCTCAACAGGTTTTTAAGCTGTGTTACAGCGTGAGTCCGAAAGCTAAAGTGGGTATGCAAGAAGGGGATCCTGAGTTATTGATCCACAGAGTTGATTTCCCAGCTGCGCCGCCTGGTACGAAACTTTTTGTCCGTGCAATTCATCCCTGTATTGTGGAGTTAGCAGCTGTAAACGAAGAGGCTGAGCTTGAATCAGACATTATTAGTCGTAAGAAACTGGATCTTGAAACGGGATTGATAACCTCGTAAAGGTGTGTTTAGTTAAAATCGTTAATTCGACATGTTACGGCTTATTTATGACCAAATTGGATCATAAATAAGCCTACCAATGAGGCAAAGATCGTTAAGGATCAATAGCAATGGATTTCGCACAGCTAAAAAATCAACAAAGGATATTACGTGAACAGTCACCGACCAATCTCAACTTGCGAGTTCATCGAGCGTTAAGCTGGTTGCAACGAGCTGAAATGGCGGATGATGACGATGGCCATTTTATCTTTCTCTGGATAGCATTTAACGCGGCTTATGCCACTGAGATTGATGAACGATTTAAGTTGTCAGAACAAGAATCTTTTAAAGGTTTTTTAGAGAAGCTGTGCGAGTTAGATAAACAAAAACAGATAGATCAGTTAGTTTGGCGGGAATTTTCAGGCAGTATCCGTATCTTACTTGATACCCCGTTTGTGCTACAAAGTTTTTGGGATTTTCATAGCGGTAAAATAACTGAAGACAAATGGAAAGAGCGGCTTCAACAAGGTAAAAAGATGGCGAGTCACGCCTTGTCGAGTGGTAATACTCCTATCTTGCTCGGTGTGATTTTTAATCGTCTTTATACCATGCGCAACCAATTAATCCATGGTGGCGCAACATGGAATAGCTCTGTTAATCGCAAGCAACTTAAAGATTCCGCTAGTTTACTCAGCAAGCTTGTTCCATTGATTATAGAAATCATGATGACTCATCCTGAAACACTTTGGGGAGATGCATGCTATCCTGTGGTATAACAGCTAGGCGAACAGGTATAGTGGCTTAAGTGTATTGGGTCAAATAAAGAGAGGCTGTTCATAATTCTGTGTCAGGTTTAGGCCGTCCAGAGGCTGCTTAATTTTTCCGTTTGGGATTGTTTCTTAAGCTTAACGCTTGCCTGTTAGTGATAAAGTCGTTACTGAAACGATGTCTTATCTAGGCATTGAAGCTATCAAAATAAGTCACAGATGTGCGAATATTGTTTAAAAATGACGACTAACGTTATTTGTGGTGAATTTCTGTTGACTTTTCGGAATAAAGATAAAAACCATTAAATACAATTGCTTATGTCGTTATTTTAACCTGAAATTGAGGAGTCGGATTTCCAGGGTAAGTCATTGGTCTAATTGAAGAAATTATCAAAAATCGGAAGTAATGCAAAAAGTAATGCAACCCTGGGGTGTGTCTTTATTAGTGATGCTTTTCAATGTTTTACGCATTCAGTTCGACTCCCTCTCTCGCCAAATTAAAGCAAAGGGAATCAGTGTATTACTGGTTCCCTTTGCTGCTTTTTGACCTATTTAGGACCAATTCAGGGTGTTCTAGTCCGTTATTCTCCTCACTAAAACCCATCATTTCAGAGATACGATTAGCCATTCTTAGTGAGTCCTTAGGTTTTTGCCGCATTAGGTATGTTATTCGTCGTCATTCTTTTACGCGCTTGAACTAAGGTATAGCCGCCACTTAATACTATGAGTAGGCTTCCCAGAATAGTCAGCAAATCTGGGGATTCTCCAAATATAAATATTCCTAAAGCTAAGGCAAAGAGTAAACGTGTATAACGAAAGGGGCTTACTACCGATACATCTCCAGTGCGCATAGCGATTGTCAGCGCATTATAAGCCATTACACCAAAGACGATTGCTCCAATTATCTGTATTGCTGCGGTAGCACTAAACTGTATTGCTTCATTTTGGTAAATCAGTATCGCTAAGCCTGTAGGAATCAACACAAAAAAACCATACACTCCAAGCTGCATATTAGATAACACGGGAGAAGCTGCGCGTGTTGCTAAATCGCGTCCTGCAAAACCTAAGGTAGCGATAACGGCGAATAAAGATGTGGCCTCAAAACCATCAAGTCCTGGACGAATGATCATCAGCACGCCCATAAAACCAATCAATACTGCAAGCCATCTCTTATGACCCACTTGTTCACCGAACAACAATGCCGCGCCAAGCATGGCGATTAAAGGTGTGGCTTGCAAAATAGCGGATGCACTTGAGAGTGGCGTTAACGTGATGGCTAAAGCAAAACAGAATCGGCCGACGATTTCACATAGTGCACGTACTAATATGGGGGTAGACAAGACTGCAGGATGAAGCACAGTTTCACCCTTTCGCCAGGTTAACAGTATAAAAATCAACATTCCACCTAGGCCAAATAGCGCTAAAATGAGGCCGATAGAGGTGGTTTCTGCTGCGGATTTGATCAGCATGTCTTCAATAGAAAATGCTGCCATCGCAGCAACCATAAACAGACTACCTTTTCTATTATTCAAAATAAATTCCCTAAATGCTTAGACGCTATCTCTAGTCAAAAGTTTTGTCATGAGAGTTCTGGTTTCATCAACAAAGGCACAGAAGTTACGATATAGCTTATTAGAATCCAATAGAAACATCATTTTCTGATCACTATAGCAAGCTTTCTCTGCTTATCTGAATAGGATTCGCTGCTTAAGGTAGTAATGATTCTGGCTTAAAAATAAATAGGGATAATAAGCATTAGCAAGAAATGATAATAGATACAGATATGGTTTTTTTATCTATATCAGATGGCAAGTTAAGCCTCTTTTTACCATAAGGATTATGGTTGGTGTATTGTTTTAATATTATCAACTTGTGCGGCTAGTATAAGATATTGATGTCAGGTATGTGCTGCTGTTTTTCAGCTTTTATGATGAATAACATTGTTTGAAAGAGGTCTATATTGTGAGGTTAATTTTATATGTAGTAGTCTTAAGTCAATAATGGCAACGCTTAAATAATCCATCAGTTGATTTTATACTAAGTGATTTTGTATTGGGGATTTAGTGTTTTTAGGTTTATATAAAATGAATTTGCGTTGAATAGTACGGGAAAGTTAACTAAATAACTTTGGGGAAATGATTAATCGCTCAATTAAAACTGCGCGATTAATCATATTAACGAAAAAGTATTATTGTTTTAAAAATTAACTTTGGATATTAATCGTTACTTTCTCGATGACGATAGGTTCACGGGGCACGTCTTCGTGGCCAGCGACCGTGGTGGTTTTGACTTTCTCAATCTGCTGGATAATGTCCATTCCCGCCGTAACCTTACCAAATACCGCGTAGCCCCAACCGTTATTGGTGGTGGCAGTATGGTCTAAAAAGTCATTATTGGCTGTGTTGATGAAGAATTGCGCGGTGGCCGAGTGAGGCGCATCGGTGCGAGCCATAGCGATTGTGCCTATGGTGTTACTTAGGCCTTTGTTGGCTTCGTTAACGATAGGCTCGTGGGTCGGTTTTTCCTTCATTTTTGCGGTAAACCCGCCGCCTTGGATCATAAAGCCTTTGATCACTCGGTGAAAAATCGTGTGTTCAAAGAAGCCTTCTTCACAATAGCGGACAAAGTTTTTTGAACTGACAGGCGCATGTTCAAAATCGAGTTCTATAGTGATGTCGCCTAGATTGGTGCTAAATGTAATCATGCTAATATCTTCTATCTTAATGAGTTTTTATATCTAATAAGTCACGACTTGTACTGAGTCATTACTTAGTTTTAGGGCCGCTATTCCACGGATTAAAGGGCGCGCTGCGACCCGTTGTATCGTTATCATTGTCAGTCTGAATAGATTGCGGCCGTGTTACATTGGCTTTAACCTCTGGCTTTGATTTCGCGCTGCGATGCTTTTTCGCATGGGCGGTTTCAAAGGAGCCTTCTTTCGCGGGGCGCGAGTATCTGGCCTCAGGTGCCCGGGCTTTAAAGGTTTTTGGCGTAGTATTTTTGGGCACAAAATCGAGAATAGACACAGGCACTTCTTTGTTCGGCACAAAGCCTTCAATTTCTTTACGCACTATGAGGTGACCTAGACGGCGCTCGATAGCACATAGATTCCTAAAATCATCTTTAGAAACAAAGGAGATGGCTTCGCCGCAGGCGCCAGCACGACCGGTTCGGCCAATACGGTGAATATAATCATCGGCTTCATCGGGCAAATCATAATTGACCACACGGGTGAGGGCGTCGATATCGATACCGCGGGAAGCAACGCCAGTCGCGACTAAAAAGCGTAGTTTGCCAGATTTGAAATCCACTAATAATTGCTCGCGTACCGCTTGGCTGCGACCGCTGTGAATGGCTTCGGCGGCAATGCCACGTTTTTCGAGTTGGCTAACCAGTTTGGCGGCGCCTTGTTTCGTCTGGATAAAGATCAGTGCCTGTTTCCACGCTTGTTCAGTGATGAGTTTGCTTAACAGGGCCGACTTTTTATCTTTATCGACAGTGATCAACCATTGGTCGATTTGCGGTGCATTTGCGCTGTCGCGGGCAATTTCAATTTCGACAGGGTTTTCAACCGCTGTTTTCGCTAAAAAGCGCACTTGCTTAGATAAGGTTGCAGAAAACAACAGATTTTGGCGTTCTGTTGGCAGACGTTCGATGATCTTATTGATGTCTTCGATAAATCCCATATCGAGCATTCTATCGGCTTCATCTAGGACTAATACTGAGATTTCATCGAAATGAATCGCTCTTTGGGTGTACATATCGAGTAATCTACCGGGTGTTGCCACTAGAATATCGACGCCTTCAATAAGACGTTGTTTCTGCGGTGCGGCATCCACGCCACCATACATGGCCATAGACGTCAGCGGCAGGTATTTTGCGTACTTGGCAATATTATCTTCTACCTGAACGGCCAATTCGCGGGTTGGCGTTAAGATTAATGCACGAACGCGTTTAGCACGGATTTTCGGCATGTCGGCGAACATTTGCAGTATTGGCAACACAAAACTGGCGGTTTTACCTGTACCTGTTTGCGCGCCAGCAAGCAGGTTTTTGCCTTTCAAGATCACCGGAATGGCTTTTTCTTGGATCGGAGTAGGTTGTGAATAGCCGAGCTCAGTAATGGCTCTTAAAATCGGATCGCTTAATCCAAGTTTGGAAAATGGCATTGAATGTCTCAGGTAAAGGGTCAGGTCAATAATGTATAAGCAAACTGTTACGCTAAAGCATGAACAGTGGAGCAGGGCGATATTATAGCAGGAGGTGAAACAGAATAGGCGATTATCATTATTTGTGTGTGTTTGGTAAAGAGGGGCTTATACGTCGAATAGGCGAATGATAGGCGGCAAAATATTGAGAACTTACAATTTTGTAACCACACATGTATTCATGGCTAACATAGCTGCAATTATTGGGACAATATGATTAACTGAGGTAATTTTTGTATGCCTGATAAATCTCAACAAAGGACCCATAATAATGAAAAAAAATGCTATTTCCCTTGCGATAGTGCTATCGCTGGCCAGCCTTGCTGGTTGTCAATCCCATACCAGTCAAACTAAGCCTGTGGTTGCGGCTGAAGTTAAAGCCCCGTCATTTGAACAATTTTCAGCATCCTTTATTGATTCATTGTGGGAATTGTCACCGACTTGGGCTTTATACAGTGGCAAGCATGTTAACGATGGTTACCTTGAAATCCCCGATGCAGCAGGTCGAGCAAAAACCTTAGCGTTTGTGAAAGCTCAACAAGCGCAATTGACTCAGTTCGAGCAAAAGTCGCTGACGCCGAATGAACTGATTGATTACCATCTGATCGACAATTTACTCGGTAGCATGGCATGGGAAATTGACAGTTTTAAATCTTGGCAGTGGGATCCTTCAAGCTACAACGTATCGGGTGGTTTTGCCCAAATCATCAATGAAAATTTCGCTCCATTAGATGACAGATTACGTTCGGTATTAGCGCGTTTAGAAAATGTGCCAGCTTATTATGCTGCTGCGCAGGCGAACATTAGCAAACCAACATTGGAGCACACTGAGTTAGCAGTGCTGCAGAATCAAGGTGCATTTTCGGTTTTTTCCGATGACTTATTAAAACAGGTCGCCGACTCTGGTCTGACTGATGCGGAAAAAGCGTTATTTAAAACGCGTTTCGATGCAGCAACTGCCGCGATTAATGGCCATATCGCTTGGTTAGACAAATTAGTGGTTCAACTTAAAAAAGATGGGGCACGTAGTTTTAGAATTGGCGAGGCGTTATACGAGCAAAAATTTGCCTTTGATATCCAAGCGGGGATGACGGCGAAACAGCTATATCAAAAAGCCGTCGCCGATAAAGATCGTGTTCAAGGAGAAATGGCCAAAATTACCGATAAGTTATGGCCTAAATATTTTACTACGCCAAAGCCTGCTGATAGTAAGCTCGCCATTCGCCAATTAATCGATAAATTATCGACTCAGCATGTTCAGCGCGATGAATTCGTGAATGAAGTGCGTAAGCAAATTCCAGAGCTGATTGAATTTGTAAATAAGAAAAAACTAGTCACATTAGATCCAAAAAAGCCACTCGTTGTCCGTGAAACGCCCGAATATATGCGTGGTTATGCCGGTGCGTCAATTAGTGCTCCTGGACCCTATGAGAAGTCAGGCAATACTTATTATAACGTGACGCCGCTCGATGGCATGAGTGATGAGTCCGCCGAGAGTTACTTGCGTGAATATAATCACTGGATCCTGCAAATCCTCAATATTCATGAAGCTATCCCAGGGCACTACACTCAACTCGTTTACTCTAATCAATCTCCGAGTTTAGTGAAAAGTTTATTTGGTAATGGCGCGATGGTCGAAGGTTGGGCGGTTTATACCGAGCGTATGATGTTAGAAGAAGGCTATGGCAATTTTGAGCCTGAAATGTGGTTGATGTACTACAAGTGGAATTTACGTGTTATCTGTAACACTATTTTGGATTACAGCATTCATGTGAAAGGCATGACTGAAGACCAAGCTATTGCCCTGATGATGAATGAAGCCTTCCAACAGCAAGCTGAAGCCGAAGGTAAGTGGCGCCGTGCGACACTTAGTCAAGTGCAACTGACGAGTTACTATTCAGGTTATCGAGAAATCTATGATTTCCGTGAAGAATACAAAAAATCGCAAGGTAAAGATTTTGACCTTAAAACCTTCCACGAAACATTCTTGAGTTATGGTAGTGCACCAGTGAAATATATTCGCCAATTAATGCAGAGCAAATAAGTTCGCATATTGATATAAATCAGCAGAGCTCAGGCTCTGCTTTTTTATGCAAAATCGCTAGACAGGTATAGTGTGAGCTTAAAATAAGTTGGCATTGTTACTTATGAAATGAAATCGTTAACACTGTGCGAATAATGAAAAGCCGAAAATTCTGCCATATAACCGAAAAAGTATATATTTCGTTATATGGCATATGCAGATGTTAATCAAACAATTTAACTGCGTGGTGATAGAGCACAATGGCGATAAACTTACTTCTTAGATTTAGATGATGCCATCAGCGCTAATACTTCATCGTAAGAAATGTTAAATTCTCTCGACAAGTTAATGATTTTTGTTTTGTAGGTTTGAATATTCTCTTGCTGAGCTAATTGATGTTTCTTTTCTTCCACTAACTCATTAACGGTTTCTTGTAATATCAATAATCGACGTAAACTATAGTCGAGAGATTTAATATATTTACCCATTTGTTGCTTGTTACGTGCTTGCTCAAGATCCGTTGAGACTTTCTTATCATATCCATACTCATCAAGAGCTGCGATTGCGCTCTGTAAATCAAGATCAGTTGTCATTTGGTTTTCGCTTTATAACAAAGAGGTGTGGGAACAAATTTATGAAACTTTAAAGAGTGTCATAGGACGTTAACTATCGCAGATTATAATGCTTATGCCAATATACACCAAGCCTTTGCACGTTAAAATGAAATAAAAAATTCCGCTGATTTTTGCTTTGACCTTGTCGGGGTCTACAATTATGAGTAGTCTAAAGTTATAGACTATCATGGAGATTCAAATGCTTGATCTACTACCAGATTTATTCGACCACTATCCGTCTAAATTACAGTTACTTCCCCTTGCATTTAAACCCTTTGGTGGTAAACGGCTCTTCTGGGGCGAGATAGTCACAGTAAAGTGCTTCGAGGATAATTCAAAGGTAAAAGAGATACTTGCACAGGATGGGCATGGAAAAGTGCTCGTTGTCGATGGCGGCGGTTCTCTGCGCCGCGCACTATTAGGTGACCTCATAGCGCAGAGCGCCTTAGATAATGGTTGGCAAGGGATAGTGATTAATGGTTGTGTTCGCGATGTGGCGAGATTAAATACTTTCAGCTTAGGTGTCTTTGCCTTAGGGGCTATGCCGATAAAAACCGAAAAGTTAGGTCAAGGCCAAATTAATGTGGCTGTCGATATGGGGGGCGTGACGGTTAAGCCCGGTATGATGCTCTATGCCGATGAAAATGGTATTGCAGTAAGTGATGAAATGTTGAACTTTGCATTTTTAAATTAACATTTCTAAATGCATTAGTTGCTATAAATTCAAGTTGTTTTTGATAAGGATATTTATATGAAATTCATTAAGTGGCTCTTAGCCTTAATGGTGACGCTCATTCTTTTAGTCACCGTTTATCTCACTGTCTTTTTCGACCCTAATGATTTTAAACCTGAAATAGTCGATGCCGTAAAAAAACAAACGGGTCGTGAATTAGTCATTACTGACGATTTATCTTGGACATTTTTCCCTGTCATAGGTATTAATTTAGGGGGGGTGTCTTTATCTAACCCTGAAGGTTTTACGCCTAAGGCTATGTTAGAAGTCAAAAAAGCCGTTGCTGAAGTGGCGCTCATGCCGTTGTTTAGTCAGAAAATTGAAATTGCAGAATTGAGTCTTGATGGCGCAACGATCAATTTAGTCACCCGTAAAAATGGCACTAACAGTTTCGATGGGTTGAGCGGCGATAATAGCCCAAAAACAGCGTCTCCAGCTGCTGCCGAATCTTCATTGAATGCCAAACTTAACGACATTAATATTGGTGGCATTTCTATCACCAATACCCAAATTAATATGATTGACGAAGCTAATAAGCAGACTCAAGTCTTTACCTTAAGTAGCTTCACCTTAGGTGAGTTCTCCTTAGATAAATTTGCGCCTATCGCCTTTGAATTCAGTGCAACTATGCCGGATATGACGGTAAGTAGCGAAGCTAAAGGTGAACTAAAACTCAGTAGAGACTTTAAACAACTCGTTATCAATGGGCTGAAAATTGATACTGTGGTGGAAGGTGAGAGTATTCCGAACAAGAAACTCGAAACATCTGTCAGCTTAGTAACTCAAATCGCCCTTGATAAACAGCAATTGTCCGTCGATATTGCGCAGCTTACCGCGGCGAGCATTACCGCTACGGGTAAAGTGGGTGTGAATTATGGTACGAAAATTCCACAAATTAATGCTGATTTTCAAGTCGGCGATATTGATTTAGATACACTGTTACCTAAAACAGAGGCCACCGCCACCGCTGAACAAGCGCCAGCAGCAAACTCTCAGGCAGTTGAGCCTGATCTCTCTGCCCTTAAGCAGCTTGATGTAAAACTCAAGTTGACTGTTAAGTCTATTAAGGTCGCGAATCTGTCGACTCAAAATTGGTTAATGGATGTGGGCATTAAAAATGGCGTGTTAGATCTGACGAAGCTGAATGCGGATTTATATCAAGGTCAGTTGCTGGTGAGCGCTCAGGTTGATGCTCGTCAAGCAGTGGCGAGTTATCAATTTGATAAAAAAGTGACGGGCGTACAAATTCGTCCTTTGCTGAAAGATGCGGCGGATGTGGATTTATTGGCCGGTACAGCCAACTTTGATGTGAAGGGGAAAGGTAAGAGTTTGATCCCTGAGCAGTTAAAGAAAAACCTGTTAGCGAATGGTCATTTTGATATTAATGACGGTGCTCTGTACGGGGTAAATATTCCACAGATGATCCGCAGCGCACAAGCTAAGTTAAAGGGCGACTTATCGCCAGAAACGAAGGCGGAGCGCAAAACTGACTTCTCGAGTCTGACGGGCAGTTTCTCGTTGGATAATGGCGTTGCCACGAATCCAGATCTTGCCTTGTCTTCGCCTTTACTGCGTTTGGATGGTAAAGGCACTGCGAATTTATTGACTGAAGCCTTGGACTACAGACTAACCGCTAGCCTAGTGAATTCATTGAAGGGTCAGGGTGGTAGCGACAAAGATGCGCTGGCTGGAGTTGACATTCCGTTGGCGATTACAGGCACTTTCCAAAAACCTGAATATGCTTTGGATACTAAAGCCTTACTGAATAATCAGCTAAAGGAAGAAACCGACAAAGCTAAGGAAAAATTAAAAGACTCCTTATTGAAAAAACTAGGCGGTTTTTAATGGTTGCTTCAACGCGTTACGCATTACTTGTTTGCGCGAGTGCTTTTGTCGGCGGGCAACTTGTTGGGTGCTCGGCGCCCGAAGCCGCTGACACGAGTCAGTCAACCAAGGGTGAGACTACAACAGCCGCGGCCGTTCAGCCTGAGATTATTCGCGCTGCCGATCTGGCGCTCGATGTTTCTGGGCTTAAAAGCACTCCGACATTAAAGGCTGAACCTGTGATGGCAGAAAAGACACAAGGCCTGCTTCGCGGCGAATTAACTCTAGAACCTTTTATCGATTTTAAGCAGTCGGTTAAGGCGACATTGACTGTGACAAATCCACAAACCTATGCTGTCGGCCTACGTTATAACTCTGGGATGACGGCGGATTTGTGGTTGGTAACGCAAGAGGGCAAACGTCTGTGGGCTTGGTCGGATGATATGATGTTTACCCAAGCATTACGTGATAGCCAATTGGCGGCAGGGAAAGTGATCACGACTTCATTTAGTATTCCGCCCAAAGCATTTGCAGGAATACCTGCAAATGGTGCTCGCTTAGAAGCGCATTTTGCTGCTAAAGCGTTAGAGTCTGATGCCGTTGTTATGGCGCCCGTTGTCTTATTACTGACGATGGAATAACGTCGCCTCTCATAATAGAGAAAGCCCGTAATAGAAAAAGGCAGCAATCCGATAAGGTTGCTGCCTTTTTGTTATCTATGGCTCAATTTTGCTTAGGATTTATAGCACTAATCCGTTCGAACTATGTGCTAGTTTAGTCCTTACGCACTCAACTTAGTTTCATCAACCACTAATTTGATCACTTGGCCTGGTTGTAAATACTGTGATTGCGCTAGGCTATTCCACTCGAGTAGCTCGGCAACAGTTACGTTAAATTTATTGGCGATACGGGCAAGTGAATCACCGGATTTTACCTTGTAACTAACAGTACGAATTTGCGCGGTTTGCTCAAGCTCCTTTGGTGCTAAGATCACTAACTTCTGACCGTTTTGTAGCTTGCTATTCTTAGCCAATTTGTTCCAAGTGCTGAGTTGTTTCACCGTCACTTTATGGGCTTGGGCTATTTCTGAGAGTGTGTCTCCTGACTTAACCTGATAAGCAATTTTTGTTGATTCAACTGCAGCATGTGATTTTTTCGGCAATTGCTGCTTAGTTGACAGGGCATAAAGCTGCTTGTCTTGCGCATCGACAGGAATAATCAAATGCTTGCCTGCGACGATCGTGTTGCTTTTCATGCCGTTGGCGGCGCGAATAGCGGCAACGGTAGTATGGTGCTGCGTAGCAATTTTGCCAATGCTATCGCCAGATTTGATCGTGTAACGTAACCAGCTGATCCTATCTTCGGTTTCTGTTTCAGCGAGCGCCTTTTTAAATTCTTCCGATTTATCAATTGGTAGCACTAAGGTGTGCGGACCAAGTGGCGATGTAGCCCAGCGGTTATAACCTGGGTTGAGTTTTTGTAACTCAAGCGTGGTCATATTGGCAAAACCTGCCGCCATGGCTAAATCAATTTGACTATCAATATCAACCACTTCAATAGTGGGATTGTTGTCGATTGGCGCTAAAGATATGCCATATTCATCAGCGTGTTTAATGACTTCTGCCAGTGCGAGCAGTTGCGGCACATAGCGTTCTGTCTCTCTGGGCAAATCCAATGACCAAAAATCCGTTTTTAAGCCTTTTTTCTCGTTACGTTTGATTGCATTGAGCACCCGTGATTCACCCGAGTTATAGGCAGCAATAGCATAAAGCCAATTGTTATTGGTTTTATCGTAGAGGTATTCCAGCATATCGAGCGCCGCAGTCGTTGATGCGGGGACATCACGGCGACCGTCATACCACCAGTTCATTTCTAAACCGAAATGACTGGCCATAGGTGTGGTAAATTGCCACAGACCCGATGCCGCGCCAGTCGATGATGCGGAAGGATCAAAGGCACTTTCAATTATGGGTAACAAAGCTATCTCAATAGGAAGATGACGCTTTTCAAGTTCTTCTACAATCATGTACATATAAGGTGCAGCACGTTCCGAGATGATCGCCAGATGCTGTGGATTTTTGATGTACCAATCACGATATTGATTCACCAACTTTTGATCTGGAACCGGTAACTGCATGCCCTGACGAATTCGCTCCCACACATCGGTAATTTGCGCCGATGGAGCCTCGGTTGCGAGGTAATATTCTGGGACTGTATTTTCGGTTGTGACGGCTTCAACTTCTGTTTGGTTAACGCCATGGTTGTCTAATGTTTGACAGCCTGTGAGTAGGGCAAATCCCCCTACAACAACATAAAGTGATACTCTCATTGAAAACGGTAGTCCTCTGTTAGTGCATCGCTTTTCTTTATAGTAACAGTATGTTTTATATGAAGATAAAGACGACGCAGCGCGCAAAGTTTTCACGCAAAACGAGCCATTCTATGGGATCTTTTCGATCTTGTCCCTTAATTATCGTACATAATGTAAGGCCATTTTTGACTTACATCATCAAAAATGAGAAAAACTGTTTGAATTTCAATCTATAATATTGCTTTTGTGATCAAAAATTATCTTTCCACTGTCTGAGTAAGGTAAAACCGCTGAGTTCGTCTAAATTTGCGTGATTTAGATCGCTAAAATGCTGTTTTATGTTATCGACAATTTCAGTGTCGCTTGGGCGTAAAAAGGGATTGATGGCGCGTTCTAAGGCGATGGTGGAGGGAACTGTCGCTTTGTCTTGGCGACGTAACTGCATCGCGCGTTCGTTATAGTCTTGGAGCTCGCGATTGTTGGGATTGACCGCGAGGGCAAATTTGAGGTTTGAAAGTGTGTACTCATGGGCACAATAAACCCGAGTGTCGGCGGGAAGCTGGGCAAGTTGCTGTAGTGAGTTGAGCATTTGCGCTGGCGTGCCTTCAAATAAGCGTCCGCAGCCGCCGCTAAACAGGGTGTCACCGCAAAATAAGGCATCTTCAACAACGTAGGCTATATGTCCTGCTGTGTGGCCTGGTACATCTAAGACTTGCAGATCAGCGCTGAGATACTCCAGTGTGAATTTGGGCTTGGATTTTGCGTGCAGTGGATGTGTTATGCCTTCGATCTTCTCATTATCTGGGCCATAAACCGTGAGTCTATTATGACTATAGGCTTGAAGCGCTGCTACGCCACCCGTATGGTCATTGTGGTGGTGGGTCAGTAAAATACCCGCTAGCGTGAGTTGATTGGCTTGCAGGTAGTCAATGACCACACTTGCATCGCCGGGATCGACAACATAAACCTGAGTATGGGGCTGTTGTTGTAACACCCAGATATAATTGTCATTAAAGGCTTTGATCGCTGTTATAGTGAGCATAGAACTGCCTATGTCTGTATTTCAATTTGAAGATAAAGGTATTATCCATGAGTGAACGGCCCTTGGCGACCTTTGCCGCTTTTGCCCTGTGGCAGAATGTTGGTCATCTTTGACCCAATTGGATACTTGTCTACCCAGCTAACGGAGGAACTCTGTGTCGCATTTTAGTACTGAGCTCAAGCCCGAACAATGGAGTGACCTACCCAATGGTGAGGCACTACAGCAAGCCGTCGCTAAACAGCTTGAAGATTGGTGGCCAAGAGTCTTTGGTTATCATTTATTAAAGTTAGGGCCTTTGAGTGCCGAATTGTCGAGCATGGCATCGCCAGTCGCCCATCATTTTTCACTCTCGCCATCTAAAGGCGCCTCTATTGAAGGCGATTTTTGCCATTTACCCCTGCAGAATGCGGCGATAGATGCGGTGGTAATGAGTCTATTGCTCGAATTTGAACCCGATCCTTACCGTATTCTTCGCGAAACCGATAGGGTCCTCATCGCCGGAGGCTATCTTTTTATCGTCGGTTTTAATCCCTTGAGTCCGGTATTTTTGGGTAAGTTATGGCCTAAATATCAGGATTGTCTTCCTTGGAATGGCCGTTTTTTTATGCCTTCGAGGGTGCGAGATTGGTTAGGTTTATTAGGTTATCAAGTGGTGGGGGATGAGCGTTTGGTCTATCACCCATTAATGGGCGAGTTTACCCAAGGTAGATTTTTTCAACAGAGTTTAGCGTCATGGCTTCCTAGCGCGGGCAGTTTGTATTTGATTGTGGCACGTAAACTCGAGTCGCCACTCACACCTATTCGCGATAAACGTAAGGTGCGGCAGACAAATTGGACCACGGCGCCGACAGCGGGTCGTTCGGGGCATTTATCAGAGCATTCGGAAAACTGATAAGCCATTTCCATTTTAAGTACAGGTTTTTATATGCGGATAACCTTAAGACAACTGGCAGTATTTGAGGCTGTGGCACGTAGCGGCCAAGTCGCGAAGGCGGCTGAACAAGTGAATTTATCACCACCGGCGACATCTATGGCCTTGGCTGAATTAGAAAAGCAGCTAAATGCCCGCCTATTTGAACGTATTGGCAATCGATTACAGCTTAACTCCCAGGGTAATTTACTGCTGCCATTGGCAACGGATCTATTACACCGTGTTGAACAAATTGAGCAGGCATTTACTTATCATGGTGGTGATCTGGTTGGGCGTTTAAGCATCAGTGCCAGTTCGACAATCGGCAATTATCTAATGGCGAAAGCCGCCGTGGCATTTTGTCAGCAACATACTCAAACCCATGTGGATGTGGCGATTACTAATACTCAAGATGTGATCCAAGCGGTTGCTCAGTTCCGCTCTGAAATGGGTTTTATTGAAGGCCATTGCACTGACAATCGTTTGAGTGTCGAAGCTTGGCATAAGGATAGACTGCTGGTGTTTTGTCATCCGGCGCATCCTCTGGCGGGGAAAGTGGTTAAACCTGCAGCGGTTAAAGGCCTGTCTTGGGTGCTACGTGAGGAAGGTTCGGGCACTCGCGAATATTTTGTAAATGCCGCCAATGAGTTGGATATGCAGCCAGAGGCTAAATTCTGCTTTACTACGCCGGATGCGATTAAATTGGCCGTGAAACAAGGTGCTGGGCTTGGGGTGTTATCTGAGTTGGCGCTGGAAAAAGAAATCAGCCGTAAAGAGTTAGCGTTAGTCACGATTGAGGGACTTGTACTCGAGCGGCAGTTTTATCGCATTACCCATAAGAGCCGTCAGGCGACATCCCTAGGTCAAGCTTTTGTGCTGTTTTGTGAGAATTTTTTTAATATTGCAGGTGTGGAACTGAAATAAACCGTTTGATAGCAATGGCTCATAAATAGTGTGCATAAATGTTAACGGTGGGCTGACAGTGAGATGAATAGTGAAATAAATCATCACGCCCAAGTGCTTAACTTCGGCGTGATGGGATCGAACTTACTTTTTCGCACTTAGCGAGTTTACACTGAGTGGCACTGGGTTAAGGCTGATAACCTAAATCGGGTTGGGTCGGTTTAGATTCTGCCGCGGTGCGAGCTAATACATCGCAACGTTCGTTTTCGGCGTGTCCTGCGTGACCTTTAACCCATTGCCAGTCGATAGTGTGCATCTGTGAGGCTTTATCTAATCGTTTCCATAGGTCAACGTTTTTGACTGGGGTACGGTTTGATGTCATCCAACCTTTTTTCTTCCAGCCATGGATCCATGTCATTATGCCTTGGCGCATATATTGGCTGTCGCTGGTGAGCACGACTTGGCAAGGCTCTTTCAAGCTTTCTAACGCTATGATTGGGGCTAACAATTCCATGCGATTATTGGTCGTGAGCGCAAAACCGTCGGACATCTCCTTTGTATGGCCTTTATAATTCATTACAATGCCATAGCCGCCAGGACCGGGATTGCCTAAGCAAGAGCCGTCGGTGAAGATGTGGATCAGTTTTAGTTCAGTCATCAAATTGTTACCATAGCCGGGAATTTCGGCCGAGTATAACTAAAAATTGTCATAAGAAGCGCATAAAAACATGAATATTATCTCTAATGCTAGCCGTCAGGTTATTTTAGATACCGAAACCACAGGTATGAACCAGGGCAGCGGCGCCATCTATTTAGGCCATCGGATCATCGAGATAGGTTGTGTGGAAGTGGTGAACCGTCGTTTGACGGGGCGTTATTACCACCAATATATCAATCCAGGTCAAGCAATTGATCCCGAAGCTATCGCTGTTCACGGTATTACCGATGAGCGCGTGGCTAAAGAGCCGCGTTTTCATCAAGTTGCTCAAGAGTTTATCAACTTTATCGACGGCGCTGAAATCGTCGCACATAACGCGAACTTCGACGTGAACTTCATGGATCATGAGTTTTCACTGCTGCAGCCGCGTGGTCCGAAAACCGCTGATATGTGTGAGATCCTCGATACCTTAGAGATTGCTAAGTTTTTACATCCCGGCCAGAAAAACAATCTCGACGCGCTCTGTAAGCGTTACGGCGTCGATACCTCTCGCCGCGAGTACCACGGCGCATTACTCGATGCCGAGATCCTCGCAGATGTTTATCTGATCATGACTGGCGGACAGACAAAGTTTAATTTGTCTAATGAAGAAGCGGGGCAGGAAGCGGGGGGGATTCAACGTTTTGATCCGCAATCACTTAATCTTAAAGTGATTGGCGCATCGGCCGATGAACTGACAATGCATGAACAACGCCTTGATTTAGTCGCAAAATCAGGTAAATGCCTCTGGAGAGGATAGAAGAATTACTATGCCTATGTCGCGCCATAAACCCATTTTAGCTTTTTGCATGCTTGCCACTACGCTGTTATTTAGTGTGGCGAGTGTATTGGCCGCTGACCTAGATCCCGCTAAAAAAGTCGTCAAGCCGCCCAAGGCTACGCCGATTGTAGGATTGGAGACGGCTTCCGAGCTTAAAAACCGTTTTCGTATTGATCATATGGTCGATAATATGACCTTATTAGTGGAGCGTGAATATGGCTCTGCGCCCGTGGTCATAGTGTTACCCGATGGCAGTAAATGGTATGCCAATCGTCATCCTGCAACCGTTAAGTGGGTTGATGGTATAACGGGCGATATTATTTACATTGAGTCACCACAGCCCGGACCTTGGCAGTTGGTGGGCAAGGTTGTCTCAGGTTCAACCCTTAAGAAGCTCTCTAAACTCGAAATCGAAGTCCAGCCATTACCACAGCCAATCTTCCAAGGTGAACAAGTTAAAATTGTCGCGCAGTTAATGGGTGACGAGCAGCGTGTGCGTATGCCTGGGTTAGATTATTTAGTCGAATGGACGGCACATTTTGTGAGTAAACATAAGGCGGGCGATGAAAATTTTGCTGCGGGTGACATTATTGTTGGTTCCTATAAAGACAATGGTGAAGATTACGATGAAAAACCCGACGATGGTGTATTTACCAGCAATATCAATATAAAGCAGCCTTGGGGTGATTATGAGTTTGTCGTGCAGGCACGTAATAATGTGTTTGAACGGCAGGTTTCATTCCCGTTTAAATTGTCACCTCGGCCAATTAATCTAGAAGTTATTACCCCTGACGATCCGCTAACAGGGCAATGGAAAGTCATGTTACACGTGGATAAGACAGTGTTGCAGCTGGCTGAGACGCATTTTTCTTTTGAGTTAGTCGGCCCTGCTGGCTTGCAACTGCCTTTGGTTGTTAATGGTCTCACTGAGCCTGACTCTGAATTAGATTTACCTACAGTGACAGAGTTTGGTAGTTATCGAATTAAAGGTTTTGTGGCGACGACGACTGTCACTGGTCGTGAAATCGTGCTGGATTTACCTGAGCTTTTCTTTAACTTAATTGAACCACCAGAACCACCACCAAGTGCCGAAGAGTTGGCTGCTGTTGCTGCACAAAAAGCGGCAGAGGAAGAAGAGCTTGCGAAGAAAAATGCAATGTTCTGGATCATTACAGTCAACGCTATCTTGTTAGTCTTAGGCGTGGTGGGATTAATTGTGTGGCGTAAGCGCCAAAGTTTGGCGCAGGCCTTAGCTGCCGCGGAGTTACGTTTATTGAATGAAGCATCTGCAAATCCACCCGCAGCGCCTTCATTAGATGAAATCGATCTCACTATGCCAGATGAAGCAGATAAAGACCGTTAGCCAAGCGTTGCTTAATGTGTTTGATTTATGACTTTGAACTGGAACGTTGCAGCGATATTTGGGATATAAATCAAGGTCTGCAATTGATTTGGCTTTTTTTTAATCAAATGATAAATCGAAGTAAAAAAACGGTTGACGCCTGCAGGGCTCAACCGTATTATTCTTCGCATCTTAAGCAGAGCCTTGATAAATATGTTGAATTATCGTCCTGTTTTAATATCAGCTGCCTGTCACGCTGGAGTTATCGGGTTTGATGCCCGTAAGATACTTGGATATGGAAAAATTTGGAGCGGTAGTTCAGTTGGTTAGACTATCGTTTTAACATCAGCGGCCTGTCACGCTGGGGTTAGTGGGTTAGATACCTGTCAAATATTTGGATATGGAAGAATTTGGAGCGGTAGTTCAGTTGGTTAGAATACCGGCCTGTCACGCCGGGGGTCGCGGGTTCGAGTCCCGTCCGCTCCGCCAAATTGCAAAAGCCCCATCGAAAAATGGGGCTTTTTGCTTTTTACTGATCTCCTTAATTTCTGCGCCGTTCATCTTATTAGCGATGAGACTCGATTCAAGGATCACGCTGAAATCTTAATATGATTAAGTGATAGCTACTGTGGAGCCTGTGCTGTGTCGGTGAGGATGACTTCAACCCGACGATTTTGCTGGCGGCCGCTGGCGGACTCATTATTGGCAACAGGTGAGCTTTCACCTTTACCTAGGCTACTGAGCCGATTGGATTGGATCCCTTTTCCCTGTAAAAAATGGCTAACACTATCAGCTCTTTGCTGCGATAAACCCAGATTGTATTGCTCACTGCCTACGCTATCTGTATACCCTTCAATCATGGCACCACGCGCGGGATACTTGTTCAGAAAGTTCGCTAGGTTGGTTAGATGTTGACTGGTAGATGACTTAAGATCCGCTTTGGCAGTGTCAAATAAAACATCACCTAAGGTTACGACCCAACCACGTTCTGACTGACGGGCATTCAGCAATGTGAGCTGGGCTTGCAGTTCGGTCGTTTCCTGACGCGCATCTGCAGCATCAGCACGGGCTAGGCGCGCATCTTGATGGGCTTGATTGGCCTCTGTGGTTCGAGCATCCAATCTGGCGTCATCGCGTTTTTTAGCGAGGACTTTGTGTTGATCCTCGGCAAAGCGGCTCTGCGCTTGAGCTAAGGCAATATTGACTTTCTTATCAGCAACAAACACGAGGTGCTGTGATTGTTGCTCATCTTTTACCGGTTGTTCAGCAGCGCGAACGGCTTCTTCAGCTTGTTTAATGGCAGCAGGGGCTAAAATTGCCAGTTCATTATTCGCTTGCAGTTTATTAAGTTCTGTACGGATATCACCGATGCCTTCAGCTATTTTAGGCGTACTGCTACAAGCTGCTACTGTGCTTAGGATTAGGCTATATGCCAGTAGATGGCGGCTAAAACGTAAAGGCAGACCCGATGAAACGATAGGTTTTTTCATTACTGAATTCCTCCTGAACGGCGCAACATTTCTTGCTGCAGTATGCTGATATTGTTTTTCATTTCATTATTGACGCTATTGGCTTGTGCCAGCTCAGCGCGAGCTTGGGCCAATTCGGCCTCAAGGCTCGCCTCTATGGCGTAACGATCGGCGCTGACAGTGTCCATATTGAGTAATGCGCTGCTTGCAGATTGAAGTTTAAGTCTGGCCTGTGCCAGTTCATTTGAGGCATATTGGCCGACTCTTGCTTGCTCTGCGCGGGCAATGGTGTGTTCAGCCCGTTCCATTTCTGCGGTCTTAGTCAATGGCGTTGAACTGCAGCCCACGAGCGCTGTTGCAATACAACCTGCCAATAAGAAGTGCTTGGCTCGCTGTAGACTGATTGGATATTGCTGTGGTTGTTGATTTTTATTGATGTTCATTTGAAATTCCTTTCTCGGAAACAGTGCACCGAGTGTGGTCTTTAGGTTTGTTATTCCACCATGCACAGTCAATATGCTGGTGAATAGCCCCATTTTTGAGTCAGTTGGTATGAGTGAGTAATTTGACGCCACGGAAATTCATGATCTACTCCTCTGAGTTAAAGAGGGCCGACACAGTAAGGATTGCATCGGCTTGAGCTAAACGCAGTGTGTTACTGCAAGGTTTAGTTTTTACACTTAATCAATGAAACTTTTCCCTGTTTGTTCGTCACGTCCTAGTCTAACGAGTGATGATTTGGCTCTTTTTCAGTCCAGTTACCTTCCTTGTCGTTTGATTTAAGTTCTTCAACCTCGCTTATTTTGTGTGCTTTTACTGGTATCCACGTCTTGTTTAGCTTTATCCGCAACTGTGGTTTTGATCATCTGACGGTTGCGGGCTACGACGGGAGGATTGGCTTTGTTGGTGTTGGAATTCTGTGCATCGTTATCGATGGATTTATGTTGTTCTGTGAATTTTTTCATATAAACCTCAAGTAACCCAGTGTAGTGCAAGAGTGCATGAACCGTACATTCAGCATGACCTGCTAAATATTGAACGTCTGTGCGTTAGCGCGCATGGGATTAGTGGTGGCAATATTGGCCGCTTGGCACGTTTTTTGTTTGCTGGGTGGGTCGATATGATTAATTATAATACATTGATTACAAAGATAATGTGTTGGATATTAGGCAGTATCAGTTTGCGCCATGTTGGCGTGTAGGGTTGATGACTGCCTGTTTTGTTTATGCTCTGCAGTACCAGTGTGGTTGTAGTACTGAAGTGGCATATGGGATAACGATAGAATGGCTGTTGTACGAGTGGTCTAGCCATCCGTTATGTGTATTTTTATCCACAGTACGTTTATGTTTGCTGCGCTTGTTGAGGTGGCATCAGCCGTTCTGATTCCTGCTTAACGACTGCGTAACATTCACAACAGGTTTGTTCTAGTAACGCGCGATCGACCACTTCAATATTCCCACGACTGTAATTGATAATTCCCATGCGCTGCAGTTTGCCTGCCGCATCGGTGACACCTTCACGACGCACGCCGAGCATATTGGCAATCAATTCTTGTGTCATCAGCACGCGATCATCGGGCAGCCTATCTATCGAAAGCAGTAACCAACGACACAGTTGCTGTTCAATACTATGGTGGCGATTGCAAACTGCGGTCTTGGCCATTTGGGTCAGTAGCACCTGACTGTAACGTAGTAACAGATGGAGCAGGGCGCCATGACGGTTAAATTCGTCTTTAAGCCGCTGACCAAACAATCGATAGGCAACGCCAGCACTTTGCACTACAGCGCGAGTCGTGGTGCTTTCTCCTCCCATAAACAGGGCAACGCCGACCATACCATCATTGCCAACGACGGCAATTTCAGCGGATGCCCCATTTTCCATCACATACAGCAGCGAAATAATCGAGTCCAGCGGGAAATACACATAACGCTGCTTTGAACCTGCTTCACAGACTACTTGTCCGAGTTCTAATGGAACCAGTTCCAGATGCGGGAAAATACGTTGTTTGACTTCTTCTGGCAATTCACATAACAACCGATTGGATTCTGGCGGTAAGTGAGTTTCCGGTGGCGGGCGCTCTGATACAGATTTCAGTGTTAGTGTGTCCATTATGATAGCGTGTCCTTGTTTGATGATGTCGCTAACTCAGGCTACAGCGAGAAACACCTATGCTATGTACGGTAGCGAACATAATGGCAGATTTTTTGAATCGTTGAGTGGAAAATATGCACTTAAGTGCGCATTGAGTGATAGCAACTGCAGCAACGGGCAAGTAGAGCTTGCCGATCAAGAATATGTAACCGCCCACGATTATATGAAATGCTACCTCGGGTCTGTAAATTGCCTGCGGCTTCGGTAATACTGCTTCGCCTAACACCCAGCATGTCGGCTAAGAATTGATGGGTTAGATATAACTCATCAGTTTGAATTCGGTCGTGACTCATTAGCAACCAACGTGCTAGCCGAGACTCAATGGAGTGAAAATGGGCACAGACTGCATTTTGTGATAATTGGCATAACAAGGTGTATAGATAAGTCTCTACTATTTGCTTCAGATTGGTATTTTGAGCGAGTAAGCCTTCAAAGGTTGCAATGGGGAGCCGCCAAGCTTGACCTGAACCTTGGATGATCGCCTCGGAAGGCACTTGCCGAGTGCCCAACAAGGTTGTCGCCCCAAGCATACCTTCGTAACCAATCAAACCCATTTCCAATGCAGGATGTTTGGGGAGTTTAGCAATCAAAGAAATAAAAGCCGTTAAGGGAAAATAGACATATTGATATGACTCGCCAGGCTTGCACAGTAAGTCGGCAAAGTTAAGTTGGACTAATTCAGCTTGCGATAATAAATCTGCTTGTTCCACCACTGGCAGATGACGGATTAATCGGTTCTGAATTTGTGGGGCTAATGTGTCTTGGTGTTGAGTGGGCATAGCGGTTCAACCTGTGGTGGCATTGACTTGGCACCAGAAAATCTGCTGCAAAAAGAAGGGCCGCAGCATCAGAACGGGGCTGCGGAATGATGGAGATTAAATGACTAGTTTTTTAGTTGCGGTGAAGGTGCGCCAGATTTTAGTTGCATATCGTTTTTGACTGAAATAACGCCGGGGACTTTGCTTGTTAGTTTTACCGCAGTATTGATATCTTCACGCGATTTAACAAACCCGCTGAGCTGGACCACGCCTTTAAAGGTTTCAACATTAATCTCGGCCACACTTAAGTTTTTATCACCTAAAATGGCAGCTTTCACTTTGGTGGTGACCACACTGTCGTCTAAATACTCGCCAGTACCTTCTTTGTTGTATGCAGAACTGCAACTGGCCACGGCGACTAAGCCTAGAGCCAGCAGAAAGATACTTAACATTTTAATTGTTCTCATCAGATTATCCTTTTTGATAAAGAGTAAAAATGGGGGCATTAGCTAACGCGTCCCGTTAACAGCAATATAATCAGCACCAGTAGCACTATGCCTATAAGTCCACCAGGACGATAACCCCAGTTTCGGCTATGGGGCCAAGTGGGGAACATGCCGAGAAATAACAAAATTAAAATAATCAATAAAATAGTCGCAATTGACATGGCTAATCTTCCTGATACCGGGGCAATTTTGCACTGGGTAACATGAGTCTGTGCCGTAGCAAATGGGATGTCGGTACGCTGGCGCACTTACAGGGATCTGACGAGTCGATGTGTTTATATTCGCATTACCTGATAAGCGGTATGCCGAACAGAGCGAGTGATTGTAGAGATGCATACTCTACTTATGTCCAATGACGGACATGTTCAATTCGAAACCAACGTTTGGTATTTCACTTATTCCGTTGTCCAGTTTCATGGGCTGCGCTAATAAAGAGGTCAACAAAATGAATTATCATGATCGCGATGTTTACGGCATTTACAACAATCCACAGTTCGCTTCTCCATCATTGGCACAAGGACCCGGCCCATATCTGATGGGCGCTGAAACACTGATCGGCAATAATGTTGTTAATAATTCTGGTGAAACCTTAGGGGATATCAAAGAAATTATGCTTGAAGTGGAAACGGGCCACGTCGGGTATGCGGTACTGTCGTTCAGTACTTATTTTGGTTTTGGAGAAAAGCTGTTTGCAGTACCTTGGAAGATGCTGACACTTAATCATGAGCAAAAATGTTTTGTCATGGACATATCATTAGAGCGACTCAAAACGGCGCCGGGGTTTGATAAAGGCCATTGGCCCAATATGAAAGATGTTGAATGGGAAAACGAACTGCACGATTACTACGGTAGCCGTAGGGATTAATGGTGTTAAGCAGGGGATTTATCCCCTGCGTTATTATTTGGATTCAGTAAATATGTATAAGTGTGGTTGTGTCTATCAAGTGAGTACCACACGCATTTTAGTTATTAGGGATTTGCTCATCGCCATGGTTGACACCTAATAACGATAAAAGTTTGAGCTAGCGTATTATCGAAAGTCACTAGCGTGTATCGCTGATCAATGTCTTCGCTTCATCAAATGATTAAAGCCTTGTCGAAAGATAAGGCTTTTTTTCTATTTTAAGTTTAAATCCCTATTTAAGGTAAATCTGATGTTTTCGGATTTGTACTACAGCTTATTTTACTTGATGTCGCTAGATTGCTCCGTTTTCTTGATTTTTTCTCCATAGGTGATGAGGGAAGAGTCATATTTAACAGTGGATATATCGAATAGATAATTTCAGCTTACTGTTCATGCTGTTGTCATCTGCGTCATTAAAGCTAAGCTCATTAGTATTTAGCTCAGTTATCTAAAGGATTTATATGGTTGAACACATTACTGGCATGCTAGCGCTAATTGGAGTGCTATCGTTATTTTGTCAATGGCTTGGCTGGAAACTGCGGTTACCAGCGATTTTACCCTTGTTGCTATGTGGGCTCACTTTAGGCCCAGGGCTTGGATTCCTCAATCCTGATGCGATTTTTGGTGATTTGCTTTTTCCGATTATTTCCCTCGGGGTCGCCGTGATTTTATTTGAAGGTGCTTTGACTCTTAACTTCAAAGAAATCAAAGATCATGGTCGGATGGTGACGCATCTTGTGACTATCGGTACTGTGATCACTTGGGCCTGTATCAGTACGGCCACCTTTTATTTACTGGATTTTAGTTGGGAAATTGCATTGCTCTTTGGGGCGCTAGTGGTGGTGACTGGGCCTACCGTTATCGTGCCAATGCTCAGAAGTGTGCGTCCTAAATCCCAGCTGGCGAGTATTTTGCGTTGGGAAGGCATAGTGATTGATCCAATAGGCGCGCTGCTCGCAGTGTTAGTCTTTGAATACATAACCGTTGCCAGCGATCAAACGACGCATGTGCTCTATGCCTTAGGCTCTATGTTGTCCCTCGGATTAGGACTTGGCGCAGTAGCGGGTTATCTAACGGGACAAATCTTAAGACACAACCTATTGCCACACTATCTGCGTAATACCGCTGTTTTGACCTTAATGCTGGGTATCTTTGTCGGCTCGAACCTATTACAAGAAGAATCGGGTTTATTGACTGTGACGGTTATGGGCATTTGGCTTGCGAATATGCGTGGTGTGGATATTGCTGAAATCCTTGAATTTAAAGAAACATTAACCGTACTGTTAATTTCTGCACTGTTTATTTTACTGGCGGCGCGATTAGATTCTAATGCCATGCTCGGCTTAGGCTGGGGTGGACTGGGTGTTTTAGCTGTGACCATGTTATTGGCACGACCGCTGAGTATTTGGGCTTCTGGTATAGGCACATCTCTGTCGAAAGCGGATAAGTGGTTTTTATGCTGGATTGCCCCTCGAGGTATTGTGGCCGCGGCGGTATCTTCTTTATTTGCAATCAAGTTAGAAGCCAACAATGTGCAGGGCGCAGATGCAATTGTGCCCTTAGTGTTCTTAATTATTATCGGCACTGTGGTGGTCCAAAGTTTAACGGCGGGACGTTGGGCACGATTTCTTGGGGTTAAAGCCGATTCTGCCCAAGGTTTATTGATCTTTGGTGCCTCTAAATTTTCCAGAGAGTTAGCTAAAATTTTAAAAGCCAAAGATGTCAAAGTGCTACTGGCTGATAATAACTGGGATAACATTCGCCTTGCGCGTATGGATAATATTCCAGTGTATTTTGGTAATCCTGTTTCGGAACATGCTGAAACTTATATGGATTTAACTGGAATTGGCCGCGTGTTGATTATTTCACCTTACCGACAGTTAAACCCGTTAGTGAGCTTTCATTTCCAAGACTTTTTTGGTGCTAAAAAAGTTTTTGGTCTTAATAATACCGAAGTTGGCAGTGCGCGCCACCAGCTCTCTGAAAGTTATAAGCAACGTTTATGTTTGTTTGGTGATGCAGTGTCTTATGCCAAGATAGCCAGCCTAATGGCGAAAGGCGCTCAACTTAAAGTAACGAATTTAACCGAAAACTTCAGCTTTGAACATTTTCGTAAACGTTACGGTGAGACGGCAATACCACTGGTTTACCTGACAAAAGAAGGTAAGGTCGTCGTTGTTTCGGGTAATGATACCGTATTTCCGAATGGCATTGAGCTTATCAGTCTATTGCCAATTGAAGCCTTAGAAGAAGCCAAAGTGCAGCAAGCAATTGCAGAGCGGGAAGCCCAAGAAAAAGCAGCAGAATCTGCTTTAGCAAAGGTAAAAGCGGAAGAGCATGAAAGCGAAGGTGATGATGCTGTTGGATAAGTTAAAGTTACCAAAAGATTTATTATCGAAATATTTTTTGACTAGCTGAAGAATATTTCTCAAATAGCACATTCAAGGCATCATAGCTGCGTGAGTTTTATGGCCAATCTTACTGCAGCTATAGATTACAGCCCAAAAAAGAGTATTAAAAATAACTTGGCTAGAAAGCCATGTTTATGCAGAAAGTTAGCTCTTATACAAGCAGTCATTACACTACTGAATAAGCATTTTGCACTAAGGAACGTATGGTCGATTCTATGCATTCAACCGCGAGATTGAATTGAGTCTCGTTTTCGGCGCCACCAAGGCTCAAGCGGATAAAATTATCATGGCAATTAAAGTCATCACCATTACGGACTAATATGCCTTTTGCGGCCAGTGCGGTAACGAGATGATGGGCTTTGATATCTTCTGGCAGTTGTATCCAACCGTTTAACCCTCGCCAAGTTTGGGTTAATCTCAGCCGTTCGCCCATGGCGATACAGTGACGTTGGCGTTGACGTACGAGCGTATCTCGTTCTGCAGCGATATGACCTTTCTTTATCAACTGACAGGCAATTTCAATATTCAGCGGCGACACCATCCAGCATTGGCTATGAATAGCGAGTCGCACTTGGGCGATAAGGGGGTCAGGAACCAGAATAAAACCTTGCCTTAAGCCGCCAGAAAACAATTTTGACAGGCTGGAAATATAAATCACCCGTGGTATCGCCAGCTGTTTTGCTAATTGCCACAGGGGTGAATGCCATTCTTCAGGTAAACAATAATTCACGTCATCTTCAATGATATAGAATTGATATTGCTCTGATAATTCAAGGATTTTCTGCCGCTGTGATTCACTGTACTGAATGCAAGTGGGGTTTTGATTATTCAGTGTGAGATAGACTAATTTAGGGTTGTGGATCTGTAATAGGGCTTCAAAGCACGGCAGATCTAATCCTTCGTGGGTAAGGGGCACACCAACGCTAGTGACGCCAAGCTGTTTAGCACAAATTCTCACGCCTGGATAACTGTATTGCTCGTGTAACAGTACATCGCCTGTTGATAAAAATGCGCTCAAACAGGCAAAAATGGCTTGCTGGCCGCCATGGGTAAAGACCAGTTGCTCGGGCGTTTGCTGTATGCCGCGTTGGTTTAACCATTGGTGGAACACTTGTTGGTGTTGATCTAATGGACTGGCGCGATAACCGAGTAACTGACTCAACTTAGTGGGGTCTTTCGCTAATTGGCTGAGGCAATCGCTTAGGGTGCTGATTTGATCTGTGAGTGGCTGCTGACAGGTCGCCATATTCAATTGTACGTTACCCATTTCAGGTACAGGGGAGGCGTTGACATAGGTGCCATCTCCCACTCGTGCTTCGACGTAACCCCTTTGTTCCGCCAATGCATAGGCGCGGGTCACAGTGCCAATTGTGATGCCTAAGGCATCAGCTAAACGGCGCTGCGGTGGCAGTTTACTGCCTTGGGTTAACACCTTTTGCAAAATGCCTTGTTCTATGGCACTGACTAAGCGCTGATATTTCGGGCCTGAAAAAGTCGTTAGGTCTGGCGTCCAGATTGTACCCATGACAATAAATCCATTGATCTCTAATATTCTCCGTATATTATTTATTGCATCTTTTTATGTCAACAAGTGTATGCATACAATTTAAGGCGAATATGAATACTGCACTGCTTTATGATCCACAATTATGGACTTTAATGGCCTCGACCGCGCTGTTTTGCGCGACGATGACAATGACTCCTGGACCGAACAATATTCTCTTAGCTAGCTCTGGAGCGCATTTTGGTGTGCTGCGTACCGTGCCACATATTGCAGGGATCCGCTTGGGTTCGACCTCTTTACATCTTGCGGTATTATTCGGCCTCGGTACCTTGTTTGAAGCATTACCGGTATTGCACCAAGTATTGAAATATTTCGCTTTGGCGTATTTGCTGTATCTCGCGTACAAATTAGTGACGTCGCCAGTGCAGAGCACGCATTTGGATGATGGACGAAAACCTATGACGCTCATTGAAGCTGCATTATTTCAATGGATTAACCCTAAATCTTGGATGTCGACGATTACCCTGTGTAGCGCTTTTACATTAAGTGGCGATGGCTTTTGGTTGAGTGCGTTTCTTGGCGTATTAATGTTCAACATAGTGGGATTTCCTGCATCATTTACTTGGGTATTTGTCGGTGCCGCGATCAGTAGGAAACTCAATACCGATAGACGTAAGCGCCATTTTAATTGGTTTATGGGCAGCTTGCTCTTAGTGTCATTACCTATGATATTACGCTAGCTTGGCTTGAATTAAGTGCCTAACCCTATAAATATTCTGAGGAAGACACTCGCGTAATGATTGGCTTTATGCCATAACCAACATACTATTGATGGCTTTTTAGGTAATGACCTTTTAGCTGAACATTTTCAGTCTCAGTTATACTTGTTGCTTATCTTGATAGTGTGTATATGGAGGTTGCCGAGTGAAGTTCCCTAGTTTGATTTCGTTTATGCCGGGATTGGCGCAATTATTACAATATGAAAAGCAATGGCTTAGGGATGATGTGCGCGCAGGCTTATCCGTTGCCGCTGTGGCATTACCCGTAGCGATTGCTTATGCCCAGCTCACAGGTGTGAATGCTGCCGTGGGTTTGTATTCCTGCGTATTGCCTATGTTGGTATATGCTCTATTTGGCACCTCAAAACAATTAATCGTGGGTCCAGATGCGGCGACTTGTGCTGTTATCGCCGCGGTTGTCACGCCCCTAGCTGCAGGGGATAGCATGAAGCACTGGCAGTTAGTGATGACCATGACGGCCATGACAGGCTTTTGGTGCTTGATTGCGAGTCGTTTTAGGCTGGGGGTGCTCGCCGATTTTCTATCAAAACCGATTTTGATGGGGCTGCTTAATGGCGTTGCAATTACCATTATCGTGGGACAGTTTTCAAAAATCTTCGGTTTTACCTTCGATGAGCGTTATCTAATCGAACGCCTCAGCGGTGCGCCTTCCTACTTATCCAAAACCCATTGGCCGACATTGACGATGGGGATTGTGACGCTAGTGACTTATGCCTTAGTGAAACGGTTTCGTCCCCAATGGCCTGCTTCTATGTGCGCAATGGCGATGGCAGCTTTCCTTGTTTGGGTGTTTAACCTGACGAGCTTTGATATTAGCGTCGTCGGAGAAGTGACCTCAGGATTACCTTCATTTCAAGCGCCTGTATTTGATTTAGGTATCGCCCGTGAGCTTGTGGTACCAGCGCTTAACTTAGCCATGGTGAGCTTTGTGAGCATGATGTTGACGGCTCGAAGCTTTGCGGCAAAAAACGGTTACGATATAGATGCCGATAAAGAGTTCAGGGCATTAGGAATAGCCAATATAGCGTCTGCCATATCTCAAGGTTTTGCGGTGAGCGGCGCGGATTCCCGCACTGCGGTTAATGATGCCAATGGTGGTAAGAGCCAGTTAGTGTCTATCATTGCGGCGGTATTGATTGGTGTTGTGGCGCTATTTTTCACTGCGCCTTTGAAGTTCATCCCCAGTGCCGCCTTAGGTGTGGTGCTGGTGATTGCCTCAATCTCGCTTATCGATTTAAAGTCACTGTGGAATCTACGAGTGCGGGATAGGTCTGCTTTTTTACTTGCCTGTATCACCTTGTTCTCTGTGTTGTTTATTGGGGTTATTCCTGGGATAACCTTGGCTGTATTACTGGGTTTATTCCAGTTCCTCGCTACTGTGATGCGGCCTACGGATCAAGTGCTTGGTTTAGATCATAAGGGCGTTATCCGCAGTGTCGATGAATCGGGTAAAGCTAAATCGGTTCCAGGAGTATTTATATATCGCTTTAATTCGCCGTTAACTTACTTTAATGCGACGTATTTTAAGCGCCGTTTACTGGAAAAGTTTATTCGGGAATCTGAGCCTGTCGATTGCATCATTATTGATGCAGTGCCTTGTTTTACCCATTTGGATTTAAGCGTGATGGCCATGTTGGCTGATTTACATCAATTGCTTAAAAAACGTGGCGTTCGTTTAGTGCTTGCGGGACGTAAACGACAGATGCTGAGTTGGTTTGAGCAAGCGGGCATGCAGACAGGGGAAGGTGGTATTTTGATCCGGCCAGATTTGTATCTCGCCCTTAAAATGAATCAAAGCTATAAACAAGCCTTGGCTGAAGGGCAAGCGCCTGTGATCCAAAAAGTTCCTGATGACTCGGTATTGTTGCACAGTCATTTGTAGTTAACTGTCATGCCTTGTTTGATTAAACTGGGTCGTATAAATAGCGCAGCTTAAGGTTGCGCTATTTTTTTGTCTTAATTTGATAAGTAAATCAATTGGATGACTAGCTTTTTGAAGGTATTCAGTTTTACCGTTTAGTCTTTGAGAATTCTATCTAGGGGAATAAAACCGTGAAAACCATAATAACCCATAGGGCCGAGTATCAGACTCAGTAGGCACCATAAGCACTTTTTGTTGGTGCTGAGATCCACTTTACTCTTGAAAGCCCGAAGGGCAAATAGACAATGCAATAGCACCAGGCCCCCAAGCATAATAACGATATTAATATCCATATTTTCCAACTGTCTTATCCTTGTATTCTATCATTCACGTCCTTGAGTCTTTAGGCGTGGTTACTTTTCTTGAGAAGATTGTCTAGCTACGATTAGCTAAATTAGTTACCTAGTGGCAAATACCTTACTCGAATATTTTACCGATGGCTATAACATAAAATAAAAATAATCTTTAAATCTTATTGGCTTACACGTCACCTAACAAGCAAACTGGATAATGGCTAGCGTCCCAGATCACATATTTTTCCATTGCACGAATAAATATGTCACTCGAAATAAGTCGATTTAGCCAAGCGGCGACTCGCGGAAAATCATCACTAAGTGCACGTTTAAGATCCACTGCGGCAAACTGGCGTACAAAAGGTACGATTGCGTAGTCGGCAAGGCGAGGTGTATCGGCGACTAAAAAGGGGTGTTGCCCTAAGCATGTTTCAAGTTGTAGGAGGAAATGACTCGCCTGCTGATAATAATAAGCTTGCGTTTGCTCAGGGTAACGGTCGGCATATTTATAGCGGTCAAGCCATGGTTTAAATTGCTGATCATTTTTCGCGATAAGCTGTGCCATTTTATCTTCAATTACAGG
Organism: Shewanella sp. SM73; assembly: GCF_025653795.1. Classification (NCBI taxonomy): domain Bacteria; kingdom Pseudomonadati; phylum Pseudomonadota; class Gammaproteobacteria; order Alteromonadales; family Shewanellaceae; genus Shewanella; species Shewanella sp. SM73. Next base: position 478,847 of record NZ_JAKKRY010000001.1, read on the forward strand.
GCTTTGCTGACATAGCAGATCTAAGGGATCGGCTTGCGTGAGTGCCCAGCGCATGATCTCAAGACTTTCGGCAATCACCTCGCCGTTTGCTAGCACTAATACCGGCACAGTCCCCTTAGGTGAGGTAGCTAGCATTTGTGGTGGTTTGGCTTTAAGGGCGATTTCACGGACTTCAACATTGCATTGGGCTAACAAGAGTCCTAAACGTGCTCGCATTGCATAGGGGCAACGGCGGAAGGTGTATAAGACGGCAAGAGTCATTCGGATTTCCTCTACTGTACGGCGCTAATGCGATGGAAGTTGATGCGACTAAAGCTGATGTCAGCGTGTCATGCTTATTGACGACGCGAGTATGCCAATGCAAATGTTGTGTGCCAATCATGCAATGTTTAAAGGGCGCAGATGGTAACGCTTTCATACTGGGATTTCTGCTTAAATTGCCATCATAGAATGATTTTCTCACCACTGTGCGTAAAGAATTAAAGACCCTGTATTTTATCTGTGTTTATCTTGCTGTGACTCAGGTAGAATTCCGCGCTATTTTTGGGATCTGCAGCAAGGCTGCTGATGATTGATTTGTTTATGCACTGGAAATTAAGTTCCAGCCAGCAAAGAGGGTGTTATGGCTAAAGTTGTCGTATGTGCGTTATATAAATTCGTGTCGTTACCGCATTTTGAATCTATCCGAGCGCCATTGCTCGCTATGATGGAACAGGCTGAGATAAAAGGCACTCTGCTCCTCGCAAGTGAAGGGATCAATGGCACAGTTGCTGGCACTCAAGAAGCGATTGAAGCGTTATTAGTGTGGCTTAATAGCCAAAATGGCCTAGATAATATCGTTCACAAGTTATCATTTGACGATGAAATGCCGTTCTACCGCACTAAAGTCAAACTGAAAAACGAAATCGTGACTATGGGCGTTGAAGGTATTGACCCACTTAAAGTGGTTGGCACCTATGTGAAGCCTCAAGATTGGAATGCGCTGATTTCTGATCCGGACGTGATTTTAGTCGACACCCGTAACGACTATGAAGTGCAAATCGGCACTTTCAAAAATGCTATTAATCCTGTGACTGAAACCTTCAGAGAATTCCCTGAGTATGTGAAGCAAAATCTTGATCCTGCTAAACATAAGAAGGTCGCCATGTTCTGTACTGGCGGTATTCGCTGTGAGAAATCAACTGCTTATTTAAAAGAGCAAGGCTTTGACGAGGTCTATCATCTCGAAGGCGGTATTCTTAAATACCTTGAAGAAGTCAAAGCGGAAGAAAGCCTGTGGGAAGGCGAGTGCTTTGTATTTGATAACCGCGTTGCGGTAAATCATGACTTGAAGAAAGGCCAATACGATCAATGTAATGCTTGCCGTATGCCAATCACTGAAGCTGAAAAACAGAGCCCTGCCTATGTGCAAGGTGTCAGTTGCCCACATTGTATCGATAAAATTTCTGACGAGCAGCGTAAACGTTTCGTTGAGCGTGAGCGCCAAGTGAATCTGGCAAAAGCCCGTAACGAAGCGCATATCGGTAGCGATGTAAATCAAGTGATTGAAGCGCGCCGCGAGAAAAAAGAAGCGCTGCGTCGACTCGCCGCCGAGAAAAATAACGCGAAAAAATCGCAAGCGCTTTAACTTTATATGCCATTAGATGAGTAGTGAGTTAGTCATGAGTTCGCACTGAGCTCATTTCGTACTTAGGCAGCTCGCACTCTGGCCCGACTCGTTCGGGCCATTTTTTTATGCCGATTTTAGTTTTAGCGTGAATGTGCTTTTAGGCCATTATTTAACTCATTATTTATCATAGCGCTATGCCGAAAACCTTAAATTTATGATAACTTTCAGTCGCTAGTGTTAAAAATGTTAGTATTAACAACGCTAGCATTTAAAAAAGTCGAGTGCTATAACGCGAAAGGAGCGATTCAGTGCAAGGTAGGCAAAGCGCATGAGCATTTGGAAAGAGCTATACGATATTTTCGATAAGGAACGCAGTCGCTGGCAGCAATCAAGCGCCAGTAAGCAGGCGATTGCCTTTGAGTTAAAAGCCAATTTGGGTTTTCTGGCCGATGCCTTAAGCAGCGGTTTATCGCAAAGCGCGATCGCCAGCGGTTTAGAATGCAGTATTTTTGAGGCAAAACTGAAAGAGGGCGCTGCACTCACTGCGTTAAATAACCGTAAAGTGACACTGAAATTTATTGGTGAATTTGCCGAATTTAATAAATATGTCGGTAAAGAGAACGACGCTTTAGTCGAGAATGCTTACGCTAGAATTAAATCACTGCAGAAGTTAGTCGCGGCTGAGTCCAATAAAAATCATGATCTTAAGATTAAATCCCTGTTTCGCTTTTTAGTCTTTTTAGTGGCGCACCTTGAGGAGCTGCCATTGAGTCGCACATCAGCGAAAAAAGCCTAAGGCTGATGAGTGGCATTGGCTAGCTTGTTATTTGAGAGACAAAAAAGGCGCCTGTGGCGCCTTTTCTATGTTTGCGAGCGTCATTGCTCAGTGTTTATAGCAAAGTCTTTAAAAGGCGTGTTCAAGAGCGATCTTTAGACTCACTCTTTAAAAGCCGCCATTGAGTTTAGCCCCTAGGTGGCTCAGTTTTACTTATCTGCTTTATTGGGTTCTGAGTCCGCTGAACTTGGCTTGTTTGAAGCCGCATCGGCATCATTGTCTTCTGCCGAAGGCTTGGCAGTATCTGACTTTATCTGCTTATCTTTACCATGTTGACCGAACTGCGGCAGTTTGAACTTAGCACTGTACTTCAACGCAGCAAGATTGCTGGCGATGACACCGACGATCAAAATAATAATGATCCAGACTTCTAAGGTCGACATACTCAGCTCCTGTTTCGAATTGACTCGCGCACACCTAACGGGCGATTAATCAACCGCTAAACGTTGCTCACATTTACGAATGTCTTCTGGCGTATCCACTTCAATAGAATCAAAGGCGCTAATGGCGATTTTGATTTTATGGCCGTACTCTAATGCACGTAATTGCTCGAGTTTTTCCAGATCTTCTAGACGACCTAATGGTAGGGCGGCGAAGGCCTGTACGAATTTGCGTGTATAAGCATACACACCTAAGTGCTTATAAACGGGGTAATCTTGAGTATCGCGGCCAAAAGGAATACGCGAACGAGAGAAATACAAGGCGTAGTTGTTGTTATCGAACACCATCTTCACATGCATAGGATCGTCAAGCTCGGCTTTATTGACGATTTCAAAGCCTAAGGTTGCCATTTCAAACTCACCAGGGTGACGCTCGAAGAGGCTGATGACTTGCTCGATAGAGGTTGGGTCAATAAGAGGTTGATCGCCCTGTAGGTTGATCACTAAGTCGTCATCTTTTAGTCCCAGTTGGTTTATTGCATCATTGATACGATCTGTACCCGAGGCTGCATCTGGGCTGGTCATGACTACTTTGCCGCCAAAACCTTCAACGGCCGCTTTAATGCGATCATCATCGGTAGCGACGTAAATATTGGTGAGGCCTTTGGCTAACGACGCGCGTTCATACACGTGTTGGATCATTGGCTTGCCGTTAATCGGGGCTAAGGGTTTGCCCGGGAAGCGGCTTGAACCGTAACGAGCCGGGATTAACAGAGTCACATTCATCAAATTATCCTACTTTTATCAAAGATATACAGTGTAGATATACAATGCATATAGACAAAAGGGCTCACAATTGAGCCCTTTTAACATGTGTTAGAGCTTAGATGCGACGGAACAGGGCAGTCAACATTTCATCTGTGACTTTCTCTTCCCAACCCGCGCCGTAAACGTTAGCCCATAGTGGACCCATGCTCTTAGTCACGGCAACCATTTTCGCTATGGTTTCGTCTGGCAGATCTTTACAGATGTTCTTCGGCAGCGTGATGTTATGTTTCTTCATCATCAGACGGAACTCTTCAACGCCTTCTGGATAGAATTCTTCTAACACATCAAAGGCGATACAGTTGCCGATACCGTGGTGGTAACCCAGGATATAGGACAGACCGTAAGAAACCGCATGACAGGCACCCACTTGGCTATAAGCTATGCTCATTCCGCCCATGAAAGACGCCATCATTAGCTTGTCGTCTTTTTCTACGTGGTCGTCTAAGTACACTTGGCGACATAAATCCATGGCTTTTTCAGCGTAGGATTTAGAGAACTCGTTTAAGAAGGTACCTTGTAACGATTCAACACAGTGGATATAGCAATCCATACCTGTGTAGAACCATTGGTCTGTTTCTACGCCTTCGATTAACTCAGAATCCATGATGATTTGATCGAATACTGTGTAATCTGAGTTCAGGCCTAGCTTACGCACTGGACCACATAATACGGCGGTGCGTGACGCCTCTGCACCAGTACCAGAAATCGTTGGGATACCAATGTGGTGTACCGCTGGGTTCTTGATTAAGTCCCAACCTTGATACATAGCAGAGCCACCTGGGTTTGTCAGCATCAGCGATACCGCTTTAGCTACGTCCATGGTTGAACCGCCACCTAAACCGATGACGCTCACTGGCAGTTTGCTATTGAAAGCTTGAACTTGTTCAGTCAGGGCATCGATTTGAATTGTGCTTGGCTCTTCATCAACGTTAACCCAAATCACCATGTCTTGTGCTTTAGCAGGAATGCGGCCCTCAAGGGCTTTGCCTTGATGCACGTCATCGACTAAAAACACCACGAAGTCGTCGGCGGTTTTACGTTCAGCAGCTAACACTTCATCCAATTGGACGAATGAGCCACGGCCGAAGATCATTTTTTCAACTACTTTAAAATTCTTAAAACTCATTGCAACAAACTCCCGTAGAATTATTGGGCAAATGCTTTCTTGATGTTTTCGATACGCTCGGCGATCTGAGCATCGGTCCAAGACAACTTGATGAGCATAGAAATCGTGCGGCTCATAATGGCATCGGATTTAGGCACAGAAACTTGAGTATAGTCAGGTCTGTCGGCGATTAATGTGATTGGCAACGCAGCAGATGCCTTAAGCTCCTGAATGTGTTTCCAGTTTTTCAAATAATGCCAGTTGTTTACATACCAGTAGAAGCAGCCATCAACGCCGTTTTCAGCCAGTTTTTTGCTGATTTCTTGCGTGCGCGCTTCGGTTGGCAACATAAAGGTTAAGAAGCCAGCCGAGTCGCCTTCTGGATCTGGGATCTGGCGGAAGGTGACTTCTGGAATCGCGGCCATTGCATCTTTAATGGTCTTTTTGTTTTTACGTTGAATATCGATAATGGTATCGAGTTTACGTAACTGCGCTAACCCTAAGGCTGCATTCATTTCCGAAATACGGAAGTTCAAGCCAATGATAGGGTGTGACTCTGCGCCGCGGTCTTTACCAATATGGTCATGGCCGTGATCTGAGAACATGTGCGCATTGTTGTAGATTTCTGTGTTGTTAGTGATCACAGCGCCACCTTCACCACAGGTGATGGTTTTGACTGAATCGAATGAGTAACAACCCACATCACCGATAGTACCTAACGCTTGGCCCTTGTAGCTGCCACCAATGGCTTGGCAAGCATCTTCTAAAATCAGTAAGTTATGTTTTTTACAGACAGCTTTGATCTCGTCCATCTTCGCCATAGAACCGCACATGTGCACTAAGTTAATCGCTTTAGTGCGTGGGGTAATCGCGGCTTCGATACCTTCTGGAGATAAACACAATGTCTCATCGATTTCGGCAAAAATCGGAATAGCGCCTGCCATAAAAATCGCTTCAACTGAGGCTACAAAGGTAAAAGGTGGCACGATAACTTCATCGCCAGCACCAATGCCTGCAGCCATCATGGCCGTTTGCAGCGCAGCAGTACCGCTTGATAAAAGGTGAGCATGCTTCACGTTCATCTTCTCGCACAGTAGTTGCTCCATATCGCGCGTCTTCCAGCGATCATTACGCATATGGTCGAAGTTGTAACGGAAGGTAAAACCGTTTTCCATAACGTCAGCGACTTCCTGCTTCTCTTCAGGACCAAATAATTCAAAACCGGGCATGGAAGGTATCTCCTTAGAATTTGTGGCGCATAGGTCGCCTGCAATTAACTGGCGGATTATAACTGGCGTAATAGACCCTTGCGATGTTTTATTGCTGAAAATTGTCATGGAAAAAGAAAAACCTGCACAGGGGCAGGTTTTATCTGAGCATTGATGATGCTCTGCGGGGTGTTGAAAGCCTATATTCAGGCCGTTAGCGTGGATTGGCTAAGCCATGTTCACGGTCAACCGTGACATCTAAATCTGTCAGTAAACCGTTATCAATGCCGTAAATCCAGCCGTGTACCGCCACTTCTTGGCCGCGATCCCAAGCTTCTTGCACTATGGTTGAACTGGTCACATTAGCAACCTGCTCAATCACGTTCAGTTCGCACAGGCGATCAAAACGTTTGGCTTCGTCCATCTGTTGTAATTCTTCCTGATAAATACGATAGATATCACGTAAATGCCCGAGCCAGTTATCGATGAGTCCTAAGCGTTGCTGACCCATGGCCGCGCGCACACCACCACAGCCGTAGTGACCCACCACCATAATATGCTTCACCTTGAGCACATCAACGGCGTATTGCAGTACAGATAAGCAGTTAAGATCGGTATGGATCACCATGTTGGCGATATTACGGTGAACAAAGACTTCACCGGGCATAAGATCAATGATTTGGTTTGAGGGTACGCGACTATCTGAGCAGCCAATCCACAGGTATTCAGGATGTTGCTGTTTCGCTAATTGTTCAAAAAAATCAGGATTTTCTTGGCGTATACGTCCGGCCCAGCGGCGGTTATTGTCGAATAAAGGTTTGAGTAGTTTCATTTTAACCTATTGTTTTATTGACATATAAAATGTCTTCTCATGCTCTAATTCATGCAAGCAGCACATTTTTAGCAAGAGTATACCAGCAAATTTGGCTCTGCTGGTCTATCCAATTAAGGTTTGAATCAGGATATTGAAAAATCGAGATTATTTTTTCTTAATAGTACTGCAAATGGATAAGCCCTCTCTGAGGGTTCAAGCACCATTTGATAGTGTGTTTGTTGTTTATATCGCGCTAATGCTGAGTGGAAACCTTGTCCGCCACAGATTAAGGCGGACAAGGATGATGCCGTATGGGTTAGAACTTACTGATCACTTTCACGCTATCGTTTACTTCGCTGACGTCAACAAATCCGATCATATTGGGATTGGCGGCAATCAATGCGAGCATTTCAGCGCTGGAGTCGACGACTTTGGGCGGTTGACCTTGGCCTGAAAAGACCAGTTTTGACCAATAGGCTTTTAACTGACTCTCGGTTTTATTAAGGATCTGTTTAACAAAAGCATCACGTACGGGCGTGCCTTCAAGTTGATCGAGTGCGACGACAGTGCCACCACTGGGGAAAGACTTGAGTTTGCCTAAATAGATCCGTGAAATATCCGCAGCGCTAATTTCTGACGTATTAGAAGGGTGCACCACGACGGCAATTTCGGCTTGAACACAGGCACTGCCAAATAGAAGCGCACTGGCGACTAAGGTTTTTATCATCAACCGAGAACTTATTAATAGTTTCATGCTTAACTCCTTAAAAAACTAAGTCTATTGCCATACTCAGCAACTGTTCATCGGAGGACGGTTTGTCGTTACTGTAGTTGGTGTACTCTAGTTTCAGTGCGGCAGAAGGATGGAAATCCCAGCGGGTGCCTATGATGTAGTAGGCGCTGTCTTCCTGCTGTGCTTCAAGCGCCGCTTGTGTTCCAAAAACAAGCGGTGCGAGTGCAGCTTGGTTTGCCGGTGGCAGACCATTGTAAACAGGTAACATAGCGTCATAGGCATCGTATTGGGGCTCACCTTTATCAATACCGTAGGTCAAGTGGAAGGTGAAATCGTGATAGCGGATCCCGCCGGAAACAAAGGCTGAATCTTGAATATTAAAGCTACTGGGATCGACATCAATTCGCGTGTATTCGGCCAAAATAAACCATTTTTCAGCATCATATTTAACGTTAGCGCCAATGAGTAACGCGCTGTCATTAATCGGTAAAAGATCATCAACTACTTGCTGAGTAAAGAGTCCGGTTTGAGAAATTGCATTACCTAAGCCAAGCAGTGCGGGTAATTCGTAGGAGAAATCGGTAACTATGCCAATATTTAAACCGTACTCAAACCCATAGGTTACAAAGTTAAAGTTCATTATGTGGCCCTCGGCGGAGAAGGGCGCAGGAGGTGTTGATGAACCTGTAGGCGAGTAGTCAGAAACTGAAGTGGTAATGTATTTATAGGTCAAACCTACTTCGGTATCGCCCCATAAATCGGCATAAACTAAGCCTACACCTTCACCTGAATTAAATGGCAGTGAATAAACTCCGCGGGGTGGAGTGATCCAGTGATAGGCATAGCCTACATCAATATAATCGGAGTATTTATAGAGATTAAAACGTTGGCGACCCGCCATAAGCATAAGTTTGTCGCTGATGTCATAGGATATATAAGCCCATTCGAATTCAGCGCTATAATCGTTACTGCCTCTGGATAGCACTTGTGCAGTCGCTCTTAAGCCACTACCAAGATCGGCGGTAAATTGTAAGGCAACTTTGGAATCATTATTAAAATCGAGTTCTTTGTCGTAACCATAATAGCTTTTATCGTCACTTAGACTTGAGCCCGCGACAATAGAGGCAAATCCATTTATTTGAACATCGGCATAAAGAGACGGCATATAAAGTGTGCTGAATACGCAGAGGGCAACTGTACTTTTTCTCATGGCAGAATACCTTGTTGAGGGAATACAGTATAAAGGTAGTTGATAATTAGTAGATTTCACCTTTGCGCAACATTTTTTAAGCCGCTTGGAACAAAAACAACGTCTTTACTTCTTAATAGAGGTTTCACAGGTGAGTTTAATGAAACGAGGCGTGCTCAATAACAGACTTTAATAAAGTAAAGCCTAATGTATTTATCCATAAAATAGGAATTAAGTATGGGTGAGCAATATTGATATAAGCACATCTTGGTAACATGTGCTAAGTAGAAATACTCATCTTCAAGATGCGAGTTTTCGCACCTTGAAGCGTAGATTTAGCGATTGATTAATAATGTTTAGCCAGAAAATCGGCTAAATGTTGGTTAATAAATTCCGCTTGTTCGAGAGTTGATATGTGTCCTGCCGCAGGAATATGCACAAGTTGGCTGCCATCAATGGCATCACTCATCAGGTAACTTTCCAATACGCTGCGGGCCTTATCTTCCACGCCAGCCATGATGAGGCAGGGCAGCGTCAATTGCTCGGCGTATTCCATGGTATCGCGACGACCAAAAATCATTCGTCCAAGTTTAACTATCGTGGGGATTTCCTCCGCTGTGATACTGGCAAGGGACTGTTCAAAGCCCGTAACCAGTTCGGGCGTGTTATTCTCGGCATCATTGGCGAAGAATAAAGGTGAAATTGCACTGATCAGCGGCGCAGGGATCGCCTTAGCGGCGGTAATCATATCCAGCATGCCATCATATTTCGCACGGGTGACTTCGGGTTCGAAACCGATAAAACTGTTGAGCATAACGAGGGTTTTAACTCTTGTTGGTGCTTTCAGTACCAATTCTGCGCCCCACATAGCACCGACAGATTGTCCGACAACACTAAAGTGAGTTATCTCAAGAGCATCCATTAGCTCAAGCATTTGATCGGCAATATCGAGTAGCGTTTTGCAGTTATTGGGCAGTAAATCTGACTGACCATGGCCCCAAAGTTCAGGCACTATGCAGCGATACTGGGCGCTTAAGGTGGCAATTTGAGGCGCCCACATAGCGCTATCCCATAAATAACTGTGCCCAAACAACAATACAGGGCCTGAGCCGACATCAAGGTAACTTAATTTTCGATCGGCAATAACAAGCTGCTGACGGTGTGAAGAAAAATCCATAAAACCTACTTTATCAAATATATCATTGTGTTAAACCGCATTTTGGCGCCCATTTTGACGATATAGCGCTATGCTTAACCTGTGTTGACTGATCTTTGCGAGTATTTCGTGATTAGGGCTGAGCGATACGCAGCACGTATTCATCTATTAGACTGTCTAATCGGGCGAGCACTGCACCTTTTAGCAACATATCACTGTTTTCTAACAGGATTGCCAGTTCGGCACGATCGAATTGTGGCAACAATAACTGCGCTACAGGGAAATAGCTGATATGCCAAGGCTCAGGACTTACCGCACTTTGTCCCTGCTGAAACGGGAAGTAAAAGCCAAAATCATGGGCATTTTCTACCAGCCAAGCATGCAATTTAGCGCAGGGACCATCCTGAACATATTCAGCTTCAACAAGGCGCAGGGTTTTAACATCAATTTGAGCCGCATCGAACACATCGAGATCGGTACCCCAATGGTGGCGTGAAGCGCCAGGCAACGCCGACCAGAGCAAAATCAAGTCAACTATGGCATCGTCACTTAAGCCCTGAATATTGACCGGTAACTCATTGGCATCCAATACCGCGCGTTTACCACTAGCCTTGGCATTCCAAATTGCCAGTTGCCGTTCAAAGGGACGATGAGCCGAGCAAATCGCGAGTTTTATGCCCGCATCTTCAGCTTTTGCCGCCATAGACTTAAAGGCGATAGCTGTGTTCTCCTCTAACCCAAAGCTATGATAACTAAGGTGATACGGGCTTAAATAATCCACCAATTCAGGGGATCTTAAGCCGTAAAGCTTTGCGGTTTCGGGACGGATCTTCAGATGTGCTAACACAGTAATTGTTCCAAAATGACTTCATAACACAGGGCTAACTGCTCAAGGTCGTCCACTTTAACGCATTCATTCACTTTATGAATGGTGGCGTTGACAGGGCCAAGCTCTAACACTTTGGCGCCCGTTGGCGCGATAAAGCGACCGTCTGATGTGCCGCCTGTGGTTTGCGGATCGGTTTCATAACCTGTGACTTGGCGGATCGCGATACGAGTTGCATCTAATAACGGGCCATCACCGGTTAAAAAGGGAAGGCCATTGAAAATCCAGCTGATATCGTAATCTAGCTCATAGGCTTTCAATAGAGTTTCAACTCGCTCAATCAAGATTTCGGCGGTCACTTCGGTGGAGTAACGGAAGTTAAACATTACTTCCAGTGCACCAGGGATCACATTTGATGCACCTGTGCCGCCATTAATATTGGCAATTTGGAAGCTGGTGGGCGGAAAGAACTCATTGCCATTATCCCAGTGCATTTGACTTAGCTCGGCCAAGAAAGGCGCGGCTTTGTGGATTGGATTATCGGCAAGGTGTGGATAGGCCACGTGGCCTTGAATGCCTTTCACGGTTAAGTTGCCAGTTAAGCTGCCGCGGCGACCATTTTTGACCACATCGCCCAGCTTTAGGGTCGATGAAGGCTCGCCGACTAATGCCCAGGTGATCTTCTCGTTGCGCGCTTCTAAGGTATCAATGACTCGCGTCGTGCCGTTGATGAATGGACCTTCTTCATCGCTGGTGATCAAAAAGGCGATAGAGCCATGATGATCGGGATGTTTAGCCACAAACCGCTCGGTGGCAATGATCATAGCCGCCAGTGAGCCTTTCATGTCCGCTGCGCCTCGGCCATATAAGTAGCCATCAATGATGGTGGGCACAAAAGGCGGCGTGTGCCAGCGGCTCACATCGCCTGTCGGCACAACGTCTGTGTGACCCGCAAAACAAAAAACGGGGCCTTCATTACCACGGCGAGCCCACATATTGGTGGTGTCTTCAAATACCATAGGTTCGATATTAAAGCCGATGGCGCTGAGTCTTTCTGCCATTAAGGTTTGGCAGCCTTCATCAAGCGGCGTCACCGAAGGGCGGGCGATCAGCGCTTTTGTCAGTTCTGTAACGGGATAATTGTCGGCTGGCATCATACTGAGAATACTCTTTTATAGGCGGCTTCATCAAAGCCAATCAGCACTTGTTCACCGACGACTAAGACGGGGCGTTTGATCAGTGTCGGTTGCGCCAGCATAAGTTGAATGGCTTTGGCTTGATCGATATCGGTTTTATCTGCGTCACTGAGCGCACGAAAGCTCGTGCTGCGCTTATTGAATACGGTTTCCCAGCCTGAGGTGTTACACCAGAATTCGAGGTCTTCTTGACGTAGGCCGTCATCTCTAAAATCATGGAAATGAACTGGAAGTTGATGATTTTCAATCCATTTACGTGCTTTACGCACTGTATCGCAATTCTTAATACCGTAGAGGGTCAAAATGATGCTCCAGTGTGGATGGACGCTTGGCTTGCAAGCATTGATTTTGCTGGCATTGTGGCATTGTGCGCCGCATGTCACAAGTGGGATGTGTTACTGAGATAGCGTGAGCATAAAATGTCAGTGTGCTTGAAGCGTATTGGGATTATCGGGTGATGTCTGTCACTTTATGTAACCAAACGCCCTCAGAGCGTTTAGTCATATCTTGCTGCTTACTGATGCCGTATAGCACGCTTCATTGAGTGCGCTGCGGGCTTAACGGTAATGGGATGGCGTTGACTAAAGTTGCCAATTTAAATCAAAATCATAGCGAATGCCTAAGGCTATGATAGTGTCGTCTTCACGTTGATCATTATTTTGTTGTAAATATTCTAAATGCATGCGGACATTTGTTGCGGCTTGCCACTCTAAGGTGAGATTGTATCCATCATAATTTTGGCTGCTGGTATCTTCTATCCCATCTTCAAACCTGAAGTATCCTAGTTTCAGCTTATAAGCTTTCGCAACTGGAATCGCGATGGCGCTATCAAATGTATTACCGGTTCTATTGACTGCGGTTTCAAATTCGTAGTCTTTATGCTGATAACCAACGGCGGCATATATGCCATTGCTAAATTCATAGGAAATGACGCCCCCGGCCAGTTGTTCTTCTCCAGTCATAATATCGTTCACATAGGTATCTTGTTGTAAGTAGGCGATACCTACGTGAAATCCACTCTGGTTAAATCCTGCGCCGACATTAATTACATCGGTACCACTGCCACCTGAGTTACCATCAAAAATGGCTGAAGCCATTAAGGTGATTGGCTTAATGTTAAGCTCATAGATCAAGGCATTATCAACAAAAAATGGACTCTCTTGGTTATAACCAAAGGGGCTATTCGCATTGTTAAAGATATCGACATATTCAGCGACTAACGTGTACTGCACCGGCCTTTGGCGCCCAAAAGTCAACTTGCCATAGGGAGAATCTATCCCCGCAAAGGCGAGTCTCGCCTCGCCGAATCGGCCATTGTCATCGAGACGGATTTTCCATTCACCTTGGGCAATGGCACGCCAACCAGAGGCGAACTCGGTTTCAGCTTTAACCCCTAAGCGGGAGAGTGCATCGCCGATATCCCACACATCCTCACCTTTGTCTTGGTATTCTAAGGTCGGACGTAGTGAACCGTAGAGGATAAAACGACTGTCTTGTAGGGAGGATTGCAATGAGGGACTGGCAGGCTCCGCTTTGGCTTGTTGCTCCAGCTCTTTAACTCTTTGCTCGAGTTGTTGCAGTCGTTCCGACTCTTCTGTGGTTGTTTGGGCATTAGCCTGTAGTGGGATCTGAAGCATGCTAACTATGACGAACAACGTTATTTTGCTCATGATGAGGTCCTGTTGTTAGTAGATGTCATGGTGAGCCATGGATAAAATCATGGCTCACTGGCTTAGACTATGAATTTATTAAGGATTGCATCTTGTTCTTTGATGTATTGAGTTTGCGTATGCATGGCTGTATTTGCATGAACTGCAGTGTCAGAAACTTGGACTGATAAATCTTTGATCCTGATAGTATTATTGTTAATTTCTTCAGCTACTAAACTCTGCTCTTCTGCTGCAGAGGCAATTTGTAGGTTCATATCACTTATCTGTAATATTGCTTCACGAATTTTGTTTAATGCGGTATTAGCACCTTGGGCGCGTGTAACCGCATCTTCTGCATTATCTTTACTTTGGCTCATTACCTCTGCAACAGCACTTGCTCCTGCTTGAAGTTGCTCTATCATGTTACGGATTTGAGTTGTAGATTGTTGAGTCCTTTGGGCGAGGGTTCTGACTTCATCTGCTACCACAGCAAAACCACGACCAGAATCACCGGCTCTTGCTGCCTCAATGGCGGCATTTAAGGCTAATAAATTTGTTTGATCTGCAATGTCATTGATCACTTTCAATATTGTGGCAATGTTGTCAGTTGCAGATTCTAATGTTTTGACTTCAGTGACGGCCATATCGATTTTTGATGACAGGGCATTAATGGCATCAGTTGTATCGCTGACGATTTTAGAACCTACACTTGTCGCTTCATCTGCTTCTTTCGCAGCAGAAGCCGCGCCTTGGGCATTACGGGCTACGTCAGTTGAAGTGGTTGCCATTTCGTGCATGGCAGTTGCAAGTTGTTCTAGTTCATGCAGTTGCGAGTTCATGGCATCAGTAGATTGCTGTAATTCTAGCGATGTCATTTCTGAACTTTTATGGATGAGCTGGCCAATGGATTTAGATTGAATGATCAACTGTTGTAGATTTGCCGTGAAGGTATTGAATCCCAAGGCTAACGCTGAAAACTCAGTGTCTGTTTTAGTATTTAAGCGTTGAGTCAAATCACCTTCGCCAGAAGCAACATCTTGAATTGCATCGTTTAATGTTTGTAATGGGCGCATTAAGGTTGTGATCAATAGTAGTAGGGTTGTGATACTGATGATTAAGGCGATAACGGAATAGAGAATAGAGCTATTGCGTAAGTCCGTCACTGCAGCATAGGCAATCTCCTCATCCAAGATAACACCAACATACCAGTCCTCTCCCGCAACGCGTGAGAAATCCAAGGTGAAGCTTTTTCCCTCTATGGTTACTTTTTGTGGCGTTTCCATCACTTTGACATTGGGTAAATAATCGGCCATAAGAGTGCCATTTCGTTTTTCCTCTGGGTGGGCTATGGTCGTTCCATCCCCAGAAACAATAAACACATGGCCAGCGTTGAAGAGTTTGATCTCATTGACGAGTTTGGCTAACCCGACCAAGCTAACATCGTAGAAAATGGCACCGATGAATGTACCTTGATCTTTCACGGGCGTCGCAATTGAGACGAGAATTTCACCGGAGGCTGAGTCCGCATAGGGAGCCGTGATGATTAATTTATCGGCTTGTTTTGCATCGAGATACCAAGGCCTTACTCTTGGGTTCCATCCCGCACCCGGATCCCAGCTAGGATTATTATTGATATTCGTGCCATCTTTTTCATAACCTAAACCGACGAGAATAAATGCATTTTTAACTATGGGGCGAGTGATGACTGCGCTGATGTGTGCGGGCGTGAGATCTTGTTCCAGTAGGCTGGTCGTATAAGCTGCCAATTGTTTACGGGCTTCAATTTCCGATGAAACCGTATTTCTAACCCCATCGACGATTTCGGTGACACTGGCTTCCACCTGTGCCTGCATTTCATTCTGAATCGAGTAGTATTGTTTGGTCGTTAGAAGCGTTACTGTCACTAACAGTAACGCAGAGGATGCGGCGACAATCTTATGACTGAACTTCATTGTTATTCCTCTGTAATATTAAAAGCACCTTTAGATGTATAGTCATGATTTCGTTCGAGAGCCAGCGGGTGCATTGATCTTTTTGCTTTTTGTGACCAATGTAAGCCGAAACTCTGATGCTCGAATAGCACTCGCTATACAGGATAGGGAGTTTTGTTGGCCTGGTTGTCTTAGTCTACTCGGCCTGCAAATCGCCACCTTGCAAACGTGCTTTCGATTGTCATTCAATCCTATATCTGGGTGGTTGATATTTGGTTTATTCTGTTTTAAATCAGTTTGAAACATTATGTCGGTTTTGCGATGAAAATATTTCAGCTATCAGACAGGCCTCTTCGCGAGGAAAGTGGAGATAAATAAAAGGCTGGCGCCTTTGGGGGAGCCAGCCTTTTTATATCAATCAAGGATATTTTCAAACTGCTAATTCAAACACTTAAAGTAAAGCTTGATTAGAGCTGTACCGTAAAGATCACGTCTTTACCTGCGGTGACACTGCCTTGGGCTTTGTCGAGGTATTTGACATCTTCCATGTTCGCCAGCACGACAGGAGTGAGTAGGCTGTCGACTTGATCTTTAAGGTAATCAATATCGAATGACAGGATCGGATCGCCGACTTTCACTTCTTGACCTTCCTGGGCCAAACGTTTAAACCCTTTGCCTCTCAGCTCGACTGTACCTACACCAAAGTGAACAAATAGCTCTAAACCTTGGGGAGACTCAATACTGAATGCATGATTTGTCTCAAAAATTTTACCTATGGTGCCGTCGATAGGCGCCAGAATTAATTCGCCTTTGGGAGCGATAGCGATGCCATCACCGACAATCTTTTCAGCAAAAACCACGTCGGGGACTTTTTCAATGGCGACGATATCGCCGGAAACGGGGGCATATACCATGATACCGCCAGCTAATTGAGTCTGGCCCGATACCAAGCGCCTTATTCGGCTTAAAAATCCCATAATCTAGAGCCTCTTTTGCTTGTTTTTGTCATTGTTTTTGTTCTGTAATGCAGCATAACGAATAAATGTCTCTATTTATAGCTTGTTATACACTGCTGTAAGCTTGCAATTCTATCTTGTTGTAATGCCGTGTGAGCTAATGCCGAAAATTGTGTGATGCTGCCTTGGCAAATGGCCGCTTTCACTTCTAAGAGTGAGCTTAAGTTAACACTGAGTTCGTCCAACCCCATGCCGATTAACAGCGGCGCAATTTGCGGTGAACTGGCGAGTTCACCGCACAGAGAAACTTTAACATTAGCGGCCTTAGCTTGGGTTATTGTCATGTTAATTAAGGCTAAAATGGCAGGCGAAAGGGACGGATAGTCACGGGTAAGCTGCGGGTTTGTCCTATCGGCTGCCATTGCATATTGGGTTAAATCGTTGGTGCCAATGCTGACAAAATCGAGTCTTGGCAGCATAGCGTTGAGGTTGAATACCGCAGCAGGTGTTTCGACAACGATACCGTAGCTAAGTTCGCCATAGCCTTTCTCTTCTTCTTCCAAGGCATCTTGGCACTGGGCAATGAGTGCAAACACCTCGTCCAATTCTTCGACTTGATTGACCATAGGGAACATCAAACGGATCGGGCCATGGTTAGCGGCACGCAGAATGGCCCTCAATTGGGTTTTAAATAATTCTGGGTGCGCCAAGGTGTAGCGAATGCCGCGAAGACCCAAGGCGGGATTATCTTCAATTTCTTGGCATAAACAGGGTAGTTCTTTGTCTGCACCTATATCTAAGGTACGGATGGTAAAGGTTTTACCGCCTAGGGCGTGCAATGCATCGCAATATAAGCTGTATTGGGCTTTTTCATCGGGCAGGGTTGCGACGTTCATCAACATAAATTCGGTGCGAAACAAACCTATTCCATCGGCGCCGACATCGCTGACATGGGTGATGTCGTTGAGATTACCCACGTTTGCCATGAGTCCCACAGTATGACCGTCTTGGGTTTGCGCTGGGACATCCTTGTAAGTTTGAAGTGCTGCGCGCCTTGCTTGTTCATGGTGAAAGGTGACTGTGAGTCTTGCCTGTTGGTCTGGATTGGGATTGACACAAAGTTCACCCGCGAGTGCATCGAGCACTAAGGGCGTGCCGTTGGGAATAGAGTCTGCGTCGAACTGACAACTTAACATGGCTGGAATGCCAGCTGCTCTGGCTAAAATGGCCGTATGGCTCGTTAAACCGCCCGTTTTCAGTACAATACCGCAAAGGTTTTCCCGCGGCAGTAAGGCAAATTCGGCGGGGGTCAAATCCTGCGCTAATAAGATAGTGGGTCTATCGAGTTTTTCGAGTCCTTGAGCTAAATGGCCGTTTATCGCCGCGACGACTCTTTGGCCTAAACAGCGCACATCTTGGGCTCTATTGGCTAAATAGGGATCATCTAAGGATTGTAATTCATTGGCCTGATGGGCAAAAATACGTTCAACCGCCACACTTGCCGACAATTGTAAGGTGCGAATAGCATCGTTCACTTGCTCGATTAATTCATCGTCTTCTAATAACAATAAGTCGGCTTCGATCAACTGATAATTTTCGGAGTCACTATCGAGTGCAGCTTGGCTGTGGGTCAGTTGTGCCTGTAGTTCTTGCAAGGCTTTGGCAAATTTACCCTGTTGTTGAGGGATTTTAGACAGGGGAATAGGGCGATAATCGAGGTGATGTTCGGTGTGGAGCAGGTGAAGTGCCTGTCCAAAGGCAATTCCCGATGACACTATAATCCCCGTTATTGACATATCCCTTCCTAAATTAACCACTGAACTGAGTGTCCGTTAGCGATAGCGAGTCTAGTTGAGTGACGCTAAGCTTGTAAAGCGTTTGTATGTAAAGCATTAGCATGTCAAGACGGTCGAGACGAGTTTTTTGCGTGTCGGTTAAACCTGCAGATAAATGCACTTTAGCGTAAGAAAAGGCTTAGCTTAGGGTAATGAGCAGCTCAGAGACTTTCTCAACCGCGGCCTGTGCCTGTTCACCTTCAGCAAACACTCTTACCGTGACGCCAGAATATAAGCCTAAGGTTTGTAGTTTAAACAGACTCTTAGCACTGGCTTGCTTACCATTACACTCGACCATGACATCACAGTCAAAGGTTTTGGCTTCTTTAACCAGTAAGGCTGCTGGACGGGTGTGAATGCCATGTTTGGCGGTAATGGTGACTGTTTTTTCGTACATAGTAGATGAACTCATATTTAAAGGGGTATTACATTTCGTCTTTCGATTCTATGATGTGATAGCCCTGTTTTTTCAAGGCGGCGATGGCACTTTTGAGGCGATTATTTTTTACTAAAATGTAATCGGTATCAAAGGTCGAAATCGCAAAAATACTAATTTGTTCGTCCGCTAAGGTGCCAGACACTTTAGATAAAATGCCTGTCATCGAAAATCCCAGTGGCCCGAGTACTTCAAAGCAACACCAGCCCGGTTCTTGCTCTAGGCTGTCGAGTTCCATTTCACTGGAAACGACTAAAGATAAACCTTCTTGGGTCTTACCAATGAAATACATGTCCTGTGCAAAAACCTCACTGGGCAATACGGCATTCGGGCTAAAGCTATGAATTGTGTACTGTTCAGGGTGAACGGCTAAGGTCATTCGCATGGCAGTGTCTCGGTTGGATTTTTAAGGCTAAAGCATACCGCATATCAAACGTTAGCGTGACAGAGAATTTGTGGTTAATGGGATTTTTTCGTTGAAATTCATTGTTGGTGAGCTAGTGGTTAATAAGCGTTACCAGAAGGTTTACCCAAAGAAAAGGGCGCCCTATGGCGCCCCAATCGACAAGTCATGCCGTTCTCATACACTTTCGTTAGATTTTAAACTGGCCTAAGGTGCGGGACATGTCTTGGCTAATGTCTTGCAGTGACTGAGCTGCATGGCTATTACTTTCGTTAGCTTTTACTGAAACTTCGGTTAATTCCGAAATATTACAAATATTTCGATTAATTTCTTCGGTCACCAGTGATTGCTCTTCGGTGGCGCTGGCTAATTGTGTGTTCATGTCACTGATATGGGCAATCAATTGCAGAATCGCCGCCATGGCTTTACCCGCTTCGTGGGCTTGGGCCTGCAGCTCATCGGATTGCAGTTGAGTTTGATTGTTGCTCTTCATCACTGAGCCAACACCGGATTGGATCTCGCTAATGATTTTTTGGATCTCATTGGTCGAGTCTTGGGTGCGAGTAGCAAGGGCGCGGACTTCATCGGCAACTACGGCAAAACCACGGCCGTGGGTCCCAGCTCGAGCAGCTTCAATGGCGGCATTGAGGGCGAGCAAGTTGGTCTGCTCGGCAATGCTGCGGATCACATCGAGAATGCTACCGATTTGCTGTGAGGCGACGCCCAGCTTTTGGGTGATGACTTCAGAGGCTTTTAATTCTGCCACCAGTTTTTCTGTGTTGCTGACGGTGTTGTCGATCACGACTTGGCTTTGCTGCGCTTGTTCTTTTACACTGTTCGCCGCATCGGCCGCTTGCTGGGTGTTGCTCGCCATTTCGTGGGTGGTCGACAGCATTTGATTGACGGCTGTGGCGACGCTGCCAGTTTCTCTGTGGATATGTTCAGCACTCTGATTGGACTCTTCAACTGCAATCAAAAGCTGTTTTGCATCTTTATCTAATGCTTGGCCTAAAGGTTGTAAATGGCCGACCATGTCGCCAATTTTTTGGGCGAACATGTTGAAGGCGCGGGCGAGATGGGCAATCTCATCTTTACCTTGAGCATTAATGCGCTGACTTAAGTCGCCTTCGCCTTGGGCAATATCTTCAAGGGCATCAATAGCATCATTTAATGGTGAGGTGATGGAATGGTTAAGCACAAGGAAGAAGGCAAAAATCGGCACTGAAATCAAAAACATGATAATCAGATAGTCGATAATGACTGACTTTAAGCTCGCTTTGACATCGCTAAGATAAGCGCCTGTTATGACTGTCCAACCCCATTGTGGGTAGTAACGGGCTTCAGCAAGCTTGTCTTCTATCGCGCGGGTCATAGGATCGGCGATAGGGTATTCGAGGGTCGTTTTCGATTTAGCACGCGCTAATGGCAGCATAGTGGCTAAGGGATTTGTGCCATTAGGTAACTTGAAGGTTAATGCTGAGGTGCCAATAAGATTTGCGCTATCCCCGTGGGCGAGGATTTGATTATTATCATCAATAACAATGAAGTAGCCGGAACCTGAATAGCGAGTTTGATTGATTAAATCCGCGGCGATTTGTTTAGCTTCTGCTTCGCTAAACTTACCTTTGAGCGCATCCTGACGGTGCACATCTATCACGCTTAACATGCTGGCGAGCTGACCATCTATCTGCAACCATTTCTGCTCAATTAAATTGCTGTACTGCTCTTTAATTGAAAAACTGGCAAAACACACAGTCCCTATCGCGGCCATAAGGAGCATCATCATTAAGCGTTGCAAAATGGTAAACCGGCGCAAAAACGTGATCATTTGGATTCCTTAAGGACTTATTATTGTGCATCAATATACCTGCGAATCAATCTCAATTGAATCGTCTGTGACATAAATTCAGCTAAAGCCGTTAAAAAATATGAGTTTCTTTGATCTAAAGCAGGGAATAGTGATAGGGAACTTTAATCTGTTGCATTATGGGGCATGTTCTTATTAAGTTAGGCCGTTTTATAAGTCGTTTCATGTTGCAGGTTTTATCTGTTCTATTAAATATCAATAAGTTAGCATTATGTTAACTTTACCATCTTGCTAAATTAGGCTAATCAATTGTTTTAATTTTGATTTTTTACGCTTTTACGCGCAAGATTAATTCATTATTCAGTTTGAGAATCGATTATGACCACAAATACTATCGTAACGTCGGATGATATTTTACTGAAGTTATGCCACTCAGTCGCCCACGTCCTTTCTAGCACCAGTGCCAGCAATGTTACCCATGCGGGTATGGTACAAAGTATTGCGCGTACTCGTCTTAAACCTGATCTCGGTTGTTTCTCGATTTTCGACGGTGGTTTTTCAGGGCTAGTGGTGATCAACTTTTCAGCTTCGGCGGCGATTGAAATCTACCGTCGCTACATGCTGAACATGGGCATGCCTGAGTCTGAGCTCGCGTTTTCACATACTTCAGATGAAGTGAGTAATGTGATGGGCGAACTGATGAACCAAATTCTAGGGGATTTTATTAATAAAATTTCTAAAGAATTGCAAACGTCAATCAGCCAAAGTCAGCCAAAAATGTTGACGATTAATAAAGAGCTAACCATATCAATCGACGCTAACTTAGACGATGCGGTTGCCCGTAGAGTGTCGTTTAGGACTGAAAATAACCATATTTTTTACCTCGAGTTTGCCATGGACAAAACCGAATTCATTCGCTTAGATGAATTTGTCTACGATGAAGAATTCGATCCCGATAGTCTGTTAGAGCAGCACAGTTCGATTGGGGGAAATAACGACTCAAATTCGAATGTTTCGCCTTGGGTTAAGATGGCCGATAAACCCGCCATTGCGACTCGTGCCATTGATAATGAAGCCGATGATTTGCTCGATCAGCTCGGCATTTAAGCAGAGTCTCTAATGTAAGACGGATGTTAACGCATTCGTCTATACAAGTGAGTGGAACTGTTTTAGTATCGACGCAAAATAATAACTAAGGTTAAATCCTCTTTATGGCATCGAAAGCGACCTCGATTGATATTGCTTATCGTGCTGGCGTATCCCAGTCAACGGTTTCCCGTGCCCTTAGAAACAGCCCGTTAGTCAATTTAGAAACTCGCCAACGTATTCAAACCATTGCCAAAGAGCTGAATTATAAGGTCGATAAAAATGCCAGCAATCTTCGCACCCAAAATAGCCATACCTTAGCGCTGTTATTGTGTGAAGACCCCACCAACGATGACTCGTTAATCAATCCTTTTTTCCTGTCTATGCTTGGCTCCATTACCCGAGCAACGGCGCAGCAAGGTTATGATTTATTGGTTTCTTTTCAGCAATTGTCCAGCGACTGGCACGCCGATTATGAAGACAGTAATAAAGCTGACGGCATTATCCTGCTTGGTTACGGTGACTACATGGACTACGAGCAAAAGTTGGAGCGATTGCTCGCGCAGAATACTCACTTTGTGATCTGGGGCGCTGAGCATAACAATAAGTCAGTACTTTCCATTGGTTGTGATAATCATCAAGGCGGCTTGATTGCCACAGAGCACTTGATTTCCCTTGGTCGTAAAGCTTTTGCCTTTTTAGGCGATGCCTCAAGCCACAGCCCTGAGTTTAGGGACAGATATTTAGGCCATGTGAAGGCGCTGCAAATGGCGAATATTGCTGTCGATCGCACTAAGCAAGTGTCGGCAATTAGCACTGAAAGTGCTGGCTACGATGCGGCTATGGCATTGATGGCCAAAGGCGCACAGTTTGATGCTATTTTTGCTGCTAGCGATCTGATTGCCATTGGTGCTATTCGTGCGCTGAAAGAGAAGGGCATTTCAGTCCCAGAACAAGTTGCAGTGGTGGGATATGATGATATTCCTGTGGCGAGTTTTGCCAATCCGCCATTAACGACCATTAAGCAGAATACCCAATTAGCCGGTGAAATCTTAGTCGACAGTGTACTCAAACTTATCCGCGGACAAGAGGTGAGTGCGCAGCTTATTCCGACGACCTTAGTGGTTCGCAGTTCCTGCGGCATTGATAGTGCGCCGCTTAAGCCGTTATAGATGGGCCGTTATTGCTAGGAGCTTGCTGTTTTTTGCTGGCAAGTCGTTGAGCACTTAATTTGCTTATTGAAACATCGCCGATAATCCTTGGATTTATCGGCTTTTTGCTTTTTGGGATCACTTAACCGCATATTGACGTAAAAACTTCGGCACATCTGCTTTGGTTTTCTTGGCGATTTTTTGTAGTAACTCGAAGGTGGGAGCATTGAGACCGAACTCTTGCTGAAGGTCTGCCAGCATTGCCAGCCACAAATGGCCAGTCATTTCGGCATCGGCTAAGGCGCGGTGAAAGGTGCCATCGCTTGGTAACTGTTTATAGCGCACTAAAGTACCTAATTGATGATTCGGTGCCGCTTGATATAAACGTCTTGCCACTAGCAAGGAGCAACCAAATTGTCCTCGATAGCGATGGCGAATTTGGGCAAATTCCGCGTCTAAAAAGCGCTGATCAAATGCCGCATTGTGGGCGACTAAGTTATGATTGGCGATAAAGTCGGCAAAACGCTCCATCACTTCATTGCAGGGCGCTGCGTCCCTGAGCATTTGATTGCTGATCCCTGTGTAGTCCTCAATAAAACGACTTATTCTAAATCCTGGGTTCATCAACTCTGAAAATCTTTGGGTGATCACGCCGTTTTCAATCAGCACCGCTCCGATTTCAATCGCGCGGTCCCCTTGATTGGGCGATAGCCCTGTGGTTTCAAAGTCGAGCACGACCAAAGTGTTAGCTGCAGATGTAGGCATAGATCTTATGTGGACTCTATAAATGATGTGTCAGCATTGCCGTCTTTGACAGTGCAACGCTTTTAGATAAGCCGATTGTAATTCAATACGTTAGTAAATTCACTATCACATTGACGCTGATAAAAGACTTAATGCTTTGTTGATCCGGTCGAGCTTTCTTGGTTTCGCTTCCTGTTAGCATTTACCTCTATGAATAACAGTTTGGTTTGTGAGCGACCCATGCAACTCGATATTAATGGCTTAACGCCCGCGCAATTTTTAGCAGAATATTGGCAGAAAAAACCTTTGGTTATCCGCCAAGGATTCAAACATTTTCAAGATTTAATCTCGCCCGAAGAGTTAGCCGGCTTAGCCATGGATGAGCTGGTGGAATCTCGGCGAGTGTACCAACAGGCAGGGCAATGGCAGGCTGAATTTGGCCCTTTTGATTCCTACGATCATCTCGGTGAACGGGATTGGACTTTGATCGTGCAAGCCTTGAACAACTGGGTGCCCGATGCAGAAGCCCTGATCCAATGTTTTGATTTTATTCCGCGCTGGCGTTTAGATGATGTGATGGTGAGTTTTGCCACTCCTGGCGGTGGCGTGGGGCCGCATATCGATCTGTATGATGTGTTTATTTGCCAAGGTTCGGGACGTCGCCGCTGGCGCGTAGGCGATCTGGGGCCGCACAAAGAGTTTGCCGCCCATCCCGCTTTGCTGCACACAGAAGCTTTTGAACCGATTATCGATACTGAGTTATTGCCCGGCGACATCCTTTATATTCCCCCAGGATTCCCCCATGACGGTATAACCTTAGAACAGTCTTTAAGTTTTTCAGTAGGTTATCGCACAGCTTCCGCCAAAGATATGGTAAGTGCTTTGGCCGATCATCTGTCTGAGCAAGATTTAGGCGCACAGCAGATTGAAGATCCAGACCGCGAGCTGACAACGCGCAGTGGTTGTGTCGATAATCGCGATTTAGCGCGGTTACGCACGCAACTGACTAATATGTTAACCGATGAACTGGTGAGCGAGTTTTCGGGCCGCTATTTAACTCAATCTAAATGCGCCCTCGATTTACCCGATGAGCCGTTGGACATCACGCAAGACGAAGTGCTCGCATGGCTCGATGAGCAGCCGCTTATTCGCCTCGGCGGACTGCGTTGTTTGTATTTTGATATCAATGTGGGACAAGGCGTTGTGTATCTTAATGGTGATAAGTATCTGCTTTCAGCCGAATTGGCCGAGGTGATCCCACTACTATGTGATAACAATCAGTTAGATAAAACCGCCTTAGCCCCCTGGTTAGCCGATGCCGATTTGCTTAAGCAGCTTACTGAGTGGGTGAACCTCGGTTACTGGTACTTTGAAGACCTGAGTGATGAAGAGTGTTAAGGCTGAATTAGCTCTAAAGCCCTACAGGTTTAAAAACTGAACAGTTTTTAAAGTGGCATGTCAGCGGCTTACTAACATGGTATTCTTTTATCAATGGACTGATAGTAATGTCATTTGCATAGTACTGTTCAGTCATACTGAGCAATGAAAGCATTGGTCAAAGTCAAAGTCGAGGTCGTAACTCAACCAAATTCACTTAGTTGTGGCACGCCCTGCCATCGGAATAAAAAAGGAGGCTAATTAGCCTCCTTTTTGTGGTTTAAATCTTACTGAGTGGATTACGCAGCACGTTCCTGTGAAGTGGTTGAAACCACTTCTGGACGAAGTTCTGCTGGGTCAAAGTCATCAACGTTGATTGACTTCATCCGACCAATTTCCGCTCTTTCCAGTAATTGCACTTCGGCATCGCTTAACACACCTAAGGCTTTACCTTCTGCGGCAACTTTATCTAACCACATAAATGGTAGACGTTTACCACTCGCTTTACAGACTTTGTCATGCAGCGGTTCAGACGCGATGATGTCGAGTAGTGTTTGTTCTTGGATACCCACAGCATTGTGCTCAGAGTTAGTCCAGAACTGGCCTTTACCTAAACGGTTACGGCTTTCACACGGTGTTTGCATGATCTTCGCGACTTTATGATCTAACACATCGCTTGGGCGTTTCAGTGGACGACCGAATGGGAACATCACCACACGTAATGCGCCGCCAAGGCCCATAGGGAAGTTATCCAGTAAATCGTCTAAAGAAGCTTGTAGCTTGTATAGCGCATCTTCAACTGCCCATTGTACTAATGGCAAGTCGTCGGTTTGACGGCCTTCATCTTCATAGCGTTTCAGCGTGGCTGATGCCAGATACAGTTGGCTCAGTAAGTCACCTAAACGGGCAGAGATACGTTCTTTACGTTTTAGGTTACCGCCCAAAGTTGCCATGGCTAAGTCAGAAAGCAGGGCAAGGTTGGCACTGAAACGGTTCATCTGTTGATAATAACGTTTAGTTTTATCTGAATAAGGCGCGTTAGAGAAACGGCTTGATGTCAGACCTAACCAGAAGCTACGGATGAAGTTACTGGTCGCGAAACCAATGTGACCAAAGATTGCCGCATCGAAGTTAGCTAAACCTTGACCCGATTCAGTATCAAACGCTGACTCCATTTCTGCGAGTACATACGGATGGCAACGAATCGCGCCTTGGCCGTAGATGATCATAGAACGGGTAAGGATGTTTGCACCTTCAACAGTAATTGCGATAGGCGCAGCTTGGTAGCCACGGCCTAAATAGTTATTGGGGCCAAGACACACGCCTTTACCGCCGTGAATATCCATGGCATCGATAACGCATTTCTGCATTCTGTCGGTCAGGTGATATTTCACAATCGCAGAGATAACCGACGGTTTTTCACCTAAGTCGATACCTGTAGTGGTCAACGTGGTTACCGCATCCATCAGATAAGCGTTACCGCCGATGCGTGCCATTGGCTCTTCGATACCTTCAAGCTTGCCGATAGGCAATTTGAACTGACGACGAATGCGAGCATAAGCCCCTGTTGCCAGCGCTGCGGTTTTCACGCCGCCAGCTGAGTTTGATGGCAGTGTGATACCACGGCCCACTGACAAACATTCCACCAGCATGCGCCAGCCTTGACCAGCCATTTTCGGGCCGCCAATGATGAAGCTTAATGGCACGAATACTTCGTTGCCGCGAGTCGGACCGTTTTGGAACATGCAGTTGAGCGGGAAGTGACGACGACCCGTTTCTACTCCTTCCACATCGGTAGGGATCAAAGCACAAGTAATGCCGAGTTCTTCTTTATCGCCAAGGAGATGCTCTGGATCGCGCAGTTTAAAGGCTAAGCCTAATACTGTCGCGACAGGGGCTAAAGTGATGTAACGCTTGTTCCAAGTCAGCTTCATCCCCAGAACTTCTTCACCTTCCCATTGGCCTTTACACACAATACCAAAGTCAGGAATCGAGCCTGCATCGCTACCGGCTTCTGGGCTGGTCAGAGCGAAACAAGGGACTTCTAACCCTTTGGCTAAACGCGGTAAATAATGGTTTTGTTGCTCTGGCGTGCCGTAATGTTGCAGCAGCTCTCCAGGGCCTAAAGAGTTAGGTACGCCAACAGTTGAAGCCAATTCACTGCTTAAGCCAGCCAGTTTTTGTAACACGCGAGATTGGGCATAAGCTGAATATTCTAAACCGCCGTATTTTTTCTTAATGATCATGGCGAAGAAACCATGATCTTTCAGATATTGCCATACGTCGGCAGGCAGATCGGCAAGTTGATGTGACACTTGATGTTGATTCACCATGCGGCACACTTCTTCAACAGGGCCATCGAGGAAGGCCTGTTCGTCTGCACTTAAACGCGCAACTGGGTAGTTATGGAGTTTTTTCCAGTTCGGGTTACCCGCAAACAGATCCGCTTCCCACCAAGTGGTGCCGGCTTCAATCGCTTCTTTCTCTGTTGAAGACATTTCGGGCATTATGCCGCGATATACCTTCATCAGTGGACGACTGATCACATTTTGTCTAAATGCACTGATATTTAACGGCAGCGCGATCACGAGGAAAACGATCCAAGAGATAGGGCCGACAACATCGAGTGTCCATCCAGCTGTCATCACAACAGCGGCTGTAATAGTGGCAGTGAGCAAAGATACCCGAAGGTAAGCTAGGGC
Source organism: Shewanella sp. SM73 (assembly GCF_025653795.1). Classification (NCBI taxonomy): domain Bacteria; kingdom Pseudomonadati; phylum Pseudomonadota; class Gammaproteobacteria; order Alteromonadales; family Shewanellaceae; genus Shewanella; species Shewanella sp. SM73. The sequence continues at coordinate 506,803 of NZ_JAKKRY010000001.1, forward strand.
TCCTAGCACTAAGATCATGGCGATGATCCAAAGTAGGGTAGTCACTGTAATTCTCCTTAAATATGACCGAGTGCCAACCACAGGTCATAGAGTGTTTTATTGATTGCGATCACAATTATAGTTTGTGGTCAGACCTGTGTCGCATAAAAGTTAAACCTAAGAGAATTTTAATACAAGTATTTTTCAAACAATTGTTTAAATTATTTGTCAGCTTTGATCATTCCACAAATGTCATCAACTAGTTACAATGCCAATAAGTAGTTTTTTGATTGATGATAGGCGAGAAATATGTGCGAGTTACTGGCGATGAGCGCCAATGTGCCGACCGATATTGTGTTTAGTTTTACGGGATTAGCACAACGTGGTGGTGTAACCGGTCCCCACGTGGACGGCTGGGGTATTACTTTTTACGAGGGGAAAGGTAGCCGTACTTTTAAAGATGCTTGCCCGAGTAGCGAATCGCATATTGCAAAATTGATCAAATCCTACCCGATTAAAAGTGAAGTGGTGATAAGCCATATTCGGCAGGCTAATCGCGGCTGTGTGTCTTTAGAGAATACTCATCCTTTTACCCGCGAATTATGGGGACGTTATTGGACCTATGCCCATAATGGGCAATTGACGGACTATCTGCCCAAGTTTCATGTCTCGCGCTATCAACCCGTAGGCGATACCGATAGCGAACTTGCTTTCTGCTGGATTTTGGAACAAGTCGCCCAGAAGTTTGGCGGTACTAAACCTGAAGATATGTTGGCTGTGTTCCATTTTGTCGCGACGTTGGCCGAGCAAATCCGTGCCTTAGGTGTGTTCAACATGATATTGAGCGATGGCGAGCATTTAATGAGCTATTGCAGTAATAACTTATGTTACATCACTCGCCGCGCGCCGTTTGGTAAAGCGAAACTTATTGATACCGATGTGGTGATTGATTTTGATAAGGAAACTACCGCCCATGATGTGGTGACTGTGATTGCGACTCGCCCTTTGACCGAAAATGAACAGTGGCGCGTTATGCAGCCGGGTAACTGGAAGCTGTTTAGATTGGGTGAGCTGTTAATCGATCTCTGATGCTATGCCGTTGAGCTAAATAATGAGGGCGAGCGGATTTACGGTTGATTTTGTTTTGTTCAGGTCACTTTATTAAAAAGTTCGAGTCAGTATCTAACATACCTTCTAGCAATCAGTGATGAACCATTAGCGATGAACATTAACTGAACTTAGAGGTAGGCCCTAAGTTCAGTTAGATATAGTTCAGTTAGATATAGTTCAGTTAAATATAGTTCGGTTAGATATTAGTTCGGTTGGGCTTTATTCGATATGAGTTTGGCTTTAGTTCAGTATTGTGAAGCTAAGGCTTTGTATCATTGGGTTAAGTTTATACATCTTAACTCAATGCCTTACCGATTAACCTTCAGTCGTGCCGAGCAGTTTAGGCACTAGCGGTTTCTCTGCAATGTCTGCAGGTATGGTTTCTTGGTGCGGCACTTCATCGAAGTGATATTTAAGTAACTTAATATCGAGCTGCTTACTGCCTTTTTCAAAGTGAGTTAGACGCACGGGCAAATACGCTAAGTCAGGCGCCATCCAGAAGAAGGTTTGACGTTTTTTATTGTCACGCACGACTTCAATTTTGACTGTGTCGTAACTGCCGCTGTCGATGTTCATTCGTTCTTTACCGATCACATGAAACTTGTATTCATCGACTTCGTTGTCCTTGACCATCTTATAGTCGAGCACTTCTTTGCCCGCCATCATATCTAGCCTAAATTGCAACTGCACCATAAGAGGATCAAAGATTTTATCATCATAGGGAAACTTGCCTTTTTCATCTTTGTAACGGGTATGAATAAAGCCTTGAGCTTTGGCGAATGCGGTTTGCTCCGTGTAATTAGGCCCGACACCTTGGCGTTGTTGTAAGTAACGCAAAGGACTGAGCTGCGTATCATTTTGAGTAAATTCACTCAAGATGTGACGCACATCGGTTAACAATAACAGGCTGAGATCGCTATCAAAACGATACTTAAACACGCCATCTTCGGGATTGGGTAGCGTGTATTTGGCTTTTCCTAATTCAATGTCTCCATAGTTGACTTGGTATTCGGCCGTCTGCGGTGTTAGCGGCGTTGGCGCTGCCATGGCAAACATACTTTGAGTGAGGACGGTAAAACTCACTAATAATGTGGGAATGGTACGCAAAGAATGCTCCTTGGGTCGCAGGTTTTCACCTTGTATCACTACAGAATTGTCGGTAGTGGTTGATAAAAAAGTGTCGAGTAGCATGCTTACTTACACAGTTCTGGGTCAATCAGTTGAGCATAAATCAATTATCGGATCGACTGTAAGCAGGTTATAGCCGAGGACGTCGTTTCTGTAAATAGAGATGTAAATAGTTTATGGATCAATATATTAAACTAAAATGGCATTGCCATGACTAAAGTCACCAGATCCGGGCGCCACTCGTATTCAGACAAACTAATTTTGCCGCAGTTCACTGTTATCCCTTCAATTCTTAATAATTCCATCTGTTCTTGAAAGAAGGTTGAATTTTTCTCGAAGGATATTTTGCCTTGACTATTGAGTACCCTATGCCAAGGGAGTGACAAATGTTCGGGAGCTGCTTTCAGCGCTTTTGACACATAACGCGCTCGTCTCGGTAATCCTGCATAATCGGCAATTTTGCCATAGCTGCTGACTTTACCCTGCGGGATCATGGCGACGATATGCCAGATTTTCGCCATAGGAGACAAGTCCACCGTTTGGGGCTGTTTTCTCGCTACACTCTGTTTATCTTGTTCAAGGTATTGATAAAGTGGTGATTTTTCTTTAGGGAACGATGCCATTGAATTGTTAACCCTCAGCTTAATGGTATTGATACCAATCACATTAAATATCTAATCAGTTCAAAGCCTCACAGGTATTTAAATCCCAGGCGCATTGACGCAGAAATGGTTATTCTCTTTTAAGTCAATGCAACACCGGAGTGGGATACCTGTGAGGCTCCCAAAGGGCGGGTTTCAAAATGCTTTATACTGCGTTTAAGGCTTTCGACAGAGCACCACTATGCCTTCAAGCCTTCGCCTTGTCTAAAGCGCGTTGAATTCCCGCTGAATGAACAGATATTTAATACGATTGGTATGACTCACAAAGAATCACGCTCAAAAAATTTTGCTTGATGAGTTCACGCTAGTGTAACGGTAAAGCATGGCTTAGCGGAAGATGAGAGGGTATTTGACGTTTAAAGGATTAAGCACTTCTCGATATTTTTATCGGCTAGCTCGATTACTAACAAAATATTTAAACTGTTTTTAGCTTAAATATTGTGTAAATGGTCAAATAGTCCATAATAGCGCCAATTTTTTTGACTCGATGAGAGAAGATAACTGGCATGGCTGTACTCGATATTCTAACTATTCCCGATGAGCGCCTTAAACGTAAAGCGCAACCTGTAAAAGATATTGAAGCTGTTCAGGGATTTATCGATGATTTAATCGAAACCATGTATCACACGGACGATGGTATCGGTTTAGCAGCAACTCAAGTCGGCAGTACAGATGCCATTATCGTGATCGATTTATCTGACGGTCGCGACCAGCCTTTAGTGCTGATTAATCCTGAGATTGTTGAAAAGTCAGGTGAGTTCGTCGGTGAAGAAGGTTGTCTGTCTATCCCAGGTTATCGCGCTAAAGTGTCACGTTTTGAAAAAGTTAAAGTGACAGCCTTAGACAGAACTGGAAAAGCTATCGAAATCGAAACCGATGAGTTTTTAGCCATAGTGTTGCAGCACGAAATCGACCATTTGCATGGCAAAGTATTTATCGAACATTTATCCATGCTAAAACAACAAATCGCCCTTAAAAAAGTGCGTAAATACGCTTAACTTTTGACTTAAGTTGTATTTTAGAGAATGGTCGTACCTATTGATTAGCCGCATTTATAGTGCGGCTTTTTTGTATTTAAAATCTAATCAAGGAAGATTAATGCTGTGATATGTGAACATAACAGCTTGTTTTTACTCTGATGAATGGATAAGGTAACCCAAAATCTACATTAGTTGTAGGTTCAGTTTTCATCATTAACAGCAAGTGTATGGATACGGTAGGGAAACAAATGAAACTTAAGGTATTAGCCTGTAGTATAGCCTCATTCGCAATGCTTTCACTGGGTGGTTGTAGTGCATTTTTTAACGGTAATACTACGGAGAAAAATGCGGTATCAAGTAGCTTAGTTGAATATCTATACCCCGATGAGAAGAGTCGCCAAGCCCAGCAGCCATCCTTACCTGTGCTGCGTTTACCGATTACCGTCGGCATCGCTTTCTTGCCTTCGTCCCATTGGCAAGCCGATGCAATTGATAGCCGAACTCAGATGGCATTACTTGATAAGGTGAAAAAATCCTTTGTCAAATATGACTATATCGATCGTATCGAAGTGATCCCAAGTACCTATCTTAAAAATGGTAAAGGTTTTGAAACCTTGCAGCAGGTTGCTCGCCTGCATGATGTTGATGTGATGTCATTGGTTTCTTACGATCAATTGATGCAAAGCCACGAGAACAAATCCGCCATTCTTTATTGGACTATCGTGGGCATGTATTTAATCCCCGGCAATGAAAATGCGATTCAAACCTTTGTTGATACAGCCGTTTTCGATATGCGTAGCCAGAAGATGTTATTTAGGGCGCCAGGTATTAATCAGTTAACTGAGAGTTCAACCGCTGTTGGCGTGACGACAACCCTAAGAGAGAAATCTTACGAGGGCTTTGATCTTGCGGTGAACGACATGATAGTCAATTTAGATGACGAGCTTGCCCGTTTTAAAACTCGGGTTAAGGAAGAGCACGTCGCCACCATAGAACATAAACAAGGTTACAGCGGCGGTGGCAGCTTATCTTTATTAATACTTTCACTATTGGGCATTTTTGCGATGCGCCGTTTAACGATTTGCCGTGAATAAAGAAATTAAGCGCAAATTAAGATCGTTAAGGATGAGCAAATTGAAGTTTGCTTTGAATCAAGACGTGAGCAAAAAGTATATAAAGTTGAGCACAGGTTCTGGTTACCAATTTACTTGTAGTTAACGTTTTGATTTTTTTTTAAAGTGGTTTACAGAGGCTGCGGTATTGCGTCGGACACCACTTAAGCGGCGCGATAGATTACGCGTTTAACAAGGAGAAAAATTAAATGGATTTAAATTCACTATTACTGTTTGCAGTTGCTTGCCTTGCTATCAATCTTATCCCTGGACCTGATGTCATCTACATTGTATCTAACACAATGAAAGGGAAAATGATCAGTGGGCTTAAAGCTGCGATGGGTTTAGGTGTGGGTTATTTTGTTCACACGCTTGCTGCTAGCTTGGGATTATCTGCCATCATTCTCAGTTCAGCGTTGGCTTTTAGTATTGTGAAGTGGTTAGGGGCCGCGTATCTAGTGTATTTAGGCATTCAAGCGTTAATATCAATGTGGCGTGGCAATAATAAAATTGTGGTTGATAACAATAGCAAACCAAACGGCAACGTAGTTTTCCAAGGCATTGTCGTTAGTGTACTTAATCCTAAAGTCGCTTTATTTTTCCTCTCTTTTTTGCCGCAGTTTATTGACCCGTTAGCGGGTTCAACGTCAATTCAGCTGTTAACCCTTGGTCTTATTTTCAGTTTGTTAGCGACCTTGTGTAACGTCCTTTATGCGTCGGCAGGAAGCTGGGTATTTAGTCGCCCCAATTCCCTGCGTTATTCGAGAGCCTTAGAGGGGATATCAGGTGTGTTGCTTATTGGCTTGGCCAGTAAAGTCATGACCAGTGATAGATAGTGGAATAAGGTCATTTTGTCGAGTAAGACATAAGTCCTCTTTGCTCTGATAGATATGAGCTTTTCAATCTAGCTATGACAAAGATCGCTTGTTACAACTTCACAAAATACGGTAGCGCGATGAGTGCTATGCCGATGCAGACGAGTAAGATTAGGTTGCTGACAAAATAAGGGTAGAGCATCAGGGTTATCCCAACGACGAGGGGGATGGGTGCACCTTGGCGTTTGCCATAGGTGAAAAAGCCAAGACCAAAGAGGCTAAAGACTAAACTCCATAGTAATAATGCTGGATTATCAAACATCTTGAGTTCCTCAATGGTTAGCCTAGGTAGGCTTTGACCTTATCACAGCGCCAAATTGGTCAATCGATTACTTAAACTATTGGTTAAACGGCTGCGTCGTTTTATTGAGTCTAATGCTGACCATCCCTTAGCGTAATTAAGCTTTATTCATCTTATTGCTGTGATGTTGCCTTATTTCACTCGTGCTATAGCTCATATAACTTTAAGGGTAAGCCGTCGGGATCGCTAAAGAAGGTGAATTTTCTGCTTGTGTATTCGTCAATGCGGACGGGTTCAACGGTAATGTGATGGCTATGAAGATGTTCGATGGCGGTTTCAATCGATGCTACGCGAAAGGCGAGATGCCTAAGTCCACAGGCTTCGGGATAGCTTGGTCGTTTGGGTGGATTATCGAATGAAAATAACTCAATTTGACTCTTATCGGCCAGTTGTAAATCAAGTTTATAGGACTTATGTGCCTCACGGAAATGCTCTGCAAGCACGGTAAGGCCAAGAATGGTTACATAAAAGTGTTTGGACTTTTGATAGTCGCTGCAAATAATCGCTGCATGGTGAATGCCGAGTAACATCGCTTTCCTTTGTGATTTTTAAAGGGTGATCAAATAAGATAGAAAGGTTTGAGAGTATAACGGTTAAAAAAAGATAGCGTCACAGTTTAGCGTGACGCTATCGGTCGATTTCACTTTTTAGCTCACCTAGGCTTTTTGCTCGTTTAATCTTCCAGCTCGAATATGGCTGAAGACAGCGGTGCAAGTTGCATCTGAACTTGTCCTTCACCTTGTTTGACAACCAACTGCGCTTTGTTGTCTTCCAGCAAATCCTTAAGTGGATAGGTCCCATCCGTTAACTGCCATTGGTCGATAAGTGGCTTTGGCAGCTTAAGGGATAATGGCTTTGCTTGGGTTTGATTAAAGTTATTCACAATAATCAGTTTTTGGCCCGTTTTATTGGCCGTATTTTCCTCAAAGCGCACAAAGGCAAAAGTGCAGTCATCATAACCCGTTGCGCTGCCATGTGTATCCATTGTGGCGGTTTGTGCGCTGCGGTTGGCGGCATCGAGCGAGTAATATTCTCCTAAAAGCGCCGGTACATTTTTACCTGTGCTTAGGTTCAGTAATTTTTGATAATAAGCCCGCAAAGTGGCTTCCTTTACGGTTGATTGTCCACCATCAAACTTGCCATTGTTCATCCAGCGCTGATGGGCGGGGACGCCAACATAGTCAAAAATACTGGTGCGTGATGCATGACCAAATCCTGGGTTGTCGATGGCGGCTTCTCCCACTTCTTGGCCAAAATACACTAACGTCGGTGAAGTACCTATCGTTGCCGACACTACCATAGCGGGTAGGGCATAGTGTGGATTAACGGCTTGGGTTGCCGTGGGCTTATTTGTGTGTAGCGATGCTAAAAATGCCGCATTACCAATACGTTGCTCGTCGTGGTTTTCTAAAAAGTGCAGCATGTGAGATTCAATATCCTGCACTTTTGCCTGATCTGCCGCGATATTAGCTGTGCTGGTTTTACCCGCCATTACGGCTTTTAGGGTGTCGTAAAGATCGACCTTATCGTACAGATAATCCATTTTGCCAAGTTGGATATAATCTCGATACAGCTTGGGGTTATAGACCTCGGCCAAGATAAAGGCATCGGGATTTGTGTGTTTTATCTGGCTGTTGAGATAGCTCCAAAACTCCACTGGCACCATTTCGGCCATATCATAGCGAAAGCCATCGACCCCTTTCGCTAGCCAATACTGGGCAATCTGATTGAATTTAATCCAAGAGCTTGGGAGCTCGGCTAAGTGTTGTTGCCAGAAAGCGTAATGCTGCGCCTGCGTTAAAGTGGCGAAATTGGCTGGCAGGCGAGGGAAGTCATAGGTGCCATCGGGGCGTACGCCGTAATTGATTTTAACGGTCTCGTACCAATCATTGGCATCGGGCTTGGCTAAGCGTGAGCCATTGCCAGTCCATTTTGCGGGAAATTCGTTGAATTTGCCGTCACTTAAGGGGTGAGCTTCTCCGCCCAGCGGTTTAAGTCCTGCGGGTAAGCTTGGCACTTCAAAGGCATGCGCTTTTCCCTTTGCCCCCTCCGAGCCATTATTAACATCAACTTTATCAACAACGTAATAGAAGTTGTTGTTTTTGGCGTACTCCAGACTGGTATCATCATCTTCGCCAAAATCACGCACGCCTTGGGGTTTACTAACGGATTGATAATGGCGCGCCACATGGTTTGGCACTATATCGATAATCACCTTTAAGCCGTGGTGATGGGTACGGGCAATGAGCGCTTCGAACTCGGCTAAACGGTTGGCGGGATTGACCGCCAGATCTGGGTTGACGTTGTAGTAATCTTTGACTGCGTAGGGTGAGCCCGCGCGTCCTTTGACCACATCGGGATCATCAGTACTCACGCCAATCGCGCTGTAATCACCAATCAATGCATGGTGGGGAACGCCCGTGTACCACACATGGGTAACGCCTAGGTCCTTGATGCTATTGAGTGCAACATCGTCGATATCATTAAATTTGCCGACGCCATTGTCGGCAATCGTGCCCCAAGGTTTGTTGGTTGGATTTTTATTGCCATAAAGGCGAGTAAAGATTTGATACACCACAGGTTTAAGCGTCATAACCTCACTCTCAGACTTTGGCAGTAACTCATTATCAAGCGTCAGCGCCGATGCATTCACATCAGCCGATAAGCTAAAAAGCGAGGCAGTTAATAAAGAGGCACTGAATAGAGCGTTTAAACATAAGCTGAGTGATGACTGTCGGCGCTGCTGGGCTTTCGCTGCTTGGGTTATAAGTAAAGCCACTATGGGAAATTTAGCCGCTTGGGGGCACTGAGTCACTCGGGAATAGATAGGCGATAAAAAGCTCAAGACTGAATTCCTTTTAGGGTTGAGTTTTTGATTGGGTGAGTTGTTTGAGCCTGAGTTAAATCGCTAGCTGAGTAACTCATGTGATTAGAGGTCTGACGGCTAGGTAAGCCAGTATTTAGCTGCGGTCTTGCTTTAAACTCAAGTATAGTGACCCCTGCATGGGGCAATGCTAGCGCTTGATTGAGTGAAACTGTGTTGCCACTGATGATATCTGTAGCGGCGCGGTTATCGCCAAGTACACTGGCAAAGCGGTTTACATCTAGCGTGACTGCTTTGTCATTTTTATTGTAAATCACCATGACTTTATCGGCCGAGGGCTGAGTACAGGCATTGTGTTGGGTTTGAGAATTGTGTTGAGTTAGTGACTTAAGTGCTTCGGCTTTCTGTTCAGCTGATAATGGGTCATTCAATAAGCAACGAAATTGTACATAGATGCCATCCTGCGGCACAAAGTGCAGTAAATCACCCGATTGCAGCGCAAGGGATTGTTTACGGTAATTCAGTAGCGTACTGACAAATTGCTGCGCTTGTTGTTGAGGTTCACTCAGTCCTTTGCCCGTAAAGGCGTTAATGGCACTGTTGGCAAAGCCGCCGGGGAAATCACTGCGCACAACACCATCGTGACGACCTTCGGTTGGGCTGGTCATCAAGACTTCAGTGCCGTAGAACAGCTGCGGAATACGTTTGGCGGTCAGCACATAGGTGAGGGCCATCTTGTATAAGTCTATATTTTCTTTCACTAAACTGAAGATACGATTGGTGTCGTGATTGCCTTCAAATAGCACTAGCTTACTGGGATCAGCATACACAACATCGTTGGCTAACATCTCGTAAAGCTTAATAAAACCCGTATCCCAGGTTTCTGGCTCATTAAGGCTGGCAATCAATTTTTCGTATAGCGGGAAGTCCATCAAACTGGGTAAATCTGAGGTATAACCATCGTCATTGATTTTGCCCTTTTGCCAATAGGACACTGTGATGGGGTTTGCGGTCCATTCTTCGCCAACAATATTAAAATTTGGGTACTCAGCCATTACGGCCTTAGACCATTTAGCGAGAAACCCTTTGTCGGCGTAGGAATAAGTATCTTCACGTATCCCCGAAAGTCCTGCGTACTCGACCCACCAAATACTGTTTTGGATAAGATAGGTTGCCAGTTTTGGATTGCTTTGATTTAGATCTGGCATAGTGTCGGTAAACCAACCATCGACAAAATCAATATGATCTTGCGCTGCCGCGTAGGGATCTTGCACTGTCGTGCGCCTATGGCTGGTGAAACGGGGGCTGGTAACGCTGGATTTAATAGCACTGGATTTAGTATCGGCAGACTGCATCAAGTCAGGCTTGGATTTGCGATTATGTAGCTGCGTTTTTGTGGCATCGTTCAGCCAGTCTTGGCTAGGTAAATCGTTGAGCCACCAATGGTTAGAGCCGATATGATTCACCACAACATCTTTAATCACCCCTAGGCCAAGCTTGTTAGCCTTAGCGACTAAGGCTTTATAATCTTCGTTGCTGCCAAAGCGGGGATCGACGCGGTATAAATTGGTAATTGAGTAACCGTGGTATGAATACTGGGCTTGATTATTCTCAAGCAGCGGATTGATCCATAACTGAGTCACGCCAAGTTTTGCCAGATATGCTAAGTGCTGGCTGATCCCTGCTATATCGCCGCCATGGCGAGCATCGGGATAGTTGAGATTACTGGGAGAGTTAGCTGCGACTTGCTCTAACATGTCGGCTTGATTGTCATTACTCGTGTCGCCATTGGCGAATCGGTCCGGCGTGATAAGGTAAATCACATCCTTATAGCTAAATCCTTGGCGCTCACGGCTGCCCTTAGCACGCCCTTGCAACGTATAGGGCAGGCGATAAAGAGGCGTGTCGGCTTTTGAAGCCGAGTCAGTGTTGGAAATTATTAGCTCAAAGGTTTGCGGCGCAGCTTGGCTCAGATCTAAATTGATAAACAGATAGTGAGGGTTATCAGTGTGCTCAAGGCTTTTAAGTGTGATGCCTTTTCCTTGTATATCAACCTTAATCTGCTGCGGTAAGCTTGGAAGTTCGCGGCTATACAGCATCAGCTGTAACTCAGGATTCTGCATTCCCCCCCACCAAAAAGCGGGTTCAAGCTTAACGTCCGTCGATATATCTGGCTCAAAGGTGTTTGCATAGGCCGTATTAAATGAAGAGCAAACCAAGCATAAATAAAGCGCAATCATTAGGTTTTGACGGATCATAATGTAAGCCTTTTAAAGAGAAATAAGTAAAACGTGCTGGCATGATGAATGTTAGAAATGCTGAAATCTACATAAGCAAAAGCCTGCTTCTTAATTGAAGCAGGCTTTATTTGGGGTAGTTTATAAAGAGTAACTTAACCCTAGGAAGTACTGTCTACCGAAGTATTGGATTGTTCCTGTCTGATGTTCTTCACCAAAATAGGTTTTGTTCGGTTCATCAGTTAAGTTATTAATTTGGAATAAGAACTTAAGTCCATTTTCCAGAGCGTATGAAGCTTGATAATCCACAATCGTTTCGGCATCGAAGAAAGCAAGTTGTGATTCAACTGCCACTTGTTCTGAAACATAGCTGCTACGATATCTCATGCTGACGCGAGTATCGAAACCGTCCAGAGTATAGAACAAGGTGGTGTTGAGTACGCTTTCTGATAAACCTGGTAATGGAATGGTTAAGTTTGAACCACTTAAATCTGTGGTAAATTCCACTTCACTGTCTGAATACGAGTAGCTGCCAGTGAAGCCAAGACCGCTGAGTGGCGATGGTAGGAAATCAAAGACTTGGGTATAACCTAACTCAACACCACGAATGTAGCCGCCATTGTCGTTGTTGATTGCAGTTTGATATTGACCTTCATCTTTTACTACTGGGAATTCAACACCATTATCGATAATAGTATCGGGGACGATAAATCCATTACCTTCAAAATCAAATGGTTGGATTGTAAAATTGTTGATAAAGGATTTAATATCTTTGTAGAACAAGGCTACGACAACCGCACCTTCAGAATCTTCAAAATAGTGCTCGTAAGATAAGTCGTATTGATCGGCATAGAACGGATCGAGTAGAGGACTGGTGTTACCCCAAGCATTGTACTTTTTGTATCCCGGAGTAGCAGAATCGTCATACCAAGATCCCATGCCTGACTTTAGCTTGTCGATTGGAGGACGTGACATCACAGAGGCTGCAGCAAAGCGCAGTTGATCATTTTCAGTGAGGTGGAAAGTTAAGTTGAGTGACGGTAAATAATCGGTATAGGTTTTACCTATCTCGTTACGGATATAATCGGTACTGATCACGCCAAGTTCATCAGTAATCGCTTCACCTAGACCATAGCCAACTTGTTGTAGACCTTTACTGCTTTGATCTGTTTGAACAACACGCACGCCCACGTTACCCGTGACTTTCATATCGCCTAAGTCAAACTCGAGATTACCTTGGACATAGCCAGCTAATACATCTTCATTGACCGAACCGCTTTGGATCATGGTCCAGTTATTAGACCAATTTGCTGTCGGGGTGAAAGGGGATTGTCCTGTTGCCGCTAACTGCGCGTTAACCAGCTCAATGGCTTTGTTGAAATCAACGGAAAGGAAGTTAGGGTAGCCTGATAATTCACCGCCAAAGTTGACGACATTTGTCATGTCAGTGTTCATTTGAAGCACCAGCTGGTTAGTTGGGTTTTTACCAAATTCAAAACCATAACCGGCTTGTGAACGTTGCGCATTAAACTCACGTTCTGAGTAGCGCAGACCAAAATCAACTGAAGTTAAGAAACCAGAATCTAATGCATAGTTAAAGTCTAACTTGTAGGCGACAAGATCATTTTGTTGATCGTATGGCCACATACCCACTTCTTTTAAACCCAAGGTCGCGGTATTGGTATAGTCGTTTGAAAAGCTGACATCGGCTGGGCTTAAACCATGTAGTTGATAATTAATTGATTCGGCTGAGCGTACTTCATTACCTATATCATCATATAAAACGGCACGAGTGCCGCCGTTGACGAACTCACCATCGGCTTTTGAATAGCTCACATCACCTGCGACAGTTAATGCGCCGCCATTATTCCACTCAATATTGACTGAGCCTGATGTCAGTTCTGAATATTTTGAGTCGTTATCGTTAATCACAAAAACGGCAAAGTTATCAGTACCATCAGTTGATACCGTTCCGCCTGTCATAGAACCATTTTCGACAACCGCATCACTAATAGTACCGTTTTTTAATGACTTAACGCGAAAGCCTCGGGCAAAGTTTTCGGAAGTGAATTTTGAATGGAATAAATCACTTTTTACACTGAGATTGTCTGTTGGTTGCCAATGGATAGCAGCCATATAACCATCACGTGTATCATCACCGCCTTTTTGCTGTAACTCAAAACCTTCACTGATTGATTCGGCAGCACCGTCGCCATTGACATCTTTTTTATCGTCGTTGAAACGTAAACCAATGAATTGACTGGCAACATAAGGTTGGTACAAATGGGCATAGCCTAGCGCCACACCGAGTGTATCTTCAAGGAATTTGCCTTGATAGGCAAAGCTAAGACGGTTGCCATATTGATCGGCATCGGAAATCTCATCCGCTCTGTCATTAAAACTGCCGCGAGCATTGATATTAAATGATTGGTCTTTGTCGCTTTTTAAGGGATCTGCGGTTTTTAATTCTACCGTACCGGCGACGCCACCTTCAATCAGCGAGGCTTTTGGTGTTTTATAGACGGCGGCTTGACTAATTAATTCGGATGGATATTGGTCAAACTCAATCGCGCGTTTACCGCCCGTTGTCACTTGTTCGTGTCCATTAAGCGTTGCAAAGACGAAATCACCATCAAGACCTCGAATATTGAGGCCGCTTGCTTGTCCACCAGTGCGCACTGCGGTCACGCCTGGTAAGCGAGTCAGTGCATCTGCGATTGACTGATCGGGGAGGGCGCCAAGATCATCTGCTGAAATCGATTCAGAGACGGTATCTCCAAAGCGTTTATCATTTAGTGATTTGATGACACTGGTTCTAAAGCCTTTAACTTCAATAACCTCAATAGCAGCTTCTTTTGCTTTTGCTTCCTTATCTGTGGTCACTTCATCTGCCGCATAGGAGTGCATACTGGCACCTGCGGCGATGAGCGCTAAGGTTAGCAAACTGGGTTTAAATCGCATCATATCTCTCTTCCCCTTGGAGTCGCTTTATCGCTTTGTAGAGCGTTTTATCGTTATCACCGCGTTATTTTTGCGGCCTTTTTTGGTATATGGGCGCTTAATTGACTGCATAAGTGCTGCGTTTATGACCAAATTGTTATGCAACGGTGAAGATACTACTCCCGAGTTTCTTAGCTGAACAACAGAGTGCATACGTATTCAATATCTAGCAGAGTTAAGAATAGACTGTGATAGAGGGTGAACTCAGGGAATAAAATGATTTTATTTTGTAATCAAGTTACTGTTAATAAAAAGTAAATTTCATTGTGATGCCATGTGACTATTGGCTGCATTTTCTGCATACGTATGCAGGTGTATTGAACCTTATTTCCCTCTTCACGTATGCTCGGTAACACAAAAGAAGCCGCGATGACTTTACTCTGCAGTAACAAAACGATAACTGTTTGCTTGAGTGTGTTAGGGAAAGTTCGCTGTAGAATAATGATAAAGGGGCAACAATGAGTGAGTTAACGTGGTGGCGTGGTGCTGTGATTTACCAAATTTATCCGCGTAGCCTTTTAGATACCAATGGTGACGGCGTCGGGGATTTACGCGGCATTATTATAAAGCTGGATTACATTGCGAGTCTCAATGTCGATGCCATCTGGATTTCACCTTTCTTTAAATCTCCTATGGCAGATTTTGGCTACGACATCAGTGATTACCGCGAAGTTGACCCTCTTTTTGGCACTATGCATGATTTCGATGAATTGATTGAAAAAGCCCACGGTTTAGGTATTAAGGTCATTATTGATCAAGTATTAAGTCATACCTCGGACCAACATGCGTGGTTTATTGAGAGCCGCGAAAACCGTTCGAATCCCAAGGCGGATTGGTATGTGTGGGCCGATCCTAAGGAAGACGGTACAGCACCTAACAACTGGCTCGCGATTTTTGGCGGTTGTGCTTGGGAGTGGGAACCGCGCAGACAGCAATACTATTTACATAACTTCCTACGTAGTCAGCCCGATATTAATTTCCATCATCCCGAAGTGCGCCAAGCTGTGCTGGATAACGTTGAATTTTGGCTTAAAAAGGGGGTAGATGGCTTCCGCTTAGATGCCATTACCTTCTGTTATCACGATGAACTGCTCAGGGATAATCCGGCAAAGCCTAAGGATAAACGTCAGGGCCGTGGTTTCAGTGAAGATAACCCTTACGCCTATCAATACCATTACTACAATAATGACCGTCCGCAAACCATCGCTTTTATTGAAGATTTACGAAAGCTCATCAATCGCTATCCAGGAGCGGTGACCTTAGGCGAAGTCTCAGCCGAAGACTCCTTGGCGGTAATGGCTGCCTACACTAAGGGCGAAGATCGCCTGCATATGGCCTACAGTTTTGAGCTGCTGACTGATGATTACAGCGCAAGTTATATTCGCCAAACCGTAGAGGCTTTGGAAGCGAGCATAGGTGATGGCTGGCCATGTTGGGCTATCGGCAATCATGATGTGCAGCGCGTAGCGAGTCGTTGGGGGCAAGGTAAGCAGAATTCAGACATGGTCAAAATGCTCAATGCCATGCTAAGTTCGCTGCGCGGCAGTATATGTAGTTATCAAGGTGAAGAACTCGGTCTAACTGAGGCGCCAATTGAATACCATGAGCTGCAAGATCCCTTTGGCAAAACATTTTGGCCTATGTTTAAGGGGCGTGATGGTTGCCGTACGCCAATGCCGTGGCAGCAAGGCGCTGACTTTAGTGGCTTTAGTGATATTTCTCCTTGGCTGCCAATTCCACCTGCGCACCAAGCGTTAGCTGTGGATGTACAAGAATCGGATGCTGATTCCATGCTCAATGGTTATCGACGTTTTCTGGCTTGGCGTAAGTTACACCCAGTGTTAGTTGAAGGTGATATTAAATTTGTTGATACAAAGGAGCCCATTTTGGCCTTTGTTCGCACCTTAGGCGATATAAAAGTGCTCGTGGGATTCAATTTAGGTGATACCGAGGTCGAGTTTGATTTCTCTGCATTTGAAATCAGTGAGTCGCTGACGGGACACGGCCTTAAAACCGCACAAATAGAACACAATCAGCTGAAGTTTTCGGCATTTACCAGCTTTTATGCAGTGTTAAAGTGAAAATGATTCATTTTTATTCGGTTGAAGTGTTATAGATACGGGATCCCAAGCCCACAGTTTGATATAAACCCGCCCACGGGCACCATGGGGAATGTAACCTTAATTAGTTCCTGATAATAAAAACATACAGAGAGAATAACTATGGCGTCATCAATTAATACCGGTAGCTACACGAGCAGCACTGGCGAAAATGGGTCGGGCAGTTATCGTTTTGCCTTGATCTCATTGACTTCACTGTTTTTTATGTGGGGTTTTATCACCTGCTTGAACGATATTCTGATCCCGCATCTTAAAGCGGTGTTTTCACTAAATTATACTCAAGCCATGTTGATCCAGTTTTGTTTCTTCGGTGCTTATTTTCTAGTCTCAATCCCTGCGGGTAACTTAGTGAAAAAGCTGGGTTATCAAAAGGGAATTGTTACTGGTCTCGTGATTGCAAGTATTGGTTGTGCGCTGTTTTATCCTGCGGCGGCCCTCGCTACTTACAACTTGTTTCTCGGTGCATTATTTGTTTTGGCATCCGGCATCACAATCCTGCAAGTGGCAGCTAATCCTTATGTCAATGCCTTAGGCAGTAGCGAAACTGCGTCGAGTCGTTTGAATTTAACGCAAGCGTTCAACGCCTTAGGCACAACGGTCGCGCCGTTTTTTGGTGCTATGTTAATTCTTTCTGTTGCCAGTTCAGTATCAGGCGATTTAGCCCAAGCGAGTGCTGAAGCAGAAGTGGTTAAACTGCCATACCTGTTACTTTCTGGCGCCTTGGCAATTTTAGCGCTGATTTTTGCGAAGTTAGATTTACCTGTGATCCGTGAGCATGATGAAAGTGTTCAAGGTGAAGTTCAGACCCATCTAGGTAAAACCAGTGCCTTAAAAAGCAAGCACTTAGTGCTCGGCGCTGTAGGTATTTTCGTGTATGTCGGCGCAGAAGTGTCTATCGGTAGCTTTTTAGTCAGCTTCTTAGGTGAAAGCCATATAGCGGGTATGCCAGAAGCCGAAGCCGCCCATTACATCGCCTATTATTGGGGTGGCGCTATGGTGGGACGTTTCATTGGCTCTGTGGTGATGCAAAAAGTACCAGCAGGCTCAGTGCTTGCATTTAATGCTTTTATGGCGGCACTACTTGTGGTTGCAGCGATGACAACCAGTGGCAGCATTGCTATGTGGGCAATCCTTGGGGTGGGGTTATTTAACTCGATTATGTTCCCAACGATCTTCAGCTTAGCACTTCGTGATTTAGGTCCACACACTTCACAGGGCAGTGGCATTCTGTGTTTGGCGATTGTGGGCGGCGCGATTTTGCCTTTATTCCAGGGCATGTTAGCGGATAATCTTGGCGTTCAGCTCGCCTTTATTCTGCCCGTGATTTGTTATGGGTTTATCCTGTTCTACGGGGCTAAAGGCTCAAAAATGTAATGGATTAAACTGACTGTGGCAAAAAAGCGATCTTAGGATCGCTTTTTTTATGGCTTTAACCTTAACTCGGCGCCAGTGCGCTTGCGTATTAGGGCCTGACCTCCTATGATCCTCCGGTTTTATCATTCATGGTGACCTTTTAAATGTTGAATTCTCCGCTTTCTGCCAGCTCGAACGAATTAGTGATCAGTATCTTAACTATGGTGCTGAGCCAAGGAAAACCCTTAGATCGGGCCTATTCTCAGCATTTTTCTGGGTTGCAATTAGTACCCGCAGAGCAGGCGCGTATCGCATTAACGACGGGTGATATCCTACGTCGTTTAAATTTATATTGTTATCTGGCGGAAATCAGCCCAGATGAGATGGAGCGTTTTGGCTCTAAATTGCTTAATGCTTGGCATTTATTCCATGGGCTTGAATTGCCTAAAATGCAATATTCGCTGCAAGTTGATGAGGTGCGTTTAGCTGAGCGCACCGAGCAAGCGAAAACTAAGCCGGTGTTGTGGGACGGTTGCCCTGAGTGGCTCGATGTTATGGGCCGTGAGCAACTAGGTGAGTCTTGGGAAAAAGAGCGCGCCGCGTTAAGTACAGCGCCGAAACGTTTTTTACGCGCTAACGGCCTTAAGGTGACTCGTGATGAACTGGCCGCTAAGCTTGCCGCCGAGTTTGTGAGCACGCTCTGTGTTGATGGGGTCGATTCCGCCCTTGAAGTGACCTCCGATTCTGCCTTGTTCCGTACCCAAAGCTTTAAAGATGGCTTATTCGAGCAGCAAGATGCGGGCTCTCAGCGCGTGGCGGCGGCGCTTGATGCTAAACCTGGCATGAAAGTGATCGATGCTTGCGCGGGTGCGGGCGGTAAAACCTTACACATAGCTGCGCAAATGCAGGGTAAAGGACGCTTGTTGGCCATGGATGTGGAGCAATGGAAACTCGACAAACTTAAGGAACGCGCCCGTCGTAATGGGGCACACAATGTCGAAACCCGTGTTATCGGCAGCAGTAAAACCATTAAACGCTTAAAGCTCAGTGCCGATAGAGTATTGCTTGATGTGCCTTGCTCTGGTTTGGGTGTATTAAAGCGTAATCCCGATGCAAAATGGCGTGATACCGTAGAGCGTTTACCCGTGTTAATGGAACTGCAAAAACACATTTTGAGCAGTTACAGCCGCATGGTCAAAGTCGGTGGCATAGTCGTCTATGCGACTTGCTCTATCTTCCCTTGCGAGAACCGCGGTCAAGTGGATGCGTTTTTAGCCGAGAACCCCAACTTTCGCCTGATTGAGGATGAAAGTATCAGCCCAGCCGATAGCGGCTTTGATGGCTTTTACCTTGCCAAACTTGAACGTATTCAAGAATAAAGCATTGCTTTTTAGACTAAAGTAAACCTTTTACCGCGCAGGTAAAGGGTTTACTTAATTAACATTAGTGCCTAGAATTTCTTATAAGTTATAAATATTTAACATTGTTAATCAGTATTTATATTGCAACTTTGCTCTTAAGGAAATTATGGCGTACGGCGTTAACCTTCCAGATCTGCTCGATCATGCAGACGTTAAACTCGCCCACAATGTCAGCATAGCTTGTTATAGCAGTATTCTTTCTATGCTGCTCAATGGCGCACCGCTACATGAAATCTTGCACGCCTTAGTCTTAAAAATCGAAGCTCAAAAAGTAGGAACCAGAGGGTCTGTGTTACTGCTCAGTGCTGACGGTAAACGTCTGTTATTAGGTGCCGCCCCCAATTTACCCGACAGTTACAATCAAGCCATTAATGGTGTCGAAATTGGCCCCAATGTGGGTTCTTGTGGCACGGCTGCCTATTATGCGCAGCGTGTCATCGTTGAAGATATCGCCCAACATCCTTACTGGGTTAATTATAAAGAACTGCCATTACGTGCAGGTCTTAAATCTTGCTGGTCAGAACCTATCAAAAATACTCACGGTAAAGTGCTAGGCACATTTGCCATGTACTATGATACGATAAAGTCCCCAACAGAGCAGGATTTAGGACTCATTTCAGAGGCGGCAAGACTGGCGAGTTTAGCCATTGAACGCAGTCGTGCAATGGAATTTCAGCATTTAGCTGTGAAAATTTTTGACCGGTTACCCCTTGCTCTGGTTATTTCCAATTCTGACGATGCAGTTCTCTATGCTAATCCTGCTTTCAGACATATAGTTATCCCTCAAGATACTGATATCGCTAACTTTCATCCTAAGATTTTTTTAGCATCATCCCAATCTAATGAATTAGTGGGGTTATTTGAGCATTTAGCTCAGGACAGAATGTGGCAGGGTGAGTTGGTGGGTCTTAGGGGAAATGGTGAGGAGTTTTATCTTGACCTTATCGTCACGACCTTCCGAGAGTCCAATGGTCAGCAACCCTGTTTTGCATGGCTATTTTCAGACATTAGTGAACGTAAGAAAGCGGCGCAGCTGATTAAGTATCAGGCCAATAATGACTCTCTTACGGGACTTGCTAACCGCAATGCGTTATTCAAGCAGATCCAGGCGTTAATTACCTCCGATAGTTTGACACCCGGCTTTAGTTTTATGTTGATGGATTTAGATAACTTTAAGCAAGTCAACGACACCCATGGCCATGACAAAGGTGATGCACTGTTAGTGCAAGTGGTTAAACAGATCAGCGAGTGTGTCGATGACACTATGGTGTTTGCACGCTTAGGAGGGGATGAGTTTGCCTTGCTATTACCTGGGGTTGTTAACCAGAAAGAATTGGCACAAATTGCAGATACAATTAACAAAAATGTGGCAAAACATTATGTGCTAGCCGATGGAAAAGGTGTTTATAGCTCGGTAAGTATAGGGATTGCACGTTTTCCTGAAGATGCCCTCGATCTTGAACAGTTGTTAAATTGTGCCGATCAGGCCATGTATATTTCTAAGGCAAATGGTCGTAATCGATATCATTTTTTTACTGAACAAATGCAGCTAAATGCCGAGCGTGTTGCTAGCCTTCATAATCAGCTTAAGCAGGCATTAGATCAGCATACCTTCGAGCTTTATTACCAACCTATAGTCAATGCGACCACTGGCCTGATTGTCCGTGCTGAAGTGCTGCTGCGCTGGCAGCATGAGGGAACGTTTATTCCACCCGATGAATTTATTCCCATCGCTGAAAACAGTGGTTTAATCGTTGATATTGGTCGAGATGTTCGCCTTGGTGCTATGCAGACTATTTTAGAGATGCAGGAGCGAAATTGGCCCATTAATTTATCCGTGAATGTCTCGACCTTTGAGTTTTGGTCCCATGAACTACAAGATGCCTTTGTGGAGTCCTTTGCTGCGATTACTGAGCAACTTGAGGTGACAGATTTCCCCTATGACAGATTAACCCTTGAGATCACTGAATCTTTATTGATGAAGCAACATACGTATCTTATTGATGTACTTAATAGTTTGCGAGTTAAAGGGATTAAAATTTCCTTAGATGATTTTGGGACGGGTTACTCATCTCTATCTTATTTAGCTAATTTCCCTATCGATCAAATTAAAATCGATAAGAGCTTTATCGACAGATTAGATGAAGGCAAACGTCACGAAGCGTTGGTGGAGGCCATAGTGCGTTTAAGCCATGCGTTAGATTTAACTGTGACGGCAGAAGGGGTAGAAACTGAGTCCCAGCTTAAATTTGTAATGGCGAATCATATTCAAGAAATTCAAGGCTATTTATTTTATAAGCCTATGCCCAAAGCTGCATTCTTTGCCCTGTTGGCAAAGCAAGCTGAGCTGCATAAGGGTTTTGACGTTTGACCTTGATGTTTGACCTTGATGTTTGACCTAGATGTGAGGGCGGCTTAATCAGTGACAGTCTGATTTTAATATTGGGTTTAGATGTAAGGTAATAATTCAAGTTTTAGATATAACACATTGAAACATAGTAAAGAATCCGCCTTCTTAGAAGGCGGCTTTGACTTGCCCCTGGAAGGGGCTATTCCAAGAACCTACATCATCTGCAACGACAATTGAGCCTCATCTTCCTGATCTTGTTTATCTTGATGGCGCACATATCGTCTAATGATTTCTTCATTAACACCTACTGTATCTACAAAATAACCTCTGGCCCAAAAGCTATTGCCCCATAGCTTTTTACGTACATGAGGGAATTTATTGAATAGCCTTATCGCACTTCTTCCTTTCAATACTCCCATCAGCGTTGATACTGACAGCTTCAGCGGGATTATGACTACCAAGTGAACGTGGTCTATCTGAACGTTTAATTCTAAAACCTCACAACCCTTCATATTGCAAAGGATATAAATTGACCTGTATAACTCCTTACCAAGGTTTCCTTTTAATATTTTAAAACGGTACTTCGGAGTCCAAACAATATGATATTTGCAACGCCAATAAACATGTGATGAACTTCTATAATCGCCCATGCTTTTCGTTTCCTCTTACTTGTGGTGAATAAGAAGTCTCTTTTAGCATGGGCGTAATTCAGGCTATAGCCTCAAGGAACAATCACCACCGCCAGAGGCGGTGGTTTTGGGATGACAATAAATAAAAAGAGCGCCGAGGCGCTCTTTTTATTACTGAAAACAGGTGTTGCACTGAGTCTCTGCGTTCACATTGAGTCAGGTGGCGAGCGCTAAGATTTAGCGGTTATCTGGCTGTTAATCACTAGACTCAAGTATTCAGTAAAGTCATGACCGTGATTTTGCAGCATTTTGGGGAACATAGAAATCGGCGTAGAACCTGGGAAGGTATTGATTTCATTTAGTAAAATTTCATTGTCCGCGGTTAAGAAAAAGTCGATGCGCGACAGGTGACGCAATTTCATACCTTTAAATGCCTTGATTGCATAGGCGCGGATTTGTTCACTGATCTCAGCTGACACATTCTGTGCCACCACATCGGTGCGTGCTTTACTATTTTTGGCGTATTTCTCATCGAAGGTGTAGAAGGTGTTGGTATCACAGATGATTTCACCTGGTACTGTCGCCACCACTTCACCGTTGTACTCGTATACTGCGACTTCTAGCTCACGGGCTTTAATGGTTTTTTCAACGATAACATAGGGCGCATAGCCGAAAGCATCTTTAAGCACGCCAGCGACTTTATCGCTGTCATCGACTTTATAACAACCAACTGAGGAACCCTGTGAGGCCGCTTTGACGAAGATGGATCCCCATAGTGTTAATGCGGCTTGGGTTTGCTCTATTGCTGCATCATCGAATTGGTTTAGGAAAATATACGGGGTATTCGGAATACCTAAGGCCGAGAACCACATTTTAGCGGTGATCTTATTAAAGCAGTTACTGCTCGCTTCGGATTCACAGCCGAAATAGGGCAGTTGGATCAGGTTAAAATAGGATTGAATGTCACCTGTTTCGCCGGGATAGCCATGAATGCAGGGAATGACGTAATCGACCGGCCATGGGGCTTTGCTCTCATCGCGGAAGCGAATTTCGCGGCTATTGGTCAGTTCACAATCATCACCCGCAGCGGTGCGGTATTGACCAAATTTATCCAGTTCGACACGCAATACACAAAACTGCTCGGATTTTGCCAGTGAGGTTTCAAAATAATTGGCCGACATGAGTGAAATATCGTGTTCGGCACTTCCGCCGCCGCACAGCAAAAGCAGGTTGATCTTAGACATTGTGAGTGATTCCTCAAAGTGAGCAAAATCGGATGACATCGGCCTGTGGCAATACGAATATCATCCTATAGTACAGCCGCTGTCATCTTAGTTTTCTTGCCCCTATGAGTGCAAGGTTTTGCTGACTGATGGCTATTAAGTGGTGAATTTTAACGCATTACATCGCATTGCAAATATGGGCTTGTGCCTTTGTCGGGTTTATTTTGATTTTTGTGGCGTGAGATGGCAATGTCGTTGGACTATTGCTTCGTCACCGTCATCTAAACTGTGCAACCCAGTACGAGTGACATTGACTTTAGGCAGATTACAGCATGGTATCTCATGGTGAATAAAAACATTCGGTTAGCCCGCTTACAGGATACAGATAGTGTGCAGGTATTACTTGAGCAACTCGGTTATTCTTTGCCCCATGCCGCTTTAGCCCAGACGTTAAGCCAATATCAGCATGACTCTTTGCGCCGCAGTGATGAATTACTAGTGTATGAGCAACATAATGCGTAGGGTGACCTACAAGTTGTCGCTGTGATGGCCTTAATGTTCTTTGATTATTTCCCCGCCTTGAGTCGTATCTGTCGTATAACCGCAATTGTGGTGGATGCCGACATGCGGGGTCAGGGCGTTGGCTCTCAGTTGATCGCCTTTGCGAAAGAAAGGGGAAAGCAAGAGAATTGCCAGTTACTCGAACTCACTACATCGATGCAGCGCATTGCCACACAGCAATACTATGAAAGTATAGGGTTTACCAAAACATCTTTTCGCTACAGCTTAGTGTTGAGCGAACCAAACGGCTAATTCTTGGCTCGAGCGAGCATAATCAGATCCGTTGTCCTTGTGCCTTCGGGTACCGGAAAAACGTTGCGGGTGACATTGATAATTTCAAATTGATTGATTTTAGCAATTGATATTGCTTGGCCCACCACCGATATTCAGTCATCCGAATTTGTACATTAATACAAAAGATCAGAGTAAATAGTTCAGATCAAAACAGATGTTTAGCCCTAAGTTATAGGCATGGTTTTTATGTAAATTCACCATTAACTCGACATCCATCAGTTGCGCTAAGGTCACTGGTCTCGCTTCCCAGCGCGGTGCGTGGCCAGCATCATTACAGTGTGCTAGGTATAAACGTCGCGTACTTTGATGTATGCCAAAATACGTCATATTACAACGCTGGCTAATCGTTAAATAGGGCTCAAAGTCGAGTGCATATACCTGCATGTCTTTAAATTCTGACCACTGGATATAGCGGGTTTTTTCATAATAACGCTTAGGTAAAGCGGCATCTGGTGCTATGGCGTCAAACAAGGCAATAACGGCTTGTAGATCCTTAAGTGTAATAATGTCCTTTTTAATCAATGTTTAAATCCTTAGTTTCATGGTTAGAGTAAATCTAAAAGTCATATCTTAAAATGTAGTTCCTAAAGTGTTTCCCATTGACCACAAAGCTTCATTCACCCCCAAAGGCGGTCGGCAAGACCCGATGCGCGTTGGGTTGCTTGGCTACTGGCCCGCTCGAATACGTGCTGGGTGCCTAAGCAGGTAAAGTGGACTTTAGCGCGGGTGATGGCTGTGTAGACCAATTCTTTGGTCAGCAGTTGCCATTGGGCTAGGCTGGGGCTCGGCGGCAATACTAAGGCCACACGGCTAAATTCGCTGCCTTGGCTTTTGTGTACTGTCATGGCATAACAGGTTTCATGGCTGGGCAAACGGGCTGGCAAGACTTTTAACAGGCTGCCATCGGCCTTGATAAAGTGCGCCATTAAACGTTCGGGTTTATCTTCATCCTGCAAAATCAATCCGATATCACCGTTAAACAGGCCTAAGTTATAGTCATTGCTTTGGATGATAATCGGCCGACCCAGATAAAACTCCTGTAGTGGTTTAATCAGCTTGGCATTGGCCAGTGCTTGAGTCACATACTGATTGATGCCTTCAACCCCATAATCGCCCGAGCGCATAGCACATAGAATACGGTACTGGTTAAAGCGTTCAATGATGTCAGCTGTGCTTGGACGTGTGCCTACATCACTATTACTTGCATCATTGTTACTTGCATGGCTATTCAAGGCACCGAGATAAGCGCCATATTGCTGGCAGGCTTGCTCCAGCAGTAAATTGAGTCCCACATTATTAGCAGGCTCGCTTACTTTGGCTTGGGTTTGGCTTACGATCATACTGTGTTCTAACCAGCTCAATTCTGCAGGTCCCTGTTGCCATACCTGCAAAATACCTTGAAGATCAGCACGATTGACGGCACTGGCGAGCAGTCCAATCCCTGCATCGCCTTTAAATCTGTGGCTGTGCATTAGCATACATAAGCTATCGCCAAGTTTAGGGGCATTGCTGATATAGGGTGTTAACTCAAAACCCGTTAAAGCACTCAGACGCTCGGCTTGTTCCTTGGAATAGCGCATTTGCCACAGAGCAGGGCTGCTTGACGCTATGTTGTTCTGAGCAAGGTTATTGGGATCTATTGGTATTTTAAGGCCCGCACAAATATCGGCGAGCACAGCGCCAGCCTCAACCGAGGCGAGTTGGTCTTGATCGCCGAGTAAAATCAAACTGGCGTGCTCAGGCAGTGCGCTGAGCAGTTTATACATCATGGGCAAATCGACCATAGAGGCTTCGTCGACAATCAATAGGTCGAGCCTAAGCGGATTACCTTGGTGGTGGCGAAAGTGCGGCGAATTGGGGATCACCCCAAGAAGTCTGTGTAAGGTTGATGCCTCCTCTGGAATGCGGCCCAGAGCCGTTAAAAAGTCTTGGCTATTTCTATTGCGAGCTTCATCAATAACATTAGCATGGGCGCTGAGTTCCTTCGCCAGACGCGCTTTTGAGGCTTTGATTGATTCGCTTAAGCGAGCCGCCGCTTTTCCCGTTGGCGCGACTAAACGGATTTCCTGCTGTGATTCCATTTGTAGCAATAACAAAAGTTTAGTTACAGTGGTGGTTTTACCCGTACCTGGGCCGCCAGTGATCACCGACAGTTTTTTACCTAGCGCAGTGGCCGTGGCGACCTTTTGCCAATCAATGGGTGCTGTGTCTTCACTGTTAGTTAGTACATTGGTAGTGAGTGCATGGGGCGCGAGCACATTGGCAGGGAACAGTTGATCTAGCAGTGACCTCAACTTAGCGATTTGCGGTTGCTCTTGGTGGTTTGCTTCTTCAGATAATTGCCTAGATATGCTTCCGGACAAGCGGATTAATGAGGTGGCGACTGAGGTTTCAAATTGATGATAACGTTGTAAATAGAGTCTGCCATTATCAAAAACAAGCGGTTTGTTACTGCCCGCTTGGCCAACGGCATCAAAGGTTTGCAAAGTCTCTGTGAGCGCTTCGAGGCTTAAGGTGATTTTACAATGGCTATTTTGCTCGGCCATGGGATTTAGTGGCACGATATGGGCGAGCACTAGGCAGCTGTGCTGTGAAGATAATTGCTGGCTTAATAGCGCACACAGTAAAATAAACAAGGGCTGTTGGCTGTCGCTTGGATGTAAGAGACTCATTTCGAGTGCGAAATGCCGATCGAGCGGTGTGAGCAGTCGTTCTTGCTCCCACTGTTTTAACAGCTCTGGCAGCGGCGCTGCAAGCTGAATTGCGCCATGATCTATCCATTTCGCCGCTGTGAGTGAATGTGCATTTAGCCCTTGGGTTGAGCGCATCATGCCGTGACTCCTGTATCGATTGCACCAGCCAATCTGCTGTGAAATAAATTGTCATTAAAAAGTGAATCTAGCGCGAGAATAAGTGCCTTCGGCGGCTTGTCGTAATAAATACCATAGCCGGGATATTGAGCCGACATTCCCCGTAAGAACAAGTAATAACAACCGCCGACGTGGCTGTCGTAGTCATAACTTGGCAGGCGTAAACTCAAATACCTGTGTAGCGCCAATGAATAGAGAATGTACTGCAAATCGTACCTGTGATCGGTTATTGCGCTTTGCAGCGCGCTCTGATGATAGGCATTGATGTTGTCGCCTAAATGATTCGACTTATAGTCGGCGATATAATATTGACCTTGGTATTCAAAGGTTAAATCGATAAAGCCTTTGAGCATGCCCTTGAGATCATCAAACTTAAGTGTCGACTCATAGCCAAATTGCTGCAGTAGCGCATTGAGCTCAGTATCTTTAAGTTCGCTTAAGGGTAAATAAAACTCCATTTCGACTAAGGTATTCTGCGGCGATAACTTGGCTAAGCACAGATCTGGATGAGCAGGTTTGACGGCGCTTACATGCCCCGTGACCTGCGACTCTAAGGCGTGCGGTATCGCGCAGAGCGGTGCATGCAGCACATCCAAATACCAAGTATGTAATACTGTTTGCCATTCGGGCGCGATACCGTATTGCAGCATGGCTTTAGGCAATTGCAGCGGTAAGTCGATTTCTGCCTGCGTAAAATCAATCTCTTCTAACACTAAATGCATAAAGCTACCGGCATTGGCGCCGCGCTCAAAGTTAAAGCGATTGAGCATGCCATCCTGCAGTTCATGGCTTGCCTCATTAGGAATAGAGAGTGTTTGCGCAGCCGTATATTCAAGCGTACCTAATATTTCATCATCGGCGCCCGGCGCGGCTTTACCATGGCTGGTATTTTTAACGAGACCTGAATAACTGCCGACTCGCCACGGCGTGCGGTATTGGCGGGTTAAGGTTTTCGCGCTCAGTATTTGCGCTATGTCTTGGCTTGAGGGCAATGGGCGCTCGTCTATGTCATCGGGCACCTTATCAATACTTATGGCTTCCACATCTTGGGCGAGCTGCTGCGCAGCATTGCAGATACGGGCAAAGTCACATTCTGAGTCGCCTATGCCCAATAGATAGCCGATAGCGGTTTCATGCAGCTGACTTTTAAGACCATTTTTAAGCTGACGACTGTGGTTGGCGATATACAAGTAACACAAATACACAGGGCGAGTGAGCGCCACATACAAAAGGCGCAAGTCTTCGGCCAAGGTTTCTTGTTTTGCGCGCTCCCAACCCTCATCCGTGCCTTCGATATCCCATACTAGCTCTTGCTCACCTGCATCGTTAGTTCTGTGGTACAGCATAGGCGTCGGGCGGCGGCGATTGTCACGGGCTAGGCTGACAAAGGGCACAAAACACACGGGATACTCAAGGCCCTTACTCTTATGGATAGTCACAATTTGCACCAGATTCTGCTCGCTTTCAAGACGCAGCTGCTGTTCATCTGTGCCTGTGTTATCAATCAGTTGCTGTTCATACCAATTGAGCAGGGCACTCATACCATCAAGTTCGGTGGCTTTTTGTTGTAATAGCTCGGCAAGGTGGCGAAAATCCGTCAGGCGGCGCTCACCGTTTGTGGCATCTTGCTCTTGAGCATCTACCTCTGCACTGGCGGTGTGCAGTAAACGGTCAATTAGTTTAGTGCTATTGGCAAGGCTGAGTAGCGCGGGCATGATGCCGCGTTTTTGCCACACTTGGTGCAAGTTAAAAAATTGCTCTAATAACAGCTGTCTGTGTTCTTCATCTTGGTTAAAGGCATGGATTTGCTCGGCGCTATAACCTAATAATGCCGTGGCTAGGGCGCTGCGCAGTGCCCGTTCATCTTTTGGGTTCGCTAGAGATCGCAAAATTAACGCCATTTCCCGCGCTTCAAGGGTATCGAACACACTGTCGCGACTTAAAAACACTGCGCCTATGTGGCGTTTACTTAATGCGGTTTTCATCACTGCCGCTTCGTTGCGATCCCGCACTAGGATAGCGATGTCTTTAGCGATCAACGGCCCTTTAGGGCTGTGGCATTCGCCATTGGCCGCATCTGTCAGTAAATGGGTAATTTGTGCCGCCGCGTCTTCTGCGAGCAAGTGTCTTGCCGTGGTTTTGTTGAGGCCGTTTTCTGCGCTTTCGCTTAAGAGTCTTAATCTTAAGGCGGCAGGATTGGCGGTTTTTTCAGTGAGGATTTTCCCTTTAGCACTGCTGGGCGTTTTCACGCTATCAAAGGGGATCGATTGACTGATAAACGGATCGTGATGCTGGCTAAACAGATGATTAACCCCAGCGACCATGTTTGCGCTTGAGCGGTAGTTGGTATCCAGATGATAGTGGGCCTGCGTATGATGACGGGCCTCAATATAGGTATGGATATCGGCACCGCGAAAGGCATAAATGGCTTGCTTAGGATCGCCAATCATCAACAGGCTAAGCTTATTTTCTGTATCGTTTTTGCTTTGTTCAAACGAGTAACGGTCTTGGTAGATGCCAGAGAAGATCGCAAATTGCAGCGGATCGGTATCTTGGAATTCATCAATAAGTGCGACGGGGAAACGTGTTGCCACGGCTTTGGGCAAGGTTTCATTATTGGCGTTTAACGCGCTCGCTAATGTCGTGAGTAAGTCATCTGGGGTCAGCACATTTTTTTGTTGTTTTTGCTGGGCAAATCGCTCGCTTATGCCGAGTTTCGCGCTATATAAAAATGCTGGTTTAATGGCGGCAATCAATGTGGCGAGTTGCTCCATATGATCCATCAGCGGTGCTTCGCTCACACTTGGGATGACGCCGCCCTTGTTGAGTTTTAACTCAGACAGCGATAAGGCTTCTAACTCTTTCAGCGGCGGCAACCCATGACCGAAGGCGAGCCAGTTATCTAATGCATCGAACATGGCGGCGAGCTTGGGGTACTTATCCGTTGCTTTGCCAAAGCGGGTGCCGTTGAGTGGCAAACTGTGTAGCAATGCCAATAAGCCATCGCGTCCCCTTGGCCAAGCTAATTTAAAGCGCTCTAAACTTTGGCGTAGTGACAGGGCTAAGGCATCAAACTTAAGCGCGGGTTTCAGAGGCTTTGCTTGACTGGCGCCAAGGAGCGGTCGCAACTGTTTGACTAAACCATCGGGCTCGCCAAATTCCTTGGCAATGATTTGCGCTAAGTAATCGGGCAGCGGATAACAGGCCTCACGCCAAAAATCCCGCACGGCATGGTGCAAAAATTCGCTGTCGTCCAAGGTAAAGTCCGATTCGAACAGTAAGGAAGACTCAAAGGCGAGATCCGATAAAATTCGCTGACAGAAACCGTGAATGGTAAAAATCGCCGCTTCATCGAGGGATTTAAGGGCGAGATCGAACCGTCTCAAGGCAATGGCGCGTTCACTCTCTGGGGTGTTGTCATACAACGCCTGTACAAAGGGATCGGCAATCGTTAGCCCTAAGAAGCACTTAAAGGCGACTTGAATACGCCGGCGAATACGATCTCTTAACTCTTCGGTGGCCGCATTGGTGAAGGTGACTACGAGAATTTGTTCGCAGGTGAGCGGCGCAGGAATGCCATCACCAAGCAATAAGCGTAAGTAAAGACCTGAAATCGTGTAGGTTTTACCTGTGCCAGCGCTGGCCTCAATAAGACGACTACCGCCAAAGGGCAGAGTGAGAGGATCAAGCGCTTGTGGTGCAGACTGTAAGGCTTGCGTGTTCAACGGCATTTGTTCACTCATGCTTGCTCTCCCTGTGCGCTATTGCGGTTCAAATGTGGTGCGAGAGCTTGTGTGTCAGTCGCGTGTTCATTAGCAGGGCCTTGGCTCATGCCATCGTTTAGCGCAAATTCCTCAAGCTGAGCCAGCGTGTCTTTGAGATATAAACTCACCATAGGGCGATAGATACGCTCGGCTAATGCGCCAAAGCTATCCTCAGAGAAATCTCGCGGGAAACTGAATAATCGCTGGTAATGGGGTTCGTTCCCTTCGCCTAATTGACTCTGCTCATCCAGCCATTCAGGTAACGCTTGCTGCAAACGCTCATCGTGCTCACCCTCGCAGCTGACGTAGGCCAGTGAGGTGCGCGGCATAAAACACAGTGGGTATTGCTGACCTTGATAAAACAGCACCAGCAAATCGGCCAGTAACACATGGGCGCGCTCAGCAGTGATTGGCGCTAAGGCGTGGAAATGCCCCATGTCGAGTAGATAGCTTGCATGTGTGTGGCCCATTGCCATTAAACACAGGTGGCGAAGGTACAACCTCAGCACATCGCGACCGTGTGCGCTACCAGGGCGGTAATTGACTAACCCCTTAGGGCTGATGTCATCGATACGACCTTGCAGTAACACTTGCTGGGATTTACCTGCCGTGATGGGCAAGTCAAACACGAGTTTAATATCCGCATGGCTGCTGGCTTGTTCTCCCTTGAGGAACAAGGTTCTGCCAATCAAAGGTTTAATATCATGCTGATATTGGCGCAGTAGCAAATCATCGAAGGGCTGCATGGGCAAAGTGCCACTGGCTTTGAGGCGTTTAATCAGCTCGATATCGGGCTCAGTCAGACCTTGGCCTATGGCATCGTCGAGTAACTGGGCCTGCAACATATAGCGCTCTAGGGCATTTAGACTAAAGGGCTCGTCATTATCATCAGCCTGAATATTAAGGCTGAGATCGACTTTTAACGTACGGTTGAAGAAGTACTGCGCCGGATTTCGAAAGAAACGGATCAGGGCTGACACATCCACTTGCTTGCTTTGCTTACTTTGCTGCTGTTCGTGCTCAGAATCTGGCTCTGGCACTGAGTCTTGTTCATCCGCGTCGAGCATAATGCGAGTTTGCGCGCCGATAAAGCAGCCCGCATGTGTGCCCGCAGCATCCGTATTGGGCGGACACCATTGCAGGCTGTAACTTTGGCCTATGCCTGAGTTATGTTGGCTTATGTTTGAGCCATCTTTGTCATCATTTTTTACTGTGGCTTGATACAACTTGGGATCAAAGGGTTGCAGCGGCTGGTGGCTGACAATTGCGTTATAGAGGGCTTTTTCGGCATCCTCTGGGTCTATGGGGCTTGAAGCGTTTTGCGATTGAATCAATAGGGCTTCAGGCAAATAGCACAGCTGACAATATTCGATCAGCTCAGAGACGAGCATAGAGGCGATACGTTCAGAGTTATCCCGTTCGCTGCGGCCAATATAGCTGATATACAGTTGTTCCCGCGCCGACAATAAGGCTTCTAAAAACAAATATCTGTCATCGAGGCGTCGGGAGCGATCGCCTTTACGGGCACCAAAGTGTGCCATTAAATCAAAGCCAACGGGATGTTGAACCCTAGGATAAACCCCATCATTCATACCGAGTAAACACACGACCTTAAAAGGAATCGAGCGCATCGGCATTAAGGTACAAAAGTTCACGCTTCCCGCAAGATAACGCTGGCCGACCCGAGATTCGGTTAAGCGTTGATTAAACCACTGTTGCAGCACTTCGATACTGAGGCTAAGCCCGCTTATGCGCTCTTGGGCTAGCGGCGCTAACGGGCTTATATCTAAAGAAAAAGCTAACGGTGAGGTATCAAAGGGCCTGCCCGCCGATAGTAACTCTTGCTCTAGGGCGGCAATGGCATCGCGGATTTCCTGTAATTGTTCGCGCTCGTCTTCATCTGTGTCGTAGAAGGCATCTAGTAGCTCAGTTAATTCCGCTAAACGCAGGGCGCCCACTTGCGGTAAGGCGAGTATTTGCGCGGTTTCATCGAGCACTTCAATAAAATTGAGTAGCTTACCTAACGCCTGCGCCGATTGGCCTTCAATGCCAGTGACGACAAGATGGTCTTGGTAGAGCTGTGCATCGTCACTCAAGGCGTAACCTAAAATCAGCCTTTTAATACCAAAGGCCCAGGAGTTTTGCTCAAACGCTGGCACACCTTGTTTAAGGCGGCTTTGTTCATTGCGGCCCCAGCGCACGCCCGCTTCATCTAACCAGCGGCGGATCAGTTGCAATTCATCGTCATCGAGCTGGAAACGGCGCAAAATGGCGGGCACTTCGAGTATGCTCAAAATGTCGGTCAGACCAAAACGACTTTGATTAATTCCAAGTAAATTTAAAAAGCTATTGATGAGCGGTGATTCCTGCGCTGCGCCGCGATCGGCAATGGCGTAGGGAATGTAATGCAGGCCTTGCTTCGCCGAGAAGACGGCATCGATATAGGGGGCGTAGGCGGCGACATCGGGCATCATCACCACTATGTCTTTAGGCGTCAGGTCGATATCATTGCTGAGTAACTCAAGCAAGTGATCGTGCAGGGTTTCGACTTCCCGCAGTGGGCTGTGACAACTCTTGACTCGAATGGATTCATCGTCGCGCTTTAGTCGGCGTCTGTTCTCGACATTTTGGTACAGCTCGGCATCTGGCCCTAGCACTCTGTCTAAGGTTTGCATCTCTAAAATATCGTATTGCACGCCGTGTAGCATGCTGGCGTGACTGTGTGGCGAGTTGGGATCGTCACAGGGTTCACAATACACATCATCGCCAAAGTCGCAGTGTTCGGCGGGGAGCTCAAGCAGCATATCGAGTAATTCACGGCCCATCTTGCCGTTATTGGCAAGCAGCGGATTGCCCACTTCGAGTTTATCTTCCCACAGTTCGGCTAATTGGCGTTTACCCGCATATTGCACCGCCATGCGAGCCCGATTACGGGGATCAACAATGTCGCCCCAATAGTGCTGACAGGGGCTTAAGCCAAGCACGATCACATCGATACGACTTGCTAGATGGTAAAGCACTTCAAGGGTTTGCGGCGCCATTGAGGAAATGCCAAACACAAATAAGCGTTGTGGCAATTTGGCGAGTGACGTGTCGGGATGATTCAGCGCGGCAATTAAGTCACTGTGCAGGTTGGCCCTGTGGTAATGGCTTTGATTAAGCTCATCACGATTAAAGGCAATCAGTGCGCGCCATAAAATGGGTTGCCAGCGTTGGTCTTCATTCAGCGGCTTGGTGAGTGATTCGGGATGCTCGTTTTGCTCCCACGCTAAAATCCAATCGGGGCGATACACTAAGTATTGGTCGAAGATATCGGCAATCCGGCCACAGAGTTGGTACAGCTTAATATCGTCAGCCGTCAGGTTACTGGCGTTGAGATGTTCACTCGTGTCGGTGGCATTTGTGCTGGATTGCTGATGACTTAGATAGTGTCTCAACGGCCCAAAGGCGTCATTTTGTAGCATGCGCGGTAAGAGTTGCATCAGCTTCCACGTCATTGCCGCCTTAGTGAAGGCGTTATCCTTAGGCACATTGGGCAATAAGTCATGGCACAACTGCCAGGTAAAGCTCGATGGCAGCGGGAATTCCAATGCGGCGGCAATCCCATTCTGTTTGGCGATTTCGAGGCGTAGCCAAGTCGACATGCCGGGACTCTGTACCAGAATATGCTCGTTACTCAGTAGACGTGCGAAAGCAAGGGGTTGGGTCAGGTAAGCAGCTAAATGGGCGCAGAGCACTTCCATCTGATTGGACTGGATTAACTTTAGCATGTGCAACTCGGCATGGTGACAATAAAACAATTCTATGTGTTTGATTTATAAGATTCAACACTATTGCTGCTTCTGTGGAATTAACCCGCAATTTTAGGTGTTTATTGGTGCTTGCTCCGATGATGTATCGTCAGTTAAAGCTCAGTTGACGAATGCTAGGCTAGATTGAACTTATCTTTCACTTTGGCTCTGAGCAATAACCAGTTGAGCTGCTTCGCCGCCGCTTTAAATGCGGTTAAATGCGCTTGATAGTCTTTAGCCGGTAAATCTTGGTACTTCAGCGCTACATAACTTTGGGTCAAGGTTTGGAACAGCGTGCAAAGCTTTGGTGCACTGTGTTGGTATTGCTCAATAATCTGCTGCGCAAATTGATTTGGTCCATCACTGTCTTTGCGCTTAATGCCATGGTGTGCGAGACGATTACAGAGCTGTTGATAACGAGTGCTAATAGGATCGCCTTGAACTCTAAAATGTAATAAGCCCGCACTGTAGGCAATATAGAGCACGATAAGGCTGATACAGAGCCCCATAAAGACCGCGATTTTAGTGTGAGTCACATCGCCTAAAATGCCACTGAGCACTTGATTCTGCTTCTCTTGGTTAAAACCCAGTACCCACACGCTCCAGTAATAATCTATGCTGGCAAAACGTTGTCTTAACTCATTGAGCCAAGGCATTGATTTGAATCGTAAGCTACTAAAAGGGCTTTCCTGCAGGTAACTCTGCTCGGGATCAAACTGGGCGTCGAATCCTTGCTCGATACGATTGGGCGCCACCATAGCGGTGGGGTCGAAACGCACCCAACCTTCATCTTCAAGCCAGACTTCTGCCCATGCGTGGGCCATATATTGATACACACTGTAGTAACCCGCTTGCGGATTAAATTCACCGCCCTGATAGCCTGTGACCATACGCGCGGGTAAGCCTGTGGCCCGCGCCATAAAAATGAAGGCTGCGGCATAGTGCACGCAAAAACCGGCTTTGTTTTCAAATAAGAAATCATCCACTTGCTGCGGCCCAAGGGGGGGAGGCGTGAGTGTGTAGAAGAAAGGCTCACTATTAAAGTGGCCCATCATGGCCCATAGTCGTGGCTTAGGCGCGGGATACTGAGTCTTAAACTGCTCAGCTAACGTTAAAGTGCGTGGATTACTTTGGCTCGGCAGTTCGAGGTTAATCTGTCTTTGCCGCGCCGATAGCCTGAGATCCATCTTAGCCTTAGGCCAAGACTCCACTTGATAACTCATTCGCTGATCGACATTGCGCAGCGCTAACAGTCGATAGTCGGGCATATTGACCACGTTATCATCTTGGCTATAGGCCACATCGAGACCAAATAACCACGGCTGGTGGCTCGGCTCAGCAATCACTTGATAACGAATACTATGCTTATCTTGCTTACTTAATGCGGTCTCTTGATCTTCACTGCTTATCGGAGCAGGACTATTACTCATGGGATCAGGATTATTGACCATCAATGCTGGGCTGGGCCGTGAAGGAGGAAACAGCAGCGCATCTTTTTGCAACTGTTTAATCCCCGCTTCTTGGCGCCAAGTGACACCATCATAGTTCTCCATCACGAGGGCGCGCCAATATAACTCGGCATTAATGGGCGTTGCATTGGTAAAGCTCGCCCTAAAGGCAAGTTCAGTCGAACGGGTAAGCTTACCTATATCACCAATCGCCAGACTATCGGACAAGCCCGTTTGCGCTTCTTTCATGTTGGGCACTAACCAGAGCGGTGCAAGACGCGGTAACACTAAAAATAACAGCAGCGCGAGGGGAAGGCTCTGGAGTAAAAATTTGCCACCTTGCCAAGCCGTGTGTTTTAAGGATTGCTTATCTTGATACAAAGTCACGAGCACGCAGGTGTTGATCAACGTCACCACGAGTAAATGCGCGGTATTGAGTAAGGATTGATGATCAATAAAGGTCAGCGCGATAATAAAATAGCCCGCGAGGACGACAACGCGTACATCCCTTTGATTACGCATTTCAATGTATTTTAAGGCATAACCTAACAGCAGCAGATTCACTAGCGCATTGAGTAAGCCGATTTCCTTTGAGACGAGTGCCAGTGTGGTTGCGGCGCCGATTGCAAGACTGGTGACCAAAAAACGCGGTGGCTTTGCCACTTTGCCGACATAAATCCCCACACGCCACAGCAAACAGATAGCGCAAATGCCCAAAGTCCAAGGCGTGGTTTTATCAAATAGTGGGCTTAATACCGCAATATTGGTGATCAATAACCAAAAAAGTGTCTGGCGGCTAATATTGTCGCCGATTTGCGGTGTTGTGCTATTGGCCGCTAACTTCATACTTGCTCCCTCGAAGTAGGGATATGATGCTGCTTGCGGGGAGCTCGATTCGTTTTTTGTGGCTGATTAGCGACTGATGACTGATATAGGGGCTTCGCCACTGAAGGCGCTAATTGTGGATATAAGGCAATGGCTTTTTGACAGGCGATCCTGTGGTGATTGCCTATCGCGGGCGCGATCAGCACATCGTCTCCCATTGGGTTTTGCAGATGTAAGCCAAAATACTGCTCAAGTTGCGTGAGTTTATTGACTTGCCAGCTTAGCTGACTCAATTGGGTTTCGAGGCGTTTGGTATCGGGTCTGAGCCTTAACCAGACGGGATCACCTTGGGGCTGCTGGAATTCTTTAGTCAGCATGCCGCGACCCTGCGCCCACTGTTTCCACGCCACTTGTTTGAGGGACTCGCCGAGCACATGGGGTTTAAGTCCTTTAAACTCATCGATGCCTGACACATGTTTACCCGCCAGTAGCAGGGGATCTTGCTCAGACTGAGTATGATCAGACTCAAGCTGCAGCGGCGCTTCAATCGGCTGGGCAAAGACTAAGTGACTAATGGCCAAATCCACATGGGACCATGCGCGGCAAAGCCCTAAGGGATAGAAGGATTCAATTTTGAGCCGACCTGGTGACACTTGACCCCGCTGATGATATTCGAAGGGGACGAGTGCTTGTTGTTCATCTGTGCCAAGATTCTGCATCGTATAAGTGCGATTATGCGGATAGTTAAGTTGTATGTTATGGCCACTGTGGTGCGTGCTGATGAGGACGGGAAAGGTTAAGGTTTCGCCCGCATAGACTTCGGGCGGCGTCGTGGCCCGTAAATGTAAGCCAGCCAGATTTTTGTAACTGTAGAGAATGCAGGTATTAAAAAGGCTTAGGAGTAAGATGCTGAGGCCAATGACTAAGTTATTTTGATAGTTAGTGCCGAATAGATATAAAAGTAAAACCAGACCGAGCCAAACGAACCCAAAACCGCTCGGCAGAATAAAAATGCTGCGATGGCTTAAGGTTATTTCGGGACTCGGTGGCAAGCGTCTTGCTAACCAACGTTGCCAAATCGGGACTAACGTCGGAATGAAAGTCGGGAGTATCAGTCGTTTCACTTCTCAGTCATTTCCTTGGTTTAATGCGTTAAATGCATACTTTAGCG
This sequence comes from Shewanella sp. SM73, assembly GCF_025653795.1. Classification (NCBI taxonomy): domain Bacteria; kingdom Pseudomonadati; phylum Pseudomonadota; class Gammaproteobacteria; order Alteromonadales; family Shewanellaceae; genus Shewanella; species Shewanella sp. SM73. Next base: position 544,831 of record NZ_JAKKRY010000001.1, read on the forward strand.
ATATCTTCTCATTACAGTATCTTGCTACATAATAGGGTTAACGCTCGTCAGAATTCGCTCGGATAAGGCTTCACCCTGTAATTGGCTACTGGTTCTGAGTCTATGCTCAGCCACGCAGCAAAATACCGCTTGCACATCTTCGGGGACTAAATAATGTCGACCTTCTAAAAAGGCCCATGCCTTAGCCGCTTGTAATAGCGCTTTGGTGGCACGCGGTGATAACCCCACGCTATCACTTTGGCTACGGGAAAAACTCACTAAGGCCAGAATATAATTGAGTAAGGCATCGGAAGCGCTGACTTTGTCGCACTGCTCTTGCAGTTGCATTAAGGCCATCGGTGTCAGGCATTGGGGCAATTGATCTAAGGTTAAGTGGTTATGATTGCTCTTAAGCATAGCGAGTTCAGCATCGTGGCTTGGATAACCAATAGACAGACGCATCATAAACCTGTCGAGCTGCGATTCTGGTAGCGAAAATGTACCGGATTGATCGGTGGGATTTTGAGTCGCGATTACAAAGAAAGGATTGGGCAATCTGTGGGTGATGCCATCGACGGAAATTTGTTGTTCGGCCATCGCTTCGAGTAAAGCACTTTGTGTCTTAGGGCTGGCGCGATTAATTTCATCTGCCAAAATCATCTGTTTGAAAATCGGTCCAGGATGAAAGATAAATTGTGCTTGATGTTTATCAAAAATCGATACGCCGAGAATGTCGGCAGGCAGCATGTCACTGGTGAATTGGATCCGCTGATAGCTCAAACCTAAGCTTTGGGCTATACCATGGGAAATACTGGTTTTACCCATGCCGGGTAAGTCTTCAATCAACAGGTGCCCACGGGCGAGAATACAGGCTAGAGCGAGACGAATTTGCCTAGGCTTGCCCAGCAATACTTGTTCGAGTTGTTGTAGTAATTCGCTGATCCCAGATTGTGCCACGGGCGACTCCTAATACATTTGGAAGTGTGCTTAAGGTGCATTTGCAAGCTGATGTGCGTTATCAATATGGCGGATCATCGCCCGTATATCCAGTGGCATTTCTAGTGCTAAATCAATTACTCGACAGCATTAGGTTTGGTCTTGAGTGGGCTGGTGGCGCGAATGTAAACCGTTTTAGCCTGATCTTACGTAAGGCACAGTGCTTGGCTGCTGGTGGGGCGAATAAACCAGGATTTAAACAAAAAGCCTTGGACAAAGTCGACACCGATATCCCGCGCAAAGGCTAAGTGAGCTTCAGTTTCTATGCCTTCTAAAATGCACTGTTTGTGGGTCTTTTTGGCAAAGTTGACCAATGCAATTAATAATTGGGCTCCCTCGGGGTGTGTTATGTGCGTTAACCAATGGCGGTCAAACTTAAGATAATCCACGTTCATCATCAGATCGACACTGAGCATGGAGTGGGGCGCACCAATATCATCCAGCGCCACATGTATCTTAGCTTGTTTAAATTGAGTGAATAATTGACTGGCCAGCTGGGCATCGTTAATGCAGGTGTTTTCGATGATCTCGACCGTGACTCGTTCATAGTGGGATAGTAAACGAATGAGCTTGGCGGTATGTGGTCCATCGACGGCGTGGGGATCAACATTGATAAAAATTCGCTGCTGACTCGGCGCATGGATGAGTTGAAATGCCTTGGCTTGATATTCAACTGCGGCGAGTAATTCTGTGGATTCATGCAATTGCTCGAACACAATATTAGGTGCAACCGCATCACCATTAGGCAAGTAAAAGCGTGCTAAGGCTTCATAGCCGTCGATGGCTAAAGTATGAGGATTGACAAAGGGTTGGTATTCGCAGCTAAGGGTTAACGAACTAAGGTTAATCATGGGCCTAATGGGAGTCTTAATGCTTTAATACTAATTATTCGCATTTAACGCCCTTCAGTGCAAACAAGTTTTCGATAAAACGGCGTGATTGCTGAATAATTATTCGCTTTGTTAATTATTTGAATTTAGAGAATATCATTTAGAATTTTTGGTGGTTAAAGCATGAGCGTTACCCTAGGGTATGCTGAAAAGTAGGAACTCGATGCAGCTGAGTATCGAGTTCCTTCTCATGTCGCGAGTTAGTAAGCAAACTTAAGCTCAGCTTCGCTGAATAATGGCTGTGCTTTTTGCTTTTGCGCCTCATAAATCAATCGATAGCTGAGGACGGCTTGAACATATTCACGGGTTTCAGTAAAGGGAATGGCCTCGATAAAGCCCATGGCATCGAGTTTGCCATCTGAGTTTGATAACCAGCGACGCACGCGAGAGGGACCCGCGTTATAGGCCGCCGTGGCGAGGATGCGGTTTTGGTTAAACTCTTTCAACAGCTGGGCATAGTAAGCGCTACCAAGATTGAGGTTAAGCTCTGCGCTGTAGAGATCCTTTGGATCGCTATATCTGGCCCCGTGTTTTTTGGCGGTAGCTTTGGCCGTGGCAGGCATAATTTGCATTAGGCCACGGGCACCTACGCCCGAGGTCGCATAAAGATAAAATGCACTTTCGCGGCGGCTAATCGCACGGATCTCATCGATGTTAACCCTATGCTTTTTGCTGGCGTGCTCAAAACCGGCTTGGTGTGCCATAGGGAAGCGTAGAGGAATATCATCCCACAACTTACCTTGAATACTGGCTTCAACCCCAAAATCGTACCAGCCCTGTTCATGGGCATAGCGTCCATAGCGTGCTCGCATCGTATTGTCACTGCGTTTTAGTAGTGACATCCATTCATAGCGAGCATCGAAATAACGGTCCAGCGCCATCAGCTCTTGCACGCGCACAAAACCCAGATCATCTGTTAACTTTTGGCTGCTGGCGTCGACAACAGGCTCAGGGCTTTGATTGAGTGATACCGGTTTATTTAAGAACTGCGCAGCAGCAAAACCGTAAAAATTACGTTCATTACTGATTGTCGCGAGCGCTTTTATGGCGCTTTCAGGCGCTTCTTTGGCATTGGTGCGATAAAGCCAGTATTGCCAACGCTCCTTTGCTAAGGTTTCTGGTTGGAGTAGGTTCAAGTAACGGGCAATACTGCGCATGTCGTGATCGCGGATAGCCCATCTTAAACGGCGTTCAAATAAGTCGTCATTTTTCAGCTCAGTGAGCACATTGTCGACATAGTTTTTATAGTTATCATCTTGTTCAATTAAAATGCGGCGAACAAGGTATTTATCGAGTTGCTGCGCTTGTTCTGGGGTAAAACGATGGGCCTTTTGATACCGTTCATACAAATTAATGGCTTGGTCGAGATCCTTACGGGCAAGACGTTTTAATCCTGCGGCAACTATGTCACCGACAATGGGATTTTTATCTTTAAACTTTTCGGTATGGCGCAGGCTATTAGGATCTTTATAGACGGCGACTAAACGCTTAGCTTCGTTACTATGGGTGGTGATTTTTTGGGATAAATAACTCAGTAAACTCGTTTCGCCAGCCTCGAAACTCAGCATCATTCGCGCCCATACGACATCTTGTGTGCGTTTGCCCGCTTTGGTCCATGTGTTGAAAAGAGGATCACATTCCTTTGGTCGCGCCCCCCCAAATACCCAAAGTGATTGTGCGGCCGCATAAGCCGTTTTTAGATCGCCCTTGGCGAGTTTCGCCTCATAGTAATAACACTGCAGGCGGATGTCGGTAGGCGCTTCTGGGGTGATCGCAAGATAATCATTCCAGCGTTTTTGGCTACCAGCGTTGTTTAAATATTTAGACCGCAACCTATTGTACATGGGTGTGGTTTCATATTTTTCAATCAAGGCTTTAGCTGCATAACCCTGTAAGGCATTAAGAGCACCGATGTCGATATCATGATCTAAATAAATCGCGAGCGGATAATTACCTAGTTTTGCCCGTAGGGGTTTATAGGTTGCATAATCTTGCTTCTTCAGGGCTTTTTCGGCCTCAAGAAAGGTTTTCTGCGTTGACGTTAACGCAAGTGCAGCAGGGGCATTCAATGCGCCTGCGAGCAATATTGCACTGGATATAACCACATTTATAACTGCTTTGCACATGGAGCGTTTGCCTCCGGGCATCAAGGTATCAATCGACATGTCCGTATCGATTTGAGGTAATTAATGGGTGTTCAATTCTTGTTATCTATCATTGCACTCGACAGGCTCGATTTCTGTGTCCTTAGGATCGCGGGTATGCGACAGATTAAGTTCAGCGTCGTCATCCTGAGTGTCGTTATCGTCTTGGGCTTCATTGAGTGCTTTTTCTAGCAGCATTTTATCCAGTTGTTTGCTGGTATCGACCCCGAGCTGCTGCATTAAATGGGCTTGACGCACTAGGTTGCCTTTGCCCGATGACAGCTTGTTCATTGCGCTGTGATAGGTTTTTTCTGCATTATCTAAGGCGCGGCCGAGTTTTTCCATGTCTTCAATATAACCACATAACTTGTCGTAAATTCGACCCGCTTGTTTTGCAATGGTTTGTGCGTGTTGATTTTGATATTCGTAGCGCCAAATATTGTTAATTGTGCGCAGGGCCACCAACAAATTCGTTGGACTAACGAGCATGATATTCTGCTCAAGGGCAAAATTGACTAGGCTAGGATCATGCTCTAACGCCAGTAAAAATGCCGGTTCTATAGGAATAAACATCAATACATAATCGAGACTCTTAAGGCCATGCAGATGTTGATAATCCTTTTGACTTAAGCCTTTAATGTGACTGCGAATTGAAATGACATGCTCGTTAATCGCCTGTTGGCGCAGTGCCGGATCTTCACTGTTGAAGTAGCGCTCATAACTGACCAACGACATCTTAGCATCAATGACCACATCTTTATTTTCTGGCAGATGCACAATCACATCCGGCTTAAAGCGCTTACCGCTATCATCCTTGAGATCTTGCTGAGTATGGTACTCATGGCCTTCACGTAGGCCGCTTTCCTGCAGTACGCGATCGAGGATCACTTCACCCCAATTACCTTGTTGCTTGTTATCGCCCTTGAGCGCTTTGGTCAGGTTGATGGCATCTTGGCTCATCTTCAGATTGAGCTCCCTTAAGTGCTCAAGCTGATGTTTGAGGGCGCTGCGTTCGGATTGTTCGTGGGTGTAGGATTCACGAATTTGCTGTCTGAATCCTTCTAGCTGTTGTTTTAATGGCCCAAGCACGCCTTCGAGTTGGCTGGCATTTTGGTGCTTAAAGTTTTCGCTACGTTCTTCAAAAATACGGTTTGCGAGGTTTTCAAATTGGGTTTGTAAACGCACTTCGGCCGATTCTAAGCTGGCAATTTTATCCTGCAGCGATTCTTGCTGGGCATCGGCCTTGGCTTGAATGGTTTGCTGCATGGCATTGGATTTCGACAGGGCTAATTGGATCTCTAACTGACGGCGCTGGCTATCATTTAATTGCTGCTCTAAGGTGGGCACGCGTTCGGCTAAGGCTTCGGCTTTGCCCAGTTGTTCAATTTTGAGCTCAAGGCGTTGTTGGTATTGACGTAATTGCGCTTCTTTGTCATCGACCAAAATTTGCTGTTGTGCTAAGGATAATTCTGCATCTTCATTTACTTGACGCATTTCTTGCTCAAGTTGGTCTTTGTGTAGTTGCCAGCGTTGGCGGGTGAGTTTTTGATTGAGCAGAGCACCGATCAACAGGCCTAAGAAGGCAATGGCGAGAAGGCCGATGATTTCGGCGACAGAAAAAGATTGAGAAAATGGCATGATCAATAGCACTCCTTTAGCTTTGGCGCTTAGGTTCGCATGCCCCCCAACAGGCTTCAAGCCCTTTAATCAACTATATCTGCGCTTAATGCTTGAATGAGCAAGTCTTATACGTTTAAGGTGAATTTATTCACGGGTGGAAAGTTTTTCTGGCTTTTACCTGTCTATATAAGAGTGAGCGATACAGAAGAGCGCCAGAGAAGGTTTTTATCGCGACTCGGTAGCTTTAATCATTGGATGGTAGAGGTGTCAATTGGCTAAACATTCCCGTTTTACCCCAGGTATTCTTAAAAAAGCGCAGTGGCACATGCAAGACAACCAAGTGACGCCCGAAGCGGTATTTCGCTCGCGTCGGCAAATTGTAAAAGCCATGGGACTCGGTGCTATCGGCGCCAGTGTGCCAGGTTACGTGCAGGCCGGATTATTCGATCTATTTGGCGATCAACCTAAGTCCTCATTTATCACTACGCCACTGACGTTTCAATCCAATAAGCAGTACGGTGACGCCGATGTGTTAACCCCGTTTGATAAAGTGACGCAGCATAATAATTTCTACGAATTTGGTACGGATAAGCAAGATCCCTTCAATAATGCCCAAGGCTTTAAAGTCGACCCTTGGCAACTGCGTATCGAAGGTGAAGTTGAACGGCCCATGACCTTAGATTTTAATGATCTGACTAAAATTTTCCCGCTTGAGGAGCGTAACTATCGCCTGCGCTGCGTTGAAGCTTGGTCTATGGTGATCCCTTGGGTGGGGTTCCCGCTGGCGGCGTTATTAAAAAAGGTTGGCGTCACCAGTAAGGGCAAGTATGTCGCCTTCGAAACCGCTTTTGATCCCGAGCAAATGCCGGGGCAGAAGAGCCGATTAATGGGCGGTGGTATTCATTATCCTTATGTTGAAGGCCTCACGATAGCCGAAGCAATGAACGATTTAACCTTAATGTCGGTGGGTTTGTACGGCAAAACCCTGCCACCGCAGAACGGCGCGCCCATTCGCTTAGTGGTGCCGTGGAAATATGGCTTTAAGAGCATTAAATCAATCGTGCGAATTCGCGTCATGGATAAACAACCGCCGACCAGCTGGAATCAGCTTGCCTCACACGAGTATGGATTCTATGCCAACGTTAATCCGGCGGTGGATCATCCGCGCTGGTCGCAGGCCACAGAGCGTCGTATCGGCGAGGGGGGATTGTTTTCAGCAACCCGCATCGATACCCAGCCGTTCAACGGTTACGGCGAGTTTGTGGCTTCACTGTATGACGGCATGGATCTGAGGAAATACTATTGATGATTGGTTTGTTGTTCGGGGATTCGCTATTAAGCGGGGACAAACTATGTTGAGATTAACCGCTAAGCACTTGTTTTGGCTAAAGGCGTTATTTCATTTGTTGGGTTTAGTGCCCATCGTCTACCTTGTGCTCACAGTGGTGCTTGGCCGTGCGGGTGGCGATCCCGTGCAGCACATTATTCACTACACAGGCATAGGCGCATTAAATGCGCTAGCGGCGACCTTACTGATCTCACCGATTGCCAAGTTGACCAAGCAAGGGCTGTTGATGCAGACCCGCCGTTTAGTGGGGTTATATGTGTTTGCCTATGCCACTTTACATATCTTGGCCTTTTTTAGTTTAGATCTGTTGTTTGCTTGGGAATTACTGTTTAGTGAAGTGGTAAAACGGCCGTATATTTTAGTCGGCGCTGTGGCTTATCTTATCGTTTCCGCTTTGGCGATAACTTCGTTTAAAGCCTTGATGCGTAAGATGGGACGTCGTTGGCAAACCTTGCACTATGGGGTGTATCTAGTCGCGATATTGGCGCCAATCCATTTTTACTGGTCGGTAAAATCGGAAATCATCGAGCCGAGTCTGTATATCGTAGGTTTTAGTGTGTTGCTGCTGTGGCGCACGCCTTGGTTTAAACGTCATTTCAGCCGTAAAGTGGCGAACAAAACCGAGCGAAAGCTGACACAAGATAAAGCTTCGATAAAGTCGGTTTAGACGTATGGCGCGAGCAGTAAATCACTGGCTTGATTTATGTTTCTTTGTGCCTAACGCAAGATATAAATTATAAAAACAAAAATGCCGAATCAAGATTCGGCATTTCTCATTTAGCGAACTGTTCTGCTCAGTTAATCTAGCTCAGTTAATCTTCTTGCTCAGGTGGCAAGACTTAACCTAAACCTTGGGTCGCTGATTTCATTTGAATGAACTCAATTTTATAACCGTCTGGATCTTCAACAAACGCAATCTCAGTGGTACCACCTGCGACAGGACCTGGAGCACGAGTCACTTTGCCACCGGCTGCGGCAATAGCAGCGCAACGGGCGTAGATATCTTCATCGCCAATCGCTAAGTGGCCAAAGCCTGTGCCTAAATCATATTTGTCAGTGCCCCAGTTATAGGTCAGTTCAACCACGGCTTGGCCTGTGGATTCTTCACCATAACCCACGAAAGCTAAAGAATATTTGTACTCTGGATTTTCAGAGGTGCGAAGTAGTTTCATGCCGAGCACTTCAGTATAAAAAGCAATACTGCGTTCTAAGTTACCGACGCGGATCATAGTATGTAATAGTTGCGACATAGGTCCTCTCTCTAAATAGATTACGGGGTGGAGTATACCAAAAATCCGTAGATGGACCTCGATAAATGTCAGCCATTGTTTTTACAGCGCTTGACCCAGATTAAAGCTTAGGATAGGGAAATGATTGTCTGTAAGAGGAATTTTCAGGATTTAGAAGAGAAAATTGCCGATAAATTGGCTATCGCTCACAAAACACAGAGACAAACATGGGTTTTTATCACTGGGTTGATAATAATGTAGCCATACCAACTAGGAGAGTGAATGATGAACACCGAACTTAAAATGGCTTTAGGCACCACAGTTGTTATTGCTTTATTTTTCAGTGCGTTCTTTGTTTCAATGTTTTAACGACTAATACAAGTTTGAGTTAACCCAGTTCCAAGTTAAGCAAAAAGCCGCTATTGCGGCTTTTTGTTTGTTTGAAATCCAGTCTAATCAATGTGAAAACAACACTGAAACGTCAATTTACTCCACTCAGTTGATTCGAAGCTTATTCTTCAGGGTATATTTTTTCTTTAAAGTACTTTTATATTTACTAAAAATGCGTTCTCTTTGGTGGGTGAGTGAGTATGTACCTAGCTATAACAGGCTCTATAGGTAGTTCAGATGCTTATAATTCATTACAAATATTTTAATTTTTGTATAGGTAGTCTTTTTTTGACTCGAAATCATAGAAAATATAGCCTGATATACTTTACAAAAAACAATAACAAATGAACCCAATGCTCAATCTAACTTTTTAATTTAAAAGACTAGCAAGGCATGGTTTGGCTGTCTATAGCCACTGATTTTCTAGATACCTTTTAGTTAGATTAGGGTGTCTTGGCGGTTTACTCCAACAAGCTTCTGCCCCTTTTCGTGTTAGAGCAAGAATTTATACATATTCTAATAATCAAGATTTGGATTAGAAAAGCTAACTTATAAGGCAAGAGTCAAGACCTGCCCCCATTGTTTACACACTTCAGACTTAAATTCAGGAACCGACTCAATGAACGAAGCGGCTGAAGAGCTCAAAACATTTATCGAACACTTCCCTAAATCAAAGAAAAGCAGCAAAATAACAAACAGTTAAATACCGATAACCCTAGCGGGACAATGAATGGACAGACTGAGTATAACGACGCATCTAATAGCTATTCTCACCGCTTTTTCTGCTTTTACTATGCCTATCGCACTTGAGGTATTAAACCGTGTGAAGAGTCGCTATGGCTCCGCGTACTACATGGACTCAATTGAGCACATAATGGGCTTTAAAGTTCACTATCTATTCAGAGAGCTCATTGCTACCTTGATAGCTTTAATACTGTTCTCAATTTTTGTTTCATCGGTAAACGAACAGACTTTATCAAACGGGTGGGTTTTATTCTTCGAATTACTCTTTGCTCTCATAACCAGCACATTGCTAGTCAAAGAGTTCCTGTTCATAAAAACAGTCTTTCAAGCAACTCGCTCAGACAACTTGGTTACTAATCATTTAATTAATAAATTAACAGAATCAGACTCTAAAAACTCAAACCATGCCCAAGAAGTAGAATTATTAATCCAGATAACTTGTTACAACATCGAGAACACAACAATGTTTACCGATGAGTCCATTGAAAATCGACTTTTTACGATAATAGAGGAAGCATACGAGAACCAAACAAGCCTCATCAATGACGAAACCATAAAAAACTTACTCGATGGCTTGGCTGTTGCGCTCACATCGGCAAGAAAAGGCGCTAACAGAAGAGCTTACGTGTCTCTACAGCGAAACTACGCTAAGCACCTATTTTTGTTCTTCGACAGGAAAATAAAGAATTATGATGTCTTCGAAATGTATAGTGGGGAGTTTTATGAAGAAAGCATCAAGGAGCTCGACTCAGGTCACTATTGGTTGATGAGAGCTGATTTTCTTATTAGCGTGAACTTGTGGGACATCCAAAACCCACAAACAATTAACTTCATTGATAGGATTATCCGCAATCTAATAGATTTTGCTGTGAGAGAAAAACCAGAGTTAGTTCCTGAAATTATTGAACGATATCGTAATTTTATTGGTTTCGAGAGCTGCTTCTGTAGTGACTTACACAATCTCTTAACGCTTTTTGGCTCTTATAATGGTGATAACTACGAAGAAATTAAGAGCTTAATCAAAGAACATGAAGAACAAATAACTAGTGACCCCGAAGCTTATGTAGGTAATTTCATCTCGCTAGTAAATAAATCCAGTCATGATGCCCTTAAGAGTTCAACATCAATAGCTCAATATGAAAAAATCACAAAAGCTGCATTAGAATACAAACAAGAGATGATTACAGAAATAATGAAGTCAAAGGGAGCAATCGCTTCTAGAAACACGGCTCAATACGCCATAAGAGCTCTTGCCAAAGAGAGTTTGTGGGGACACATGATTAAATGCTTTGAAACTTTCAGCCCAGCCAGTTCACAAGCTAGTCGTCTAGGTTTTAACATATTGCCATGCTCATTAAGCTCAACCATCGAGCAGCTTGGTAAAACTCATGGATTTAGCTCTATTCATTCTGAAGAGCTTAACTGCTCTTACCAAAGAGCTGTACCCATCTTGGTCATGTATGCTCTTTATTGCTGGAGAATCCAAAATCCAGAGAAAAGGTTACGCGATGGCGTGAACAAAATGATTGCCTCTCTTAGCCTATGTGAGCACACAATTAAAAACATTAAAAAAATACAGTCAACCATGCACCACGTTCAGTATTTTGCCAAATCGTTTGATTACTCTCATACACTTTGTCGCCACTTCAACATTATCCATGAAGTGAAAGATTTTCATAAAGCCACGATACTTATCTTTGATGAAATCGAAAAATACCTTGCAATACAGCTTAAAAATATCATAGCTACTCAACCTCTAAGCGATGACATAAAAAACAGATATATGGGTTCGGTTGCAGCTTGTCCTGAGAATACGTTAACACGAATTCCTTTATTTGATTGCGTATCCCTTACATCATCCAAGCAAGATCCTATCGTATTTACAATGCCTACTGAAAGAAGATCAGTCTTTCTAGACAATAATGATGTTCACTATTCATTTAACGCAAGAAGTGTTATTGAAAGAATTCATAACGACATGGCAATCGAGCAAATAACCAAAAATGGCAGCCCACTAGAGACATTAAAACCATCCGACTATGACGAAAACAAAATACTGGTCATCACCAATAAGGACTGGGAAGCGTGGGCTAGAGAGAAAACCAGAACTGACCTGAATAGAATAAACAAATACTTGGTTTTTACTGGGACAGCGTTGGGTTCTTACTTCACTTACGATACCAAAGCATCCCTGCCCCTAGCCACACTATACTCACCGACAAGTAAAGGTAAGGGCTCATTACACGAACACTTAAGAAATGCCTTTGAATTCGATTTTAGAGATGAAAATGGAAAAGTAGAGATTCAGGCTAGAGCTCACGTTTATTATTAGTAAGATAATTTGGGTGATCCCCCCTCAAACGACGACGCTATTACATATATGGGCTCTCTCGCTCATTCTCGCTTCACTTACTAATAAGATTTTCAGTAAGCTTCAGCCGAATGGAATAACTCCCGATTTTATAGAGGTTCTTCAGCTGTAGGTTAGCATCAATGCGATTACAGCTATATTGAAATACCTAAGTCGCGCTAATTAATCAATTGCTAATTTAGCAAAATTACTGACTCGTTTATGTCCAGATTCGAGTCGGTGGGTTCATCGCTGGCTCATTCCTGCCCCATTCCTCGTTAGTACAATTGCCCAGTTATTTTTGTGACATCGGAATTTGCCACAAGAAATCTATTGATAAAGCATCAATTAGAGTACTGTTAGCCTTTAGCGATTGATTCTATGGTTTATTCGTTTAAATGAGAGCTAAATCGAAGTTCCATAACCCTATGAGGGATCCATTTATAGCAATTGTAGATTGTAGTAAATATGCGGCACTGTTATTCTTGTTTCAATAAAATCAGACTGTTACGCATCGCAGTCTATGGTGGTAGAGTCGAGGATGGGGTGAAGTAGCTCTTGCTTTAATTATGGATCTCTTTGTTTATTTTCGCTTTTAAAACTGCATGCTAAGTAGGTATTCTTTACATTATGGACATCAAAAAAAATCAAATTCTAGTGATCACTAGCGTCATAGATAAAACTGTAGATTACATCATTAAAAAATTCCCTCAATGTCATTTTTTCCGCTTCAATGTTGATGAATTTTCATCATACTCTGTTTCTGTCACCAATGATGGCTTCAGTATTGAGCGTAATGGAAGCTTAATCACTAGCAAAACATGCCTTTCCATCTACTTTAGAAAGCCACAACTAGAAGATTTAACCTCAGTACTTGATGTTCCTTATCATGATTTTGTCCACAAAGAATCCTATTCAGTTGTGGAGGGAATCGCTGAAATATTTGAAGGTAGAGTCTTAACTAAACCGTCAATCATGCGTAGAGCTAATAACAAAGCGTTTCAGGCTATGTTAGCGAAGCGAGTAGGCTTTAACTTGCCTCAGATGTCTATAACTAATGATGTAGCCGTATTAGCTAATTTCATAGCGACAACAAAGTCCATAGTTAAGCCAGTTGCAGTCGGCGAAGTTATTCATAATAATAAAATCAAAGAATTTGTACAAACAAACATGATCGATAGTAGCGTATCTTCGGAGTCCCTAAAATACTCACCCGTCTATTTACAACATTATCAAGATAAAGATTACGAGTTAAGAGTAACGTACGTTGGTGATACTGAATTCACAGTTAGAATTGATTCTGACAATTACATAGACTGGCGTAAACCTGATACAATTAACACATATTCAACTTACTCTCTACCAGAAAATATCTCAGCACAATGTCGTAATTTTATGAATATCGTAGGCATGCAATTTGGATGTTTCGATTTTATTGTCAAGGATGAACAGTATTATTTTTTAGAAATGAATGCTAATGGCCAATGGGGATGGTTGGAGTTTGAACTCCAACTAGACATATCACTCTCGATAGTCGAATATTTGTCCGGTCATAGCCAAACAGCTATTATTTCAAGTAGGTAATGACAATGTCTCAAAGTACTTGGCGTGAGAGGAATAGTTTTGTATATGGATTGTGCTTCTTACTTAACTTATTGCCAATTTTCAATGTTTCAGTAGATAGCAATTTTGGAACTATGAACAAAAATGGGAAGCTGCGATTTTCATTGGTTTGTTTACTTTTGGGGGATCAGAATTGGTATTTTATTACGTTTTATGATGGTAAATTATTTTTTTACAAAAAATTAAGATTATCGGACGTTATTAAGCATTACGATACTAAAAATTGGGATGTCGACGGTTATAAATTTGACGAATTTCGGCTTAAATTAAATAACTCGGAGAAAAACTCGATCTACAAAGAGTTTCTTCAGAACAGAATAAGTGAAAGTGAACGTTCAATAGATACATCTAACAGTAAAGTGAACACTTATCTGACCGTGTTGTCTATCATAGCTAGTTTTTATATTTTTAGTTTGAAATCTGTAATCACCACTTTAGATATCAACACTATTACAATCCTATCTGCATTTATATGCTTGTTTAGTGGGATTTTGATGATGTACTTATTTGGGCTAGGAATGCTGATTCGACATTACCTATCAGTAAAGAGCTATATATCTCCCAGTTTCAGTGACATTATGAATAGTGCTACAAATAAAAAATTTATCCGTATTATTTTCCAAACTTCAAAATCTAAAGCGGAGTACAGTCGGCATCAAACAACTATAGTTCTTAATATTCAGAATTATTTTTGGAAGAGTCTTATACTAACCATTATATTACTAATTGCAATCTCCTTAATACCAAAAGAAGACTTAAAGAAAAAATCAAATGCTAGTATTTATGCAGAAAATATGATTCTATTGAATAGACAAGGTATTATCGATGCAAAAGACCTTTCTAGCTTGGTTGGTGCATACGAACAGGGACAAGAATATAGGTTAATAGCTTGCAATGAGTCCGATGCTTTAGCATTAAGTAAAGTACTTGTAGAATTCAATGTAAAACATATTGAAACTCAGAAGCTGTCTAACTGCGATATTAAAAGTAGAATAGTATTAGCAATAACTAAAGAGAAATAACAATGAAACCCTATGTGATGCAATACAGTGAGCAAGTCAAAATTTTACCGTTGATCCCAACAGAATCAACATTAAAGACATTCAGCATTGAGTCAACTGACACTGATGTGATGTCTTTACGGGACGTTACAATGCAGACAAACACTCATGAGTCAGCGGATAACGATTTATTTCTGAAAGATGGTTCAGAAAATAGAGGCATATTACCTTCGGTACACGTAGTGACATCAGAATTCAATGTTAAAGGTATTTTTATGTCGACTTTAGAAAGCAAAATAATAGAACAATCAGACACCGATCAGCTAGCTTTATATACAGAGGCAACGATTATCACAAGAACACTTGAAAACTCCGATACAGATGACATGAATTTGATGGACGTTTCTACTTTTACTGAGTCTATTGAACCTGTTGATGCTGGACTGGAACTGACTGCACTGGATACGTCTCAACTGACTGAAGCAATAGAAGGTAGCGATCCTGACAATCTTTTTCTCAATTAAATATCTTTGTAAGTAATGTATGTCCAAAAATGAGCTTGTGAATCATTCTGCACCAGAGTGATTCAATGAATCAGACTTGCCTAGTCTGGTTCATGTGCCACTATTGCCTCAGATGCAGCTCTTATGACTGTTTATGGTTCTTATTTATGCCATTTTAACTCGGACAAGCTTTAGATAAACCGAAAGTGCACTATGTTGTTGATCTAAAATGGATGGCCGGATTTTTCCTTTTCTGGGTAAAGAGAAAATATGAACAGAAGAATGGTTTCACTCGTTGTTGGTAATGGAAATTACCCTGATGATGGTGCAAAGTTAAAAAATGCAGTGAATGATGCAAATGATATATCACAAGTTTTATTAGATCTGGGTTTTACAGTTATAAAAAAAACAGATTGCACTAACCTTGAGCTAGACAGAGCAATTTCATCATTTCGTGACGGATTGAATGGGAATGACGTAGGACTATTCTATTTTGCAGGTCATGGTATGCAGATTGATGGTGAGAACTACATCACTTGTATTGATACCCAATTTGATGATGAACCGGCTGCGAAATGGACCTCGTATCCGCTAAACAGACTCATAGATACTATGGACTCGTGCTCGAATAAAACTAACATCATAATATTGGATGCATGTCGAAATAATCCATATGAAAGAAGTTGGAGTCGCTCAATCTTAGCTAGTAATTTAGCACCGATGTTTGCACCTAAAGGTACTCTAATAGCATATTCTACCTCCCCAGGTGAAAAAGCATCGGATGGATTAGGTGATAATGGTGCGTACACTGACGCTTTATTAAAACATATCAGCAAGCCAGATATTACTATTGAAGATGTCTTCAAAAAAGTGAGGAACTCCCTTTCTGTACTGACTGACGGTAAGCAAACATCTTGGGAGCACACATCTTTAACTGGTGATTTTTACTTTAACTTAAGTTTAGGTAACCGGATCGACAAATATACGAACCTAGCAATACGCGATGAACTTTTTACGCTTGATATGACCAATCAATGTCACAGAATTATTAGTGAGTTGAGAGTTCATAACTGGTATAGCCAAAACCCTGCTATTTCTAAAATATCAGTGCAGTTAGTTAATTCTGCAGATGATAGCTCCCTGTTTGTTTTGGGGCGAAATATTTATCAATCTGCATGTGGAGATTCTAGTAATGCTGTGAGTTTTATTCGAGATTTTCGTAGCAATCTTTCGCGAGCATCTTTAGATAAGAAAATTTGTATAATCGAGGGCATGTTATTCGAGGTTTTCTTTAATTCTAAAGGAGATTTCAGAGATTCGTTTAAAGTGGCGATGTTCAATCAGCTATTTGAACTTCAACAATACCCTGATTATAAACCTGCTTTTGATTTTATATCTGAGTTGCTTTTACCATTTCACAATAGTTTTTATGTCATACCAGGAAAACCTATAACAGATGCCTCTGTTGAATTGGGCGCTGTTCTAGCAACAGGATCTGCGAATGTAGTCGTTAACAGTGTGCATTTTGATGGTGAGAACATACTGCGGGGAGAAACTGGATTTGAGCGCTACTTGATCAATGGTCAGATGATGCATGACTCTTTAACTTATGAAGAGTTGCTCAATAAATTATCTATCGAAATGATGATTCCAAAGCGATACATTGCAATACAATCAAACATAGCCATTGATAGCTCCACACGTATTGAGTTTCCATATAGACACACTGTAAAACGCAGTTAACAAACGGCTCAATAGGGACTGTCAACGCTTGGCTTTTCCTATCCCATTGAACCGCGGTTGTTGTGTTTGAGTTTAGTATTATGCGTGCAGCCTTTAGGCGGGTGTTAATCCATAGAAATATTAATCCGAAACCAACGGCTTAGAGTAAAATATCTAACAAGGTTTTGTCCCAAAATGAGCCAATGGATCATTCTAGGACAGAGTGATTCGACAAAGCCTCTAAAAGTAGCTTTAGAGCTACTTTTCCGGATATTCGGGGCGTTTTTTTCTTTTAAGATTAATCAAATCACCAAAGGACATATTCAAAACTATGTTGGAATTTTCGTCGGAAATCCCAGATTGTTCCGTCTGGCCGCTGTTGACTATAAAGGGTAATCCTTCTAGAAATTAACAGTGGCTTTTTACACTAGTCTTACTTGCACTCAGGTAGAACTTTGCTATCGTCATATTGATAATGGTGTTGTTATCTCAGCAGGCTAGGGAAGGCTAAGCGATGAAATTCAGACCTGTATTTGTCCTCGTCACGACAGTTGCGTTAACTATTTTTGGTTATGCTGTCATGTTTTTATACTACCTAATGCAGCCACAATGTATTGATGACTTATCTGAAATCTCCGAGTTTGTGTTGCTCAGTGCTGGTCAGGGCAATACTGCTCCAATGCACTTCAATATTGCCTTCGATAAAGAGAAGAACCAATGGTGCTATGTAGAGGTTGTTCAATAGCTCTTACTAGCTAGTATTCTTCGATTACAATGACTGTATATGTCAACAGTAGTCTATTGCTATGTGTTATCCCTATTTCTGCTCGTGTAGAGTGTTTATAGCTTATGTTCTAGGGGACTCGATGCAAGATATTGGCATCTTTAATGATGCTATTCTCATAGTTGTCTAGCGAAATAGTGGCGATTCAGCACTTGAAAGCACTCTTGGCATAGAAAAAGTTATCTGAAAAGTTCAGTATTGCACAATACTCATAACTCGGAAATGTCCCTATTGAAATAGACATTTCTTGTGGTATGAGTTCGGTGTCTTGTTTTGAGAATCACTTGAAGAAGCCGCCTGAATTGATATTTAATAAATAAATCATTTGGGTTTGGAGCTTACTTGATGTGCGGACGCTTAACTATTGATGGTTTGGTATTGGCTGATCGGGTATCTGCACAATTTGGAATTCCATACAATCCTCAAACGAATTTAGACCTAAGGCCTACAGAACAAGTCACTGTTGTAGGGCTGGTCAATGATCAACTGGCTTCAATCCATTGCACCTGGGGAATTAAACCTAATTGGTCTAAGTCTCTGCTAATCAATGCTCAAGTTGAAACCGTAAGAGAAAAGAAAACCTTCGCTAATGCGTTTGCGCACCATCGCTGTGTTGTTCCATGTTCTGGATGGTATGAGTGGCGTGACGAAGGTGGTAAGCGAAAGCAAAAATACTTGTTTAGTCATGCAGAGGAACAGCCATTGTATATGGCGGGGATCTTATTCCCGTCCAATGATGGTGCCCAACTGGTTACCCTCACCACTGCGTCAACAGCACAATGCAGCCAATATCACAACCGAATGCCGCTATTGATTGCACCATCAGATATCGACTTCTGGTACAAATTCGATAGCATTCAGCTTGAGCCATTGCTACACCATCCAGAACAATTACCTATAGCAATTCATTCTTAATGCCAGCGAATAAATTTTGATTGTTATTGACTATGTGCATGCTGTTAACTAGGTTTGCTGGGTCAAATTTATCGATAATAGATGTATTGTAAGGGCGTACCTATGGAGCATAAGGTTTTACACGTAAAAGCATTTTTCAAAAAAATGGGGCCAGAAGGGGACCATCCTGTTTATAAAGACTTAGATAAAAGTGCTCAGATAAACGACCCTTGGACAAACAAGAAAGTAGTCGTCGCGGAACTCGCCAAGATCACTCAATATTCTGACTGTGAAGTCGATAGTGAACGTTTATCTAGTGATTTGGAGCTTGCTCTAACTGAGTTAACAAATGCTGGATACATGCTTAAAGAAATAGTGCCAATCACTTCAGGAAAGTACCACTCCGAGGTTTACTCATCCTTGTTAGGTAAAAATGCATACCCATTTGCTTATGGGTACTCATATACAGACAGTTTGATTGTAGTAGGCCAAAAGGTTGACTAGGGTTCACTGCAATCTTTATCAGTTCAAATCAGATAACTGATAAGTAAATCATCTAAAGTTTGCTAACAACTTCGCTAGCGCTATAATGACTGTATTTATATACAGTAATGGTGGCGCTATGCGTGTTTACCCTTTTATACCTGTTCCTGCTCGTGCTGGAGTTCACGGCTTTGAAAACCCAGCAGCCGAATACACACAACTGGGTTTAAGTCTCGATGAGCTATTAGTGCAACATCCGAGCGCTACTTATATAGGTTTAGCGCAAGGGGAATCAATGCAAGGGGTTGGCATCTTTGATGGTGACGTACTCATTGTGGATAGGCATGTTACAGCGCAACAAGGTGACGTTATCGTTGCAACTCTGAACGGTGAGTTTGTATGTAAAATCTACGACAAAACCCGAAAATTGCTTTTATCGTCTAATGAACAACAGCAAGCCGTTGAGGTTAAAGATTACGATGACTTCCGTATAGAAGGGGTTGTAACTCGGTCTGTGAGGCTGCACACCCATTGCTCTATATTGGTGTCACAACTATGTATGCCTTAGTTGATGCTAACTCATTTTATTGCTCTGCAGAGCAGGTATTTAGGCCTGATTGGCGTGGTAAGCCAATGATTGTGTTGAGCAACAATGACGGCTGCATCGTAGCGGCAAACAAGCAAGCGAAAGAACGGGGTGTGCCTAAGTTTGCACCATACTTTCAGGTCAAAGACCTGTGTACGAAATTAGGCGTCATTGTTTGTTCAAGTAACTATGAACTCTATGCTGATTTATCCGCAAAGATGATGAATATCATTGGCCGATTTGCACCAGAGCAGCACGTCTATTCGATTGATGAAAGCTTTCTCTCCTTTAAAAATTGTTACCCCGCCATTAAGTGCTTACAAACCCAAGGCCAGTTGATTCGAAAAGCAGTTTGGAAAGAAACACGTTTACCGGTTTGTGTCGGCATAGGCTCAACACTCACACTGGCTAAAGCGGCCAATCACGCGGCAAAGAAGTTACCTGGCTATCATGGTGTGTGTGTTATTGATAATGAACAAGACAGGATTTCAATTTTACAATCAATGAATGTGAATGATGTCTGGGGTATTGGGCGCAGGATAAGCAAAAAACTTGAATTGATGAACGTCAAGACCGCCTATGACTTAGCAAAAATCCCTGCAGGTTTAGCTCGGAAGCAATTTAGTATTGAAATAGAACGCACTGTACGTGAACTCAATGGGCAAGCGTGCAAAGTGTGGGACGAGGCGAGGGCAGATAAGAAGCAAATATTCTCAACTCGTAGTGTGGGCGAGCGTATTACCGAGTATGAAGATTTACTGCAAGCCTTAAGTAAACATGTGGCGATTGCCGCAGCGAAAGCGCGCAAGCAAGGTTCAAGCTGTAAAACAATGTTGTTGTTTGCCAGCAATTCTCCCTACGATGAACGCCCAACAGGCTTTAAGACCTTAGTGCACTTTGCTTGTGCCACCGATTGCAGCATTGAACTTACTCAAGGCATGACACAAGCAGCATCTCAACTTTTCCGTGCAGGCGTACGTTATTATAAAGTCGGTGTAGGTCTGATTGATTTAGTTAGCACCCAGCATGGCCAGTTAGATTTATTCAATGTTTCAAAAGCTAAACCAGCGTTAATGAAGACTCTTGATGGCATCAATCAACGTTATGGCACAGATACCTTATTCATTGCCGCCCAAGGTATCGAGCAAAAATGGGCCATGCGCCGTGATCTACTCACACCGCAATACACGACTAAGTGGAAATGTCTGCCAGAGATAAAGTGCTGATATCCGGCAGTAGATGGAGTAACACGTTTATGCCTCAAAGCGTGTCAGTATAGCTTAGACCCAATTTTTAGTCATACTACAGAGTGGCTACTGTAACTATGACTATTCGAATAGAGGAATTGATAATGAAGAATACTAAAATCAATATATTGCTCTCAAAATGTGACGCTACCGCACCACTATCTGATGACTTAGCGGCAAGGATTGATTCTCCTTCTGTCGGGAATGAGATTATTACTTATTGCGAAGAGACGCCTCTGAGTTCTGATGATGAGTATCGTGCAGCTTTAAAGAAAATTGAAGGATTGTTTGATGCAATACCTAATACCGCTGAAGGTTCCGAGCTTGAAAAATGGATTTCATTAGTTGAATCATATGAAAATGAACACTTCCCAATGTAACTCACTGTTGCCCCTAAATGAGTTTCAGCCACTCAAGTTCGGGATTAGATTTGCTAGGCTCATGTGAATAGCTCTACCTTCAAATATTTTGAGTACCTGTTTTGTCTTGCTGATGCTCTTCTAAAGCATTGAAGATGACACAGAGTGATTCATGGCATCTTTCGCAGAGGTCATTGAAGTGGTTTCTAAGTGAACCAAAGTCCTTGATAGCATCTAGTCTGATTTGCTCAGCGGTTTGTCCTGAAATATGTCCTTTGAGGAAGCTTCTCAGATTATGAGCATCATGCCAAGGAGTAAGGACGCTGCGTGCATGTTCTGCATCAAAACCACACCCCAAGAGACACAATTCAACTAGTTTCAATTCTCTATCTTTATCCAGTGGATTTTGACCTAGCGTCTTCGCTTTAGTTTTCAATTGTTTCTTGACTAGGCCTTCGACTAATACCTGATCCAACCTCAAAATCTCCTCTTTCCACTCATCGACAGACTTTGAATAAACAGAGTGGAGTGATTGCTTCACAACACGGTTTTTCATTCTCCACCAAGTTGTACCTTTGGAATCAAGCTCATCCAATTTTCGTTTGAGATCTTCAACTGGGTTACAAACTTTAAACCAATTTCCCTTAAAGTCTGTTTCTAAAGATCTCTCTGAAATAGGAGCTTTAGGCTTCTCATTATATTGCTTCCAGTGCAATTGTTCTGAGTATGGCAGTTTCTGTAGATCGCCTAGATAAGTATGGATTTGACCAGCTTCATTAATGTCGTAGCTCTTTAAATACCAACCAGCTCTAGATGTTATTGATCTTTCCTCTAAGGTGTATTTATCAGTGTCGGACTTGTATTTGAGAATAACTTCAGCATTGAAGAATGCCGGACTTAATTCAAAGGCTTTATCTGAGTCTGTAAAGTAATTATCAATAGCGGATGGCGCACACGATATCTCTTCAACACGCTTGTTCTTCCAATCTTGAGCAATGAAAGTGGCATACAGCTGTTCTTCTGGCGTGTCATCCTCCTTATCTTCATGTCTCGGCGCAAATGCTTGAACGCCTCTGAAATAGCTAGCATTAGAGATGACTTTGCGTTTACCAAAGACACCTTGTTCAGCCACGACTTCTTCTGGTGACGAGCCCCAACTAGTAAAATTTGCGTAGTCAATTCTATCAACATCAAATAACCTTACTACTGCTGTTTCGGTTAGATAGCAGTACTCTGCTAATGCGCTGAATCTAATCGAAACTACAGTGCCGTACTCTTCCCCTTCTTGCTCCAACTCATGAATTTTGATGATTTCGTCGATATCACCATTTTTATCAAGTTTGCACCAAGAATTCAGTTCATGCATGTAGTGCAAATCTATCACTTGCAAGAACTTTTCAGAGATCTCTATGTAGTTCTCGCGCCCTCTTACACCGTGAAAAGAACGCTTAAATATGAGAGGCTCACCTTTGCTCAGAACATTAGGTTTACAATCTTCTAGTGGTGGTTCGACCCACGGTTTTTCACGACCGCCACCGCTACAAACTGACCATCCCGTATTGTTGTAATCCCAAGAAGTCATCTCATGAGGATCTGTTTCAAACAGTTCATTTTTAGGCACAAGAACAGTATTCAGGAGCATGGTCTTGGCTGATGCATGAAGAATGATGTCATCGTCACTTGCATCATTAACTAAAAAGTCTACGACATCTTTCCGAGATACCCACTCTGGAAAGTCTTCCGTTCTAGAGGGCATTGTAAAAAAATTGATAAGACTACCAAGACAACAAACATCCATTGAAACAATCCTCATACAGGGCTTATGATGCCTAAAAGATACCATTCCACTATGCACATACTTAGAGGCTGTTGCAATTAGTGTCCTGATTACAGATCTAGCCGTGCACATATGAGTAATCAAAATCGGATTGATAACCATGAATTTTAATTATCTTGAATCGTTCCCTCTGTCGGAATCCATTTTGCCACATAGACTAAAAGAGTTACTGAAGCCTGTAGGCCTATCTCCTGATTTACGTGTTGAGGTCGCTTGCATGCAGGAGACTGATCTTTATGGACAACATGCAGAACATTTGCACCTTCAGATGGCTGTTGTTCCTGAGGGTAACGATGGCCCAATTGAAGTCTTGAAAGAGGCAGGTGACGGCGTTGTAGCTTTCTCTGTCCCCTTTGGTGAAAAAAAGGCAGTATCTGCTCAATTCAGTCCTTCAATCTCTGGATATGATTACATAGTTGCGGCTTGGGGAGACACTTCCTTTTACACTTTTAGCCTCGCTGAAAAGGTTTGGATGACTCTTGGTCTCACACCTCGCTGCATCGGTAATGATGAACAGCGACTCATATATGACGCCCTAAACCTACCAGAATTTGACGTCGCGGAGGGGGAAGTATCAAGCGAATATCAAGGTCACTTGAAGCGCAATGTATGCTGGAAAATGTCCAATGAATATCTCCGCCGTTATTTGTGGCTTCGTGGTGCTAAAGGAGTGCGGGTTTTCTTCTATGAAGCTCAATTAGAAGATACTCCAGAATTGCGAAAATCATTGAATGGTAATTCTCATGTTGTATTAAAACCAGATGAAGGCCCTGAATGGTATGAGTTAGATCTCCGAGAACACAAAGGCGGGATTCTCCTTCAGCTCTGGGCTTCGGTTGAAGCCGTTTTACCTGAACTGTGTTTGGAGCAAGATGCAGAAACCTTGCTCTGGGCTGATGACAAAGAGCCTATGACACATGCTAGGGCAAATGCACTTATGGCTAACTACAATATCTACTTGGATGATCGCTTCCTCGAAAAATATGAGCAAAGTAACTTCTATGACACCACACCCATAAACATCTATGGACAATGGTGGAGTTCACCTTCATATAAAGGGCAGTGGAGTTTTACAGAATGCCAACGAGTTGGGAGAAACTTAATCCGAGTACCCATTCGTGAACTATATAAAGCCAAGCCTGATAGAGAAATTGTTCACGCGAATAATTATGAGGTAAAGCCAGAAGTTGTTGAACAATTAAATCTAGACGAAGAGCATATTGCAATAAAGGTACAAAGACTTCTAGAAGGCCTTATACGTTTAGGAGAAGGGTTGTCAGCGCTAGGAGAGGCTACTGGGCAACTTTATGCACCTGAAGACCTAACAGGTTTTAGTCAACAAGAAGTTGATGCGAATGGATGGTTGCATTACCCGTCTCTTGTACGACTAGCTCAGGTCGCGCCACTAGACATGACACAACAGGTATTCTTGGCTCGTTGTAAGAGTCTTCATGAGATTCTCCAAAAAATCCCAAATGGTTTTCTCAAGTCACTTCTTCGCCATGCCGGTTGTCCAAGCGCTGACGTGAAGAATCTAGGAAGTTTAAAGTTGATTCAAAGTCTTTTAAACATACTCGAATTTTTGAACGAACAGCATGAAACTATTGATTGCTTTACATCAGAAAACGAACCCGAAGGTTGGAAAAAACGCAATGCCACACTAGAGGCGCTGTTCTTGAATAACGACCTTAGGATCGCTGATGCCCATGATGCAGTTAAGAAGTGTATCGATACTCTGCAAGATCTTGGGTTTGATACCGCCAGCTTGAGCGTCGGCTATGGAAGAGCTTTTGACTTTGTTATAGATGCTGTCAGTGAATCGATTAGCTGTATTGCCACTCACATTGAGCAACTGCTAAAGCGACATTAATTGCTTCTCGGATTAAAAGCTGAACTGAACCACTATACTTTTCCTAATCTAATCGATTGGAGATAGAGCAAAAGCTCTAGCTCATTTATGCCCAAAAGCTTTCTAGTTGTGAATCACTTTGAACTTTATGGTGCCACCATAAAGCTCAAAGTGTTGAGGAAAGTGGTGGCACCACAATTCAGAGGATTGGCTTTAAAAAGGTGAGTTAAAAGTTGAGACAACTTTTTCTCTAAAACCACCTAAAAGTTCAAATGATAATGATGTTGGTGTACCTAAAATATGCCGCGATGAAAGCTCTATAGAATACGATGGTGTCTGTGTATCGATTGACAGCCTGCCAATATTGAGAATGTTGCTGTTAGTAGGTGGCATCGTTTTCACTGTCATATCATATGGTTGGGGCAACTCTTGTTTGATCTTAATCTCAATGGGCTCGCTAAATATCACTGGGATATCCGGTATTTCTTCAGCTATACGACTGGCAAATTCTACAAGTTTTGGTTCAGCAAAGGTGTATAGCCAAGCTTGCTGATTAAGCGAATCATTAGTGCGTAAAATACGACCTAAAACCTGTCTAAAGTAAAGCTCAGTTTTTACTCGACTAAGGTGGCAACAAACCTGCAGGCGAGGGATATCAGTTCCCTCACTTATCATGCCTACACTCACGATCCAGTTAGTTGTGCTGTTTCTGAATTCATTAATCTTGGCAGATGGATCATCCTCTTTGTAGGTAACTATCTGAGCTGTTTCATTAAACTCTGTTTTGAGTGTCTTCAAGATATCCGCAGCGTGAGATACAGATGATGCGACAATAAGTCCGGCGGCATTAGGGTTGGACTGTTTTATGGCTCTTAACTTGTTTGTTGCTAACGCTAAGATATGTTGAATCGCCTCATGATTCTCGATGATCGACTGATAAGGGATTGATGAGCTTTTCAATAACTCATCCAAAGAGCCATAAGTCTTTGTTTCGTTTTCTTCGTCTGTAACTAAAATTTTGTCGTTATCAATTAGTACAATGTGAGGGCTGCGGCATACACCATCGGCAACTGCTTCCTTAAGGCCATAAACATAGTCACATTGAATTAGGTTATCTGGATCCGTGTATCGAGATAAAACAATCGGTGCTTGGTCCGAGCGCCAAGGCGTGCCCGTTAACGCTAGGGTGTACTGCGCTTGGGTCTGTATGTTGAGTAGGATTTCTTCCCCCCATACGTTTGCATCTTCAAGAGAGCTCCCTGCACAATGATGGATCTCATCAAAGATGACGAGGACTCGATTTTTTCTCAATAATTGCCAAAAATCCTCTTTAAAAGCCAACATTCCTTGGTAAGTATAAGAGCAACCAACTGAACCTATCACGCCATCAAATCTGCACTCCAGACGATTGGAAAATGTCTGTTTCATCCCTTGAGAGATATTCACTGATGGAGAGAAGCACAACACAAAATCGATTAGACCATCCTCAAATAGTCTCGCAGCAACTTCGGCGGCCATAATTGATTTGCCTGCACCAGGTGTTGCTAAGCAAAGGAAATGTTTGTGAGCACCATAAAAGTGCCTTAGAGCGCGTTTGACGCACTCAGATTGCCATTGTCTAAGTTGCATTGAGTTACTTTTGCTGATGGGTAATAGCTGATTTAATGGCTTTTATTTGACCAAGTAGTTTTGAACTCGTTTCGCGAGCCAATAAATACTGTGATTCGAGATGAGCCTTCATTTCAGGGAAGGATTGGTATAAGCGCATATACTCTTCCGACTCACCAATGCTTGTTAGTAAATCGATTTCGGACTGCTTGAGCCGTTCTTCTAATTGTATAATAGTATTATGTTTTTGCTTAGTTGCGTGTGTTGCCACTACGAATTCAGATTTTTTCGGGCCTTGCAGGATGAAATTCGCTTGGAAAAAGTTCGTTGTCTTTTGATAAGTCGTTTCCTTCGACTGTGGATCAACATTTTTATCTAAGAGCCCCTTTTTCACGAGTTTTTGGACCTGTTGATAAATGAAATTGTAAGTTTTACTGACTGTTATACAGCTAGTCGAAGCTGCAAGATAAGCATCGCGTAAACTCTTAATTTGAAAATTGTTGAAGCTCTCGTCCTGGAGAATGGTATGCAAAGTAGGGCATATTTTGATTGAGACTTTAGACATGACGTTCTCGCAAGAGGCTGTTTAGTGCTCCAACTAGGCATTAGAAGAGCATTGTTTTCAAGATGCGGATTATAATCCGTGGCATTATAAGCCGCAACTTTGGATAGTCTTTCTCTTTAACGAGATGAAAAATGAAAGACTTAGCAATCCAATTTGGGGCTAAATTACGGGAAGAGCGTAAACGACGTGGTATTTCCCAAGAAAAAGTTGCGTTATTGACTGAGATAGACCGCAGTTATATGGGTCGAATCGAGCGTGGAGAGGTAAACATCACGCTTGAAAAGGCATATCAGTTGGCAGAAGCCTTAGATTGTGACATAAGGGCACTCTTGCCATAGACACATCTAAATGATTCCTGCCAAGTGAGAATTGCCGCTTCAGCTCTGCTTGCACTCTGGTGGTCCTAGTAAACTTTCGAGCGAGTCCTGTTTGCTTATTTCAGTCGCTTTTTGTACTTGTGTGGCTTCAGGGAGGATTACCCAGGTTTGGGGGCTTTTTCTTTTTTTCTTTAGTCACCCTCGGCCTTTAATCTGGCGTGTGCAGTGGTCTTAGATAAAAATTGACTCAATACGAACAATCTAGGATCAGTCTTTTGAACAAGTGACTTCCTGGGTAAAGCGGAAACGATTCACCTGCTTGCCTTAACACTCCAGATTCTAACCATGCACCAATGATTTCCTTATAAATTGGAGGCAATTGTTCTATTGGCGTGCTATCAGCGGTTCCCATACCAGCATAGTAACCTAAGTGTAAGGTGCAATCTTCCTGGGAAATTAACAAGTAAGGGGAGCTAATCTCTTCGTTAGTCCAACTTCTAATTTTATCAATTTCAAATTGACTCATAGACAACTCATCCAACTAAAATTCAATAAAATGTACAAACATTTAAATACTACGTTTGATGTTTACTTATTGCTACTTTCAACGTCTCGTAAGGTCTTTTGAAACACATCCATGACACTTGGGTTGGTTTTGCCAATGCTGGATAACTTTTGAATGAAAGCTTGAAGTTTGCCAATCTCTGAGCTTGCTACCGCAAGCTGTGTTTCGAGTTGGATCACCTTCTGCGCTAATTCCACGTCTTTCTGTAAATAAGAAATCAGTTCCTTATTATCAGGCGAAACAGGCTTACCCCTTAAAACTTGCTTTTTTTGCTTGTATTCGTGCTTGATATTAGCGTACTTGTCGAGCGTTTGTCTCGTGGTGGCAATACCTAAACTGGATTCAATTTTTGTGACTAAAAAGTCCCAGGTTAATTTACCTTCCCAGCTTCGAATGAGGGCCTGTATGGAAATTTGCTGTTCAGTTTCGAGTGATTTAAGTGCCATATCACCTCCCTAGAGTGAACCTAGAAAGCCTAAGAAATTATTCGTGGCTTCATCTTGGCTTTTAGCGTTTTTTGCCTCAAGCGCGGCTTGAAGGGCTTGCTCGGTATCAGGTAGCGCCAACTTGTGTTCTCCCACGGTTTTTGTCTCTAAGTTTGTGATTCTTATGCTGTTTGAACGAGTGAGTAAACGCACCATACTGCCTTTTTCGATGGTGTTATCGGATAGCACTTCAATGAGGTGCTTTAGCATGCACGTGTTGCGATAATGGGTTTTGTACCACATCTGCATGCTTTGACTGGTGACAAAATTGATGGCTTCCTGAACCTTTTCCAAGTTATGCGTCTGTACCTTTAAATCCTTCATAAGTAGGGCAATTGCCTCACTATCATGGGCGATATGGCAAGACGATGAGCACAGCGCACATTGTGTTTCAAACTCTGACATGTAAGTACAAGGTGATAGGGCGAGGTTCTGAGTGCAAAACCCTGTTTCATGAGCAAAAGTTGGCATTTCATTGTCGATCGCCTCATTGTATTGGTTCATGGTTCTAATACGAAGGCTTACCTTCTCTTTAACGTCGCTTTCTAGCTCATTAGAGTATGAGATATCCCCAATCACCGAGGCGTTCTCGGCGTCCGTGGTATGAATATAAGTCAGGGTCTGCTCTGCGCTCTGTCGACCTGACAGCAGGGTAATGAGGTGATGAGGCAACCCTTTTTTTGCAAGATAATCATTTTGCCAATGGCGCAGTTGGTGCGGCTTGAGCGTGAAGTCGGAGGTAAAGCCGTGTCGCTCAAAAATAGTCAGTCTGTTTTTTGTGCGTTTAATTAATTCATCAGCAAAGAACTTAGTGAGCGCACCTATCGGCACCAAAAGAAAAGGGTGTGTTAACCTGCCGCCCATTTGCTTTTCTGTATACATAAACAAGGCGTGTTCAACATCGACAGACTTCGTTTGATGATAATTATAGCCGTTGAGTTGAGATTGATTTTTCTCGATGGTGTGATTTTGAAAGGTTGCCACGGTAAGCGTTTGTTGACCTGCGGTATAATGTTGGTATTGAGATTGTATTGTGAAGCAAGATCCTGTCAGCGCCCGAGCGTAAGGGCACTGAGACTTAAACACCAGTGTGTCGAACGGCTCAAGTTGGGCGATGGGTTTGGTAAACTTCGGCTGATGTGGATTTTGTATACCTGTTTTGTCGGTTGCCCCTTTTGTGTCGGGTGCAACTCGCACGCATTTGTCACTGCCGTCAAAAAAGCCCAGCAGCAAGCCAAGATGTAACAGTTGGGTGGGTTTGTTCATGGATGGCTTAAGCAGGGCGATGTTCTCATCGCTAGGCTTAAAGTCACGCAGCACTTCTTTCAGTGGGCGATTTGGCTGTCGATAGAACCGAGCTAGCGCTCTGGCAGGCTCCGTCGCTAGGATGGTGAAGTGCAAGGCTCGGTCTAGACTCTCAACCATTTCGGCATTGATGTGATTTTGATTGTCCTTGTACCCCTTTGAGCCCCGCCAGTTGAGATAATGCACCGTTTTTTCTTGTCCATCGACAACTTCTGTATGGGGCTTTATTCTCTGCACGGTTAAAAGCGGTTGCTCTGCGCCGATCCGATTGGGTGACGCCATGCCTAGCGCTGCCATGGTGCAAATAAAGCTGTCTCGTTGCGATTGAGTCGAAGCGATAAGCGGTTGCCAAGCATGAATATCATTTTGGTCATCATCCAGATAGGGGGGGATGACATCATGAAAGATAGCGCCGAGCGCCAACAGCGCTTTTTCCGAAGGCAGTTTGCTTTTCTCCGCCGCCAGTGCGTCATCACCACTTTTCATTTTCATTGTATCTTGGGTGCTGTTTATGTAGGGCAGGCAGCTTTTGGGGAGCATTTTATGATGGTGTAGCCAGTTGATGAATCCCGTTAGGTAGGCTGAGTATGTCAGCGAGTCTATGGCGTGTTGGATCTTTTCAAGGGAGGCTGAAGCAACATTCTCACCTAAGTGGCAAAGGAAGCGTCTTGCAGTTGTGATTTTTTGTTGCTTGTTATATGTGCCTACGTTTTCCTTTAATACATCAAGCGTATAGGCAAACAATAAATCGTGTGTTTCAGGCGCTAATCGATCATCTTCTGTGAAGCGCGTACCTTTCTTCGGTATGTTTTTATTCAGATTGCAAAAGAAAATGTTGAGGGTTCTGCCGCCGCTGTCGGTGAATGTCACCGCCATGTCATACCATGAAGCAGGCTCCCTCTGAGCGTTAGTAAAGCCCATTAGTGGCTGCGCTTTCTTTTTGGCTGCATAAGCACGTTGATTATCAATGTAGCGATTTATCGTGCTCATATCTGCGCACCTACTTTCAGGTTTTTTCGCTCTTCACACAGCGTAATCGTCACTCGGATATAAGTGATGATGGTTTGCAGCCGTTTGACCGTGGCGGGATGCGCTGATTGATTGTTAATCGCCAGTTTACGCTCGGCTTTATCCAAATACGGCTGATGGTTGGCGGTTTCTAAAGGTCGAAAGTTATCACAGGGATAGCACCCCATCGGGGCGGCCCCTTTTGACTGACAACTGGCACAATTGGCGGGGTTCAGTTTGTGCCCCATTTCCTCATCAAAAGGACTTTTAACTACAAAATCAGTGTGTTGCTGTAACTCTTTTGAAGAGATGCTATCAAAGCGCTGTACAACACTGTTCCCCGCAAAGGCTTGGTCAATTTTGACCCGTTCCGGTGCTTTTAAATCAAGATAAGATTGGATGGACTGCACGGTGACGCCAGTAATGGCGGCAACCTGTGCGGGGCTTAATCCCATCCAAGCAGCAAGGGTTAACTGGGTGTGACGCCAGCGATTATTTTTAAAGACAAGGGGCTGATGGGCGATGCGGTCACTTTTAATGTCGAGCTTTTGCTCGAAGAGGTAATCAATATTACTTCTAAGATTCACAGAAGATAGATGAAACGCCTCGGATGTATCGCTAACTGAACGAAAGAGGCTCTCTTTCGACTCGAATTTTGCTGAAAATAAACTTTGGTCTGGAAGCAGTGGCAGTCGTTGCATTAGTGCTTTGGTGTCACTCTCGGAAAGCGTAATGTTGCACTGGCTTAAGCAGGTACATAGATAGTTCTCATACGCTTGGTAATATCGGAGTAGCAATTCAGACAGGTTTGGAGCGAGTCGATGTGAGCGTGATTCGGCATTGTATCTAAATCCTCCGTCTTTTCCTTTAAAGTTTCGCAAGTGCAATTGCTCCACATCAGAAAAGTGATGCTGTGTCAGAGGCTGCCAATCACGGTTATGCTCCTTGTGTGAGGTAAACGCCTGACCCACTCGCAAGAGGTCACACCATTTGAGTTGAACTAATTGTGTAGGTCTTCTTACTATGGCGACAATCAACTGACAAGCCAGAATATTTCTCAGGCGGGTAAAAGGGTGTGTGGTGATGAACTCATTATCGAGCGCATGGAGCGTTTCGATTCTAAGGGCTTCTAGAAGGTTATCACGCTCGATTTCACTGTACGCACCTATTTTTTCATCAAGGATACCTTTATGAAAATGGGTTCTCCCTAGGTTTTCTTCCTTAACGAGGTTATAGAGCGGAGTCAGGATAGGGCTACGGTACTCATGGCTTCCCTGACAAAATGCGTATAGCGCTTCTCTTGTATTCCTTTTATAGTCCGTCAGTGTTAGCCACCAAGCTTCAAAGGTCGCTGGCTCTATATACTGGCAAAGCGTTTTTAAGATGCTGACAAAACCATTTAGACTTGTATAAGCATAATGTTTAGCTGCGTGAGCGATAGCCAATCGCAAGTCGAGAAAAACGTCGCTGTCTAACGAGTGCATCCAGCCAAGGTAAAGGGTTTTCTTGTAACCGAGCACCCACTCATCTGAAAAGAGGTCGAAATCATAGCCCTCCATTTTTGACTGAAAGGTACTTGTTCCTTCAAAACGATTAATTAAATCATTTAATTCAAGGCTGTTCATTGGTCACCTCTCAGGTTGGGCACGGATCGTCTCTGGTTTTTCGATGAGATTTCCGCCACCGTCATGGCTAATTGGAATTCGTTGTAAACGGAGGCCATTTTTGAATCTTCCACCCAACCCATCGCATATTTACGAAGGTCTTCAATTTTATCTGCCGAAAATCCTTTCTCTTTTGCTTTATCTTCAAAGATTTCATTCCATTTATGACGAAGTAAATGGGGGTGCAGTGCTATCTCAGTGGCATCCCCAAAGGTCTTAATGACCTTGTGAATGGCGTTGTAAGATATAGGCTTTCCGATGGTTTTCCCTTTTTCCGAGATCAACACAAAATCATGCTCATGAGTGTTTGGGGTACTATTACGCACGGTTTCAATGTAGAGCTTAATGAGCTTCATCAAGTCATGAGAGATAGAAACTGAGAGTGCTTTTGTTTTGTTCGCGGCGGGAAGCCGCCTTGTGTCCGTAGGGTCATTAGGTGTTCGGGTCAGTCGGAATCTAGGGGTGCCCCAATCATCCACTAAATCACTCACCTTCAATTTCAATACAGCACCCACACGAACACCAGTATCAATCAATATTTGGGCGATGATTTGATTTCGAAGCTTGCTCGACTTGAATGGGTTATTTGGCGAGCGCTCTTTAATAATTTCTAATAAATCAAAGAACTTATTCGCTGAAATCACGGATTCAAAGGGATCTTTAACAACTGTGTTGTCTTTTCTAGAGTGAGATATCACCGAGCTTATGTAGAGTTTAAATTTATTAAATTGAGCATCCGTACTGATTTGCTGATCAGTTTCAGCTCTATCGTAGTGATGGCACACATATAGGAATTCAATGTAGGCTTTCAGGCGATTGAGGCGTTGATTAAACGTATGCGCTGACACTTCTGGCTGACTGTTGGATGTCGCATGTATCGCATCTGTGATCCTTTTATCAGTCAGGCTGACTAACGTTCTGTCTTTGTTAACGTCTTCTGTGTCCACATAGAATTTACAAGCACGAATGTAGTCATCAATTTCCTCGATCGATAAAAACGATCCACATGCTACACGCTCAACAAGGTCAATACCGTTCTCCATGAAGAAGGAATATAAAAACTTCAACTCATAGGCATATTTCTTTCGGGTGTAGAATGAAAGTGACTGTTTTGAGGTACGTGATCTCATTTTGGAAAGTTGGGAGTTATGATTGTCGTTTAGGTAAGCATTCAGGTACAAGCAGCATGGGATGCAGCCGTTCCTAACCACGACTGGAAACGAAGCGCCTTTTATATCCTTATATATCCTAACCTGAACATTATCCCTTAAATTATTCATTACATAATTTAATGTCGATTATACATAAATATACTATGATGGGTCTTTGTGGTTTTGTAAAGATAAAAAACAGATTATCTAACGAATCTGTGATACAAACTAAATCTGATTCTTTACTTTATTTTTGGTGGAGAGTACTCACATAAATCTTCAATGATACAGCTGCCACAGCGGGGTTTGCGCGCAAGGCAAGTGTAGCGGCCATGCAGGATAAACCAGTGGTGTACATCGACTTTAAATTCCGCCGGCACGACTTTTAGCATTTTCTCTTCCACTTCGACTACGTTCTTGCCGGGCGCGAATTTAGTGCGATTGGCGAGGCGGAAAATATGGGTGTCGACGGCGATGGTTGGCCAACCAAACGCAGTGTTTAGTACCACGTTAGCCGTCTTGCGGCCAACGCCGGGCAGAGACTCTAGGGCTTCGCGGTTTTCTGGTACTTCGCCATTGTACTTTTCAATCAAGATCTCACAGGCTTTGATCACATTGATGGCTTTGTTGTTATATAAGCCTATGGTTTTTATGTATTGCTTTAAACCTTCTACGCCAAGGGCATAAATGCTGTGGGCTGTGTTTGCCACAGGAAAGAGCTTGTCTGTTGCCTTGTTGACGCTCACATCTGTTGCTTGGGCCGATAACGTCACTGCCACTAGCAGTTCGAAGGGACTTGAAAAATTGAGTTCGGTTTCAGGTTTGGGATTGTTATCGCGAAGACGAGTGAGGATCTGGATACGTTTTTCTTGATTCATGTACGATTCCTGCGTTGTGGTGGGTTTCAACTCTCAACCGTTCATTATCACTATCTTATTAATGATGATTGATGAGTTTACAACCCACGTTCGCTGATTTTCTTATACTTTGAGTTTTGCCGCTCATCATGTGCTAGGCACACATTAAACGCGTTAACACGAGCGCCATAATGCCTGTTAACCTACCTTAGTGATCCGTGCGCGGGTAACACTCGGCTCTGCGGCGACTTGAGGTTGGCGTTCTTTGACTTTTTTATCAATCACATTTTTCAATGCAATCAATAATCCCATCACGATAAATGCGCCGGGTGGCAACATAGCAAGGAGAAATGGGGTATCGACTTGCCATAGATGCATGGTTAACGATTTAGCCCATGGGCCGAGTAGTTGATCCGCACCATCAAACAGTGTGCCTTGACCTAAGATTTCCCGCGTTGCGCCCAGCACTGTAAGCACTAAAGTAAAACCAAGGCCCATCATTAAGCCATCGAAGGCGGCACTAAACGCATTATTGCGCGAGGCAAAGGCTTCGGCGCGGCCGATGATGATGCAGTTAGTCACAATTAATGGCAGGAAGATCCCAAGGGATAAATACAGGCCGTAGGCATAGGCATTGATGAGCAGTTGCACTGTGGTGACTAGCGCGGCGATGATCATCACAAACACAGGAATACGAATTTCTTTGGGTACATAGTCGCGCACCAGTGACACCAAAATGTTAGAGCCAATCAGCACCAGCATAGTGGCTAGACCAAGGCCAAGGGCGTTAGTGATCGTTGCAGTAACCGCAAGTAGCGGACATAAACCTAACAGTTGCACTAGGCCTGGGTTGTTTTTCCACAGTCCTTGCCACGCAATTTCGCGATAATTAGTCATGGTTGGCCTCACAATTTAGCGGCTGGCTGAAAATTTGTGCTTGGTTAGTGCTGAAATACCATACCGCGTTTTTGACTGCTTTAACATAAGCGCGCGGGGTGATGGTTGCACCGGTAAATTGGTCAAAATCGCCGCCATCTTTTTTAACTAACCATTGCTTATCATCTTCAGAGCCCAACACTTTACCAACAAACTGAGTGACCCAATCCGATTTACGTAGTTCAATTTTGTCACCCAGCCCAGGGGTTTCTTGGTGGGACAAGGTACGTACGCCTAAGACTTCACCTTGGATATTAATTCCAACAATTAATTTGATATTACCGCTATAGCCATCGGGTGCTATGGCTTCCATGGCGATAGCGACAGGCTTGCCTGCATGGGTAGCAATATATGCCGGCATTGGACTATCCGTGCCTAATGCTTCTTTGTTTAATAGCAAGGTACACTGAGCGGTAAGCTCGTTATCATGTATTTCATCAGGGATTAATTGTTGCAATACTCGCATCAATTCCTGTTGTTCTTGCTGCTTAATCTTGTCAAAGGTTTGTTGATTGACCGCGGCGACGAGACCCGTGCAGATCAAGGCAAACAGTGCCAATAAAAAACCATTTTTAATCATCGGATTTTTCAACTCTTTTTCCTTAAGCTCTCGTTGCCAGCAGAATGACATTATCTTGTAGCATGACTGTAGTCCGCCAAATGGCCTTAGCTAGCTGAATGACCATAGGTGCGTGGCCGCACATAGTAGTCAATAAAGGGGGCGCAGAGGTTAGCCAATAACACGGCAAAGGCAAAGGCGTCAGGGTAACCGCCTTTAATGCGGATGATGTACACCAACACACCAATTAACGCGCCGAAGATAATGCGACCACGGGGGCTGGTTGCTGCTGTGACGGGATCGGTTGCGATAAAAAATGCCGCTAACATGGTCGCGCCAGAAAACAAATGTAATAGGGGACTGCCTTGGGTATCGGGCGACAGTAAGAAACCGATACTCGATGCAACAAAAAGCCCCAATAACACGCCAGTACTGATGTGCCAACGAATGGCTTTCAGTTTAAGTAACACTAAACCGCCAGCCAGATAAGCTAAATTCACCCAGAACCAACCTACGCCTGTGCTGCCATCAAAGATGGCTTTAGTCAGGCTTTCTGTGGTGGTTAATCCTAGGGATAAATCGGTTTTAAGGGTATCGAGTGGCGTCGCCATTGCGATGCCATCTATCCCTAAACGAAACTGTTCCAAGTTAACGTGGGCGCCAATGTTGAAGATAAGTTGCAAGCTCTCAGCTAGGCTAGGCGAATGCAGCGCAACGGTACTTGGTGCTATCCAAGTGGTCATTTGCACTGGGAATGAGATTAACAGCAATACATACGCCGCCATTGCAGGGTTAAACAGGTTATGGCCTAAACCGCCGTAAAGGTGCTTAACGATAACGATCGCAAAGGCGGTGCCCATCACTATCACCCACCAAGGTGCTAGGGGAGGAATAGCGACACCAATCAAGATTGCGGTCAGCATGGCGCTGTTATCGCTAAGGCTGGCTTTGATATTACGCTTGCGAAGTTTCATCACCGCAGCCTCACAGCTTAGGGCAACAAGAATCGCAAGCAGCACTTGAACAAGCGTGCCCCAGCCAAAAAAGGCGCATTGCACCACAAGGCCCGGTAGTAAACATAAAATCACCCTTTGCATCACAGTTGAGGTTTGCAAATTACGTGTGACATGGGGTGATGAGGCTATTTTAAACGCCATTGTGTTCCCTTTTTATCATTCTGTTCTTAATCATTAGCAACACTTGAATCGCTCGAAGCTTCGGTTTTTTGAGCGAGTGCCGCTTTTTTGGCTTTCGCTTTGGCGATGGTCGCAGCAATCCGTGCTTTTTTAAGCTCATCGCCTGATAAGGCTGTCGTTTCAATGGGTTCTGCAATTTGTTCTGCGGATGGTAAAACGGCTTCGGGTTTAGCTGCGACGGCGTCAAGTGCTGCTATCGACGGCGATGCCACGTTAGCTTTAGTTTGAATGTCGTCAACGGGCTCTATTTCAGA
The DNA here is from genome assembly GCF_025653795.1 of Shewanella sp. SM73. NCBI lineage: Bacteria > Pseudomonadati > Pseudomonadota > Gammaproteobacteria > Alteromonadales > Shewanellaceae > Shewanella > Shewanella sp. SM73. The sequence continues at coordinate 581,879 of NZ_JAKKRY010000001.1, forward strand.
CTCAGCAGCTGATGCCGCAGCTATTTTCTTCGCTTTAGCACGAGCAACAGCGGCGGCCACTTTGGCCTTTTTAATTGCTTCAGCGTCGTTAACGTCAGTAGCGGCTGCTTCTGTATCATCATTCACATCTGCTTGAACGCTAGCTGCGGAATCAACTGCTGGAGTCGCGGTCTGAGTTAAATCATTGTCAGCATTTGTCTCAACTTGCTGCGCGGCTTTTTTCGCTTTAGCACGGGCAACCGCGGCGGCTACTTTGGCTTTCTTAATCGCTTCTGAATCATTAACGTCACTAACGATAATTTCAGTATTGCTAACTTCAATATCACTAGCGGCGGTGTCTGCTTGCTGCGCCGCTTTCTTGGCTTTTGCCCGCGCGACTGCGGCAGCTACTTTGGCCTTTTTATCATCGGCAGCGCTGGCTTCTGGTGTACTGTCAGCCGTTTCAGTCGTTTCAAGCGGCGCGATATCGGCTTGCTGAGCCGCCTTTTTAGCTTTGGCGCGAGCAATGGCCGCGGCGACTTTGTCCTTCTGAGATAACGGCGCTTCTTGCGCGATTGCATCTGTTGCTAAGATGGAGTCGTTTGCGTCAACATTCACCGCATTGTCTGTTTTGGCACTGTCAGTTTCAGCACCATTGGTGTCAGTGCCATCGGCATTTGCTTGTGCAGCTTTTTTCGCCTTAGCACGGGCGATGGCGGCGGCAACGGCGGCCTTACCTTTTGGCACTTCCGTGGTGTCAGTTGTTGTGGCGCTTGACTCTTCGGTAATTGATTCACCAGTGACTGATTGTGCCGCTGCGGCTTTTTTCGCGGCGATCCGTGCCATGGCTTCGGCGACTGCATTTTTATCCGTGCCAGTCATAGTCGCTTGTCGGCGCTCTGCGGCTTCTTTGGCCTTAGCTTCACGGGCAAGCTTTTCTTCTTCAAGACGCGCTAAACGGGCATCGAAACGCTGTTTAGCGCGCTCCGCTTGTTGCTTTTCATCGGCGGCTTGTTTAAGTGCAGACTTGGCAATGCGGTAATACTCGACTAAGGGAATATCACTCGGGCAGACGTAACTACAGCAACCGCATTCAATACAATCCTTTAGATTGTAGCTGGCAGCTTTGTCATATTCTTCGGCCTTGGCGTGCCAAAAGAGTTGCTGTGGCAATAGGAGAGCAGGGCAGGCATTGGCGCATTCGCCGCAGCGGATACAGGCTTTTTCTTCTGGCGTAGTTCCTATTTCTTGGCTGCTTGGCACCAGAATACAGTTAGTACCTTTTAAAATAGGCACTTGGATATTCGCCAATGCATGGCCCATCATAGGCCCGCCAATAATCACCTTTTGTTCAGGCTCTGGCGTGAACTCAGTCGCAGCAAGCACATGCTCAACAGGTGTGCCTATCGGTAACCAGTAGTTCCCCGGTTTACCGACATTTTTGCCCGTCACAGTCACAACGCGCTCAATCAGCGGTTTACCTTGGGTAACCGCTTGATGAATCGCAAAGGCAGTGCCGACGTTATGCACGACGATACCGAGTTTGGCGGGAATAGCGCCCGAGGGCACTTCGCGGCCAGTAATGATTTGAATTAACTGCTTTTCACCACCAGAAGGATATTTTGTCGGAATGACCGTTACCCGAATGCTGTCCGCTGGGAGCCCACATTGGACGACTGCAGCTTGCATGGCTTTGGCCGCTTCTGGCTTATTATCTTCAATGGCGATAACAATGCGTTTTGGCGTTAATAACCGATGAATAATGCCAATACCGGCGAGGATATCTTGGCTGTATTCGCGCATTAATCTGTCATCGGCGCTGATATAAGGTTCGCACTCGACGCCGTTGATGATGACTAAATCAATTTCACTGACCGGATTAAGCTTAATATGAGTTGGAAACGCCGCGCCGCCCATGCCTGCAATACCAGCAGCACGGATCTTATCGATCATCTGCTGATGGGTTAAATCCTCAAGCTCATTTTGCACCAGCTCACACCAAGTGTCTTTGCCATCGGCTTGGATAACGCAAGTGTTAACTGGCAATGCTGAAGCATGGTTACTGGCCCTTGGCTCAATGGCAACGATAGTGCCTGATGTCGGCGCATGCACAGGTAAATGCCAAATGGAGGTACCTTGAGTTAACGGTGTGCCTTTTAATACGCTATCGCCGATGTTTACCGCAAGTGTGCAGTTTTCACCGACTTGAGGGATGGGCACTAAGTACGTAGTGGCTAAGGGCAGTTGGCTAATCGGCGTCGCGTTCGAGAGGAATTTGACTTCGGGTGGATGTATACCACCGGGTGAGCGCCAAAGGGTTCCTTTATCTAATTGATCTAATAAAGTTAACACCGCTTTTCCTCTTCTAACTGTGGTTCTTGGCTCTGAATCTCTTGAATGAGAGTCACTGGGATGGCATTTAAGCGCCAGTTCCAATTTTTAAGATTCTGGGTGACTGGGATCATATCAATACAATCGACGGGACAAGGCTCAACACAGAGATCGCAACCTGTGCAATCGGTTGTCAGCACAGTATGCATAAGCTTACCTGCACCGATAATCGCATCCACAGGGCAGGCTTGAATACACTTAGTGCAGCCAATACATTCGTCTTCACGTATGTAGGCTACCTTTTTCACTTGAGATTGTGCCTCGGCATTCAGCGGCTCTGGCTCGACGCCCATCAGGGTCGCCAGTTTTTCCATGGTGGCAGTGCCGCCGGGAGGGCATTTGTTGACTTTATCACCGTTGGCAATCGCTTCAGCATAAGGGCGACAGCCAGGGTAACCACATTGACCACATTGTGTTTGTGGCAGAATCGCTTCGAGTTCATCGACAATCGGATTGCCTTCAACCTTAAATTTAACGGCGGCAAAACCGAGTAATAGCCCAAAGACTAATGCCAATAGGGTCAACAATATGACTGCAATTAAAATTCCGGACATCTTACTTAACCAATCCTGTGAATCCCATAAAGGCGAGGGACATAAGACCTGCGGTGATCATCGCTATGGCGCCGCCTTTGAAAGGTAAGGGGACATCTGCGGCAGCTAAACGTTCGCGCATCGCCGAGAAGAGAATTAACACTAATGAGAAGCCTAACGCAGCACCAAAGCCATAGATAGCCGATTGGATAAAATCGTGCTTCTCGTTAACGTTCAATAGGGCAACACCCAACACAGCACAGTTAGTTGTGATCAGCGGCAGGTAAATGCCTAAAGCGCGATGCAGTGCAGCACTGGTTTTTTGCACCACCATTTCAGTAAATTGCACCACAACCGCAATCACTAAAATGAAGCTCATGGTTCGCAGGTAGCTCAGATCAAAGGGCAATAGTAGATACTGGTTGACGAGGTAACTGAGAATCGAGGCTAACGTCAGCACAAAAGTGGTCGCCATAGACATGCCAATAGCGGACTCCAGTTTACTGGAGACCCCCATGAAAGGACACAAGCCTAAGAATTTTACTAAAACGAAATTGTTGACCAGTACTGTACTGATCAACAAGAGGAGATATTCAGTCATCTCAATACTTTTCTAAACGGATCTTGGCCGTATTATCGACTTTTCCGTTTGCATAAACAACATATAGAATGCAGGGTTAACCATCTTTACTGTAAATTTTGGCGACGAATTAACCCGTTAAAGTATTAAATTTGATCTGTAATCGCCATGGCTTGGGGCTGTGCTATGTAATAGCCTTGCAATCCATCAACTAAGAGTTTTTCGAGGGTGAGTTTTTCTTCTTGGCGTTCGACGCTGGTCGCAATAACCCGAATGCCTATCCGTCTTGCAACATCCACCATCATACGGACGAAGAACTTATTATTGCTGTCTTCATCGATGTTCGATGTGTAGCTGCCATCAAGCTTTATGTAGTCTGGGCGCACTTCGCTGAAGAATTTGAAGGACGTAAAGCTCATGCCAAAACGCTCTATCGACACCCGTGATCCAACGCTATGTATTTCGCGAACGAACTTATAGCTTGCCCCTAAGTTAGACTGCATACCTGACTCATTGATCTCAAATACTAAGCGCGAGGCGATGTATTTTTGCTTGCCTAAAATGTCCTTTAGCCAAGCGACAAACATATCTTGATGCGCAGAAAATGCGCTGATATTGATGCCAAAGTTACCCGAAATGGTCGGGTTTTCCTTAAGCATTCTTAATGCACTGATCACCACCAGTTTATCTAATTCAGAACTCATACCGTGACGTTCTGCCATAGCGATCACTGTGGTGGTGGGTAAGAACTTGCCTTCGCTATTGTAAAAGCGCGCCAACAACTCACGGTAAACCTCTACATCGGTACGACACGGCTGAATTGGCTGTTGGTAGAATTTTAATGCTTGGCGAGTGACTAAATCATTGATCGCCATTTTCCAGCGATCATCACCAAACTGCTCGTCACCATTGAGTTTTTCTTGGATATGATAGCTATTCGGTCCAAGGGTCTGCGCTATGCTGACTGCGGTATCCGCAATCGTCAGCAAATTAACCGCATCGGTACCTTGGTGATAGGGAACTAAACCGATATGGGCAGCAGATTCCGCTTTTGTCATCTGCAAATATTCATCGAGATAAATTTTTAATTGGTCTAAAAATTTTGGCGCATCCTTCAGCATGACATCAGGAATAAAGATGGCAAAATCAGCGCTCGATACCCTGAAACATTCTGCGTCTGAATACTTACTACAGGCTTTGCGGATACAATTTGCCACCCTTGAAAGATAATCATCCCCCGCTGTTCGCCCTTGTTTTTGATTGATTTGCGCAAGCTCTGTCGCCTTAACCATTGCCATCAGCCCCAATTGAGGAATATCGGGATTACTTATGGTTTCTAATTTTTGGGTAAAGCGCTGGCGACTACCAAAACCCGTCACTGTGTCTTGATAGGCCGCTTTATGCAGCTTTTCATTCTCTTGATTGAGTTTATCGATTTGGGCTTTAAGTTGAAGACGACACTCTTCAAGGGATATTCCAATGGGGTTGAGCTCACCTGTGAGTTTTGATGATGCGACAGCAGAAAACCCTAACTCAGGTATTTTTGAAATATAATCAGCAGCATAACGTATCGCCGCCCTATGTTTTGACATTAACAGAATAAACACTAACAGCAAGATAAGGTAAGCCACCAGTAACATGACACCGAGCTTTTGAGTATGACGAATCGAAGTTTCAATCGCTTGGTTTGCACTGAGTTTGACTTGTAAACGACCGGTTGCCAATTTTTGTGTATGACTGAGCTCAATAGAAAATAAACGCGCTAAGGGATGAGGATGTTGGCTGTCTAAACGACCTTCGGTATGACTCAGTTGGCCATCGGTATCATCAATATATTGGAAAAATTGGAATGGGTAATTTTCAGAAAGCTTTTTGAAGAGTTCGGCGCCATCACCTTGCCATTGTTGGTAGCGGGTTAAACTGGTTTTAAAGCTATCCAGTTCTTGCTGTTGTTGGATTTGTAATTGGCTATTTTCGCTTTGATATACCCAAGCAAAAAGACCTAAGAAAATAAGCAGTAAAAAAATTGGATATGATTTTGACATGGCCATAAAAATCCGCTCTATTTTTTTGGGTGAGCTCAAACAGGATAAGTTTAAGTCAAGAATACTTAACTGCAGCTATCTGTGTGATGACACTCATAAATTTTTATTAATAAGCTGATAACAGTGTAACTGCATTTGCTTAAAAACAAAACGGAAAAGAATAGGGTAACTAGAAGCCAGAAGAGGCAAAGACACGGGAACAAAACTAAGAATAATTGGCTCCCCTGACTGGACTTGAACCAGTGACATACGGATTAACAGTCCGCCGTTCTACCGACTGAACTACAGGGGAGTAGAGGGTGCGATATTGCTATCGACTTTACAGAAATAACACTTTTTAAATGGCTCCCCTGACTGGACTTGAACCAGTGACATACGGATTAACAGTCCGCCGTTCTACCGACTGAACTACAGGGGAATCGAGGTGCGATATTACTATCGACTTTTTTGCTTGCTTAAATTGGCTCCCCTGACTGGACTTGAACCAGTGACATACGGATTAACAGTCCGCCGTTCTACCGACTGAACTACAGGGGAATCATTTTAATGCTTCAGCTTGATAACGTAATTGGCTCCCCTGACTGGACTTGAACCAGTGACATACGGATTAACAGTCCGCCGTTCTACCGACTGAACTACAGGGGAATTGTTTACAACTTATCTTACTGCTTGTTCTAACTCATTTTTATCATGTGCTTAAAGTGGCTCCCCTGACTGGACTTGAACCAGTGACATACGGATTAACAGTCCGCCGTTCTACCGACTGAACTACAGGGGAATCGTTTCACACAATCGTAGCGACTCGTTGAGAACGGAGCGCATAGTAAAACGCTCTGTTGGATGAGTCAACTCGAGTTACTAAAAAAAGTGTAATTATGCTGTTAAGTGCTCATCTAATGTGCATCGTGGTGCAGAATTCGACATTTTTCGTGAAAAACCACTTAACAATTCGCAATATAGCCATAATTGAGTCCATCGTTTTTAAGCGGTGATTCTATGAAATTGAAATCATTCGCTAAATAATCGACACCGTTTTCGGTACTTGGTCGAGTACTTAAGACTCAAACCGCTCAAAAAAGGATCTCAGGTGGGGTAATGTGAATTTACTCAGTTCTTTATACCGATAGAAAACGTGGGTTATCTTTTCGCTGTTAAAGCCCGTTTTTCTGTTTTAACAAGTTTGCTGTTGTTGATGGAGGTGTTAATTGAGGCTTTATCGAATTAGCGTGAGCTGTTTTTCAAATTAAGTGATGCACTTCACTATAAGTTGTGGTACCAGATGCGCGACTACAGCTCGCGTTAATTACAGTTAGTGAAATTGATACAAGTAGCAACATTTATCAAATGTAATTAAATTACTAAATGCCGAGAGACGGTTGTTAAGACACATGACAGCCTCCAATCCCGCGTGGTTTCTAGGTTATTTCGACTTATCAACAAAATCTGTGGATAACCCTGTGAGTTGTCCTGGAAAATGGCCGCCAAAGCCTTGGGGTATGGGCGGCGGACTTAAAATGCACTATTTTGGGGTTCAAAAATAAATTTAAGCATTATCAAATGCATACTAAAAGCAAGTGGTTTTTATTGAGGGTGAAAACAAGGTTGCAATTTTGTAATCGAACGAAATTGATTTCTTGTGTATTAAATTGGCATTTTTGCTTAGTTTGCGGGTGTTTTGTGAGCAAAAAACGCTGAAAACGCCTTAGTTTAAAAGTTTCATGTTTCTTCCTTTAAATTGTCATCTTGCGGTTTTAGATCGTATTGATATGACGACAGGAAGGATAACTGTGGAGCTTAGTCGGTGACTTGATTAGAATGGGGCGACTCACTAAAAGGATATGTGCGCGTGTCAGAATCTGTTTTTCAGCTTGAATCGCAATTCGCCCCCGCAGGCGACCAACCTACAGCGATTGCCAAATTAGTCGATGGACTCGAAGCGGGTCTGGCCTGCCAAACCTTACTCGGGGTGACGGGCTCAGGTAAAACCTTCACGATTGCCAATGTGATCCAAAAGTTAGGTCGGCCCACGATTATCATGGCGCCTAATAAAACCTTGGCGGCGCAGCTTTATGGCGAGATGAAAGAGTTCTTTCCCCATAATGCGGTCGAGTATTTCGTTTCTTACTACGATTACTACCAGCCCGAAGCCTATGTACCTGCGTCAAATACCTTTATCGAAAAGGACGCTTCGGTTAATGCTCACATTGAGCAGATGCGCTTATCCGCCACTAAGGCGCTGTTAGAACGTAAAGATGTGGTGCTGATTGCTTCGGTGTCGGCTATTTATGGCTTGGGCGATCCCGATTCCTATTTAAAAATGTTGCTGCATCTACGCCAAGGCGATGTGATGGGGCAGCGTGACATCTTAATTCGTCTCAGTGAATTGCAGTACAAGCGCAATGATATTGAGCTACAACGTGGTACTTATCGTGTGCGCGGTGAAGTGATTGATATTTTCCCCGCCGATTCTGAGCGTAATGCCATTCGAGTCGAGTTGTTCGACGATGAGATTGAACGTTTAAGTGAGTTTGACCCGTTAACGGGCCATATTATTAAACGTATCGCCCGTACGACGGTTTACCCTAAGACTCACTATGTCACGCCGCGGGAAAAAATTATCGCTGCCACTGAGTTTATTAAAGAAGAACTGCGTGAGCGTAAGCAATATCTACTCGATAACAACAAGTTAATTGAAGCCCAGCGTATCCATGAGCGGGTGCAATACGATGTGGAAATGATGGTGGAGTTGGGTTACTGCTCTGGCATCGAAAACTACTCGCGCTATTTGTCTGGCCGCGCACCAGGGGAAGGGCCACCAACCTTGCTCGACTATTTGCCTGCCGACGGCTTATTAATTATCGATGAATCCCATGTGACTGTGCCGCAAATCGGCGCTATGTACAAAGGTGACCGTTCCCGTAAAACCACACTTGTGGAATATGGTTTCCGCTTACCGTCTGCCTTGGATAACCGGCCGCTCAAGTTTGAAGAGTTTGAGCAATTGATGCCGCAAACTATCTATGTGTCGGCAACACCGAGTGCCTACGAGCTGGAAAAGAGCGAAGGCGAGATTGCTGAGCAGGTTGTGCGGCCAACGGGATTGCTCGATCCTGAATTAGAAGTGCGCCCTGTTGGGACCCAAGTGGACGATTTATTGTCTGAAATCGCCAAGCGAGTGGCCGTCAATGAGCGGGTGTTAGTGACGACGTTGACTAAGCGTATGTCGGAGGATTTGACTGAATACCTCGACGAACATGGCGTAAAAGTGCGTTATCTGCATTCGGACATAGACACTGTCGAACGGGTTGAGATCATCCGCGATCTGCGTTTAGGTAAGTTTGATGTATTGGTTGGGATCAACTTATTGCGCGAAGGCTTAGATATGCCTGAAGTGTCATTGGTGTGTATTTTAGATGCCGATAAAGAGGGCTTCTTGCGCTCTGAACGCTCGCTCATCCAAACGATTGGCCGCGCGGCGCGTAACGTCAATGGTAAAGTGATCCTTTATGCCGATCGCATCACCAATTCGATGGAGAAAGCGATAGGTGAAACTGACCGACGTCGTGAACGTCAGCGGGCGCACAACTTAAAACACGGTATCACGCCTAAGGGCGTCGTTAAACGGATCACCGATGTGATGGATGTGGATGATGGCCGCGACAGTAAAGCTGTGTATGGCAAAGTGGCTGAGCCTAAGTCCCATTATCATAAAGCCGATGCGGCAGAGTTGAGCCATCAAATCGATCAGCTTGAGAAGAAGATGCATGAACATGCGCGCAACTTAGAGTTTGAACAAGCGGCGGCAATGCGTGATGAAGTCAAGCACCTGCGGGACCTGTTGATCAAAGCCTAGATTTATTCTTGCGCTCAGCATTAAAAAAGCCATCCAGCAATCATGCAGCGACGGCTTTTTAATATCTTGACTTGGATTAAGCAGGGACTTTTGATTGGCTCATTTTTAGCTTGATAAACACCGCTAAAGCGCAAATCAGCCCGCAGATTAAGCCGACCAAATGCGCCTCGGTTGCCACGCGCGCACCTATCATGGCGGTGACATCACTGCTGGCACCATAAAGCTGTTCGTAACCGACCTTGATGATAACGCCAACGAGCAGCAGATAGCCTGAGCGCAGCTTACGGACAATATCCTGCACTGCGCCGTAGGCGAACAAACCATGCAACATACCGCTTAAGCCGACATAACCGAGCAATTGCGGGTAGCCTAAATACAAGCCTATACCTTCAAGTAAACATAACACGAAAAATAGTGCACTTAAGCCTTTGAGATGATAATGAAAATGGTGCAAAAATAGCACCACCCACAGCCCTGCAAGGTTCATCAATAGATGCCATTGATTCGTGTGCAGTAAATTTCCACTGATTAATCGCCACCATTCACCCTCACTAATTGCACTGCGGCGATAGGCGAGTAAGTTATCGACAGCGGTGCTTGCTAAGCCTGCGGCATACAAACCCGCACAGATCAGACTCACCATCAGCGCGACCCAATAGGGACTGCGTGTCATGCTTTTGGCTCGCTGGCGTCAAGCTCAGCCATGACCGCTGCTTTATTCTGTAGATAGTCATCTAATCCACGTTTGCGAAGATGACAGGCAGGGCAATCACCACAGCCATCGCCAATCACGCCGTTATAACAGGTGAGAGTATGGTGGCGAACCAGATCAAGTTGCTGATATTTATCCGCCAGTGCCCAGGTTTGTGCCTTATTGAGCCACATTAAAGGCGTGATGATTTTTAGTTGTTTATCCATGCCTTGAACCAAGGCGGATTCCATCGCTTTGACAAAATCGTTACGACAATCAGGGTAGCCTGAAAAATCGGTTTCACACACGCCTGTGATAATCGCTTGCGCCCCTAATTGATAGGCATAAATGCCTGCAAGCGTTAAAAATAAAATATTACGGCCGGGCACGAAGGTATTGGGTAAGCCATTTTCCATCAACTCGTGTGAAACGGGTATTGCATCACGGGTGAGGGCTGAAATAGCTAACTCATTAAGTAAGGTGACATCCATGACTTTATGGCTGGTGATCTTCAGGCGTTTTGCTAAGGATTTGGCAACTTCAATTTCTTCGCGGTGACGTTGACCGTAGTCAAAAGTGATCCCATGTACTTCATCGTACTGGGTTAGGGCTTGAATAAGACAGGTTGTTGAGTCTTGTCCGCCACTGAATACCACCACTGCTTTGGACACCACTGTTTTTGACACTAAGCTCGTTGACATAAAGGATTTCACTTCACCGTAGAACAGGTATAAATAGGGCGTTAGTGTAACTCAGGCCATAGGGCTTGCAAACTCTGACTATAGGGTCGAAATAGGCTTTCTCGGCGCAAAGACTTGCAGCTCAAGCTAAAATCCACTATAAATGCCGCCCCAGAAAAGTGGAACGTCAGTATGAATTACCCTGTCAACGAAGTATTTGAAACCATTCAAGGTGAAGGTGTTTTTACCGGAGTGCCTGCTATATTTGTCCGCCTACAAGGTTGTCCTGTGGGATGTGCTTGGTGCGATACGAAACAGACATGGGATGTGCTTGAAGCCAATAAGGTGTCGCCAGAGCAAGTGATTACCGTGGACGGCACCATTGGTCGCTGGGCTGATCATACGGCGCAAAGTCTTATCGCTGCCTTTCACGCTAAAGGTTTTACTGCGCGGCATATCGTGATCACCGGCGGAGAGCCTTGTATGTACGATTTACGCGAATTAACCGAGACCTTGCACAGCCAAGGCTTTGCGACTCAAATCGAAACCAGTGGCACCTTCGAAATCAACTGTGCCGATGACACTTGGGTGACAGTATCACCCAAGGTGAACATGAAAGGGGGCTATCAGGTATTAGCACAGGCGCTGAACCGCGCCAATGAGATTAAGCATCCTATCGCTACTGAAAATCACATCGATGAACTTGATGAATTACTGCAAGACATCGATATTTCAGCGAAAACGATTTGCCTTCAGCCTATTAGTCAAAAGCCTAGAGCGACAGAACTGGCGATGAAAGTGTGTATCGCCCGTAATTGGCGCTTATCGATCCAGACCCATAAGTATTTGAATATTGATTAATGCTAATTTGCAAAGCATAAAAAACGCCTCACAGTTGTGGGGCGTTTTTTATGGTGGATGTTTTGTGGATTCTAAACCTAACGACTTAATACAGTTGCTTAATCAAGCTCACTTAACTGGCCGAAATGATTAAATGCTGCAAGTTGGCGCTGATAGGGCGCAATATCGCCGATGTTAGCTGTAATCCAATCTGTATCGTAATAAGTATCAAGGTAACGCTCACCCGAGTCACAAATGAGGGTTACTATTGAGCCTTGCTCTCCACGCGCTTGCATTTGTACAGCCAGTTGTAATGCACCGTACAGGTTGGTTCCTGTGGATGCGCCGGTTTTACGGCCAATTAATTGTTCTAACCAATGAATTGTCGACACAGATGCGGCGTCGGGAATTTGCAGCATAGTATCGACAACTCCAGGAATAAACGATGGCTCGACTCTCGGTCGACCTATGCCTTCAATCTTACTGCCATTGCAACAGGTTAAGCTGGCATCGCCGCTCTGATAGAAATCAAAAAAAACGGAGTTTTGCGGGTCGACCACGCAAAGTTGTGTTGCCAACCTCTGATAGCGAATGTAGCGGCCTATGGTCGCCGATGTGCCGCCAGTGCCTGGGCTCATCACTATCCAGCGCGGGATCGTGTGTGGCTCGCGCTCCATCTGATTGAAGATAGAGTTGGCTATGTTGTTATTACCGCGCCAGTCGGTTGCACGCTCGGCGTAGGTGAATTGATCCATATAATGGCCGCCAAGCTCTGCGGCAAGGCGCGCCGATTCTGCGTAAATCTCACTGGAATGATCGACAAAATGACATTGACCGCCATAGAAAGTGATCTGCTCAATCTTCTTTTTAGCCGTGCTTTTGGGCATTACGGCAATAAAAGGTAAACCGAGTAAGCGGGCAAAGTAGGCTTCAGAAATCGCCGTACTGCCCGATGAGGATTCGATAATTGGCGTGCCTTGCTTAATCCAGCCGTTACACAGGGCATAGAGGAAGAGTGAGCGGGCGAGGCGATGCTTCAAACTCCCTGTCGGGTGGGTACTTTCATCTTTAAGATAAATATCTATGCCATCGAGCATAGGTAATTCAAGCTTAATCAAGTGGGTATCGGCGCTGCGCTGAAAATCCGCTTCAATCTTGCCTATCGCGTGGGCTTCCCATGTTGGGCAGAGTCTGTGAGCGCTGTGAGAATCCACTGGTGGTTGAATCGTGTTAGAAATCATAGTAGTCACATCGAAAGAGATCATTTTCAGAGCATATCACAGGGACGGGCAAAGCGGTTTTATTGGATGAGCTTGAAGTCATTCGCTTAAAGTAGAGCACGACGTAATTGAAATCAAAAACAAATGTCGCTCACCAAGAGGTTTACTTAATATAGAAATGCCAAGAATTTAATTAGATTAAGCTGGAACAGTCAGATTAAGTTGGAACAGACTAAGCGGAAGTGGAACAAGAAGGATATGCGAGAGTGAAAGAAATGGTGGAGGGAGAAGGATTCGAACCTTCGAAGGCTGAGCCGTCAGATTTACAGTCTGATCCCTTTGGCCACTCGGGAACCCCTCCACAAACTTTCTTTTTAGCTTTACAACTGACTTTTAAAATTGTCTTTCAAAACATCATCAATAACAGACTTGTTTATCAAGACAAAACTAAACATTGGCCATGTTTAGTGTTTGAAAATGATTATCTGCGTTAGAGATAAAGATGGTGGAGGGAGAAGGATTCGAACCTTCGAAGGCTGAGCCGTCAGATTTACAGTCTGATCCCTTTGGCCACTCGGGAACCCCTCCACGAATACCTTTAACGCTTTTGTAAAACTCTACATCATTTTCGAACAACACGATAAAACTTGCAGTGCAAATGGTGGAGGGAGAAGGATTCGAACCTTCGAAGGCTGAGCCGTCAGATTTACAGTCTGATCCCTTTGGCCACTCGGGAACCCCTCCTCAATTGCGGCCGCCATAGTAGTCAGAAACCTTTTCCATGTAAATACCCAATTTAAAAATATTCCTAAAGTTATGTATCAAATGGTCGATTAACTAACAACGAATTGTTTTGACGATGTTTTTTTATGCAAATTGATGTTCCTTTAGTCAACGAAGTCCAAATTGGCACCCGCTTAAACGCGGCGATAGAAAACGACAGACGGGGCGAATTCGCCCTGTTGCTGTCGTTACTGTCGGTTGACGCTCGGGACATGGCGCAATTCCAATGGCAAAATGAACTCGATATGGCGCAAAAGTTACAACGCCAATTTGAATTGCCACCACAGCAAAGTTTAATGGCGGATTTATCGTCTGCTGAGCCAGTGGTTGATAACAGCAGTATTTTTATGGCTCAAGGTCCACGTGCGTTTCAATTACAACAAGCATTGCGACCGGAGGCCTTAGTCATCCGTGGCGGCGAGTCAGTCGCAATGGCAGAAGCGTTAAGTAACTGTGATCATGTGACTCAGCTGAGGCAAAGGGGCCAATTAACCGCACCCAAAGTCGAGATCATGCACTTTGCTGATCAATTGGCAATCCAACGTAATCTTGTGCCTTTGCTCGCTTCAGCCTAAGGCAGTCTTCCCGCAAGTGATCTTCAATACCCATAGGGTCAATTTGATCCATTTCGATAAATAAGCGTGAGCTAAAGCCAGTTATCTTGAAGCTTAATTACCTATAATTCGTATTAACCTATCGAGTTAAAATTTACCGCGTTAAAAATTTAACGAGCATATTTTAGTGATGCCGTTAATCAGTCGCTCTATACATTAAGGAATACAGATGAAAGGCATAATAGAAGCACAGAGCCCGACAGTGAATGACACTTGCACCGATTGCGGCAGCTTTGTCGATATCGGCGCCGTTATTGATGAACACGATACGTTATTGACGTTAAATTTTGTTGGCGATAGCGCTCAAGCGGATGCCGAAAGCATGGCAACACGCGCTCAAACTCGATTTGCTGAAGTGCAAACTGAATTTGTGACTAAAGCTGAAGGCGTCGACTTACTGCTGACCTTCAATGTCAGCGCGGAAAAAATGATTTTTCAATTGGAAAACGGCCTGTAATTTTTAGAGCAGCACTTTAGTTTTTAGTCGGTCATAGATGTCACAGAAATCGCGCTAATTGCCTAAAAATGCTGCTATTGTTAGCCAAATTGTAATAAATTGTGCCACATGTTGCTGTGCTTGCAACAGTTAGTGTAATCTGCCTCCAAATAAGAATAATTCAATCAGCTTAATTCTAAATTTCAAGGTAAGTTTGCTAACAGCAAAGACCTTTAGCCCAACACGAAGTTTTGTAGGGAACCAGCGTGAAGCGACGTCAGCATCAGCATTTATTGGAGTCTTTGGTACAGTCAACTGCAAAACAGCAGGGCGATTTCACAAAGACGGCAGAGTTAACCACAGAGTTGTTGTGCCAGAATTTAGCGGTTTCTTTGGTATCAGTGTGGACTTTTTCATCTGATCAACAAACCCAATCACTCGTCGCACAATTTGGTTCTATGATGTTGCAAGACATTCATAGACCTAAGTTATTACAAGATTGTCCCCGGTATGTACACGAGCTCAAAACTCTGCGCCATATCGATGCAGGCAATGCCCTGACCGATCCACGTTTAAGTGAATTGGCTGAGTGCTATTTTATCCCGCGGCAAATCAACTCGAGTCTTGACATCGCCATTCGCATCAATGGTCATCTCGAAGGTGTGCTCTGCATTGAGCGGGCACAATTGACTCCCCACTGGCATGACAGTGAAATTCACCTCGCGTGCCAGATGGCCGACCAATTAGCCCTGACCTTAGCGACAAAGCACAGCTACGATAAAGAAGAAAGCTTGAGTTTATTTCGCTGTGCCACTGAACAATCGCGACAAATCAGTATGTTAATTAATCTGCATACTGAAAAAGTCGAGTATGTGAATCAGGCGCACAGTGAAATCACCGGCATACCCCGTGAGCAGATTATCGGCGCGAATATTCGTGAGTTGGCTTTTTTCAAGCAGCATGCCCAATTAGCCGAGCAAACCCTAGCGCAAATCTTTAGGGGGGAAATTGCCAAAGGCGAAGTGCAGTTTAGTCGTGCCGATGGTAGTCGTTATTGGCTGACATACGTGCTGAGTCAGTTCATTACCGATCGCGGCAATCATTATGCCTTGGTCTCGTGTGAAGAAAATACCGACGAGCATAACTATAAGTCAGAGCTTGAACGGCTTGCTTGGCGTTGTGGATTAACGGGACTCCATAACCGTACTCATTTTAATCGAGTGCTTGAACGTACCACGAAGGGACTGTTGTTATTAGTTGATTTAGTGGGATTTAAGCGTTTTAACGATACCTATGGCCATGAAAATGGCGATAGCTTGTTGATAGAAATTGCCCGCCGTTTGAAACATTTTTCTGAGATTAATAAGGCCACTGAAATTGCTCGCGTCGGCAGCGATGAATTTGCAGTGCTGTTGATCGATGATAATGCGGTTTACGATCTCGATTATTTTAGTACGCGCCTGTATCAACATCTTGCCATGCCTATTTTAATCGGCCGCGAGCAAGTCGAACCAAAGCCTGCTTTAGCTGTGGTTGATATTGCCTCTGTGGCGAGTTTGTTTGCCCCATTAACCTGTGCCGATATTGCAGTGCAGTATGCTAAAAAGAAAAAAGGCACTGCAATCCAAGTATTTAACAGCACGTTATTGAGCGCATTTAAAGAGGATGCGCAGATAGAACGTGATTTACACAGTGCGATCCGTGGCCGTCAGTTTGAGCTTTATTATCAGCCACTGAGGGATCTTGAGCAGAATACCTATATTGGCGCCGAAGCCTTAATCCGTTGGCACCACCCTAAAAGAGGCGTGTTATTTCCAGCTTCCTTTATTGATATTGCTGAGCAGTCGGGGATGATTAATTCTATCGGCAGTTGGGTTTTAGAGGCCGCATGTCGACAGTTAAACCTATGGCAGCATCATAATGCAGATATGACAATGCATGTGAATGTGTCGGCCCGCCAGTTCTTCAGTGGTAATTTATTCGAGCAAGTGTGGCAGTTGTTGACGCGTTATCGCTTGAAACCTAAGACTTTAATCTTAGAGATCACTGAGACTGAATTGATGGGTGATATTCGCCATGCGACCTTGTTATGTCAAGAATTAGCGGAATTAGGCGTAGGGCTCGCGATTGACGATTTTGGGACGGGTTACTGCTCTATGCGTTATTTGAAGCAGTTTCCGATCAGTAAACTTAAGATTGATCGTTCGTTTATTTCAGATCTTACCGTCAGCCGTGAAAGTCGTGAAATTGTGTCAGCCATTATCGCCATGGCGAATGCATTAAATATATCTTTAACGGCAGAAGGGGTTGAAACCCTTGAGCAAGAAGCGTTTTTAGCGAAAAGTTTTTGCCATCAGGCACAGGGTTATCTCTATAGCCCTGCATTACGGGAGCCTGAGTTTGCACAATTTATCTTGTCGGCGAAAAGCGCTTCAGTCATAACCCACTAAGTCACAATTATTTCAAATGCGCTGCTCACGATAAAATAAAGGCAACCTAGGTTTGTAATCTAGGTTGCCTTTATTGTTGATCTCTGTGCTTGTTCAATCAGCACTATAAACCTTCACCGTAATTCTCCAGTGCAGTTCAGCACTGTATACCTATCGAGATTTTAAGCAGCATTGTTTGAATTTTTTGCCACTATGGCAAATACAGAGATCATTTCTACCGGGTAATTTAGCCGTCATTTGCTGGCCTTGGCTGTAATACCAGCGACTTGCTTGGTAGATAAATTCGGATCGCTCATAGATAGCATCAATTTCACCATCGAGCTTATACCAAGCTTTAAAAGTAACTGTGCCATGTCGTTGTTCAGCTATCGCCGCTTGAGCATTGTGGATTGGTGTTTCAGTGCTGCTCTGTACATCTAATCCTAACCAATGTGGGTGAGGACCAGCCTTGAGGCTCGTGAGAGTAAGGCCATTTAGATGGTCAGGGTGATGTGTTTTTAAAATGTAATCAAAATTTTTCAATACAAATGCGCAGTAGCGTGAGCGCATAAGTTGTTCAGGTGTACGGGCAATCACTTGCCCAGAGTCTACATGCGTATGCAGTGGACCACAGCAATCTTGATAGCTTAGCCCACTGCCACAGGGACAGGTTTGCTTAGTTGTAGTCATGTTAGCTAAATCTTTAATTTAATTGTATTTGTTTAAATTTATTCGATTTCTATCTAAATGCGTTAGATGTTAGACAGCCCATTTAAACGTAATCGGCATTAACATTAGGGTAATTTTTTACCCGCAGGTAAAGGCGGAAATTGGCGACCATAATACAAGTTAGGCACTGGTTTCGCATTCAGATAATAGCTAGGTTCTGCGCGGTTATTGGTATCTAAGCTCACTTTCCATTGAGTGGATGAGACTTTTTCTGTACCAATAGCAAATTTGCCCGCAAATTCACTCACAGGTTCGCCAGTTTCTTGTGCTGGGTAAAATCGAACCAAATAATAGCCTGTATCTATGGCACCATTACCGATAATTTTGCGTTTAGTAATGCGAAAATCCACGTCGATAGTGGCTTTTTTGGCGCGGATTTTATCGAAAAACTTCTTGTAAATGGCGACAATATTGTCTCGTCCATAGTAAATTTCTTTACTTTGACTCTCAGATAAGTAGCTAGCGTCATCAGCGTAAATCTCACGGGTCACCTCAGGAGACAATTGATTAAAAGCGCTAATAAACAAAGGGTAATTAGCGTTGATCAATTGATCATCAGTGGATTTTGTATGAGTTTTAGCTGGATTGGCTAAGCTTGGTAGTGACAATAAGCACATCAGGACTAGCGGCAAAAATTTCATTACTTTATTCTAATCTGGCAATCATGGCGTCACTATAATGGAGGCGCCCGCTGAACTAAAGCCTTGAATGTTTACAAAGTGTGTTTCTGTACAAGAGTGTGAAGTAAAGGAGCTTGCCATGCTGGATGATGAATCAGCACTGTTTTTTGAGGAAATGGCTGGAGTCGTGCCACTAAAAGGCGATATGCCAGTGGTAAATTTAGCACCGAAAGCGTTGACGGCTGAGCAAATACACAGACGCGATGCTTTACAACGGGAAGCCTTCCTAGCGTGTATGCCACTGGATTTAAAAGCGTTTCCACAGCAAGCGCCAGATGACATTGTGAGCTTTAAGCGTGAGGGGGTACAAGGCGGCGTTTTTAAACGACTCCGAATGGGGCAATACAGCATCAAGATGGAGCTTGATGTGCATGCTTATCGGTTAAACCAAGCTCGTGATGCCGTCCTTAACTATATACTGGCAGCGCAGGCACATGGTGAACGCTGTGTCATGTTGATCCACGGTAAAGGCTATCAGAGTCAACCCTTTGCGGGATTGCTCAAATCCGCTGTGTGCTATTGGTTATCACAACTCGACATGGTGCTTGCCTATCATTCGGCGAAAACCGAGCAGGGCGGTGCTGGGGCACTTTATGTGATGTTAACTAAGTCAGAACAGCTTAAGCTTGAAAACCGTGAAGCCAATCGTAAAGGAATGGGATGGCGTTAGATTAAACAGATAAGTATTGAATAAAAATGCCCAATTTTATTGGGCATTTTGTTTTATGTTATTGGGTGATGATTTTATGAACCCTTACCAACCACACTGGCGGTTTGCGGTGGTATTTTGCTCATCTAACCATGTTTTAAGTGGGGCGAAGTAATCGAGCACCGCTTTTGCATCCATCGTTTCTTTGCCGGTGACTTCTTTCAATGCTTCTGGCCAAGGTTTACTTAAGCCTAACTCGAGCATCTTATTGAGTTTCTCTCCCGCGGCTTGATTACCATAAATACTGCATCTGTGTACCGGACCTTTATCGCCTGCAGTTTCACACAGCGCTTGATGGAATTGGAATTGCAAAATATGCGCTAGGAAGTAACGGGTGTAGGGTACATTGCCTG
Source organism: Shewanella sp. SM73 (assembly GCF_025653795.1). Taxonomy (NCBI): domain Bacteria; kingdom Pseudomonadati; phylum Pseudomonadota; class Gammaproteobacteria; order Alteromonadales; family Shewanellaceae; genus Shewanella; species Shewanella sp. SM73. Next base: position 601,424 of record NZ_JAKKRY010000001.1, read on the forward strand.
GTACATGGTATTTAGCACCCGGATCAAAATCTGCTTCACTACGTTCAGTCGGTGCTTTGACGCCTTGGTATTTTTCCCTCAGATCCCACCAAGCTTGGTTATATTGGGCAGGCGTGATTTCGCCGCTAAACACTTTCCAGCGCCACTGATCTATCATCAGGCCAAAGGGCAAGAAAGCAATTTTGTCTAAGGCTTGTTTTAGTAAAAGGCCGATATCCTTAGATGTATCAGGTACTTCTTCTAATAAGCCGATTTGCTTTAAATAGCTTGGCGTGATCGACAGTGCAATCGTGTCACCAATTGCTTCATGGAAACCGTCGTTAGCGCTGTTTTTAAATAGGAAGGGTTGTTGCTTATAAGCGCGTTGATAGAAGTTATGCCCAAGTTCGTGGTGGATAACGCTAAAATCTTCGGCAGTTTTTTGGATACACATTTTAATGCGGATATCGTCGAGATTATCGAGATCCCACGCCGAAGCGTGACAAACCACATCACGGTCCTTTGGTTGTACGAATAGAGAACGCGCCCAAAAACTTTCTGGCAATGGTGCGAACCCTAATGATGTGAAGAAGCCTTCGGCTTGTTTCACCATTTTATGCTCGTCATAGCCTTTCTTTGCCAATAACTCAGTGACATCGTAACCCGGATCGGCATTGTCAGGGGCGACGAGATCATACACATTGCCCCATTGCTGGGCCCACATGTTGCCAAGTAAGTGTGCAGAGATGGGGCCAGTGGTCGGTGCGACGCTATCGCCGTATTCTTTATTGAGTTCACCGCGCACATAACAGTGCAAAGATTCATAAAGGGGTTTTACTTGGCCCCAAAGACGATCGAGTTCCTGTGAAAAATCATCGGGTTTCATATCATATTGACTGCGCCATAGCTCAGACAGGTTGGCATAACCGAGATCCTTTGCGCCTTCATTGGCCAGTTCAACTTCGCGTTGAAACAAGGGGCGCATGGGTTTAGCTATTTCACGCCAGCCTTTCCACGCTTCCAGTAATTTTACGGGATCTCGTGATTCGGCCATTAAGCTCGATAGCTCAGGCTGGGTCATACATTTGCCGTCGGCAAAACAGTATTTTCCTTTGCCGTATAAGCCATTTAATTCTGAACTAATTTGCGCCAGCTCGGTGTTCTTCGCAGGATCGAGCGGCGCGGGTAACACTAACGCACTGCGCAGGATATTGAGCTTGCGGGCATTAATGGGATCGAGTTCTACATTGGCGTACTTAGCCGCCTCGGTTGCAAATTTTACCGACGCGGCACTGACCTTTTCGCCGACTGCGGCAGACAGGGCCGCGGTATCATCAGTAATAAAGTTGCTGTAAATCCACTCGGCGCGATTAGATTCAATCGATAATTCGGCCATCTTGGCTTCAGCATCGTTAATAAAAGCAATGGCTTGTGCTTTATCTGGGGCGATATTGATGACAGCTGCTGCAGTAGCTGTCTTGTCTGTTTTACTTTGTGCATCATTACAGGCCGTTAATCCCAGCGCGAGTGCCACTGTGAGGGCGATTTTACTGCGACGATTCAATGAAATAACCATGTCTAGTTGTCCTTGTTGTTTTTGTGTTACACAGTTTACCTAAACCACAAAGTTATTGCACAAGGGTTAATTGACTTGTTTTTAACACTTATTCGGACATGTACGACATACCGCTTGTATCACAGACTAGAAAGCGGTGAATTTGTCCAATTTTAGTTTGACATCCGTGGTGCCAATGTTTAATTTAAACGAGTGTTTTAAATTAATTCAAGGTCACGGAATGGCAAGTCGATCCGATACAAAAACTAGAATACTTGATGCCGCAGAAAAACTGTTCGCCGAACGGGGCTTTTCTGAGACCTCCTTGCGACTCATTACCAGCAAAGCTGAGGTGAATTTAGCATCGGTCAATTATCACTTTGGTTCTAAAAAAGAGCTGATCCGTGCAGTGTTAGCCCGCTATTTAGACGTGTTTATGCCTGCCGCTTCAAGCCAAATTCATCGTTTAAATGCCGCTCCAGCACAAGCAACACTCGAAGAGATCCTGTCTTCTTTGGTCGATCCTTTATTGGATTTAAACGCGCTACGTACCGAAGGCACCACGATCTTCCTGCAGCTTTTAGGCCGTGGCTATATCGAAAGCCAAGGGCATTTACGTTGGTTTATTACTACCCATTACGGCCAGCATCTCGATGCTTTTGTTAAAGCCGTGTCGGCCAGTGCACCACATATTCCACCCGCTGAAATGTTTTGGCGCTTACACTTTACCTTAGGCACTATCGTGTTCACTATGGCGTCCGCTGATGCCCTAAATGACATTGCTGCTGCTGAGTTTGGTGAGCATAACGACATCGAAGCCGTGATCCGTAAAGTGATCCCCTACATGGCGGCTGGCGTATCAGTCCCCGTTTCTTCTTAATTAAAAGGTCTTGATAATGTTGACGATTATAATTCTTGCCCTGATAGCCATTGTCGTGTTGTTTGCGGTGAAAAATATCCGGATGCAGTTTATTACCCGCCCAGTTTTTAGTTTTTTCAAGAAGGTCTTGCCGCCACTTTCCGATACCGAGCGTGAAGCGATGGAAGCGGGTGATGTCTGGTGGGAAGGGGAGTTATTTCGCGGAAATCCTAACTGGAATACCTTGCATAGCTATGGCAAACCCACGCTAACTGCAGAAGAAAAAGACTTTATTGATAATCAAGTGATGACAGCACTGACGATGATCGATGATTTCGACATAGTGCATAACCGCAAGGATTTACCGCCAGAGCTGTGGGAATACTTTAAGAAAGAAGGTTTCTTCGCACTGATCATTCCGAAGAAATTTGGTGGTAAAGCTTTCTCTGCCTATGCAAACTCGACCATTGTCAGCAAATTAGCCAGCCGTAGCGTAAGCGCCGCTGTTACTGTGATGGTGCCGAACTCTTTAGGCCCAGGTGAGTTGCTGACCCACTATGGTACGAGCGAGCAGAAAGAACGTTGGTTACCTGCTTTAGCTAAAGGCGATGAAATTCCTTGTTTTGCATTAACTGGTCCAGAAGCGGGCAGTGATGCCGGCGCTATCCCAGATGTGGGTATTGTGTGCCGTGATACCTTCAATGGCGAAGAAATGCTCGGGCTAAAACTCACCTGGGATAAGCGTTATATCACGCTGGCGCCTGTAGCAACAGTTCTGGGTTTAGCGTTCCAAATGCGCGATCCTGAAGGTCTGCTTGGCGATAAGAAAAACTTAGGCATTACCTGTGCGTTGATCCCAACGGATCATCCTGGTGTGGTGATTGGTCGTCGTCATAATCCGCTGGGCATGGCGTTTATGAACGGTACTACTCAAGGTAAAGAAGTGTTTATTCCGCTCGATTGGATTATCGGTGGCCCTGAGTTTGCCGGTAAAGGCTGGCGTATGCTGGTTGAGTGTTTGTCAGCGGGCCGCGGTATTTCATTGCCAGCATTGGCAACGGCTTCTGGTCATATGGCGACTAAGACGACAACGGCTTACAGCTATGTGCGTCACCAGTTTGGAATGGCAATTGGTCAGTTTGAAGGGGTGCAAGAAGCGCTGGCGCGTATTATTGCCAACACTTATCAGTTAGAAGCCGCACGCCGTTTAACAACCACGGGTATCGATCTTAAAGTCAAACCTTCGGTCGTGACTGCAATAGCTAAGTACCACATGACTGAATTAGGCCGTTCTGTGATGAACGATGCCATGGATATTCAATCGGGTAAGGGCATTCAATTAGGACCTAAAAACTATTTAGGCCACCCTTATATGTCGAATCCAATTTCGATCACTGTGGAAGGCGCGAATATTCTAACCCGCTCATTGATGATTTTTGGTCAAGGTGCGACTCGCTGCCATCCTTACGTACTTGCCGAAATGGAAGCCGCAGCGATGGAAAACCAACATGAAGCCTTAGAGCGTTTTGATGCGTTATTAATGGGTCACATGGGTTATGCCACGCGTAATGCTTTCAGTGCTTTGTTTAGCGCGTTAAGCGGTAGCCGTTTTGGTAGTGCGCCAGTGAGCGGTGAAACTAAGCAGTACTATAAAGATATGTCGCGTATTTCGTCTGCATTAGCCTTAATGACAGATTTATCAATGCTGATCATGGGCGGCGATTTAAAACGCAAAGAAATGCTCTCAGCACGTATGGGTGATGTGCTCAGCCAGTTATATTTAGGCTCAGCAACCTTGAAGTTGTTTGAAGATAATGGCCGTCAACAGGACGATTTGCCTGCGGTACGTTATGTAATGGCCAATCGTTTGCACTTGGCGGCGAAAGCGTTGGAAGACACGATTCGTAACTTTCCAAGCCGTCCTGTGGCATGGTTACTGCGTGGCTTAATCTTCCCGCTGGGTAATCACTTCACTGCACCGAGCGACAAAATGGCGACCGATTTAGTTAGCGGCATGTTGAAGCCTGGCCCTGCTCGCGAACGTATTACTTTCTTATGTCCTGAATTTGAAGGGGATAAGGGCGGTATTGCTGAAGTTGAGCAAGCATTTATCGCGCAATATGCCTGTAAAGATATCTATAAAAAACTGAAGAAAGCGCAGCGTGCCGGTGAGTTGCCAGCAAAAGTGCCGAATCAAGTCTTGTTTGCAAAAGCACTCGAGACTGGCGTTATCACTGCCGACGAAGAACAAAAGTTACAGCATGCTGATAAGCTGCGCTTAGCGGCAATTAATGTGAATGATTTCGAAGCGTTATAGTGATTATTAGTGTTTGATGTTAGCGCAGTTTGGTCTAAGCGGTGTTAAGTTCGATAGCTAAGCCGCTTGGGCCGTTTGGATTTACCTCTGAAATGAGAGACCAACAAATTTTCACCAACAGAAATCTGCACTTACAGAAAACAGTCAATATAAAAAAACCACCTTCATGAGGTGGTTTTTTATTGGCTGTTTTCTAACGAGCTTGAGTTGTTAGAAGAAGCTTAAGCAACTTAAGCTACGATCAACACTTTACAGGTGTTAGTGCCGCCGATGGTTTCCATTGCATCGCCTTTGGTCATTAATACCATATCACCGCTATTCAAATAACCAGCCGCTGTTAATGCTTCTAACGCTTTTTGCGCTAGCTCATCGGCTGGGTGGATCGTTGAATCGAAGTAGATTGGCAACACGCCGCGGTACAAGGCCATTTTGGCTAAGGTTGTTGCGTGACGTGATAAACCTAAGATTGGCAGTGAAGAACTGATACGAGACATTAACTGTGGTGTTGCACCCGATTCAGTCAGAGCGATAATCGCCTTAACGCCTTCTAGGTGGTTTGCTGCATACATAGTTGATAGCGCAATGGTCTCTTCAACTGAAGTGAAACGCACATCTAATCTATGCTTAGACACAATCACACTTGGGTGAGATTCAGCGCCAACACACACGTTTGCCATTGCCTTAACGGTTTCTTCTGGGAAGTCACCGGCAGCAGTTTCAGCAGATAACATCACAGCATCGGTACCATCAAGCACAGCGTTCGCCACGTCCATCACTTCGGCGCGGGTTGGCATTGGGCTTGAAATCATCGATTCCATCATCTGGGTGGCAGTGATGACGACTTTATTCAGTTGGCGTGAACGGGCGATTAACTTCTTTTGTACTGCAACGAGTGCAGCATCACCAATTTCAACACCTAAGTCACCACGGGCAACCATAACAACGTCAGACGCTAAGATAACATCATCCATAGCGGCATCGGTCGCAACCGCTTCAGCACGTTCAACTTTAGCAACGATCAACGCATTACAACCGGCTTGACGGGCAAGATCGCGTGCATAGTCCAAGTCAGCACCACTGCGCGGGAAAGACACGGCTAAATAATCCACTTGGATCATTGCTGCAGTGAGAATGTCAGCCTTGTCTTTTTCGGTCAGCGCAGCAGCAGAAAGTCCGCCGCCTTGTTTGTTAATACCTTTGTTGTTAGATAAAGGGCCTGCCACAGTCACTGTGGTATGCACTTTACGGCCTTCAACACGCTCAACGCGTAATTGAACACGGCCATCATCTAACATCAGGATATCGCCAACAGTCACATCGTCTGGCAATTGCTTGTAATCGATACCCACTTGGGTCTCGTCGCCTTCACCTTTGGCTAACTCGGCATCAAGTACATAGGCTTGACCTAATACGAGTTGTACTTTCTTATTGTCTTTGAAAGTAGAAACGCGGATTTTAGGGCCTTGTAAGTCACCAAGAATGGCCACATGAACGCCTAACTCTTTAGCGATTTCGCGCGCTTGAGTTGCTCGTTTTAGATGATCTTCGGGGGAACCGTGGGAGAAATTAAGACGTACAACGTTTGCACCTGCCGCGATGATGCGGCGTAGGTTATCATCACGATCGGTAGCGGGACCTAGAGTGGTGACGATTTTGGTTCTGCGGAACATAAGGATACTCCGTTAAAGTTAAAAAAAATCTTGGGACTATATTACCATGCAATTCCAAATTTTGTAGTAAAGTTACAATCAAATTGATCTAAAGTTATGTATGAAAATTGTGAGGTATCGCTGATATTTGCACGATAAATGGCTAGGTTAAGGATCAACACTAGCCATTTTTAGAAAAGGAAGTGAGTTACAGTATCGGATCTTTATTGATGCGAGACTCTTTTAACACTTCTTTCACTCGTTTCAAATTATCGCGGAAACGTGGGCCTCTACGTAAGGTAAAACCCGTTGCCAATACATCTATAGTGACTAATTGGGCTAAACGCGAGGCCATAGGTAAATACATGTCTGTATCTTCTGGCACTTCCATTGTCACGGGCAGTGTACATTCCATTGACAAAGGCGAGTTGCGGGCGGTAATACCAATCACAGCTGCACCATTTTCTCTCGCTAAACGCGCTATTTCAATCAATGACTTAGTGCGGCCAGTGTGGGAAATCAATACCACCACATCGCCCTCATTACTGTTAATACAGCTCATGCGTTGCATTAGAACATCGTCAAAACAGATGACAGGGACATTAAAGCGGAAGAATTTATTTTGCGCGTCATGGGCAACTGAAGCGGATGCGCCTAGGCCAAAAAAGGAAATAGTCTTAGCTTGAGTGAGAATATCAACGGCTTTATTAATGGCTGAAATGTCTAGGCTTTGACGTGCGGTATCGAGCGAAGCCATTGAAGATTCGAATATTTTTGTCGTGTAAGACTCAGTCGAATCATCTTCTTCAACGTGGCGGCTCACATAAGGTGTACCGTTCGCAAGACTTTGTGCTAGATGTAACTTAAAATCAGGGAAACCTTTAGTATCTAAGCGGCGGCAGAAACGATTCACAGTAGGTTCACTGACATCTGCCATCTTAGCCAGTGTGGCGATGCTAGAATGTATAGCTGTCTGTGGTGATGCTAAGATCACCTCTGCAACTTTGCGTTCTGATTTACTAAAATGGGTGAGGCTTTTTTGAACCTTTTCTAGGGTATTCATACGCGTATGTCCGCTAAATTGAGAATGTAATTTTATTTATTTTTATTTCGTGGGAGCAGATCAAGACTGGCGGCCCACTAATAGACTCTATGTAGTAACTTTTCAGTACAATTTTGAAATAAGACTTTACTACCTTCAGTAATTTAAGCACAAAAAGCATATCAGATTTATGCAGCAAGTGACTAGTTAGCAAGAATGTTAATATTTATAAAAATAGATGCATTTAACAAATTCTGTTGTTATATTACAACAAAAGTGTGGATTTCTTCATCGACATGAAGGGACACGACATACAAAGGAGATCGTAACGCAATGGGCAAAACAACATCAGGCGCCAAAGCTTGTGACTTCGTACTCTTTGGTACTAAAGGCGATTTGGCACGACGCAAGTTGTTACCTTCTTTATACCAGCTAGATAAAGCTGAACTTCTCGATAAAGATACGAAAGTGATCGGTGTCGCGAAAGACGAGTTTACTCAAGATGAGTTTATCGAATTAGTCACGCTTGCATTAAACACCTTCGTGAAAGAGCCTTTGTGCGAAGAGACTCTCCAACGTTTCCTGTCCCGCTGCCACTATATAGGCACTAACTTTACCGATTCAGCGGGCTACAGTGCCTTCCATGATCTGCTCAAACCAGAAGAGCGCGTTATGGTCAGTTACTTTGCTACGCCACCTGCAATATTCGGCGACATTTGCCGTTGTTTGCATGAACAAGATCTTATCCACCCAGATTCACGCGTGGTGCTCGAAAAGCCCATCGGCTCAGATTTAGACTCTTCTCGCGTTATCAATGACCAAGTTTCCGCTTACTTCAAAGAACGTCAGGTTTACCGTATCGACCATTACTTAGGTAAAGAAACCGTACAGAACTTGATTGCCCTGCGTTTTGCGAACTCTTTATTTGCCTCTAAGTGGGACAACCGTACGATTGACCACGTCCAGATCACAGTCGCAGAAGAAGTGGGCATCGAAGGCCGTTGGGGTTACTTCGACAAAGCGGGTCAAATGCGTGACATGATCCAGAACCATTTGCTGCAAGTGTTAACGCTCGTTGCTATGGATCCACCGGTCAACTTAGACGCTGACAGCATCCGTGATGAAAAAGTCAAAGTGCTCAAATCACTGCGTCCGATTAATTCTGACAATGTGTATGAAAATACCGTACGCGGTCAGTACAGTGCTGGCTTCTTAAAGGGCAGCCCAGTACCGGGTTATTTAGAAGAAGAAGGCGCCAACCTTCAATCACACACAGAAACCTTCGTGGCTATTCGTGTGGATATCGACAACTGGCGTTGGGCGGGCGTGCCTTTCTATTTACGTAGCGGTAAACGTATGCCGTTTAAGAGCTCTGAAATTGTGGTGTATTTCAAAAACCCACCGCATAACTTGTATCGCTCAAGCTACCGTAATCTGCCACCGAACAAGCTGACAATCCGTTTGCAGCCCCATGAAGGGGTTGAAATCCAGATGATGAACAAAGTGCCAGGTTTGGAGCAAAAACAACGTCTACAAACCACTAAACTCGATTTGAGCTTCTCCGATACCTTTAAAAATGAACGTATCGCCGATGCCTATGAGCGTCTATTACTCGAAGCTATGCTCGGTAATCAAGCGCTGTTCGTGCGCCGCGACGAAGTCGAGCAGGCATGGACTTGGGTGGATGGCATTATCCAATCGTGGGAACAAAGCAACGAAAAACCAAAACCTTATCCTGCGGGTACTTGGGGTCCAGTTGCGTCAGTTGCTTTGATTACCAAAGATGGCCGTTCGTGGGACGAGTAGGAGACTTTGATGATTAAAGAAACCGTATTCAAATCTTTCGATACGCCAAGTGCGTTAGAACAACAGCTTGCGAATAGAATTGCGAGCCAGTTGCAGGAAGCCGTCGATGCCCGCGGAAAAGCCAGCTTAGTGGTTTCCGGTGGTTCGACGCCGCTTAAGTTATTTCAACTATTGAGCATGAAATCCATCGATTGGAGTGATGTTTATATCACGCTTGCCGATGAGCGCTGGGTTGAAGCCGACGCCGATGCTTCTAATGAGCGTCTCGTGCGTGAACATTTATTACAAAACCGTGCGGCGAATGCCAAATTCCGCGGTTTAAAAAACATGTTTTCGACCGCAGAAGCGGGCGCCGATATGGCCGCCGAGTCCTTGTCTAACTTCCCACGTCCTTTTGATGTGGTGGTGTTAGGCATGGGTAACGATGGTCATACCTGCTCTTGGTTTCCCTGCAGTGCTGAGCTTGAACATGCGCTCACAACCCAAGCCCTGTGTGTGGCGACGAACCCCACCACAGCGCCCCATGGTAGAATTACGCTCTCTAAGAGTGCGATTCTGAACAGCAGACAAATTTATCTGCACTTGGTCGGGGAACAGAAATTATCCGTATATCGTCAAGCGTTAGAAAGTGATGATGTCCATGCTATGCCTATCAGAGCCGTATTAGCGCAGCGTAAAACGCCCGTTGATGTGTTCTGGAGCGCTTAAGGAGTCACTATGCACTCAGTAGAAATACACTCAGTAGTTCAAGCTGTTACCGACAGAATTATTGCCCGTAGTAAAGCGTCACGTGAAGGTTATCTCGCCGCATTGAATGATGCCCGTAACCATGGTGTACACCGTAGCTCATTGAGCTGTGGCAACTTAGCCCATGGTTTTGCCGCCTGTAATCCAGACGACAAAAATGCATTGCGTCAATTGAATAAAGCGAACATCGGCATAGTGACGGCATTTAACGATATGTTATCTGCGCACCAACCCTATGAAAGCTATCCTGAATTGCTTAAAAAAGCCTGTCAGGAAGTCGGCAGTGTTGCACAAGTGGCGGGCGGTGTTCCGGCCATGTGTGACGGTGTGACTCAAGGTCAACCCGGTATGGAATTGAGCTTACTGAGTCGTGAAGTGATTGCGATGGCAACGGCTGTGGGCTTGTCTCACAACATGTTTGATGGCGCTTTACTGCTCGGCATTTGCGATAAAATCGTTCCAGGTTTGCTTATCGGCGCCTTAAGCTTTGGTCACTTGCCTATGTTATTCGTGCCTGCTGGGCCGATGAAATCAGGTATCCCGAACAAAGAAAAAGCCCGTATTCGTCAGCAATTTGCCCAAGGTAAAGTGGATCGCGCGCAACTGTTAGAAGCTGAAGCCCAGTCTTACCACAGTGCGGGAACCTGTACTTTCTACGGCACGGCAAACTCGAATCAGTTGATGCTTGAAGTGATGGGCCTGCAGTTACCTGGCTCGTCATTTGTGAATCCTGATGATCCACTGCGCGAAGCATTAAATAAGATGGCAGCTAAGCAAGTGTGTCGTTTAACCGAAATGGGGACTCAATATACCCCAATCGGTGAAGTGGTCAGCGAAAAATCTGTGGTTAACGGCATAGTGGCACTTTTGGCTACTGGTGGTTCTACTAACTTGACGATGCACATTGTCGCCGCGGCTCGTGCTGCCGGTATTATTGTGAACTGGGATGATTTTTCTGAATTATCCGATGCTGTACCATTAGTGGCGCGCGTGTATCCAAACGGTCATGCCGATATTAATCATTTCCATGCAGCCGGTGGCATGGCGTACTTAATCAAAGAATTGCTCGATGCGGGTTTATTGCATGAAGATGTGAATACCGTTGCGGGCTTTGGTTTACGCCGTTATACCCAAGAGCCAAGGTTGCTCGACGGTGAACTGCGCTGGGTCGATGGTCCAACGACTAGCTTAGATACTGAAGTGTTAACGTCAGTCGCATCACCTTTCCAAGGCAACGGTGGCTTGAAATTACTCAAAGGTAACTTAGGCCGCGCTGTGATCAAAGTGTCAGCAGTACAAGAACAACATCGTGTCGTTGAAGCGCCCGCTGTGGTGATTGACGATCAAAACAAACTCGATGCCTTGTTCCAAGCCGGTGCTCTGGATAGAGATTGTGTTGTGGTGGTTAAAGGTCAAGGCCCGAAAGCCAATGGTATGCCAGAACTGCACAAGTTAACCCCATTATTGGGAACGCTTCAGGACAAAGGCTTTAAAGTCGCGCTGCTGACCGACGGTCGTATGTCTGGCGCGTCGGGTAAAGTCCCTGCGGCCATTCATTTAACGCCAGAAGCCTTAGATGGCGGTTTAATTGCCAAAGTCCAAGATGGCGACTTGATCCGTGTCGATGCGTTAACTGGCGAACTGAGCCTGCTGGTCTCTGAAGCTGAACTTGCCACCAGAGCCGCGGGAATTGTGGATTTACATCGCTCACGTTATGGCATGGGCCGCGAGTTATTTAGTGCGCTACGTTCAAATCTAAGTAGTCCAGAAACTGGTGCGCGTTGTACTAATGCCATCGATGAACTTTATTAATACAAAGGAAGAATAACGCAATGCTTGAGAATAACTGGTCACTACAGCCACAAGATATTTTTAAACGCAGCCCTATTGTTCCTGTTATGGTGATTAACAAGATTGAACATGCGGTGCCATTAGCGCGAGCACTGGTTGCCGGCGGCATTAGCGTATTAGAAGTGACTTTGCGTACTCCTTGTGCACTCGAAGCTATCACTAAAATCGCCAAAGAAGTGCCAGAGGCCTTAGTGGGCGCGGGTACTATTTTAAACGAAGCTCAGCTTGATCTTGCGATTGCCGCGGGTGCGCAGTTTATTATTACCCCAGGTGCAACGGTTGAACTGCTCAAAGCGGGTATGCATGGTCCAATCCCTTTAATTCCAGGGGTTGCGAGCATTTCAGAAGTGATGACGGGGATGGCGCTCGGTTACACCCACTTTAAATTCTTCCCAGCTGAAGCTTCGGGTGGTGTTGATGCTCTTAAAGCCTTCTCGGGTCCGCTAGCGGATATTCGCTTCTGCCCAACAGGTGGCATTACGCCAAGTAGCTATAAAGATTATTTAGCGCTGAAAAACGTCGATTGTATTGGTGGTAGTTGGATTGCGCCAACGGATGCAATGGAACACGGCGATTGGGATCGTATCACTCAACTTTGTAAAGATGCCATTGGCGCTTTATAAATCGAGTTTGAAATAGTGACAAAATAAAAACCACCGCGAGGTGGTTTTTTGTCTTTTATTTTTCGCATTTTGATAAAGAACGGCTGCGATAGCTGACTCTGTAGAAAGTCTGGTTTTTACAGTAACTCGCACATTTACAAACGGTCTGGATTTATAGCAAGTCGGGCTACGTAATGTCAGCTTGGCTACATTTCCTTACTCAATTCGACATTTGAGCCGGCTTTGGGGCTAAATAACTGTTGATACAGTCGCCCCGCAAACTCATCTGTCATCCCTGAAATATAGTCCGCCAACACTCTGTGACTGTTTAAGCCTTGTTGCTCACTTTCGCGCCAGCGCTCTTGGGTGTTCAGTGGCAGTAAACGCTCGGGATCGGAAGCGAAGGCTTCGAATAATCCCATCACAATCTGCTGGCCCTTATATTCGAGCATTTGGATCTCGGGTTTACGAATAACGTATTTATAAACCAGTTGCTTAAGTACATTGAGCGCAATGGCAAACTCCGGCTCTAACGTCGCATTAAAGCGCAATAATGGCTCTTCGAACACGTCATCTTCTGAGATAACAATAGCGGTGACAAAGCCATTAACGAGTGTGCCTATGGCATCTTTACGTAGGTGATGCTCATGTGAAAACAGCTTGTTGCCAATATCTGCCAGCTCTTGTTTTATCCACGCATCACTGCTGCTGGTCAGTGTCGGCGCCACATCTTGATGCCACTGGGACGCTGTGACTATGCCCATCACAATCGCATCTTCGAGATCGTGCACCGCATAGGCGATGTCATCTGCCAGTTCCATAATCGAGCAATCGAAGGATTTAAACTGGGTTCGCAGATGTGGATAGTGGTGCAGGGCGGGGTGTGAACCTTGCTGTGTCGAGGTAAAACGACGGCTATCCGCCTCAGACAAAGGCTCAAGCACCCAAGCGAAGATGTCGTTATCATCGTCGAAAATGCCCTTAACCGGCGGCCATTGTGACGGCTTGAGCTGTCTATGGTTGGTGATTTCATTATGTTCACCCGCGACAAATAGCCTCGAGTGCGGCGCTGGGTATTTTAAAATCCCGAGCATGGTACGCCGACACAAGTTCATCCCAAAATCTAATGTATAGGGCTCAAGCTTAGATAAAATGCGAAAAGTTTGGCCGTTACCTTCAAAACCGCCATGGTCGCGCATCATGTAATTCAATGCGACTTCACCACCGTGGCCGAAGGGAGGATGACCAATATCGTGGGCCAAGCACAGGGACTCTAATAAGCTCATAGAGCAAAGCAGTTGTTTATGTTGTGGATATTTGCGCCTGAGCTGAGCAGCTATGCCGGTACCAATTTGCGAGACTTCGAGTGAGTGGGTTAATCGGGTGCGATAGAAGTCATTCATGCCAACGCCGAGCACTTGGGTCTTGGCCTGAAGGCGGCGAAAGGCGGCCGAGTGGAGAATACGCGCCCTGTCTCTTTGGTAAGGGCTGCGGTGATCAAAGCGCCGTTGTTTATCTTCACCATGACGGCGTTCTTGCCAAACACTTGAAGTCATATGCATTCCTAGCGAGAGTGGAAAATCAAAGCATCTTGTTAATTTCGTCTAAATTCAAAGTGAAACTGGGCACAAAGCAGTTCATAAAATACTGTACTGCAGGATTAGGATTCGTCGCTAGCATGTCTTCAAGTCGCTTGCGGGCAGTATTGAATTCACTGTTGCCTGCACGGTTTTCTTCAAGGCATTTAAGATAGGCACACAGAGTATCAGCCGATTTCACTATGCTCTTGTAAACGGGATCGGCGTAATCGCTGATGAACAGACTGCGATAATCTTCTTTAAATTCCTCAGGTACCATATCTAACATGCGCTGCTCGGCAATCGCCTCAATCTTTTTATACTCGGCTTCAATTTCTTTATTGAAGTATTTTACCGGCGTCGGTAAGTCACCCGTGAGAATTTCACTGGCATCGTGAAAAATCGCCAGACTCGTGGCTTGATGGGGATCGAGCGTCGTGCCGAATTTCTTATTACTGATGATCACCAGTGCATGGGCCACCATGGCAACTTGCAACGAGTGTTCTTGAACATTTTCAGTGCGAACGTTGTACATCAAAGGCCAGCGTTGGATAAGTTTCATGCGAGCTAAATGCGCAAATAAGTGACTCATAGTTTTCCTGCTAAAGAGTGAAATCGGTAGGCGACAAGCTGCAATGGAAGACATGAAACGAGTGAATAGGCAGTATTGACGCTAGTGAAGTCTTAGATTATCACAGCCTTGGATGACACGTGAGCATGAGCGTGGAGGATTTAAAGAAATAGCTAAAAATAAAGCGACCACTAAGATCGCTTTATGACTCAAACTGTTAACTGAGGATAAACTTACTGCCGATAGTTTTCGAGGAAGGCGCCAAACTCGGTAAATGCTTTTTTCAGATCATCTTTATAGGGCAAGAAAACCACTCGCAAATGGTCAGGCTCAGGCCAGTTAAAGGCGCTGCCATGGACTAACAGGATTTTCTTTTCTCTGAGCAAATCCAGCACTAAACGCTCATCATCCCGCAGATTGAATTTTTTCATATCCAGTTTCGGGAAGGCATAGAGTGCGCCCTTGGGTTTTTTAACGCTCACGCCTGGAATTTGGTTAAGCAATTCGTAACAGGCATCCCTTTGGACTGTGAGGCGGCCATTAGGCAAAATAAGCTCGTTAATACTCTGATAACCGCCGAGCGCAGTTTGAATCGCATGTTGATTGGGCACGTTTGCACAGAGGCGCATCGAGGACAGCATCTCTAAGCCTTCGATGTAACTTTTAGCAGCCTTAAGATTGCCAGATAACATCATCCAACCAACACGAAATCCTGCTGCACGATAAGCCTTTGATAAACCGTTAAAAGTAACAGTTAAAATATCGTCTGATAGACCCGCAGCAGGAATATGCTTGGCTTCGTCGTATAAAATTTTATCGTAAATTTCATCGGCAAAAAGGATCAGATCATGTTGACGACACAGTTCAACCACTTGCAGCAGTAATTCTCTGCTGTATACCGCTCCGGTTGGGTTGTTCGGGTTAATCAGCACTATGCCGCGAGTACGTGATGAAATTTTACTTTTAATGTCGTTGAGATCGGGGAACCAGTCCGCTTCTTCATCGCAGCGATAATGCACAGCCTTGCCGCCCGCGAGATTCGCCGCTGCTGTCCACAGGGGATAGTCTGGTGAGGGGATTAAGATCTCATCATCGGTATTTAGCAGGCCTTGCATTGCCATCATAATGAGTTCTGAAACGCCGTTACCTATATAGATATCTTCGATATCGACACCAAAAATCCCTTGGGCTTGATAATGCTGCACTATGGCCTTACGGGCAGAGAATAATCCTTTTGACTCACAGTAGCCTTGGGCACTGGGTAAATTGAGGATCACATCGCGCACAATTTCTTCAGGCGCTTCGAAACCGAAGGGGGCCGGATTACCAATGTTGAGTTTGAGGATTCGATGCCCCTCGTCTTCTAAACGTCTGGCTTCCTTGTGCACTGGGCCGCGGATGTCATAGCAAACGGTATCCAGCTTGTTGGATTTGATGATAGGGCGCATTTACACCTCGGAACATGCATAAAGTTTTGGCTTAAGTTAGCGCACCATAACGAAATTTCATTGCAGATGAAAGGGGGGATAAGCACAGAATTGCGCTTTTTTTATAAATACCCCTCAGTTAAATATGCTTTAACAGTCGATTAAAGAAATCTGCACAAGTTTTATGTTCTGACATTGGCATGATTTTAAGATTGTTTATCTATTGGGTTGGTAGGGGAATCTTGTTTATGTTTTTTCATTTCGAAAGATGAAAATGCGTTTTCATTAGCTGACCCATATTTAATTTCTCTATATTAGCCATATCAATCGTGACAGAAGAAAATGTATTTTAGCTGATACTTAATGGTTGATTTTTAATCACAGATTTTTGATAAGGTAAACTTATGCAAGCGGCATTTTATTTTGTGATAATTAGGCATATTTATTGAATGCTTATTAAGCTAAGAAGATCATAAATGTTTAAGTTACAATGGCGTTAAAAGTCTTCTAGATTATACGGTTATGTAAAATTGTCTCGCGGGAATTAAATTTATTTTCTATCAAGTTAAATTTATAGTTGACTCAATATTCGATGCGCTTTATTTTCTGCGCGATGTTTTTGGCAAGGCACCTTAGATAGCAAGCAATTCGCGGGTTTTATCTTCAGGGTTAGTCATCATGAAGCAGCTGTGTTGACGTTCTGAATCGTGTTGATTTCAGACGTTATTCTAAAACCATTTGCCTTTTAGGCGATTTATTTAGAGGACCTAAGTGCATGTCTGAACCGACAGCGTTAAGTCTCATTCCACCTTTGGTGGTATTGGTGTTAGCTATTTGGTTACGCCGTCCTATTTTATCTTTGATCATAGGTGCGGTAACCGGTTTCCTGTTACTCGATCCCAGTCAAGTCTTAAACAATTTTGCTAGTGTGTCATTGAAGGTTATGGCCGATGAAACCATAGGTTGGTTGATTCTGGTGTGTGGTGGTTTTGGCGCGCTCATCGCACTTTTAGTTCGAACTGGCGGCGCATTAGCGTTTGGCCGCAATGCACTTAAATTGGCGAAAGGACCTAAATCTTCCCTATTAATGACTTTTATCCTTGGGATCGTGATTTTTATCGATGACTATCTCAATGCGTTGACCGTGGGTGAAACCATGAAGCGTGTAACGGATAAATTTAAAGTATCCCGTGAAATGCTCGCCTATGTCGTAGATTCCACCGCCGCGCCCGTGTGCGTGTTAGTGCCATTGTCGACCTGGGCTGTATTCTTTGGTGGATTACTGGTCGATAACGGTGTGGCAGCAGAAGGTCAGGGCATTGCTGTTTATATGCAAGCGATTCCTTACATGCTTTATGCTTGGTTAGCCGTGGCTATGGTGCTGCTTGTGGCACTCGGCATAGTGCCTGCCATTGGTCCGATGAAGACTGCGCAGCTGCGCGCCGCCCAAGGCGAACCAGCAGAAGCCCAAGTGGATTTCGACCAAGTGCAAACCTCGGATGAATATGCGGTTAAAGCCATCGAAGAGGAATTTAAGCACGCCGATAATCATGGCAAACTGCATAACTTTTTAGTGCCGATTTGTTTGTTAGTGGCCTTTACCGTGTACTTTGATATCGATGTGTGGAAAGGCTTGCTGGCGACCTTAGTGATCACGATTCCTTATTATGCGGGGCAGCGTTTAATGCCGTTATCCGAGATGATGGATCAGATGATCGATGGCTTTAAGAGCATGCTACCGGCGATTAGCACTGTGATTGCGGCGTTTGTGTTTAAGGATGTGTGCGATCAGTTGTTACTGCCGCAGTATGTCATTGAGTCATTAAGCCCATTTATGACACCTAAATTGCTGCCTGCGGTAGTGTTTTTATCTATGGCTATACTCGCGTTTGCCACAGGTTCGAGCTGGGGTATATTTGCCGTGACGATTCCTATCGTGATGCCATTAGCGCAAGCGGTTGGGGCGGACATCCCATTAGTCATTGGGGCCTTATTGTCTGCATCATCATTTGGTAGCCAAGCGTGCTTCTACTCAGATTCAACCGTATTGGCCGCCCAAGGCTCAGGTTGTAACTTAGTGAGCCATGCTGTGACTCAGTTACCTTATGCACTTATCGCAGCAGTAATAGCATTTATCGGCTTTATTGTGATTGCATAACTTCTGTCACGATTAATATAAGAAACCAGCTACGGCTGGTTTTTTTATGTCTGCCGTAATGGGGTTAGGCGGCTAGAATGAGTAAAAGGTGAGTAAAGAGTGAGGAGGCTTGAACTAGGATAAACACGATTACACTGTTAAATGAAGATTTTCAACTGATGTCAAATTATATTTTACGGAATTGTCATTTATATTTTACATATTTCATCGTCGCCATGTAGCTTTTCAAATCAAAGCCTGATTATACTTTGCATCCTTCAGGGCATTATTTTCAACATTAGTGGCAAACGAATCAAATGGACTCAACTCTTCTTACTGCGTTTTTCGAGCACGGCACAATACGTGATGTCGAGTGTTTATTCCCTGATATTTCAGGCTATCCAAGGGGAAAGCTTATGCCAGCCCGAAGTTTTGCTCAGGGTGCTGAATTACGTATTGCCCAAGCGATTTCGATGCAGGCGATTACCGGTGAGTATTCCTACGATCCTGTTTTCCCTGATGCTGATCCTGATCTTTTACTCGTCCCCGATTACAGCACTCTCAAGATGATCCCATGGAGCACAGTCCCGCGCGCATTTGCCATCCATGACTGCGTATTACTGGATGGCAATTTATGTCCATTTGCGCCGCGCTCTATGTTAAAAAATGTGTTGGCCCGTTACCAAGCCCTTGGGTTAACACCCGTGGTGGCCCCTGAGATTGAGTTTTATCTGACTGAAGCCAATACCGATCCGAGTGTGCCGTATCAGGCGCCCATTTCAAAAAGTGGCCGAGCTGAAAACGGTCAATCTGCGTTTAGCATGAATATGCTCAATGAACTCGCGCCATTTTGGGATGAGTTTAATGCTGCTATCGATGCGATTGGGATTAAAGGTGATACTTGGATCCATGAGATGGGGCTATCGCAATATGAAATTAACTTAGTGCATGGCGATCCGCTGGCTCTTGCAGATCAAGCCTTTATGTTTAAATACGCCGCGAAAGAAATCGCCATAAAACATGGCTTGAATGCGATTTTTATGGCGAAACCCATAGCGGGTCAACCCGGCAGTTCTATGCATTTACATCAAAGTGTCGTCGATGATAAAGGTCATAATATTTTCAGCCATGCAGATGGTAGCGACACTGACCGTTTTCACCACTATATCGGCGGATTACAAAAGTATCTACCTGATTTAATGTTGTTATTTGCACCCAATATCAATTCATTTAGACGTTACATTTCCGGCAGTCAAGCGCCGATTAATTTAAGCTGGGGCGTTGATAATCGCACCACGGGCCTACGTGTGCCATTAAGTGCTCCAGTGGCGAGACGGGTAGAGAATCGTATTGCGGGCGCCGATGCCAATCCGTATTTGATGATTGCCGCATCTTTGGCTGCGGGCCTTGCCGGAATAGAAGAAAAATTATCGCCAAGTGCACCAGAAACTGGGAGCGCCTACGATAGCTGCCATGACCTCGCGCAGACATTTTTAGCTGCGTTAACGCAAATGCGCCAAAGTGATTCGGCACGACGCTTACTCGGGGACGATTTTGTCACTGGCTTTGTATCGGTGAAGGAAATTGAATTCCAAAGTTATTTGAGTGAGATAGGGGCTTGGGAGCGACGTTTCTTAGGGCCGCAATGCTAACGCTTTTATGAATAAGGGAATTATTACTTATAAAAGTTTTAACCCCTTCAATGACTCAAGAGTCTTAAAAATGAGTGACTAAAAAATAGCGACAAAAAAGCCAGTGCAAGCACTGGCTTTTCTTCGTCTGGAAACGAGAAGGGCGATTAAACGCGCTTCTTGAATTCACCAGTACGAGTGTCAATTTCAATTTTGTCGCCTACTTTCACGAAGTCAGCAACACTTACTGTGCCACCGCCAGTGATAGTCGCTGGCTTCATCACTTTACCTGAAGTATCGCCACGGGCTGAAGGCTCAGTGTAGATCACTTCACGTACGATAGTGGTTGGCATTTCAACAGAGATAGCTTTGCCATCATAGAAAGTCACTTGGCAAGTTTCTTCCATACCGTCAACGATATAAGCCGCTGCATCACCTAGGTTTTCAGCTTCTACGTCGTATTGGTTGTATTCTGCATCCATGAATACAAACATAGGATCTGCAAAGTAAGAATATGTGCAGTCAAGACGATCTAGGATGATGTCTTCTAACTTATCTTCACCTTTGAAAGTCGTTTCAGTACCAGAGTTAAGCAGCAAGTTTTTTAACTTTAACTTAACGATAGCAGCGTTACGGCCAGAACGAGTTGTTTCAGTTTTCTGCACAACCCATGGGCTGCCATCTAACATGATCACGTTACCAGGACGGATTTCATGAGCAGTTTTCATTACACTATTTCCTATATTTAGATTTTTCTGTTTTCGCGCAGTATCTTAGCTGTTTTTAACGAACTGAACTAGTCGAGTAGCGAGATCTGCAGCATTTAATGCATTAATTGGCCATTGTTTAGCATGGTGATGCAACAAGGGCAAATTAACAGGATTAAGGTTTTGCCAGTGAAGGCTCACGGCTGATTGCTGTGCTTGGTTGAACGCGAGATTCAATTCAGACCAATAACAAGCAATTTTAGGTGGCAGATTATCGCAGTAAAGTTTGAGAAAAGCTTCTAATTTTACGAGGTGATAATCATCTTCTTGGGGATAAATGTGC
The DNA here is from genome assembly GCF_025653795.1 of Shewanella sp. SM73. Taxonomy (NCBI): domain Bacteria; kingdom Pseudomonadati; phylum Pseudomonadota; class Gammaproteobacteria; order Alteromonadales; family Shewanellaceae; genus Shewanella; species Shewanella sp. SM73. The sequence goes on from NZ_JAKKRY010000001.1 coordinate 622,224, forward strand.
CAAATGAAGGGTTTTGCGGCCCATTGGGCACGTAAAAAGGAATCTTCACCGCGCACGATATTAAAATCACTGCTCCAGAGCAGGCGATCAAACCCCTGTTGGTCTGTCATGGGTAAAATGTGCAGGGTTAAATTGCCATGATTTATCTGTTGACCCGGCACTAGAGCAGCAATTTCACAGGGTAGTAAATGCGTCAGACTGTTTAAGCTACGCCCCTTGGGGACCAGCGCATGGATTTTTTCTACCGATTGCTGCCATAACTCACATAATGCGGGTAGCGCCTCGGTCTCATAGCTAAAAACGCTAATAACAGTGTCTTGTGCCTGAATGTCCTTAAGACCTAGATCAGTAAAAAGCTGCAATTTATTGGCAGTATCAGCTTGCCAAGCATCACGCTCTGCAAACAAATTTTGCTCGCAAATGAGTCCACCCGTTTTGGCGCTAAAACCGGGAAAGTAGAAATACTTCTTCAAACCATTGGCTTGTAACGATGGCAAACCATGGCAGCCTTCAACCCAATCCTCAGCACTTAAATACTCTAAATTCAGCCAGACAGGTACAGATTTTGGGGCGTTCTGATGTAAATAAGCCAGCTGCGCTTTTACCTGTTCAGGGAGTTCACAGGCAAAGGCTTCGATGAGCACAGCTCCTGCGACAAACGCTACAGGCAAAGGCTCTTTCCAATGAATAATATTCACACCATTGAAGGTTTGAGTGGCTTTTAGTGGTTCGAGTGTCGGTAAAATATGGGAGAAGCTTGCGAGGTCGTCGACCCACAGATTAACAGGGATCTGATACTCATTGGCTATTTGTTTTGCTAAACGCCAAGTGACGCCAATATCGCCGTAGTTATCAACGACGGTGCAAAAAATATCCCAGTGATTAGAGCGGGCTGTGTTGGTCATGAGTGTGGTATGTCGTTATTCTTAGTTACAAAAAGTAGATAGTTGCAACAAGTCAGAAATATATGCATAAAAAAAGCGGCGTTAAGCCGCTTTAATCAAATGGTTAACAGAATTAATCTTCTAATTCAGCTAAACACATTTCTTCGTAAATTTGCTTAACCCAAGCATCAACACGTTCTTCAGTCAGCTCTGGTTGGCGATCTTCATCGATACCTAAACCAATAAAGTGGTCGTCATCGACTTGACCTTTAGAGGCTTCAAAATTGTAGCTTGCAGTTGGCCAATGGCCGATGATGATGCCACCACGGGCCTGAACAATATCGCCAACCATGCCCATGGCATCAAGGAAATACTCAGCGTAGTCTTCTTGATCACCACAACCAAAAATAGCGACAAGTTTGTCAGTAAAATCAATTTGCTCTAATTCAGGGAAGAAATCATCCCAGTCACATTGCGCTTCACCGTAATACCAGGTCGGGATGCCGAACAGCAGCAAGTCATACTCTGCAATCTGTTCTTTGGTACTTTTGGCGATATCTTTCACCTCAACCATTTTTTTACCCAGTTTTTTCTGGATCATCTTGGCTACAGCTTCGGTGTTACCTGTGTCGCTACCGAAAAAAAGACCTACAGTTGCCATTGTCTATCCTTTAATGTCTAGTTCACTTATTAGGTTAATCTTGCTGGTACTCGTTCAGCACTCAACTTGTTGCTGAAGAATTAATTCGATTAACTGGCTACGGCTGATGTTACTGGCCAATGCCTGCTCATTCAAGGCGTCATACAAATCTTGTGACACCTTTAACTCTATTCGCTTTAATCCGTTGGCTTTATCGCGCTGGATTTGATTGCGTTTGTTGACCTTAAGCTGTTGGCTACGGGACAAAGGATTACTTCTTGGGCGGCCCCGGCGCTTTTCATTGGCAAAAAGGTCAATGGTGGTTCTGTCTGTCGCTTCTTTTGCCATGTTCTTATTGTTAACCGATCCCTGAGCCTTCCCAAGTGATCTGGATAATACCTTTTACAATAAACCCGGCGCAGCCGAGAAATAACACTAACCAAACAATAAATCGACCAAATTTTGGCACGTTACCTTGTTTAAGCACATCGTGGATGGCCATGCCGATAAAGAAAAATATCGAGGCAAAAAACAGGTTCAGGCCGATGGTTTCAATTTGTTCCATGTACTGAGATAACATACTTTCTTAGTCCTTGAGAGTGTTCTAAGGCCAAAAGAGGCGCGAATATATCACAACAAGATGGCGGCTGCCATATGCTTTCGGTCGAGTTTGCTGCTGATTTACATTGAATGTTTGTCAATAAATTCAGACACGATCCGGTTAAAAATGACGGGTTTTTGCGCATGCAACCAATGACCACATCCTTCAAGTGTTTTTGCCTGTGCCGCGGGGAATTGCGCCATGATAGCGCTTCTGTGCTCGCTAGTGACATAATTTGAGTCGCCGCCGCGAATAAACAGACTTGGTCCAGCATAGCTTTGTACTGGATTTGGCGTCTGATTTTGCCAGCCAATAATATTAGGATAACAAGCCTTTAGGCCACTTAAGTTCATTTTCCAACGAAAGCCTGTATCAGTGCGTTGTAGATTTTTGAGTAAAAATTGTGCCGTGGCTTCGTCAATACCATTGTCTATTAAGTGGTTTAGGGCAAAGCGCCTGTCGGTATGGCCTTCTAAGGGCAGACTTTCTAATGCAGCAAACACTGTGTCGTGTCTTGGCTCATAGGCTACGGGGGCGATATCGGCTGCCACCATGCTGATAATGCGCTCTGGAAAGGCTAACGCCGTCGCCATGGCGATTTTACCGCCCATGGAGTGACCCACAATATGGGCGCGTTCAATAGCCAGTTCGTCGAGCAAGCTGATCATTGCAGTGGCCAGACGAGGGTAGTCCATTTGATCCCAATGCTCACTTAAACCATGATTGGGCACATCGACACGAATAACTTGATACTGATTTTCTAATACTTGCCCTAGACCTTTGAGGTTATCTAGATTACCGAACAAGCCGTGGATCAAGAGCACTGCGGGTCCTTGGCCTGTGGAAACAAAGTTCATGGTGATTCCTGTTGGAGATTTTTAGCTTAGCGTGACGCGAATTGTGCCCTTAATGCCGTTGGCTTGACAAGTCAGTTGCCATTTCTATAGTGGGGGCGGCCAGTAACTTGTGTGCTTTTTCGGCAATTGTCGATTAACTGCTAGTTTGCTGTGCTATTTCCCGCACTTTTAGAATAATGGCGCTTTATCAGATTGATAGAGATAGATACACTGGTAACAGATCGCAATGATCTGCCCCGATCGCTGTGGTACACTTTTTTCGGTTAAGCCTGTCGAATAACAAAGGATAATTAAGGTTATGAAATATATCGAAGTAGATGAAGAGCTCTATCGTCATATTGCCAGCAAAACAGAACGAATTGGTGAGAGCGCCTCTGACATTCTTCGTCGATTACTCGGCCTGTCCGTCGATGCGGTCGAACAACCCCAGCCTTTGGCGATTAGCCAACCCAGTCTTGAAGCTGAACCTATTCAGCCCATCGCGGCGCAAACAGTGCCAGCAGTGAATGATTTTAGTCGCTTAGTCGATGAACATCAGTTATCGCAGCAAAAAGGCGCAGTAGGTCGTTTTCTGTTTTTGCTCGAAAGTTTGTATCAATTAGCCCCAGAGCAATTCTCACAAATTTTGCAGATCCAAGGGCGCGATCGTTTGTATTTTGCTCGCTCTAAGGAGCAACTGCTCGAAGCGAGTGCTTCGGCTAACCCAAAAGAAATTGGTGCAAGTGGTTTCTGGGTAACGAGTAACAACAATACCGCCAAGAAACGCACTATTTTATCGGAAGTTTTAGTGCAATTTGGTTGTGATGCGACAGTAGCAGCGGGCATCGCCGAGCGCGTTTAATCCTCGGGTGAGCCTGGTTAGTACGACATTTTTCTACTTTTTCTAATTGTAATTGAGTGCAGGAGAGCCATAGGTGGCAATACATCAAAGGGCAGGACAAATCGCTAATCAGACGGATCTGGTCAATATTCCAAAACTGATGAGCCATTATTACAGCATCACGCCAAATATGGATGACGTACAACAACGCGTCACCTTTGGCACTTCTGGGCACAGAGGCTGCGCTTCCAATGGCAGTTTTAACCAACAACACATTTGGGCGATTACCCAAGCTGTGGTTGACTACCGTCAATCGGCAAATATCGATGGGCCGCTGATCCTTGGGATTGACACCCATGCGTTATCCTATGCGGCCTATTTGTCGGCAATTGAAGTGCTGGCGGCAAATAAAGTCACAGTGAAAATCCAACAGAACGATGGATTTACGCCAACGCCAGTGGTGTCCCATGGGGTTATTTGCGCCAATCGTGAAGCCAATATTACGGGGGCGGCCCTGTCCGATGGTTTGATCATTACGCCTTCCCATAATCCTCCTCAGGATGGCGGCATCAAGTACAATCCACCCCATGGTGGACCGGCCGAAGGTAATATCACGGCTTGGATTGAATCGCGAGCCAATGATTACCTGCGCCAAGCGTTAGCTGGCGTGCAAAAATTAGCGTATGCCGAAGCGCTGGCATCAGGCTATGTCAACGCCATTGATTTGATTACACCCTATGTGGCTGATTTAGAAAATGTTATCGACATGCAGGCGATTGCTAAGGCTAAGCTGCATATCGGTGTTGATCCGCTCGGTGGTTCAGGGATTTTCTACTGGGCACCGATTGCCGCGCGTTATGGGCTCGATATCACCTTAGTTAATGATAAAGTTGACCCAAGCTTTAGCTTTATGCCGCTGGATAAAGACGGCAAAATCCGCATGGATTGCTCGTCTCCCTATGCGATGGCAGGTTTACTCGCCCATAAAGAATCCTTTGATTTATGCCTTGGTAATGATCCTGACTATGACCGTCACGGCATCGTTTGCCCTGGTACGGGTTTGATGGATCCGAATCATTATCTTGCGGTCGCTATCGATTATTTACTGACACACAGACCAGATTGGAGCGATACCTTAGCCATAGGTAAAACCTTAGTATCGAGTGCGCTTATCGATAAAATCTGTGCTTTCCACGGCAAAACGTTACTCGAAGTGCCAGTGGGTTTTAAGTGGTTTGTCGATGGTTTAGCCGAAGCCACAATCGCCTTTGGCGGTGAAGAGAGTGCTGGCGCGGCATTTTTACGCCGTGATGGCTCTACTTGGTGTACGGATAAAGACGGTTTTATTCTAGGGTTACTTGCGGCAGAGATCCTTGCGGTGACAGGTAAAACCCCAGGTCAGCGTCACCAAGAGTTAGTAAAACAATTTGGCCAAAGCTTTTATAAGCGTATCGATAGCCCAATCAGTCTTGAAAACAAGGCCAAATTTGCGTTATTGAATGCTGAAACCTTAAATGCCACTGTGCTTGCGGGTGAGTCAATCGAAAACGTGTTAACCCATGCGCCGGGCAATAATGCGGCCATTGGTGGCATCAAAGTGACTACGGCGAATGGTTGGTTTGCGGCGCGTCCATCGGGCACGGAAGCGTTATTTAAGATCTACGGCGAAAGTTTTATCAGTGAGCAACATTTAGCTGAGATCATCAAAGATGCGCAGGCATTAATTGATAAGGCGCTAAACGCTTAATCCAGTAGTAGGTTTAGCTAACGCCTCAAAATAAAAAAACGCACTCAGATTTGAGTGCGTTTTTGTTTGTGTCTAATTCAGCTGTGAGTAGTTGATCTAATACTGATTTGACCGTACTTAGTATTCGATATGACAACTCGGTAAGTTATTCTTATCGATGTAATTTTGATGATATTCCTCAGCAACATGGAACTGTTGCAATGGCACAATTTCAGTGACGATATGGCGTAATCCCCAACGACCTGAGCGGGCAAAAGCTAATTTTGAGGCTTCTGCGGCCGCTTTTTGCTCACGGTCGTGGAAGAAAATGGTGCTGCGATATTGGGTGCCAATATCTCCGCCTTGCATGTTCAGACTCGTTGGATTGTGGTTTTTCCAAAATACATCGAGCAAGTCTTCATAACTGACAAGGGCGGGATCGAATTCCACTTGCACCACTTCGGCATGGCCCGTTTTGCCTTTTTTGACTTCTTCATAGGTTGTCGCCGCATTATTGCCGCCCATATAGCCGCAGGTGGCATTCGATACGCCGTTCACTTGTCTAAAAAAATACTCTACGCCCCAGAAACAGCCGGCACCAAAGGTTGCTAACGCCATAATTAAATCCAATAGAAGTCTAGATGGCTAAGAATTGTGATAAAACTTGAGTGCAAAAGCAAGCCTCAAGCTAGAATATTTATCATGGGAAATTCTTAGGGAATGTCCTAAGAATTTAACAATCAGCTTAGTTGAATGTCATTCCGCTTAAAACTGGGTCCTACGGCAATAAATGTCTGAGAACAGCACTAAAAACATGTGTTAGTATTGAAGCCGTTTTTTAGGTGCGAGTGAGACTAACCGCGGTGAGATAAATGCTTAAGTGGTCATTACTGCCTGTACTTATGCTATTGCGCCAATACTGTTACACATCATTATAAGGAGAATTCTGTGTTACAAGCTCTGTTAGATTCAAAGGATTTTTTAGCGCTCACCTTAGCCCATCCTGAACAGTTCGATGGCGAATTTTCATTTAACTTAGGCGATCATACTCAAGTGGAAGTGTGGGATACCGGTGTTATTGTTTTCGAACCAATACAGAATGAAGGAAAAGATATTGTGCTTTCCTGCGGTGTTCACGGTAACGAGACCGCGCCCATTGAACTCTGCAATAGCTTAATTAAACAACTTCTACAGCAAAAGATCATCGCAAAGCAGCGCACTTTATTTCTCATTGGTAACCCATTAGCGATTAATAACGGCACGCGGATTATTGACGAAAACATGAATCGTCTCTTTAGTGGTGAGCATTCCAATCCACCAGGGTTAGTGAACCCTGAGCGAGTACGCGCGAAAAAACTCGAAGCCTATGTCGATCGTTTTTATACTGCGGTTGCCGATGGACGTCAGCGCATCCATTATGATCTGCACACGGCGATGCGCGCCTCGAAGCATGAAAAGTTCGCTATCTATCCCTATCGTCCAGGGCGCGCCTTTAGCGGCGAGCAAATTATGTTTTTAGCCGCAAGCTGCGTCGATACAGTACTTTTCCACCATGAACCGACCACGACCTTCAGCTATTTTTCCTCTGAACGCTACGGTGCCGATGCCTTTACCATTGAGCTTGGCAAAGTGTATCCCATGGGGCAGAACGACATGACGCGTTTTATCGCCACCCATGAAATGTTCATGCGCTTGATCACCGCTAAGCCGTTGGAGCTGGATGAATTTGATGCCGATAAGGTTAACTTGTACCAAGTGTGCCGCGTCATCAATAAACATTTCGATGATTTTGAATTTACCTTCGCAACTGATGTCGAAAACTTCAGATCTTTCCCGAAGGGCTTTGTTTTAGCGCGGGAAGGTGGGCAAGAAATTAAAGTGGAGCACGAGTTTGAGTCTGTCGTGTTCCCTAATGCCAAAGTGCCTATTGGTAATCGCACTGTGATTTGCCTGATCCCTGCGGTGAATGCGGACGTGCGTTAGGCTTGTAAAGCAATATATACATGCGTGGCAGGGATAACTTGTGGTTTGAGCTATGCCAATGGTTGATAGGTAGTTTACGTTAACGTAATGTTCGTCGGGCATATTCGTATAAACAGACGCATCAAAACGCTTTGATGCGTAATGAGATAACAAGAGCACAATATGAGCAAAGCAACACCCAACACTGATACAGTGCACCGTGTCGGCTTCTTGGATAAGGCATCGCTACACATTCCTATCCTTCGAATTCTACAAGCCGACGGCACCACTTATGAAACCGCGGTTTTGCCTGTGATAGATGAAACCTTAGCCACTAAAATTTACGATACCTGTGTATTCACTCGGGTACTTGATGAACGTATGCTTGGTGCCCAGCGCCAAGGGCGCATCAGCTTCTACATGACCTGTACGGGTGAAGAAGCAGCGATTGTCGGCAGTGTGGCCGCACTCGATCAAGAAGATGTGATCCTCGCGCAATATCGCGAGCATGCGGCGCTGCGTTATCGCGGCTTTACCACTGAACAGTTTATGAATCAGATGTTCAGTAACGAGAAAGATCTTGGTAAAGGTCGCCAAATGCCAATCCATTACGGCAGTGCGGCATTGCATTATCAAACGATTTCGTCACCGTTAGCCACGCAAATCCCGCAGGCGACTGGTGTGGGCTACAGCTTAAAAATGCAAGGTAAGCGCAAAGTCGCGGTTTGTTATTTTGGCGAAGGCGCTGCATCGGAAGGGGATTTTCATGCTGGCCTAAACATGGCCGCGGTACTGAAATGCCCAGTGATTTTCTTCTGTCGTAACAATGGCTACGCGATTTCTACCCCCACTGAAGAGCAGTTTGCTGGAAACGGTATTGCCAGCCGCGGTGTGGGTTATGGCATGCACACCATTCGTGTAGACGGCAATGACATGTTGGCCGTGTTAGCGGCAACCCAGCAAGCCCGTGCCTATGCGATTGAGCATAATGCGCCTGTGCTGATTGAAGCCATGACTTACCGTCTCGGCGCACACTCTTCTTCAGACGATCCCTCAGGTTATCGCTCGAAAGATGAAGAAGCCAAGTGGCAGCAACACGATCCGGTTAAACGCTTCAAATTATGGCTTATCAACAAAGGTTGGTTGGCTGAAGCGGATGATGTGAAACTGCATGAGAAATATCGTGAAGAAGTATTGGCTGCGGTAAAAGTGGCTGAAAAAATTCCTGTGCCTATGCTGGATGAAATTATTGAAGATGTGTACGACAAGCCGACGCCAGTGCTGAAAAAGCAACTCGCCGAGCTTAAAGAACATATCAAGAAATATCCGCAAGCCTATCCAAAAAGTGCAGGGAGACTATAAGCCGTGGCTGAAATGAATATGTTACAGGCCGTCAATGAGGCCTTGTCGATTGCCATGCAAGCCGATGAACGCATGGTGGTTTTTGGTGAAGATGTGGGCCACTTTGGCGGGGTATTTCGCGCCACCTCCGGTCTTCAAGAAAAATTCGGTCGCGCTCGCTGCTTTAATACCCCGCTGACAGAGCAAGGTATTGCGGGTTTTGCCAATGGTTTAGCCTCAAATGGCATGACCGCCGTGGCTGAAATTCAATTCGCTGATTATATTTTTCCGGCGTTTGATCAAATCGTCAACGAGTCGGCTAAGTTCCGTTACCGTAGCGGTAATGAATTCGATGTCGGTGGATTAGTGTTCCGTACGCCCTATGGCGGCGGCATTGCGGGTGGCCATTATCACTCGCAATCACCTGAAGCCTATTTTACCCAGACGCCGGGATTAAAAGTCGTTGTGCCACGCAACCCTGAGCAAGCCAAAGGCCTGCTGTTGGCGTCAATCCGTGACAAAAACCCGGTGATCTTCTTTGAGCCTAAGCGTTTATATCGCGCATCGGTTGGCGAAGTGCCCGCGGGCGATTATGAAATTGAACTGGGTAAGGCTGAAGTGGTTCGCGAAGGTAAAGACATCACCTTAGTGGCGTGGGGCGCGCAAATGGAAATCCTTGAAAAAGCCGCCGATATGGCCGCTAAAGAAGGGATCTCCTGTGAAGTTATCGATTTACGCACCTTGTCACCCTGGGATATCGATACTGTTGCCGATTCAGTCAAAAAGACCGGACGTTTACTGGTTAACCATGAAGCGCCATTAACCGGTGGTTTTGCTGGTGAGATAGCGGCGACGATTCAGCAAGAATGCTTCTTGTATCTAGAGTCGCCCATCAGCCGCGTTTGTGGTTTAGATACCCCGTACCCACTCATTCATGAAAAAGAATACATGCCAGATGCATTCAAAACGTTTGAAGCCATCAAAGCATCAGTGACCTTCTAGGAGTCCGGTATGATTAAAGATTTTATTTTGCCGGATATTGGCGAAGGTGTTGTGGAGTGTGAGTTGGTTGAATGGTTGGTCAAAGAAGGCGACACAGTCGTTGAAGATCAGCCGATTGCCGATGTCATGACAGACAAAGCCTTAGTGCAAATCCCTGCGCCTTTTGCGGGCGTGGTCACTAAGTTGTATTACGCGAAGGGCGATATTGCGAAAGTGCATGCGCCGCTTTATGCCGTACAAATTGAAGGTGCCGTTGAAATCGCGGGTGAAGAATCTGTTGCGGCTGCAGCTGCGACAATCGCAAAAGCTGCTGAGCCAGTGGCAGTAACAAACGCGACCACGTCATCTCATTCATCTGTCAGCATTGAAGAATTCTTACTACCTGATATCGGCGAAGGCATTGTTGAATGTGAGCTAGTTGAATGGTTGGTGAGTGAAGGTGATTGGGTTGAGGAAGATCAACCGATTGCCGACGTGATGACAGATAAAGCGCTGGTGCAAATTCCTGCCATTAAAGCGGGTAAAATTGCCAAACTGCATTATCGCAAAGGTCAGCTAGCTAAAGTACATGCGCCTTTATTTGCCATTGAAGTTGAACAGACGGCTTCTGCACCTGCGGCGACAATAAATACAGATACTGTGGCCAATGCCGCACCTGCAGCGCAGATTGTGAATACAGAACCTGCTCGCCAAGGTAAAGCCTTAGCCAGCCCCGCAGTTCGTCGCATGGCGCGGTCGTTAGATATCGATTTGAGCCGAGTACCAGGTACAGGAAAGCACGGCCGTGTGTATAAGGAAGACATCACTCGCTTCCAACAAGGCGCGAGCAATGTTTCTGCATCAAGTGCGACTCAGGTAAAAGAGGCGTCAGTTCAAGCGACTCAAACATCTCAAACCCAAGTTCCAACATCGACAGTGACTCAACGCGCTGACACGGTTGAGCCGATTCGCGGCGTAAAAGCTGTGATGGCACGCATGATGGTGGAATCTGTATCGAGCATTCCGCACTTTACCTATTGCGAAGAGTTTGATTTAACAGACTTAGTTGCACTGCGTGAAAGCATGAAAGTGAAGTATTCGTCAGATGAAGTGAAGCTGACCATGATGCCTTTCTTCATGAAGTCGATGTCGCTCGCGTTAAGTCAGTTCCCTGTGATGAATAGCCAAGTGAATGCTGATTGTACTGAGCTGACTTACAAGGCGCGTCACAATATCGGCATGGCGGTGGATTCTAAAGTCGGTCTCTTGGTACCCAACATTAAAGATGTTCAGGACAAGAGCATTTTAGAAGTGGCGGCAGAAATCACCCGTCTGACCCAAGCTGCCCGCAGCGGCCGCGTGGCGCCAGCGGATCTGAAAGACGGCACGATTTCCATATCGAACATTGGCGCCTTAGGTGGCACAGTGGCGACGCCTATCATCAACAAACCTGAGGTGGCGATTGTGGCCTTAGGTAAGTTGCAAACCCTACCGCGCTTTAACGTGAAAGGGGAAGTCGAAGCTCGCCAAATCATGCAAGTGAGCTGGTCAGGTGACCATAGAGTGATCGATGGAGGTACGATTGCTCGCTTCTGTAATCTGTGGAAACAGTATCTTGAGCAGCCTCAAGAGATGTTATTAGCGATGCGCTAAGCCGCTGGCACGAATAACTGACACTAAAAGGACGCTAAAAGCGTCCTTTTTTATTTGCTTTGCACAAATGGGTTAATCTTTTGATCCCGATTACGTATAATTCCCGAACGTAGTTATCCTGATGGATGTGTTATGAGTCAGTTAGCCCCCAGCCCATTTGCTCCAACAATAGAAACCATTGATTACCCGTTTCCGCCTAAACCAGTGCCTTTGTCCGGTGCGCAAAAAGCCGATTACAAGGCGCGTATCAAGCAACTGCTCATTGAAAAAGATGCCGTTCTGGTTGCCCACTATTATACCGATCCTGAAATCCAAGCCCTTGCCGAAGAGACTGGCGGCTGCGTTTCAGACTCCTTAGAAATGGCGCGCTTTGGCCGCGATCACCCAGCAAAAACCTTAATCGTTGCTGGGGTCAAGTTTATGGGCGAAACCGCCAAGATTTTAAGCCCAGAAAAAACCATTTTAATGCCGACCTTAGAAGCAACCTGTTCATTGGACTTAGGTTGCCCAATCGATAAGTTCAGCGCTTTCTGCGACGCGCACCCAGATCATACTGTGGTGGTTTACGCCAATACCTCGGCTGCGGTTAAAGCGCGCGCCGATTGGGTGGTGACATCGAGCATTGCCCTTGAAATCGTAGAGCACTTAGACAGCGAAGGCAAAAAGATCATTTGGGGACCCGATCGTCATTTAGGCAGCTATATTGCCAAACAGACGGGCGCCGACATGTTGATGTGGCAGGGCGATTGTATCGTTCACGATGAGTTTAAATCTAATGCGCTGCGCGATATGAAAAGCGTTTACCCAGATGCAGCTATTCTTGTGCATCCTGAGTCGCCAGCCAGTGTGGTGGCGATGGCCGATGCAGTTGGCTCTACCAGTCAACTGATTAAAGCAGCGCAGACCATGCCAAATGAGCGTTTTATCGTGGCAACCGATCGCGGCATTTTTTATAAAATGCAGCAGGCGGCGCCAGGTAAAATTTTAATTGAAGCGCCAACGGGCGGAAATGGCGCAACCTGTAAGAGCTGTGCCCACTGTCCTTGGATGGCGATGAACGGTTTGCAGGCCATTGAAGCGTCACTCGCCGACAGCGATAAAACCACCCATGAGATTTTTGTGGATGAAGACTTAAGAGTTAAGGCGCTTATTCCGCTGACGCGTATGCTGGATTTTGCCAAGACACTGAATATGAAAGTGAAGGGTAATGCCTAAGCCCATTATTTAGCTTTTCTTCAGCCGAATAAAAATCCCTACCATAGCGTGGGGATTTTTTATGTCTGTTGTTTCATCAAATTTAAGACAATAAAAAGCCCCGCAAATGCGAGGCTTAATTGAGTAACGCGGAATCTAGTGACTAGATTACTTTGCGTTCATCAGTGCAACCGCGTTATCTAACATACGGTTACTGAATCCCCACTCGTTATCATACCAAGACATCACTTTCACTAAACGACCGTTTACACGGGTTTGAGTTGCGTCAAAGTTTGAAGAAAACGCATTGTGGTTAAAGTCGATAGACACCAATGGCTCTTTGTTTACCGCTAACACTTCGCTCAATGGCGCAACGCTGGCAGCGCGTTCGATAATGGCATTCACTTCTTCAACTGTCGTGTCACGGGCAGCGATGAAAGATAAATCCACGAGTGATACGTTAACTGTAGGTACACGAACCGCTAAACCGTCGAATTTACCTTGTAATTCAGGTACAACCAAACCTACAGCAGCAGCTGCGCCAGTTTTAGTTGGGATCATTGACAGTGCCGCAGCACGGGCACGACGTAAATCTGTATGGTACACGTCAGATAAACGTTGATCGTTGGTATAAGCGTGAATGGTGGTCATCAGGCCTGATTCGATACCAATCTCGTCATTTAACGGCTTAGCAAAAGGGGCTAAACAGTTTGTTGTACAAGAAGCATTTGAAATCACTGTCATGTCTGACGTCAGCACGTTGTTGTTCACACCGTAAACAACTGTGGCATCCACATTTTTACCTGGAGCAGAAATAATCACTTTCTTCGCGCCAGCGGTTAAATGTGGTTGAACGGTTTCTTTAGAAGTGAAGATACCGGTACATTCGAAAACCACGTCAACTTGCAACTCAGCCCATGGCAGTTTTGCAGGATCACGTTCTTGGAAAGTGAGGATCTTATCGCCATTCACATAAATGGCTTCGGCATCATGGTCAACTTTCGCATTGAAACGACCGTGAACAGAATCGTATTTTGTCAGGTGAGCGTTGATTGAAGCGTCGCCTAAATCATTAATAGCGACAATCTTGATTGGATAAGCTTTTTCGCTTTCGTACAAGGCGCGTAATACGTTTCTACCGATACGGCCATAGCCATTTATTGCTACACGGATAGTCATCTCATATCCCTCTGGTGATTATAAAATTCAACTGGTAGTAAAATTACCAAACTGACAGCTATCGTCAAGTTAAATCGGCATTTTACCGCTGTCTTGATTAACAAATTAGGTATTTTTTTACATCGGTCGCGAAATCGCCATTTTTCACGCGTTAATTGGGTAAAAAATTACAAGATGGCAAACATTTTGCCATCAGTTGCTTAGTTTACTTTTTCGACAGGCGCAGGCTGCACAGCTTCGGTTTCAGTTGGCGCTTGGGCAACCGCTTGAGGATCAAGCCATTGTCTTACTAGGCTCATAGAATAAGTGCCCTTTTTTAGCGCATCGATAAGGGCTTGGGCTTTTAAATCGAGTTCAGTCGCCAGCGTTTTATTGCCACCGAGCAAGGCTAGCATTTTTTCTTCAGAATACTTCTGCTGCGTAAGTAGTAAATTTGCTTTTGTTAGCATATAGGATTTATCTAAAACCTGTTGCTGGCGATAGGCAGATGCGAGCCCAAGTAACCAGTTAACGTCGAAATCATCGTATTGGATCTCCGCAAAGACTTTAAGATAGAGTTGTTGCGCTTTGATGGCATTTCGATTGCTGTAATAGGTTGCGACTTGGGCAAGTAGAAAGGGGTCAGTCACTTCGCCGGCGTTTTCCTGTTCTAATAATCTATTTAACGCTGCGGTATCGCCAAAGCGAGTCCATTGGTAATAGGACATAAAAGGGTCTTGCCGTTCACGGGTTTGATCTTGTAGTAAACTTAAATTTTGAGTGCTTAGTCTAAAGGCTCTGGCTCTATCAGCTGTGCGATTGGTGTGGATGATATGCTGAACGCCAGAGGCGAGTTCAATGCAACGGCTGTAATCCTCAAGGTAGGTTAATTGTGAGTAGAGCTGCTTACCTGTGAGGTTTTCGTTGTCTTTCAACTTGTAGCGGTTTTGGATAAGTTTGGTCTTTTCAGTCAAACACCAGCTATCCTTATGCAAATCGGCACAAATTTCAGGATTATTTTTACAAATTGCTGAGATATTTCGGTCATTATCACAACCGAAAAGACCGAAAAAGCTCATCCCTAAGGTAAATGATGTAATTATTACTAGATTTTGTCTCAAAACACTCTCCAAACGATAATTTTTCTAATAAAATTACAGATTTACAGAAAATATCTTACTGGCAACAAAGCGCGACTTTCATTACAATGGCGCCGACCAAAACAGGGTTTTCCTAAAACCCGCATTAGATTATTGGTCTTTTCGTCATGTTACTCAAACCTTTCAGTACATTTTATTGAAAAGTGAGATAAAGGATCTGTAAATGAGCGCTGATAAACACCTACAAAGTTGGCAAGAACGTTTTGAAATGGCAGAGGCGATGCAGCCTTTGTTAGGCAAGTTGTACCGTAACCAAGGCGTTGAAGTCGTGGTCTATGGCAAGCCGTTACTCAATGCTTCTACGATTGAAATCATTAAAGCGCACCGTTTAGTTCGTCGTCATGTCGGTGAAAAATTACGTTTACGCGAGAGTTTCCCCTTCGTTCAAGCTTTGAGCAAACTCGCAGTTAAACAATGTAAAGTGGATATTGGTAAACTCGCAGTTAATTACTGGCGCGACCATACTGATGTCAGCGAAATTGAAAGCTATATGGCAAAAGAATTGGCCGATGCTATCGACCATGCCGATGATGTCGCGCCGCGTGACGTCGTGCTTTATGGTTTTGGCCGTATCGGTCGCTTATTGGCACGCTTGCTGATTGAACGCACAGGTCGCAGCAATAAGTTAAGGTTACGCGCTATCGTTTTACGTGGCGGTAAGAAAGGCGATTTAGAAAAACGCGCGAGTTTACTGCGTCGTGACTCAGTTCATGGTCCTTTCAATGGCTCTGTTGAAGTTGACGAAGAGAACAACGCCATCATAGCCAACGGCACTTATATCCAAGTGATCTATGCTAATTCACCCGACGAAGTGGATTACACTAAATACGACATCAATGATGCATTGATTGTTGATAATACAGGTATTTGGAAAGATGAAGCGGGTCTTGGTTTACACCTTAAGAGCCCAGGTGCCAGCAAAGTATTACTGACGGCTCCTGCAAAAGGCGCGATTAAGAATATCGTTTACGGTGTGAACGAAGGCGATATTACCCCAGAAGACATTATCGTTTCAGCGGCGAGTTGTACCACCAATGCTATTACGCCAGTACTGAAAGCTGTGAATGATAAATATGGTATCGAGAATGGTCACGTTGAAACGATTCATTCTTATACCAACGATCAAAACCTGATTGATAACTATCATACCGCTGACCGTCGTGGCCGTAGTGCACCATTAAATATGGTGATCACTGAAACGGGTGCAGCAAAAGCGGTTGCTAAAGCTTTACCTGCATTAGCTGGTAAGTTAACTGGTAACGCGATTCGTGTGCCGACGCCTAACGTCTCTATGGCGATCATCAGCATGAACCTGAATGCTGAGACCAGTAAAGATGAGCTTAACGAGTATCTGAAAGATACGGCGCTACAATCACCACTGCAAAATCAAATTGACTACACAGACTCTACTGAGATTGTATCGAGCGATTTAGTGGGTTCTCGCTACGCGGGTGTGGTTGATTCACAAGCGACTATTGCAGAAGGCAAGCGTGCCATTCTTTATGTATGGTATGACAACGAATTTGGTTACAGTTGCCAAGTGGTTGGCGTAATGCAAACTATGTTAGGTTTAACGACGCTATCTCTACCTGCGTAAATTGCCCATGTAGGTTTTGCTCGAGTGATTAATGACTTTGCCTAACCTTTGAATAAAGCGCCCAATAGGGCGCTTTTGTTTTTCTATACTTCTTGACTCGACTCCATAATTCACCATCATCCCCTGTTTATCTGCCGCGTTTAATTAGCGGTAGCATCAGTATCGGTAAAAAGCCTAAATTGATGAATGAAACATCAACTTTACTGAGGTGTGGCGGTTTATTGGGCAAACGATACGGCTTAGATCATTTTTTAAAAATTGTTGATTGACTCTGAGGTCTAAATCGGTAGAATGCCAATCCGCAGTCAGGGGAAAGCATGCTGAGCATGAGTTCAAATGATTAAGCGCAATGATAGGCGACATTAGCTCAGTTGGTAGAGCGATACCTTGCCAAGGTATAGGTCATCGGTTCGAACCCGATATGTCGCTCCAAATTTTAATAAATTTGGCAGTTTGGGCGCGATGGCAGAATGGCTATGCTGCGGATTGCAAATCCGTCGATCTCGGTTCGACTCCGGGTCGCGCCTCCATAGATTAAAGTATTAATGACACGATTCCCGTCGTTAATATAAAGAGTTTGCCCGAGTGGTGGAATCGGTAGACACAAGGGATTTAAAATCCCTCGCTGGTAACAGCGTGCCAGTTCAAGTCTGGCCTCGGGTACCAAAAAACAGAAAAGCCCTGACTGATGTCAGGGCTTTTTTGCTTTATAACTTCTACACCCACATTTCATGATTCTTAATCTAGTATCACTACAGCTATAGATTGGTTAGGCCCAAGCCCACTATTTTACTCATTCAGTATTGCGACTTCTGACCTGTTTCTTTTCTACAATACAAAACTGAGTGATTTTGTGATCTAGATGTTGTAAATCGCTTTATTTAAGTAATGTCACTATTTGGCTAATAATTGCGTAATAAAATGTACTTTTTATTGTTGAATCGACAATAGTGTAATAATTTCCCTAAGAAGGGACTTAAGTCGCTATTACCCCCTTAAAGACAGTGGTATAAATAAGCCGAAATTTCCCCTACACGCGCATATTAGGATACGTAGTCATGATTTTCTCTCAAGTATTACTCGCACCCGCTGATCCAATTCTTGGTTTAACCGATACCTTTAAAGCTGATCCGCGTCAGGATAAAGTTAATCTTGGTGTTGGCATTTATAAGGATGAGGCAGGACAGACTCCCGTTCTGCCTTCAGTGAAAAAAGCCGAGGCCATTTTACTTGAGCAAGAGAAGACCAAAAACTACTTAGGCATTGAAGGCGTTCAAGCTTATAACCGTGTAGTACAAACCTTGTTGTTCGGCGAAGGCAGTGCATTAATTTCTTCTGGCCGTGCTGCCACAGCGCAAGCTCCTGGTGGTACAGGAGCACTGCGTATTGCTGCTGAGTTTTTACTGCGTAATACCGATTCGCACACGATTTGGGTGAGTAATCCAACATGGGCCAACCATCAGAATATTTTTGAAACGGCAGGCCTAACGGTTAAAGAGTACGGTTATTACAAAGCAGAAGCCCATGACATCGATTTCGATACCATGATGACTGATTTATCTAACGCGAATGCGGGTGATGTCGTGCTGCTACACGGTTGCTGCCATAACCCAACGGGTATCGATTTAACGTTGGCGCAATGGGAACTTGTTGCTCAATTGTGTGCTGATAAGAAACTCGTGCCACTGTTTGACTTTGCTTATCAAGGTTTTGGTGCTGGCATTGAAGAAGATGCGGCAGGTCTGCGTTTAGTCGCGTCTAAAGTGTCTGAGTTACTGGTCGCTAACTCTTTCTCTAAAAACTTTGGTCTATACAACGAGCGTATTGGCGCCGTAACTGTGGTGGCTGAAGATGCTGATGCTGCCGTACGTGCTTTTAGCCAAGTGAAACGTACCATACGTGCCAACTATTCTAATCCGCCAGCCCACGGCGCACTGATCGTCAGCACGATATTAAATGATGCAGCTCTGAAAGCCATGTGGGTGCAGGAAGTCAAAGAGATGCGTGAACGTATCGCCGAAATGCGTACTCTGTTTGTTGATAGCTTAAAGGCTGAAGGCGTGACTCAGGACTTCAGTTTTATTTCTCGCCAAAATGGCATGTTCAGTTTCTCAGGTTTAAACAAAGCCCAAGTGGCACGTTTGAAAGACGAGTTTGGTGTCTATATTGTCGGCTCTGGACGCATTAGCGTTGCAGGCATGACTAAGACGAATATGCCTGTTATCTGTAAAGCCATAGCACAAGTGTTGTAATGGTTATAGCAGCCCTATAGACAGACTAAAGGGACATTCCTTTTAGCTTTACAATATAAAGGACAGCATTTGCTGTCCTTTATTATTTCGATTGAATGATTAACAGGTCAGAGCTAGCAGGCAAGCGGTTGTTGAGTGAGATCATTGATCCGCAGCAGGGCGCTTAATGCATCTAATAAATTAGCTTGATCATGTAGATTGGGATTATGGCGGTTCTTCAACGGAAAATAGTTGATCAGTGGCCCTAAACGCGTTTGTTCACCGTGGCGAAGTACTTTGTGAATAATGGGTTTGCCAATCACTTGGTGACACCAAGCGATACGTTGCTCAATGCTAAACCGACCTGCGGGTGAGGCCTCTTCGGCAAGGTTATCGATAAAGATCACCTGTGCTTTAGTAGCGGCGAGGCTTTTCGCGAACTTAGGTAACAGCAGCGGCGGCATGATACTGGTTAAGAAACTCCCAGGGCCTAGGATAACTAAATCTGCGTGCCTCACGGCCTCACAGGCTTCAAAGGTGGCATCGACCTGTGGCTCAAGGCAGAGCGCGATAGGCGCTTCATCCATACTGTCGACATTGATCTCCCCAAAGACTTTACTGCCACAGGCTTGCAGGGCCACTAAGTGAGTGGGCTGCTCTGACATGGGAATAAGTTGGGTTTCTATCTTAAGTAAGTTACGGATGAGATTAACCGCTTCTAATGGACGAACGCAGAGTTGATCAAGAGCCAGTAAAATTAAATTACCTAAATTATGGCCACTGAGTTCAGTGGCACCTTGGAAACGATATTCGAACAATTGCGAGCCAACGGAAGGACGATTAGCTAAATGGGATAAGCAGTTACGTAAATCTCCCCAAGCAATACAGTCTTGCTCGGCTCTCAGTCGACCAGTAGAACCACCATTATCAGTGGTGGCGACAATCCCTGTAAGGCGGTTGCCTAAAAAATCGAGCGAGGATAATACTCGGCCTAAACCATGGCCTCCGCCGATGGCGACGACACGTTCAAATTGATTTAACATCAAATGCTGCATCTGGGTTTTTCCTTCCTGAATACCCGAAAATTTAATGTCATAGCCATCCATTGTCGCTATAAGCGGGATGACTCATGAACCGTTGTGCAATGGTGATAACGCTAAGGAACCTTAGTATAAATACTCAGTCAAATGCTTGCATCTATAAACGACGGCGTAATAGCAAGCTCGACTCGATAATGGTGCCTCAGGCGTAATATTGTACCTGAGTTCGTGAACATGATGATGGGCAAATTTCGTGAAATCTGACAAATAGCTTATAATCCGGCCTTTATTTGCCCAATAAGGGCGTTACACCTAAGGTGAATGATTGAAAACGGGTAGAATCGGTTCGTTTACATTGGCATTAGCCATGGTCATAGTGGCGATTTTTGCATTACGAGTTTGGATCATTCCTCACTCGAATGACTCATCCGCTATTGCGCCCCAATTCGTCAGCGATGTCGATCCTGTTACGCAAGTCCCTGACTTTTCAGCGATCAGCGACATTACCGAAAAGAAGAAAGCTTTTTTTGATTTCCTGCGGCCGATTGTTCAGCAACAGAATGCCATTATCTTGATGGAGCGTGGCTTTATCAATGAGATGCTTGCCTTAGTCGATAATGGTAAGAGTTTATCTGATACTGAATTAGCGCAGATCAATGCGTTATTTGATAAATACCAATATGCGGCGCGTAACGTAGATGCTAAGTCATTAGCAAGCTTACTTAAACGTGTCGATATCGTGCCGGAATCTATGGTGTTAATTCAAGCCGCGAATGAATCGGGTTGGGGGAGTTCACGTTTTGCCAGAGAAGGTTTTAACTTTTTTGGTGAATGGTGTTTTACTTCTGGCTGCGGCATAGTGCCGTCCTCACGTGGTTCGGGTAAAAGTCATGAGGTGAAAGTGTTTTCATCGGTCGATGAATCGGTTTCATCCTATATGCGTAATTTAAATTCTAATACTGCCTATGCGTTATTTCGCTCTATTCGAGCTGATTTACGTTCACAGGAGCTAGAGCCAACAGCGGATCAATTGATTTACGGTTTAGTGAATTATTCTGAAAGACAAGAAGCTTATATTGATGAGCTGCTTGATATGTTACGTCATAATGAAAAATATTTGGTGAATGTCGATGTATAAAAAACTGTTGTTTAGTAGCCTGTTTTTGTTGGCAACTAGCGCCGCCGCAGAAACTGTATCCCTTGAATATAAAGGCTTTTATGATAGGTTAAAACAAGTCAATAAAGGCGGTTATCAACTCGTGGAAGTGGCTTTTAGTGTTCCAATGCAAAAGAATTGTTTGATCCAAAGTGGTTCTATTTCCAGTGAAAAAACCTCAACGCCACTGACGTATACTGATGCACAGCGGTTATTCATTCCCTTAGATGATGATTTAAAAGATCAGCGAGCCTTGGTTAATCTGAATTTCGCTGGCAGCGCTGAGGGATGTGGTATTGCAATGCAAGTTAGAGCAAAACAGACATTAGCCGAGTACGATAAAACGCGCTTACAACAAATCATGACTGAGATGGACACGCTGCTCGGTGCTATGCAAGGCTTCCCGATGCGTTATTTTAGGGAATCCATTACTGGCTTAAACTTTGAATTCTCACCTGAACAAGAAGTCTATGTGCGCCTTAATGGTCGAGAAGAAGCGATAAAAGGCAGTTATAAATTAGCCGCTAATGAGCTTGAAAGCATCACCACGCTAAGCTTCAGTGCCCAGCCATTAGTCTTGAGTCCTTGGGTGAAGTAATCATTTTGTATTTTTTGAATAGGCGTCTTGAGATAAGCGATTCACAAGCGCTGGCTCAAAGATAAACTTATTCTGTAACCATAAAAATGCCCACATTAAGTGGGCATTTTGTTGTGCTAATTTATCTTGCTTACTTTCGTTGCGTTAACTTCTCTTACTGATTAGGCGCTAAATTCAGTCTAAGTTAGACTTCGTAAGTGTTAACAATATCAATGCGTTTTGCTGCATCCAAATCGATACGACCGCTATTGGCTATATCAAGAAAATCGAATGCAGGTAGATTGGCTTCAGCAACATCACCACGCATAGGCGCATCAGAGTCACGTGTTAGAGACACAAAGTCGAATTGCTCACGGTCAACACCCTGTGATGGTGCGGTGTTTTGCATGGCGGTGAATATTGTTTCAATGCGTCCTGGGTATTGTTTATCCCATTGATTTAGCATGTCTTTGATTGCGGCGCGCTTTAAGTTTTCCTGTGAGCCACACAAGTTGCATGGAATGATTGGAAATTCTTTTAAGCTGGCATATTCTTCGAGATCTTTCTCGCGACAATAGGCTAGGGGACGTATGACGATATTAGCGCCATCATCCGACAGCAGCTTTGGCGGCATTGCTTTCATCTTACCGCCAAAGAACATATTTAAGAACAAGGTCTCGATAATGTCATCCCTGTGATGGCCTAGGGCGATTTTAGTGGCGCCGATACGCTGAGCAAAGCCATAAAGCGTGCCGCGGCGCAGGCGAGAGCACAAGGAGCAGGTGGTTTTACCTTCAGGGATTTTGTCTTTCACTATCGAGTAAGTATCTTTCTCGAGGATGTGATAAGGCACATTGAGCTTATCGAGATAGGCAGGCAATACATGTTCAGGGAAGCCCGGTTGCTTCTGATCTAAATTAACCGCAATGATTTCAAACTGAATGGGCGCGCGTTGCTGCAGATTCATCAAAATATCGAGCATGGCGTAGCTGTCTTTACCGCCACTGAGGCAGCACATGATCTTATCGCCATCTTCAATCATATTGTAATCGGCAATCACGCTACCCACTTCACGACGAAGCCGCTTCTGTAATTTATTCAGACGGGTAGTTTGTTTTTTTGATAATTCTTCCGGCATAGGATTTACCGTAACTTCAGATATAGCTTCAAGCATAAAAAAGCGCCCAGTAACACAGTTTCAGGGCGCGTATTATTCCAGCTATCTTTGGCGGGGTAAAGAGCCGCGTATTGCTTAGGCTTCTTCTAACGGTGATTTATAACCGTCGGGCTTTATAGCCAATAAATCGCAGTTGATGCTATCGATAACATGTTCAGCTGTATTGCCTATCAATGCTGCTGAAAATCCGGTACGACCGACAGTCCCTAGGATCACCAATTCAGCATCAAGTTTTTCAGCAAGCTCAGGGATCACATCCTCTGGTAAACCTTCTTTTACATGGCAATGACTTGGATTAATATCATAAGCGCCAGCAAGATAACTCACGCGCTGCTCATGCTGCATGCGAATGGTTTCGTTGTATGACTGAGCATCAAAGTCAGGAAGCTCGATGGCTAAGTTAACTGGCGTGCCGGGATAACCATTAACTAAATGTACTTCAGCAGAGAACTTTTTCGCCAAATCTTTTGCATGTTCAATAATTTTACCGTTAAGCATTTGATGATCAGTATCTTCGGTTGCCACATTCACAGCACAGAGGATTTTACCCGTGGCTGGCCAGTCATGGGCTTTCACCATCAACACTGGCACAGGGGCTTTACGCATCAAATGCCAATCAGTTGGAGTGAAGATCACCGCCTTGAGTTTGTCGTGGGCATGGGTGCCTTTAACAATCAAATCGTATTGCCCTGAAATAGCATGATTAATAATGCTTTCAAAGGGGCGGTTATGCCAAATGACTTGAGTATCGATATTGAGTTGCAGATGAGTATAAGCGGCGAGTAAGTCTTGGATCCAAGCGAGCCGTTGATCTATGACACCTTGACGCATGGCTTCGCGTTCTTGATTCGACAGAATCGAAGTCATTTCGTAAGAGAAGTCGAAGATAGAAAGAAACACAGTGACTTGAGCGTTGCATTTACTGGCCAAGGCGACCGCTCGTGCAAGGGCAACTTGATTCTCAGTGGTAGGGTCAACCACAACCAGTATTTTTTGATAATCCTTCATGTTTGGTTCCTTTAGTCATAGGCTCAATATCATCATGAGCCTTTGGCAGTGAGCTGTATTGTTCTAGATCAAACTCATTTGAAATTGATTAAAACTCGCTTAAAAATCATGCCTTAATCTGCATGACATGTCTAGCAAGCACAGCTTTTACCATTAAACTGTTATGCTATTGGCGACAATTATTTAGGCTTGACCTCTCACGGTTAATGCTCTTGCGATTGACTATCTCGCGATGCGAGAATTACCCGCTAACAGATTCAGCTCTTGCGAGTCGAGGATAGTGATGTACTTACCCTTAACCTCAATCAAGCCTGACTTTTGGAAGCGTCCAAGTAAGCGGCTGATGGTCTCAACGGTTAAACCGAGATAATTACCAATGTCACCGCGGGTCATGGTTAAGCGGAATTCTTTGGGTGAGAAGCCACGGCTGCCGAAACGATTTGCTAAATTGCTGATAAACGCTGCTAGACGTTCTTCGGCATTTTTCTTACTGAGCAGCAGGATCATTTCTTGATCGCTCATGATCTCATTACTCATTAGACGCATGATCTGCTGACGTAACTTAGGCATAGTGCCCGAAAGTTCATCGAGGATATTAAAGGGGATTTCACAGACCATAGAGGTCTCGAGGGCCTGTGCAAAACTCTGGTGCAACTGAGCGTGAATACCATCAAAACCAATCACATCACCCGCAAGATGGAAGCCCGTTATCTGCTCATCACCTTGCTCGGTAATAGTGTAACTTTTGATGGTGCCAGAGCGGATCGCAAACAGGGATTTCAATGCATCACCTGACTTAAAAATTTGCTCGCCTTTCTGGATTGGCTTTTTACGCTCAATAATATCATCGAGCTGATCTAGCTCACTTGCATTGAGGGTAAAAGGAATACAAAGGGTACCCATACTGCAATCGTGACAATGGATTGTGCATCCGCTAGCGGCAGGACGACGATTCTTATTTTGTTCAATTGTCATGTTGATTCTCAAGTTTATCCACTGCAACCATGTTAAACCAATTCACTCACTTGGGCTAGTTTAGCTGCGCGAGTGCGATATATAAAGTTTGACCACCAAAAGCAATTAACAGTAAGCCGCTCAATAGTCTAACGGTTTTCTTTTGTACCCATGCAGCAAGGCGTTTTGCCGCAACGCCAGCGCTTAATAGCGCGGGTAAAGTACCCAAGCCAAAGGCTAACATAATTAAGGCGCCTTGGCTGGCAGAGCCAGATGCAACCGACCAAGTTAAGGTGCTATAGACGAGGCCGCAGGGGAGCCAGCCCCAAATGAATCCTGCCATGACTGCTTGGCTCGGATTCTTGATTGGAACAAGGCGCTGCGCTAGCGGTTTTAAATATTGCCATAGCCATTGACCTACACGCTCAATTTGCACTATTCCAACCCAAATTTTAGCGATGTAAAGCCCTGTTGCAATCATCATCAGTCCAGCAACCATGCGCAGGACAATCAGATAAATATCCAGTTCAAATAAGTGACCAAGACCTGCCGACGATGCACCCACTAAGCCGCCTGCTAAGGTGTAACTTAAAATACGGCCTAAATTGTAATTCAGTAAATATTTAAGCTGATGGGCCAGCTGGTTACCTATTTTAGGATGAGGGATTTGGGCGGAAAAAGCGCCCACTAAACCGCCACACATACCAAAACAATGTGCAGCTCCCATCAAGCCGACGAGAAAGGCACCGGTGACATTGTACTCAATCACAAAGGCATGCCTTTTTGCTGATTTTTTATCGCTTGCTGCGCTGCGATGTCATCATGTTCTGCTGTTGACTGAATGGCAGGGGTGGGTAGATGGCCTGGTTTGTCAGTATTTTCATCAAACAATATAGAAACACTTTGACGGTCAAGATCGTCAAATTGCTCAGATTTCACTGCCCAGAAAAATACCATTACCGCAATGGCGACGAAGATCATGGCAATGGGGATAAGCACATAAATAATTTCCATAATGACCTCTTAGTATCTGGTTAAACGTTTTATTATGATCACACTTTTACCCGTAATAATCTCAGGCTATTACCGACCACAATCAAAGAACTCGCCGACATGCCAATCGCGGCAATATAAGGTGCCACATGACCAGTGACAGCTAAAGGCAAGATAAGGGCGTTGTAACCCAACGCCCACGCTAAATTTTGTTTAATAATTTGCGTGGTCAGTTTAGCGACCGCGACAGCTTGGGTGAAACGGGATAGATGATCGCCCAGCAAAATCAAATCGGCACTGTTTTTGGCAATCGCACTGCCACTGCCCATGGCGACCGACAAATCAGCCCCCGCAAGTACTGGCGCATCATTGATGCCATCGCCAAACATCGCCACGCGAGTATGCTGTTGTAATTTCGTTACTAGGGCAAGTTTACCCGCGGGCGTTAATCCGCTGTGCACATCTTCAATTCCCAGCTCTTTGGCCAGTTGATGCACATGTCCGGAGCTATCGCCGCTGGCGATACTAATGCGGCAACCTTGTTGCTTTAATATCTCAATCGTGGCCTTACTGTCTTGACGAATATTGTCTTGAATTTCAAAGCTGGCAAGCACTTCAAGCTGCTCATTGGCTGAGCGTGCTAACCAAATCTTTTGGGTTGGGTCCTGAGTATCGATACGTGCGCCAGTAAATACAGCATTACCAATTAAATAGTCAGTCCCCTCGATACGGCCTCGAACACCAAAGCCGACTTCATGGTGAACTTGCTCCGCGACCAAGGTATTATCGGCAAATAGGGCAAATGCAGCCGCAATCGGATGACGAGAGCCCGTTTCCAGCGCTGCGGCAATGGCTAAGGCCTGCGTCTTTGTTAAATCGGCCATGCACTGCGTTTGCCCGATAGAGAGCGTACCACAGGTAAGGGTGCCAGTTTTATCAAAGACCACATGTTTAATCTGCGGCAGTTTTTCAAATACGCCGGCTTTGCGGGTAATGATCCCAAGACGGGTAAAAATGGCGGTTGCACAGGTGACGGCGGTCGGTGTCGCTAGCGCTAAGGCACAAGGACAAGTTGCGACTAGAACCGATAGCGTTACCCAAAAGGCATCCTCTGGGGAAATCTGTTGCCAAACCAAATAGGTGATCGTCGCGATTGTTAGAATCGTACCCGAGAAATAGCGGGATAATTTATCGGCTAATAGGGCTATCGCAGGTTTTGTATTGGATGCCAGCTCCTGCAGTCGAATAATTTCAGCCACGAGTTGGTCTTGCCCCAATGCGGTAACTTTAACTTTTATCGGTTGGTCGACGTTGATAGTACCAGCGTACACTTGCTGATCTTGCTGTTTTTCAATGGGCATTTGCTCACCTGTGAGCATAGCTTCATTGATGTTTGTGTGGCCTTCAATCACCACACCATCGGCCGCAACCATTTCCCCTGGTTTCACAAGGATCACATCATTGAGGCGTAACTTTTTGGCCGGAATTTCTTCTTGACCATTTTCGGTGACTAAGTGTGCAGTGAGCGGCACCAATTTATGTAAATTACTGGAGCTGACCGAGGCCTTTTGTCTTGCCTTTTGCTCGAAGTAACGCCCAAGTAACAAAAAGAAAGTAAACATGGATACGGATTCAAAATACACTTCGCCTGTGCCATTCACTGTGGCAAAACAGCTTGCGGTATAGGCACCACCAATGGCAATCGAAACAGACACATCCATATTGAGTTTGCCGCTGAGCAGGGTACGAATGGCACTAAAATAGAAGGGCTGCGCCGAATAAAGCACCACAGGCGTGGCAAAAATCATGCTAACCCAGCGGAAATAGTCCCGATATTGCACGTCTAAATCGGTGAAGTAGCCAGTATAAAGGGCGAGGGCGAACATCATAACTTGCATAGTCGCAAAGCCAGCTAAGCCTAAACGCAGTAAAAATTTGCGACTATTGAGTTTATTGTTGAGCTCTTGTTCGTCAACTTGGTAGGGCGCGGCTTGATAGCCAATACGACTAATTTGTCCGAGAATATCGCTAAGTTTTACCTTGCGTTTATCCCAACTGATCATGGCGCGTTGGGTGGTTGAGTTGACTAGCACTTGGCTCACGCCCGCAAGTTGTTTGACTTTGTGTTCAATTAACCAAGCACAGGCGGCACAGGTGATACCATCGATGGAGAGTGATACTGATTCGACATTGTCCTCAGAATGCACAAAGTCTTGCTGCACTTCGGGCAAGTCATAGGCGCTAAATTGCGTTAATGCTTCGGGGACTAGGGCATTCTGTTTATTGCCAGGCTCAGTGCGGAACTTGTAATAACTGAGTAATCCCGCATCGACAATCGCTTGAGAAACTGCCTGACAGCCAGGGCAACACATCAGTTCATCACGGTCATTAATGCGAGTCACAAACTGCTGGCCCGTCAGAACGGGCTCTTGGCAGTGAAAACAACTTGGATACGTCATAGCGCTACTTATTTAACCACAATCAATTCAGCCAAAGTTGGACGTGATCTTTTAATTCAACGCGTTGGTGAATTCGCCATTTACCGTCGTAACTTTCGAGGCGAACTTCCCAAGGGCCGGTTAGGGTAGTAGGGATGGTAATGCGATACACATTACTGGCATCGGCCGTCGCAGTGAGTTTCATATCTCTGTCGGCAATGGTTGGATGATAGAACTCGACTTTCAAGGCGGCTTGATATGCAGGTCCCCCTTGCTGCGTCAGTAAAATCTCATTATTGGCTTGATCGAGTGAAAAATTCATGCCTATTTGTTTGGCATACTTCACTTTACTTAAGTCCATATTAATGGCTTTGCCATCTTTGTAGTAATCCTCGGCGACTAAAGAGTCCGAGTTCGTAAGGGCAATTTTTAGCGTGGTAAAACTTGCGACGACGGCACATAAAGGAAGAATAATTAAAAACCAAGGCCAGAACTGCTTATACCAGGCTTGTTGTTCGCTCATGTCAGATACCCATTCAAAAAATTTGCGCCATTTTACCGTTAAAAGACGGTTTTAGCACTTTAAAAAAAAGGCCTCGAAGTCTTCGAGGCCTTAGTGTTACTTATACCTAATTACTTGTTTGACAAGCTATAAACATAAGCTGTAATGACATGAACTTTCTCTTCACCGAGAACGTCTTTCCACGCTGGCATCACACCTGCGCGACCATGTTTAATGGTCTCTTCGATCATGCCACGGCTACCGCCATATAACCAAACATCGTCAGTTAAGTTAGGAGCACCCATAAACTTGTTGCCTTTAGCGTCCATACCATGACACGCAAAACAACCTTTCATGAATGAGCCTTGACCTTGGGCAGCGAGTTTCTCGTCATGCTCACGACCAGACAATTTAACAACGTATTCAGCTAAACCAGCAATCTCGCTATCTTCGATTGGCAAACCACCTTTGGGTGGCATCATGCCATGACGACCTGCCATGATAGTGGTCTTAATCGTGGCTAATTCACCACCATATAACCAGTCACCATCGGTAAGATTAGGGAAGCCTTTGCTACCACGTGCATCAGAACCATGGCACTGAGCACAGTTTTGCAGGAACAAACGGCCACCCACTTTCAACGCTTCTTGGTTTTTCACTAATTCTTCTAGTGGTGTTGCCAAGTAAGCGGCGAAGATTGGGCCATATTTTTCATCAGCGTGTTTTACTTCTTGATCATACTGAACATAAAGACCTTCTTTTGCTGCTAGCTCAATCGCTGCAGCAGAATCGGCTTTAATGCCATGCTCTGTACCGATACTCTGGTTAGAACTGGTCCAGCCTAATAGGCCTTTGTAGTTACCTAAACCAGGAAATAAGGCCAAATAGATCAAGCCAAACACGATAGTGATATAGAACATATAACTCCACCATTTTGGCAGTGGGTTATTGAGTTCTTCAATACCGTCGAAACTGTGACCCATGGATTCGCCTTCTTTTACGTCAGTGGTGTTCTTAGAACACACACGCAGTAATAGAAAACAACCCGCGATCACGACTAACGAGAGTACAGTAATCCAAACACTCCAGAAGCTACTCATCACTTATTCTCTCCTGAGTCCTTCGATACCTTGTTGACTTCCTCATCGGAAAACACAAGGTTAGCTGCTTCATCAAATGATTTTTGACGACGCGAGCTATATGCCCAAGCAAATATACCGACGAAGGTCAGCATCACAATGATGGTTAAAATGCCTTGTAATGTGCCGTAATCCATATATTGCCTCCTTATTTGAGTGCGTGACCCAAAGACTGAAGATATGCAATCAAGGCGTCCATTTCTGTCTTACCTGCAACAGCTTGCTGTGCGCCTGCGATTTCTTCATCGGTATAAAGATCATTACCTTTGTAACCGCCTTTATGCAGGTTACGTAGGATAGTCATCTTGTCACCCGTTAGTTTGCCGTCTAACTTGTTTTCGGCTAACCATGGGAACCCTGGCATATTCGATTGAGGAACTACAGCACGAGGATCGATTAAGTGAACTTCATGCCATTTATCGCTATAACGACCGCCAACACGTGCAAGATCAGGACCCGTACGCTTAGAACCCCATTGGAATGGATGATCCCAAACTGATTCGCCCGCGACAGAGTAGTGACCATAACGTTCAGTTTCTGCACGTAAAGGACGGATCATCTGGCTGTGACAGTTATAACAACCTTCACGAACATAAATGTCACGACCTTCAATTTGCAGGGCAGTGTATGGCTTTAAACCTTCAACTGGCTCAGTCGTATCTTTTTGAAAAATCAACGGTGTGATTTCAACGAGACTACCGAAGCTGATAGCGATAACGGTAAAAATCGCTAACAAACCGATGTTTTTTTCAACTATCTCATGATTAAATTTCATCGAGTTTGCTCCTTTAAGCCGCTGTTGGTTCAGCCAATGCTGGCAATGAATCTTTAGAGGCTTTCACAGTACGGATCACGTTATATGCCATGATCAGCATACCGGTCAGGAAGAAACAACCGCCAAGGAAACGTACGAAGTAGAAAGGATAAGAAGCTTCCAGACTTTCAACAAAGCTATAAGTCAAAGTACCGTCAGCATTCACTGCGCGCCACATCAGACCTTGCATTACACCTGAAATCCACATAGAGACGATGTAAAGTACAGTACCAATAGTCGCTAACCAGAAATGGACGTTAATTAACTTGATGCTGTACATACGGCCGTGACCGAACAATACAGGAATCAAGTGATACAGAGAACCGATTGACACCATTGCAACCCAGCCTAGCGCGCCGGAGTGAACGTGACCGATAGTCCAATCTGTATAGTGTGATAATGCGTTAACTGTCTTAATTGCCATCATAGGGCCTTCGAAGGTAGACATACCGTAGAAAGACAGAGAAACAACTAAGAAACGTAACACAGGGTCAGTACGCAGTTTATGCCAAGCACCTGACAAGGTCATGATACCGTTAATCATACCACCCCAAGAAGGTGCGAATAGGATCAGTGACATCACCATACCTAAAGACTGAGTCCAGTCAGGTAAAGCTGTGTAATGTAAGTGGTGAGGACCAGCCCAGATATACAGTGCGATCAGTGCCCAGAAGTGGACAATAGAAAGACGGTAAGAGTACACAGGACGACCTGCTTGCTTAGGTACGAAGTAATACATCATCCCCAAGAAGCCTGCGGTTAATAAGAAACCTACAGCGTTGTGACCATACCACCACTGCACCATAGCATCGACAGCGCCGCTATACAGAGAGTATGACTTGAACAGACTGACTGGTACTGCCATAGAGTTAACTATGTGTAGTACGGCAACGGTAATAATAAAGGCACCAAAGAACCAGTTCGCCACATAAATATGCGAAGTTGTTCGTTTGATAATAGTACCGAAGAACACGATAGCGTAGGACACCCAAACGATAGTAATTGCGATATCGATAGGCCATTCTAATTCAGCGTATTCTTTTCCTTGGGTGAAACCCATTGGTAAAGAAATAGCTGCTGACAGAATGATGGCTTGCCATCCCCAAAACGTAAATGCGGCTAACTTAGGTGCAAATAGTCGGGTTTGACAGGTGCGTTGTACGACATAATAGGATGTTGCAAAAAGGGCTGATGTACCGAACGCGAAGATCACCGCATTGGTGTGTAATGGTCGCAAGCGACTATACGTTAACCAAGGAGTGTCAAAGTTCAGCTGAGGCCAGATTAACTGAGCCGCAATTAATACGCCGACTGACATACCAACAATACCCCACAAAACTGTGGTTAAGGCAAATTGGCGGACAATGGCGTAATTGTAATCAGCGCCTGTTGGCTGGGAATGGTTCATCATAATGCTTCCACTGCTTATTACTTTTACTTTTAGTAAAGACAAGCTTTACCTGTTATAAATGACATAAAACTCAGCCTCCCTATTAAGGTTGCTGAGTGATGTCAATGCGTTACCCTGCATATTTTTGCTCAAATATGAGGTTTCGCAATGATACTTGAGCCATATCAAAAAAGATACCAAAGAAGGGGTGTGGAAAGTTGATCTAGATCAACCTACGCCATAGAATGTTAACATATTGCATCATAAGGTTAATCTTTGTGCTAACTCGTCTGAGTCCCTATTTATTTACTGCATTATTTAGCTTCAATCTCACAGCTTGTAAGGAAGATGCAAAGCAAGTCACACTTAAAAGCAGTCTTGATCCTTCACTTTGCCAATTTTCTAAGGGGGATTGTGTTAAAAAAGTTGGGGATGTTGAGCTCACTTTTCGCTTGTCACCAGGGAGTGCACCAAGCGAAAAGCCATTGACATTACAGTTGTTATCTTCCATGCCAATTTCTAATGTGCAAATCCGCTTAGAAGGAAGAGACATGTTTATGGGCGTTATTCCTGTAAATGTGAAGCAAACTGATGAAATGACTTATATCGGTCAGTTAGTCTACGGTTCTTGTAGTAGTGGCTACATGGTTTGGCGTGGCTTTGTGAGTTTTAGCGTTAATGGTGAAACTAAAACGGCTGTTTTTGATTTTCTCGCAGATGACAATGGTTAGATATATCTTTGAAAGTGCTTGATATGGATTTCTAAACATCAAGACAATCAACTATACAGATTAGTGATCCTTCCAGTTTTCTTTTACTTTGACAAAAATATCTACATTTTCAATAAAGAGCTGTAATAAGTGAGGATCAAAGTGTGTTGCCGCCCCTTTACGCATTTCAGCTAAAACCTCTTCTAAAGGCCAAGCTGTTTTATAGCAGCGGGCATGGGAAAGGGCATCAAACACATCTGCGATTGCCACAATCCGCGAGAAAATGTGAATTTCGTCTTGTTTTAGATTTGCAGGATAACCAGAACCATCATATTTTTCATGATGTTGCAGTGCAATAATTGATGCGGCCTTTAGTATTGGTCGCTCAGAATTTGCAAGAATTTGATGGCCAATCATAGGGTGTTGACGCATAACTTTCCATTCTTCGTCATCTAATTTGCCGGGTTTAAGTAGGACAGCATCGGGGATCGCAATTTTACCTATGTCATGCATTGGTGAGGCACGGCGCAGTAAATCGGCTTCGTATTCACTTAAACCGGCGAGTAATGCTAATTGAGAACAATACTCCGCCATACGTTTCACATGATTGGCAGCTTCTTTCGAGCGGCTTTCAACAACATCACCTAAACGTAAAATAAGCTCTGATTGTGTATCTTCCACCTCCTGATTGAGCAGCAAATTTTCAAAGGCTATGCCCACGTTGATGGCAAAAATATCAATGAGTTTCTTATCAAGATCATCAATTCTATCAATACCATCCATATAAAGTAGATTGATTAAACCGCCTTTGGTGGGAAAGTAACCGATAAAACAATTGTCTTCATAAAGGCACCGCTGTTGGGTGAGCGCACTGCGCAGTAGACGATCAATATGTTCAGGTAGTTGCGTAATGTGGGATTTATTAGCAAATTGACCAGTACCTGCAAGGATTTCTATATTGACAGGTTCAACATGACCACTAATCGCATCAATTGCATTACAAGTCAGCAGTAGCGTTTCTGAATCGAGATTAAGTAGAGTGGCCACTTGAGTCAGTAGCCCATCGGCGAATTTATGCAGGGTGCGCAGTTCAAATAATCCTGAGGTAGCTTCTAGTACTCTTTCTAAGCCCTTACGGTGATTTATTTGGGTGCGCCTTGCTTGCTCGATTTCCATGATATCGCGATAAGAGCGAAGGGCTGAGTAGACGCTAGTCATCAGTTTACGGGAATCCAGTTCAGCTTTTGCTTTGTAATCATTGATATCGTAATTGACGATAACGTCTTCTTCAGGTGCTTGCCCTGGCTGGCCTGTACGTAAGATCAATCGAGTGGTTTTATTCAATAATTCTTCACGGATCCACTTTACTAGTTCTAACCCCGCATGGTCACTTTCCATGACAACATCAATAAAGGCAATGGCGATGTCATGTTCTTGATTGAGTAATTCTTTTGCTTGTTCGGCACTATAAGCATTAATAAAGGTGAGGGCACGGCCATCAAGTTTAAAGCGGGAGAGGGCAAGCTTAGTGACGGTATGAACATCAGGTTCATCATCGACCACTAATACCTTCCAAGGAATACCAGACTCTGTTGTCTCGGTAGACTTTTTACCGGAAAAAAGAGGGTTTTTCTTTGCAAGATCAATCAGCATCCGATACCTCATTCAAGTAAAAATAATGATCACATAATCAGTGTAGTAGACACATTTCAAAGCGGTGCAAAATCTTGCATAAAATAGCGAGGTGAGTGGCAATCCTTAAATTACATTGTTGATAACGATTCTCATTTGTGTATTCTGTTACTATCAAACAATGATAGGGAGGGAAAGGGCATGACTAATCGAATTAACTTATCAATTTCAGCGCATAAATTGGCACAGCTAATACATGATGGACACATCTGCGCATCTGACTTCACGTGCTTAGATAGCCAATCGAAACAGCAAGTGTGGCAGCTATGCTTGATCTGTTGCAAAAAGCGTATTACTTGTCAGCAATGTTCATTTTCAAGTTGCACTAAAAATCTGACATATCTTGATGCCGATAAATAACATTATCGGCATTTGCGTTTAAGTATTATCATACAAGAAACTCTTATAATTCAGATGTAATATGCAACTTCCTCCAGTAATCCCGTTATTTGACTCATTTGAATTCATACAAGTTGGCAATAGTATTGTTAACCAATATATCACCCAAATTAGCATGAAAAAGGTAGTTGATGCGGGCTTAGTCATCGAGCATGCCAGTGATTGGCTATTTGAGCAAAAGCATAACGAAAACAACTATAAAGCTTATCGCAGTGAACTCACTACGTTTCTGCATTGGTGTTTTGATGTGGTTTCAATGTCTCCCATTCAAGTTACGCGCAAAGACATGAGTCGTTACGTTGATTATTGCCAAGCACCGCCGATAGCACTGATCGGTTATTTTAATGTGCCACAGTTTAAGTACGATAAACTGCATGATGAACGGGTTCCAAACTCGCAATGGCGACCATTTGTCGGCAAAAAACAACTCGGGCAAATCCAGCCTTATGTGTTAAGCGATAATGCGTTAAAAACAAAAATGGCCATTTTGTCTTCGTTTTATTCGTATCTGACAAGTGAAGAATATTGTGAGCGGAATCCTGCTCAAATCTGGCTTAATCACAGTCGATTTGCAGCAAACAGGCAATATCAGTGTCAAAGTCATGAAGATGAAAATAGTCTCGCATTCACTGAATTACAGTGGTCATATATTATGACGACCATTACTGAACTTGCAGAAGAATTTCCTGAGTTACATCAAAGAAGTTTATTCCTCGTTACATTGATTTATTGCTGTTATTTACGCATTTCAGATGTGTCTGCACGTGCGGGTTATTCGCCGGTGATGAACCAGTTTAAACGTAATCAGCAAACGGGCATCTGGAGTTTTCATATTCCGTTGAGTAAAGGTGGTAAAAGACGCAGCGTTGCGATTTCAAAAGCTTTGCTCGATGCGTTAGTCAAATATCGTCAGTTTTTAGGATTAACGGATTATCCAGGACCAAACGAAAATCATCCTTTGTTTGTACGGCACAAAGCTGCTGGACGCGGCCGAGATGTTGGTATCCTCAATGCCAATCTAGGCATTCGTCATGTTCGCGACGAAATTCAAAAAATAATTAATTTGGCTGCAGAACGTATAGAAATCGATGGCTTTACACAAGATGCGGCGCAGATGCGCAAACTAACTGCCCACAATATTCGCCACACTGGCATTACGCACGATATCAATATCAACCGCAGACCGTTATCCCATGTACAAGCCGATGCTGGCCACGAAAGTATCGACACTACATCGCAATATTTGCACACAAGCCAAATTGAACGTCATGAAAGTGCATTCAACAAACCAATCGACCATTTGAAAGGCATAGAGTGATTAGATACAAAGCTGCGCACAATGTATATTATGTTAAATACTCTCTATGCGGTTCCCATCGCAGCTCTTTTTTGTGGCTTGTCATTCCAAATGAGTTTTGTGTCATTTCGTGAGTCTGAATTTTGTTATTATATATCAAGGCTATAATTCACTCCGCCAACAGCTTTGCTCTATTATGGTGCAAAGCTGTTCATCCAGAGCGCATTAAATTTTGTGTTTGCTGCTTTTTGACAAAGTGCACCTCACACGCAGCTATGCGAACTCTTTTGAAGTATAGATGACGTGTTAGAAATGAATTTTATGAAACAATGTCCCAATCAAATCATGTCGCTCCATTAGAATGATTACTTACAATAATTCATCGGTTTACCAAGCTTAATTGAAATTGGTTCGTAGCTATATTTCCACTGCTTAATCTTACCTATTAATTTGTTGTAATGTTGATGACGTGATTTATCAACATCGGAGTCGCTCGAACACATCACCAGTTTCACCTGACGGTATCTTAAACAATTTAATCGTCGCTACGTGAATGCTTTGGTATATTGGA
The DNA here is from genome assembly GCF_025653795.1 of Shewanella sp. SM73. NCBI lineage: Bacteria > Pseudomonadati > Pseudomonadota > Gammaproteobacteria > Alteromonadales > Shewanellaceae > Shewanella > Shewanella sp. SM73. Next base: position 658,886 of record NZ_JAKKRY010000001.1, read on the forward strand.
CTCGCAAACTAGCCAGAAACACCTAGCAACGCGCTTATGCTTGTCCAAAAAATCACAATGAAATACTAAGATGTTGCCGATTTTGAGCCGCCATGGACATAAATATGTCATTTTCAGGAGTTTTTATAGATATCGAGTGAAGCGCCCTAACCTACTTTTGGACAAAAATCATTATGTGTACTAGCTCATATATGAACTGACAGTGTTGATTAAATAGCTAGACTTAATCGGACAATCTCAACTCGACCCCACCCAGCTCATTTCTGGACATTTTCAAGTTAGACTTTTAGCTCGAATTAGTGAATTTAGAATTAAAATTTCTATGGATAACGCCTGCTTAAGCGGCTTAACCTCCATAACTTCTGAGTAGCTTAATGTTGAACAGTTACGGTTAGTTATTAATACGAATGACTTTAAATGGGATTGATGTCCATAACACTGCCCCTGATAGCGTGTTCTGGTCTAATCCCATCGGACACTTAACTTTGAGACAGTATGGTCAATAAATTAAGAGGTCAATATGAGTCTGAACAAATCACATAAGAGTTATCCGCAGGCATTTAAGGATGAAGCCGTCTTGATGGTGCTGGAGCAAGGTTATAGTGTTGCCGATGCGACAAAGCCTCTTGGAGTTAGCACTAGTCTGCTTTACAACTGGAAGGAAAAACACGAAGCCTTGCAGCAAGGCCTTACCTTTGAATAGTCTGAACGTAATGAGTTGAAGTAATTTATCATATAAAACAAATGATTATGCATGGAGAAATAAATTATAAAAAAAGGCCAGCGCCTTCTTTGCGAGAGAAATGAAGTAAAATTTAGTTTCATCAAACAGCAATCTAACCTGTTTCCCATAACACTGATATCCATCGATTCACACTGATTCTACTGACCAGCATACTTGCGAGAGCGGTACGAGAATGACCTTCGCTGAAATGGAGTAAGCACTAAATAGTGCCTACGTTTGCGTGCACTTTTCTCCGATTTACTAAGGCTGCGATGTTCGGATTATTTATATTTTTTATGATTAAAAAGCGAATATCAATTAGGCCACATAATTAATGCAAATTATATTGCTGGCGGTGGCTTTATACCTGGGCTGAAAAACAAAAAATGAGTATCGTGCTTAGCGTAATTTTATTGAACATTCATCATATAGGTCATCCTCTGGAGCTGATTTTGATTAGTATTGGTTCTTGTACAGAACTTGATGATTGTGCTTTTTGGGCTTCTTCGATGCGTAAGTCAATAGTGGCAACTAACTTGGAAAACGCCGCCATCGAAGAAGCTCACGAGTTAGTCACCGTGGCGGACGATGGCGTGACGAGGCGGGTGTGTCACTCCCAAATCGAGGTGTTCTATGTGGAACTTGCGAACGTTCTTTCGCTGCGGCGGTTGGCTCAGCCAAATCAGCAAGGATCGGGCAATCCGGGCGGCCATCGCCATGGCAATTTTCGGCTAGCTGCTCGAGCGTTTGCACCATAGCTTGTAGTTCAACGATCTTCGCCTTCAGTCCGTCGGCATGGGAGAGCGCCAACGCCTTAACGTCGGCGCTCGCGCGATCTCGGTTGCACCACAAGAGCAAGAGTTCCGAGATTTGTTCGACAGAAAAGCCAAGGTCGCGTGCGCGACGGATGAAGCGAAAGCTTTGCGCGTCTGCCGAGCTGTAATTTCGGTAGCCAGCATCAGAACGATTAGCTTTGGGTATCAAGCCAATCTGTTCGTAGTAGCGAATCATCTTCGCCGAGATGCCGGACAACTTGGCTGCTTGACCAATATTCATCATTATCTCCTTCTAGTAAATTAATCAAATACGCTCAAAAACTGAGGTTTACCTGCGCACAGATATTTCTCTGGGCGTAAAGAACACGTCGGCATACAGGTATTCAGATCGCATTCATGTTGTCTATATTCCATCTGAAGATTGCTCAGAGCTAATGTGGTGATCAAATGCATATAGTCCCGCCACACCCTCAGGTGTGACGACTCTTGCAGTGGCAAAGAGATGTTCTCGGGCGTCGCTATAATCGTCCTTGAGGTGATCCAAGGGCATATTTGGTGAAAACATGTTGTGTTACTCCTTCAACAATATTCGTCTATCAAGCGTGACTTTTGTGCTACCACCCCAAAAGCCAATGACTTGGTGTGGGTTTAAACCATCATCGGAGCCCTGAAGCGCTTGAGTCGGAGCGCGTTGCCGAGCACAAATATACTGGAAAGTGCCATTGCGGCCGCTGCGAAAATTGGCGAAAGCAAGGTGCCATTCAACGGGTAGAGTGCACCCGCCGCAACCGGTATCAACACGGCGTTGTAGGCGAAGGCCCAGAAAAGATTCTGCTTAATGTTACGGATCGTGGCCTGACTAAGCGCGATCGCATTCGTCACGCCACGCAAGTCGCCCGACATTAGCACCACGTCAGCAGCTTCTATCGCTACATCGGTTCCCGTGCCGATAGCGAGCCCAACATCAGCTTCGGCGAGTGCTGGTGCGTCGTTGATACCGTCTCCCACGAAGGCGACTCGCGCGCCATTGTTCCGGAACTTCTTCAGCGCCTCGACTTTACCATCGGGGAGGACCTCGGCTAAGACTTCATCTATGCCAAGCTGCTCGGCAATCGCCGCAGCGGTCGCCGCATTGTCGCCAGTGATCATCGCTACTTTCAGTCCGAGCACGTGCAGCGCCTTGATTGCTTCGGGCGTTGTTTCTTTGATTGGATCTGCGACTGCAATCACCGCTGCCAAGCGGCCGTCGATCGCGGCATAAAGTGGGCTCTTGCCTTGCTCGCCGAGACGCAGGGCGGTGGACTGCAAGCTCGACACATCCAGACCGAGCTGCGTCATAAACCGATCCGCACCAACGGCGACGGTACGACCTGCGACCTTGGCCGACACGCCGAAGCCCGGTGTTGCGTCGAAGCTCTCGATAGGTGCAAGGGTGAGGTTCAACTGCTTTGCGGCTGTGACGATCGATTCGGCAATCGGGTGCTCGGAGCGGGTCTCGACTGCCGCAACAAGAGCAATAACTTCTTTGTATTCAAATCCTTCGGCAGGCACGAGATCGGTCAGCTCGGGGCGTCCTTTGGTCAGCGTGCCGGTTTTGTCGAGCGCGATAACGCTCACATCGCGCAACGCCTGCAAGGCTTCGCCCTTACGAAAGAGTACGCCGAGCTCGGCCGCACGGCCGGTGCCAACCATGATTGAGGTCGGCGTGGCCAGTCCCATAGCGCACGGACAAGCGATAATAAGAACCGCGACCGCATTAACTAGCGCAAAGGTCAGCGCTGGGGACGGGCCGAAGATTAGCCAGACGAGGAAGGTCAGCGTGGCAGCTGCCATCACCGCTGGGACGAACCACATGGTCACTTTGTCGACCAGCGCCTGGATCGGCAGCTTTGACCCCTGCGCTTGCTCGACCAGACGAATGATCTGCGCGAGCACCGTATTCGCGCCGACCTTGGTGACGCAAAAACTGAAAGCGCCCGTCTTGTTGATAGTGCCGCCGACAACTTCGGCTCCCACCCCTTTAGATACGGGCACCGGCTCGCCGGTGATCATGCTCTCGTCAACATAAGAGGCACCTTCGACGACTTCGCCGTCGACCGGAATCTTCTCGCCCGGACGAACGAACACTATGTCACCAGTCATCACCTGATCGAGCGGTATTTCAAACGTTTCGCCGTTGCGCTGGACGCGCGCGGTCTTAGCCTGAAGTCCGACGAGCCGCTTGATCGCTTGCGAGGTTCGCCCCTTGGCGCGCGCCTCCAGCATGCGTCCGAGCAGGATCAAGGTAACGATGACCGCAGCAGCTTCAAAATAGACGTTGGCAGTGCCTTGCGGCAGCGCTTCAGGGGCAAAGGTTGCGACGATCGAATAACCATAAGCCGCCGCGGTGCCGACCGAGACCAGTGAGTTCATGTCGGGAGCACCGCGCAGCAACGCCGGTACCCCTTTTAGGAAGAAGCGCAGACCAGGACCGAACAAGACCAGGGTGGCGAGCACGAACTGCACATACCAGTTGGTCTGTTGCCCCAGAACCCCCATCACCCAATGATGCATGGCGGGAATAAGGTGAGAGCCCATCTCAAGGATGAATACGGGCAAGGTGAGGATGGCTGCAGTGATGAAAGAACGTCGCAGTGCCCGCGCCTCGCTCTCACGACGCTCAGTGTCCTGATCGCTAGCATTCGCCGTTTCGGCGGACAAGCGACGGGACTTGTAGCCCGCCTGTTCGACAGCGGCTTCAAGATCTGCCGTGGAGACGACCCCTGCAAAATGGCGCACCCTCGCGCGCTCGGTCGCCAGATTTACAGTGGCTTCGAGCACGCCCGGAATTTTTACGAGCGCTTTCTCTACCCGGCCCACACACGATGCGCAGGTCATGTCCTCGATCGCCAACTCGATGGTCTCTTCGCGAATGGTGTAGCCAGCGTTCTGAATGGCGTGGACAACCGCCTGCGGATCGGCTACGCCGGTGAAAGTCATGTCGGCGCGTTCGGTAGCGAGATTGACCACGGCCGTCTGCACCCCGGGGACCGCTTTCAACGCTCGCTCGACACGGCCGACACATGATGCACACGTCATGCCTTCGACAGGCAGGCTCAGACGAGTGCCTGCGGACACGGATTGATTGGCGTTTTGTGGCAAGGAAACAGAAGCCATTGAACTACTCCTTAAATGTTGAGTTAAAAAAAGCTTAATGCTTCCAGCTATGGGAAGGTCAAGTCCTATGTGTGATTTATTTCACGACGCGTCCGTTCGAAATGCCGTCGGCGCCACTGCAGTCCTGATCCGCCTGCGCGCAGATCTCCCAACCGCCACCCAGCGCCTTGTAGATACTGACAACGGCAAGCCGTTGGTGGGTGCGAGCGATTGCCAGCGCACGCCGGCTTGCAAAGTCGGACCGTTCGGCTTCGAGCACATCAAGGTAGATGCCTTCACCAGCTGAGAACCGCACATGGGCAAGACGAGCCGCCTCGCGATTTGCAGCTGACTCAAGCAGACGCAGCTCAAGCGTGCTACCCGCGGCGCCATAGGCTTTGAAGGCATCCTCGGTTTCCTGCAGTGCGCGCAACACGGTCTGGTCGTAGACGATCAACGCCTCTTGGGTACGTGCCTCGCTGGCGGCGATGCGGGCACGCACGCGCCCAGTATCGAAAAGAGACCAGCGAATGACCGGGCCAAGGAAGCTGGACAACACTCCGGAGCCATTTACTTCATCGAGACTTCCAGCAACAAGCCCGATTGAACCATGCACTTGGATCTCGGGGTAGAGACCAGCCGTCTCGAACCCAATCCGAGCGGTCGCCGCAGCAAGAGTCCGTTCAGCCGCCGCAATATCAGCACGCCGAGAAAGGAGTGCTGCGGGATCGCCCACGGCGATTATTCGAACAGCAAGCGCTTCACGCGCAGGCGTTACAGCGGGTGGTCTAAACGTCTGGGGCGTTTCGCCAAGAAGGATGGCCAGTGCATTGCTGGAGGCCGCACGGCGGCGCTCCAATTCTGGCACGGCCACCTCGACATGGTGCAACAAGGCCTCGGCACGGAGCTGGTCGAATTCGCTGGCAGAACCGGCGTGCACGAGACGTTCGACCAGGCTCAGGCTTTCGCGCTGGCTTTGGCTGATGTCGGCGGCTACAGCTAGTTCGGCCTCGATACCGCGTAGCTCGAACCAAGTGGCAGCCACCGCAGCAGCGACCCCCGCCTGCACACCACGCAGCAGAGCCTCGCGGGAGCCTGCTTGCGCCTGAGCGGCTTCCACCGATCGCCGCACACGGCCAAAAAGATCGATTTCCCAGGAAGCGTCGACCGCGCCGCGATAGGTTTCTATCTGACGCGACTGACTATGGGGCGTCTCGACCTCACTCCGGCGACGGTTCTCATAACCAAGCTCAGCGCCACCGCTCGGCAGGAAGCCCTGACGGCTCTCACCCAACATGGCCTTTGCCTCTTCGAGCCGAACGACAGCGATACCTATGTCATGGTTCACCGCGAGCGCCCGCTGGATCATGATGTTCAGAGCTGGATCGTCGAAGGTGCCCCACCACTTCACCTCAACTGCCCCTGTTCCAAGACCGGCGGGAGGCTCACTGAAACTGGTCGGAAACTGCGATGAAGGTAGTGAGTAGTTTGGGCCCACCGCCGTGCATCCAGTCAAGATGAGCGCACTCAGGGGTAACAGAACTGCTTGGTATGGACTTCTCATGACATGCTCTCCTCAATGTGCGGCTTAGCACTTGAACTGTACCGCTCGAAGCGAGCCTCCAAGCCACGTATCACTACATAAAAAACCGGTGTCAGGAATAATCCGAACAATGTCACGCCGAGCATACCTGCGAAGACCGCAATCCCCATAGCCTGGCGCATTTCGGCCCCAGCACCGCTTGCCAATATCAACGGTACGACGCCAGCAATAAATGCCAATGAGGTCATCACGATAGGCCGCAACCGCAATCGACAAGCCTCAACGACCGCCTCCAGCGCACTTGTTCCTGCAGCTTCGAGGCTGCGTGCAAACTCGACGATCAAAATTGCGTTTTTGGCCGCCAAACCGACGAGCACGATAAGCCCAATCTGAACAAAGACGTTGTTGTCGCCCCCAGCCAGCCAGACGCCGGTAATCGCACTCAAAAGACACATCGGCACGATCAGCAGAACCGCAAGGGGCAGCAGCCAGCTGTTGTATTGCGCGGCGAGGATGAGATAAGCGAGCAGCACGCACAATGGGAAAATGAACAGCGCAGAATCGCCAGCCAGTTTTTGCTGGTAGGTAAGATCAGTCCATTCGAAGCTCATGCCTTCAGGCAAAACCTCCTTGGCTAATCGTTCCATGACCGCAACAGCCTGCCCCGAGCTGACGCCAGCCATCGCACCGCCCGAGATGTCGGCCGTAGGGTAACCGTTGTAGTGCATCACGCGGTCTGGGCCGGCACTTGGCGTCACAGTGACAAAGGAGGACAACGGCAGCATATCTCCGGCCGCGTTGCGCACCTGCAGGCGGCCGATAGATTCGGCTTGCATGCGGTGGTCTGTATCGGCTTGGGCCGTCACCTTATAGGTTCGACCGAAGCGGTTGAAGTCGTTGATATATAGAGATCCGAGATAGACCTGAAGCGACTCGAACACATCCGCCAGACGAACCCCCTGGCTCATAACCTGAGTGCGATCGATGGTGACATCTAACTGCGGCGCATTGATGTCAAGACTGGTCATAAGCCCAGCCACCTCGCCCGACTCGGTAGCTTTTGTCATCAGGATCTGGGTCTGCTGCACCAGAGCTGCGAGCCCGGCACCGCTGCGGTCCTCGACCTGCATCTTAAATCCGCCCGTCGCGCCAAGGCCAGGCACCGGTGGTGGCGGGAACACGCCGAGGAAACCATCGGGGATGCTGGCAAATTGGGCTTGCAAGCGCCCTGCAATCGCCATCGCGCTGAGATCAGGTGTCGTGCGATCTTTAAACGGGTTGAGCATGATGAATATGACCGCGGCATTTGGCACGTTGACGAAACCATTGATAGAAAGGCCGGGAAACGCAACGACGCTTTCGACACCTGATTCGGTCAGCGCGATCTTCGACATCTGTTTGACGACTGCGTCGGTGCGGTCCAGTGACGAGGCGTTTGGCAGCTGGGCGATTGCGACAAGATAATATTTGTCCTGCATGGGCACGAAGCCGGGCGGGACGGCCTTGAATCCGAAGAAGGTCAACGCAAGGAGTCCGGTGTAAACCAGAAGTGCCACGCTGCTAATCCGCACGACCTTGCGCACCGTGTTGCCATAAGCGTCAGGTGCATGCTGGAACGGCTGGCCTAGTGTCCGAAACAACTGATCGGCGCGGCCACGCAAACTGCGCGGAACTCGCACTATTGCCGCCTGGCGCGGGCGCAACAAGAGTCCTGCGAGCGCAGGGCTGAGCGTGAGTGAATTAACTGCTGACAGAATGGTTGAAATCGCAATCGTGAGCGCAAACTGTCGATAGAACTCACCCTGCAAGCCGCTTAGAAAAGCGGTCGGAATGAAAACGGCGGCGAGGACCGAGGTGATCGCGATAATAGGACCGGTGACTTCGTCCATGGCAAGCCGTGCGGCCTGAATGGGTTCCTCACCATTTTCGATGTGACGTTCGACATTCTCGACCACTACGATCGCGTCATCGACGACGATCCCGATTGAAAGCACCAGGCCAAACAACGACAACGTGTTCAGTGAGAAGCCCATCAGATGCATGACGGCAAAGGTGCCGATCAGCGACACCGGCACCGCTATAAGGGGAATGAGCGAAGCACGCCAGTTGCGCAGGAACAGCACCACCACGATAACGACAAGAAGAATCGCCTCCAACAAGGTGGTTACCACCGACTCCAGCGAGGCACGAACAAACACCGTCGGGTCATACGCGATGCGCGAGCTGAGTCCTTCCGGAAAGTTGCCTTCAAGCCGCTGCATGTTTGTACGCACCGCCTGCGCAACGTCGAGTGCGTTAGCGCCCGGACTCTGGATGATTTGCAGCGCGACGGCAGGTTCACCGTCAAGCAGACTGCGCAATGCGTAGGTATCGGCCCCCATCTCAATGCGGGCGACATCGCGCAAGCGCGTCACCTGGCCGTCGCCGCCTGTACGAATGATGATGTCGCCGAACTGCTCCTCATCAGTTAACCGCCCGAGCGTGTTCACTGTCACTTGGAACGCGGCACTGGAATTGGGAGCCTGACCGACGGAGCCAGCTGCTACCTGTACGTTCTGCTCGCGCACAGCGGCAATCACATCCCCCGCTGTCAGCCCTCGTGCGGCGATTAGGCTCGGATCGAGCCAGAGCCGCATACTATATTCACCAGCTCCCCAAACCAGAACGTCGCTGATTCCCGGGATACGGGACAGATCATCGCGCACCTGGAGGTAAGCGTAGTTCGAAATATAGAGAGGGTCGTAGCGTTTGTCTGGCGATAACAGGTGAACCACCATCAGGATGTCCGGCGAAGTCTTCTGCGTGACGACGCCTTGGCGCTGCACCTCCTCCGGCAAACGCGGCAGAGCGCGCGAGACGCGGTTTTGTACCTGGATCTGTGCCATATCGGCATTCGTCCCTTGCGCAAACGTGACGGTCAGGATCATTCGGCCGTCAGTGGCTGATTGCGACGACATGTATAGCATGCCCTCGACCCCGGTGATCGCCTGCTCGAGTGGCGCGGCTACCGTTTCAGCAATCACCTTGGGATTGGCGCCCGGGTAGGAAGCGGTCACCTGAACCGTCGGCGGCGTCACGGTCGGATACTCGCTGAGCGGCAATTGGAAGAAAGCAACGATGCCAGCGAGCACCATCAAAACTGAAAGGACGATGGCAAAAATCGGGCGATCGATGAAGAAACGTGGGAATGTCATTGTACGGCTCCCGAGGTTTGTGACACCGCAATAGGTGTACCGTCAATCGCAGCGGACTGTGGCGTGACCTGCATGCCAGGGCCTACCAGCCCCTTGACGACGATGTGCTCGCCGGGCTGTAGACCTTGTTCGATCACGCGCAAACCCTCGACCACAGGACCCAGCTCGACGGGCCGGTATTCCGTCTTGTCATCTTTGCCGACAACGAGCACATAGTGGCTACCTTGATCGGTACCAATCGAATGATCGGAAACCAGAACCCTCGCTTGCGGCGCCCCGGTTTCTAGTTTGACCTTGGCAAAAAGACCGGGTGTCAAATGCCCATCTGGGTTTTTGACAACAGCGCGGATACGCACTGTTCCCGTCCCACGATCGCTGGTGTTGGAGAGGAAGTCGACACGGCCTGGCCTCGAATACGTCTTGTCGGTGAGCAGTGCCACCATGACCTTTTCCGCCAGTGGACCATGCGTGGTAGTGTGGTCTCGGCCTGCGGCGAGCGATCGCAAATAAGTGCGTTCGTCTACATCGAAATAGACGTGGATGGGATCGATAGAAACAATAGTCGTGAGTGGCGTCTCGCCGCTGAAGACGTAGTTGCCTTCTGTAACGAGGGCTTGGCCGACACGTCCACTGATCGGCGCCGTGACACGTGCGAAACTCAGATCCAATTGTGCGGCATCCACCGCTGCCTTTGCGGCGTCGACCTGTGCTTTGCTTGCATTCATAGAGGCGGTTGCGATGTCGAAGCGATCACGAGCAACGATCTTTTGGGCAAATAGCTGTTCGGCTCGTGCATATTCCGTTTGGGCAAGTATCGATGCCGCTTCAGCCTGGCGCAGGTGCGCCGTCGCGGCGTTCAGTGCGGCTTGGAACACCCGAGGATCAATGAGAAAGAGCTCGCTGCCCTTTTCGACGAAGCGTCCCTCGGGCAGGCTTACGTTCTGTATATAGCCAGCAACCCTCGGGCGCAGCTCAACCCGCTTGACCGCGGTCAGCGAACCTGTGAGTTCGACAAATGGCGTCACCGGACGAACGATCACTTCGGCCACCGGAACGCTTGGTGGCTTTGCGGGACGGGCAGAGGGAATCGCCTCCTTGCATCCTGTGATAGCGAGTGCAACGCTTAGCGCCACAGTGGTTATGGTTATGCGTTTGACCTTCATCATTTTTTCCTTTCTCGATAGCAGTCGACAGTTAGTTTTGCTGAGCCGAGGTAGCTCCTACTGTATTTATCCGGCTTACTACGCTTAGAAGGTCAAGTGTTTTTTTTGATTAATAAGGGGGGCCTTGCGAGACGCAGCGAAGTCTAACTCTGATGACGAAAAAATCATGATCAGCGACGAAAATCGCTAAGTATTAAGGCATGCACATAGAAGAAAACTTCCTCGACAAAAAAGCCAGACATACGACCTTGGCAGCTACGACCACTGCACTTACAAACGAGAGCGATTGGAAGTGTTGTTACTGCTTGTAGCTTTAGCCGACGGGTTGCATTCATGTTAGGGCTGACAGCAGAAATGGCCTGAATGCAGTTCCAAACAAACAGCATTAAACACTGGCGAGTTTTACTGTTCGACTACTTGGGTATGAGACAATGTAAACTCGCAAATTTAGAGCTTAGAACTAAGCAGATACAGGCTGAAATCAGGAAATGATGTTCTGGTCTTAAGTGTCAGACTGAGCAGTAATCAAAATGAAGAGGAGCTGATACTATGATTAAATTCGTGGTGATCACTCAGGTGTTTGATCAGGGCTAGCGCATGAGTGCCATTGCCTTAATTGCATTAGATTTACTTCTGTCTGTGAGCGTTCAGTGTACTGTTCAACCCATATTAGACAATTTTAATTGAGAATTTTCGAACTCTACAGTTGACAGTTCACCATTAGCAAAATGACGTCACTCCAAGTTCTAATATTTCATTTAAGCAGTCACATCTAGCTTCAAAAACTCTCTTGTTGATTGAGCAATATTAAAAATCCAATCGTGTTTTAAACTACCAAAGAAACGCTCAATGAAGGCATTATCCCAACACACACCTACCCATACTGCCTCAAAATTAAGTGCTGAGATAAAATTAGACCGGAGCAGGTGCAATGGTATAGAGAGTCAGACCATTATATTGGCGGTGATATTACATTTTTGGAAACAAATTCAATTACTCTGTCCTTAAATTATACCATTTATAACTCGTTTGGGTCGGATAAACAGCACCTCTGTTACTTAGGTGCTGCTCTCCTAAGAACCGTACATGCAACTTTCACTGCACACAGCTCAAGCCTCCACTAAGGTGCACTGTCAATTGGCGGTATTTTGCGACTTGCTGCTTCTATCTACACTGCAACAGGTTGACTCAGGTTTGGCCGGATATCCAATTTCCTCCAGAGCGTCGAGTATTTCGTCTTGCGATTGGCTGCTTTGTACATTGATACTACGGCTGGTGAGATCTGCTGTTACGACTGCATCGGCGTCCAGTTCCTTTATTGCACGGTTGATCAAGCCAAAGCAGTGGTTGCAGGTCATATCGGTAATTTTTAACGTTAACATCGTAAATCTCCTTTACTAAGTGGGCAGCTAAAATTCTGCACCTTGCTACAGGGAGAAGGTCAAGGCTTATTTTCTGTGATGTTACCCAGTACCAGTTGTGCCAAAATGGCATAATGTGAGCATGGGTCGCCAGTGCTGCAATCTGATAGCTACTCAGTACTTGCTGGAGAAAGGCGTCACACTGGTGACAAACGTGCGTAAGAATATGAAAGCAAAAGCGATGTCGTTGTGGGATAGAGCGATGCTGTCGAGACGTTTCATCATAGAAACCATCAAAAAAATATATCCCAAGTAGAGCACTCCAGACACCGCAGCGTGCATGGATTTATGCTCAATATGATAGCGGGACTCATCGCCTATCAATTAAAAGACAATAAGCCACAACTGAACCTCACTAACGGGGATTTTAATGCTATTGCAGTTATGGCTAGTTAAACCGATCTCAGGTTAAATAAGGTCGAGCCAACCCCCTGCCCCGAGCTGTAAAATCAACAATAACGTTTTTTACTACAGCAAACGGCAGCTTGCGAAACATAACATCAGATCGGTATATGGAACATCACCCACTTCAAGCAAGGTCAGTAGGCTGATTGACTCAATAACTAGACCATCCATAGTGCACCTCAATTCGTTATTTTTTAATATTATACGCATAGATGCGACAGCTTGTGTCGCAACTAAAAGGTATTTGTACAACGGACTCTTATATCATCGCTAGGCACTGAATTTGCGATAACTTGTGGTACAGAAAGTGGTTTAAGTGGCTTGTTGGATGACGTAATTAATTTATCGCTCATCTACTGGGAAGTGGTTAAATGCCTCCGTCAAATACGACAAGCTGATGATTGACATCGGGCGGATGAGTAAGAATAATACGCGGCAGGTTGCAGAGAAGCCTGTCCGCAAAAGATGATATCACTCTGATAAATTAACAGCGTTGCGAATCGATTTCATATCGAACCCACAGCAATCAAATAAGTTTGGCTTAGCGGAATGCCAATAAACTTAGGAGAATTGTTTGTGAAACATGCAACCGCTAACACTTTCAAACCCGCCGGTATCAATGTTGAACCTTCTGACATTGTACCCTTGGAGGCCACCGAAACGTCTTCCCACAGGAAATCTCAGTCAACTGAGTCCTTAGGTACGTTAGCTATCCCTACTTTGTATTTGCGCTTTGCATTACCCATGGCATTGGCCATGATGCTCAGCGGCAGCTACAACTTAGTCGACTCTTATTTTATTTTGAAATACATCGGTGCCGATGCATTGGCTGGGGTGACGATTGCCTTCCCGTTACAAATGATGATTTTTGCTTTGGCCTGCATGATAGGAAATGGTACTGCGACCTTAGTAAGCCGATTTTTAGGGGCAAACGAGTTTGATAAGGCGAGTCAAATCGCGAACACTGGTTTTGCGTTAGCCCTAGCTTGCGGCCTGATAGTGACTATCTTGTCACTCGCCCAGCTTGATCATTTATTGGCGTTTATTGGGGTAAGCTCAACACTTGCCTTAGCTGCTACAGAGTATCTACAACCCATTCTCTGTTTTAGTCTATTCACTTTTTTGTTATCCCTTAGCGGCGATTTACTCAGAGCACAAGGCAAAGTCGTGATGATGCTGCTGGTTATCTTGTTGTCGGCAGTCATGAACATTCTGTTCGATACACTCTTTATTGCCGTATTGGAGATGGGCGTAAGTGGTGCGGCGTGGGCAACGGTGGCGGGCCAGTGTGTGAGTCTATTTATCGCTGTTGTCTATTTTGTCCCAAATAACCGCTTTGCTAGTAAACAGGTGCTTCATAAGCAAGCTACCCAGCCTATTTATTTTAGAATGGAGCAGATAAAGCTCAACCTCACTGAGATAAAAGCGATTCTTGGCTTGGGTAGCCCAATATTATTATCATATCTTGGGATTGCCTGTGTGATCTCATCGGTAAATCATATTTTAGTCAGTCATTTAGCCAATGTAACGCCCAATACGCCAGCCGCGAATGAGGTCGCGTACATGATCAGCGCTTATGGTTTGATCGGACGCTTTAATATCTTTATCGCCCTGCCGCTCATGGCACTTACCAGCGCAGCGCAAACGATCAGTGCGTATAACTATGGGGCGATGGCATCTTCTCGGGTGTTAGCGTGTGCTAAATGGGGAATCGTCTTGACCTGCTGTTATCTGAGTGTAGTGACAATTATATTTATGGAGTTTCCTACCTCGGTTTTTGGTATTTTCACCGATGATCCCTCACTCATTGACGCTTGTATTAAGATTTCGAGTGTGACGTTTATCGCTTTACCTTTGGCGGGGATCACAGGTATTGCGATTGCTGTGTATCAAGGCACAAATCGCCCTAAGCTTGCATTGCTATTATCTGGGATAAAAATCTATGGTTTGTTACTGCCCCTGCTGGTTCTGTTACCTCAACTATCCTTTACAGATATTTCATTTATCACAGGTGCATTAAACATTAATATCATGCCAAACGCTTTGATTGAGTTATGGATGGCCTTTCCAATCGCGGACATTTTAGCTTGTCTCTTGAGTTTATTGATCATCAATATTTGGCCTTTCATTCACGTGCCGCGAGCAAATCGAGTCAGTCATGGAGGTAATGCAAAATGAAGTTAGCCAAGATGAAAGACTCAAGCGCCATCGCATTAAATGAAACCAAAGTTCGCGCTAAAAAACTGCTCAAAGCATGTCAGCAGGATGAGCCGTTAGCCAAGCAAAGAGTCGCGACCTTAATGGCGAAATTGGGCATATCACATTCAGATCTTCAGCTTAAGCATTGCCAACAAGTGATTACACGTGAGCTAGGTTTTATCGATTTTCATCATTGCCAGCGAGTCCTGTCGGGTCAAGCCACACTCGGGGATGATTGGGGAGGCTTATTCCACACTAAGCAATGCGACACATTACTCAATCATTGGTTTACTGGCTATTTAGCCGCGCGTGATTTTAATGCGCAAGCTGAAGACACATTGCTATTCCCCTACAAGAAGCAGTTTTGTGTGGTGGAGCGGCGAGATTACTGCAATGCGCTGAATTTGCCGATAATTTTTCAACCAGTGGATAATGCTGGCGAACCGACTATCCTGCGAGATCTGGTGAGCAGCTATGCTAATGCAGATTGGCATTCCTTTGCTCTTGCCATGATCCAACACAAACTCCCCAAAGTGTAATGATGGCTGAGATTGTCAGGCATCATGTTGAATGAGGAAATCTAGAGTTTAATAATACAAGCAAAGTCATCATTGCTGATGGCTTTGCTTGTGAAATATGGCTGAAACACTGCGTTTCGGATCAGAAACGCAAGGCTAAAATAGCTAAAATGCAAAAAGCCGCTAATTGCTTAGCGGCTTTTTGACTAAATATGGCGGAGGAGCAGGGATTTGAACCCTGGGTGGGCTATAAACCCACGCCGGTTTTCAAGACCGGTGCATTAAACCACTCTGCCACCCCTCCGAACGAGGCGCATAATATAAGTAAGTCTGTTGACTGTAAAGCACTAACTCTCAATTATGCGTCAATTGTTGCTATTACACTCAATCCGCTGGATTTTGCTTCACATCGGACATTATGCCTACCCGTGCGGGGTCTGGCTTAGTGAAATGTTTGGCAAAGTCGCCCCACTCTTGTTGACTCTTAAGTATATAGCCGACCACAACTAAAATAGCGCAACATAGGATACCCCAACCAATCGCCACTTCACCAAGACTTGCCCACATAGCGACTAAGCTTGATGCACCAAAGGCAATGCTGATCTGTAAGAAGTTCTGTAATCCTGCGGCCTTAGCGGCATTCTGACTAAACTGCTGTAGCGCGCTGTTCACGACTATTGGGTAAATAGCGCCATTAGCTGCGGCCAAAATCGAGAACGAAATAAGCAGTGGGAAAATCGTGCTCGCGGGATAAATCAGCGTGAACATGATGATCGAAATAACGCAGGCTGCGAAAACCGACAACAAGATATTGAGTGTTTGATGCCCGCCAATGCGTTTTATCAGTAACTTACTCGCATAACCACCGACAATAAACATGATGGTTTGCGGGATAAAACTTAACCCAATTTCAGTCGCTTGATAACCGTGCATTTCCATCACAATCGGCCACACAGTTAAATAGGCAAAGAAAGCACCGGAACAGGCACCGAAGATCACGACGTTGCCTAAATAGCGGGTGTTTTTCAAAATTTGCCCATAAGATACTGCAGCATGTTCACTGTGTTTATGTTGACTCTTGCCTGGAACAAAGTACAAGGTCATCAATACCAGCAGAAATGCGATAACACACAAGGAGATAAAGATTGCACGCCAGCCTAATTCGTTCAGAATATAAGCGCCAAGGATCGGTGCTAATGCAGGCGATAATGCGACCAATGGCATAATGTTGCTGAAAATACCTTGGGCTTTATCGGCATCATATTGTTCAACCACAATAGCTTGCCAAATAACCCCTGCACTACAGGCGCCAATGGCTTGGAAGAAGCGCGCGGTATTGAGCATTAATATAGAATCACTGTTGGCAATAAACACGCTAGCAATGGCAAATAAAACAAGGCCAAAGATCAGTGCCCAACGTTTGCCGATTTTATTGACTAACGGGCCGTAAAGCAGCTGACCTAAGGCAAGACCCGCAAGGAAACAGGTCAGTGACATTGCCACCTGCGATGGTGTGCTGTCAAATGAGCCTTCAATTGCTTTGAAAGCAGGCAAATACATGTCAGTGGCAATAAAGCCAAGCATGCTCAACATGGCTAAATAGAATAGAAACATAAAGAACTTTATGTTTACAAAGGTGTTACTAGACGTTTTCATAAAATAATCGGGTCAGATTGACTAAAGTGTGCAGTCTAAAGACTTGTTAAATTTATTGGAAACGTTTATTTTTGACTTGTGCTATCAATTATTTTCATTGGAATGGACGTCAGTTATGCTCTCAGAACAAGCGCTAGAACTCATTGATATTGTGGCTCGTGTAGGTAGTTTCACCGCGGCGGCGAATCGGCTACATAAAGTGCCCTCTGCCGTGAGCTACGCGGTCAAGCAAATAGAAGAAGAACTCGGCGTCATTCTTTTTGAACGGCATCATCGCAGTGTAACCTTAACACCAGCGGGTGAACATTTTGTGAAGCAAGCCAGAACCTTGCTCACGCAGATGGACGAGATGAAACGTGGCACTCAGCGCGTGGCAAATGGTTGGCAACCCACCTTGTCCATAGCCCTTGATAATATCGTCCGTGCCGACAGGATCAGCGTATTAATTGCTGACTTTTATCGACACTTCCATGATATTGAATTAATTATTCGCATTGAGGTCTTTAACGGGGTTTGGGAAGCGCTCGCCACGGGTCGCAGTGATATTGCTATTGGTGCGACAACCGCAATTCCAGTCGGTGGTGTTTACCAATATAAAGACATGGGGGATATTGAGTGGGCGTTTCTTGTTAGTAAAAATCATCCCTTGGCCAGTATTGACCGCCCATTAAGTGACGATGAGCTGCGCCCTTTTCCCTCGATTTGTTTAGAAGATACCTCTCGGGAAATTCCAAAACGTATGACTTGGTTGCTAGAGAATCAACGCAGGTTAGTCGTACCTGATTGGATCCGTGCCATTAACTGTTTCCGCGAAGGTTTAGGCGTCGGTTATATGCCAGTGCATTTAGCGAGCGTGTTTATTAAGGCGGGTGCGCTTGTTGAAAAACAACTGGAAAATCCAAAGCAGACAAGCCCTTGTTGCTTGGCGTGGAATGCTGACAAGATGTCGCCTGCACTCGCTTGGGTGCTGGAATATCTTGGCGATACTGAAAAATTGCACAAAGAGTGGCTGGCTTAAGCTTGGTTTAAACTCAATATGCTGATCTAGTCATTGAAATCAGCATTGAGTGTGATTGTGTACCGTCTGCTTATGTACAGACTAAATTTTTACCTTCATAGTGGATGAAGACGCAGATACAAGAATCTTATTTTTTTTGCTTTGCAGTTAAAGTTGAAATAAATAATTGAGTAAAATTTTGAAGATTAACAATTTGTTATTCATGGTTCTATGACTTTCACCCGTATCTCATGTACGGTATCATTGCACCAGTTAAGTTCATTTTAGGATTTTACGGGAACTTAGTGTGCTGTAAAAAATCAAAATGATCAGTTTGGAAATGTGTCAACGGAGATCAACATGACCCAAGAAACCTTATATTCGACGAGTGCGTCAACACTGGAAGTGAACAAACTTCTTAAAAACACTTATATGCTGTTATCGATGACATTGGCCTTCTCTGCCCTGTGTGCGGGTTTAGCAATGGCATTAAATATCAGTCCGTTAGTCTCCATTGGTTTATCGATTGGTGGCCTAGTACTGTTGTTTGTCACTTTACGTAAAGCCGAGTCTGCAGCGGGTATCTTCTGGGTGTTTGCCTTTACAGGTATGGAAGGTGCCTCACTGGGCTACATGCTCAATCACTACGCGGGTATGGCAAACGGTCCACAGCTGATCATGCAAGCACTGGGGTTAACGTCAGTGATTTTTGTTGCGTTATCAGCCTATGCCGTGACCACTAAGAAAGATTTCTCTTTCCTACGTGGATTCTTGTTCGCCGGCTTGATTGTGGTGATCGCCGCCGCTGTGATTAATATTTTTATGGGTAACAGTGTTGCCTTTATGGCAATTAACGCAGGCTTGGCGTTACTGATGACAGGTTTTATCCTGTTTGATACTAGCCGTATCGTCAATGGCGGCGAAACTAACTACATTCGCGCGACTATCTCATTATACCTAGACTTCTTAAACCTCTTCATCGCGCTGTTGCACCTGATGGGCATAGGCAATGATGACTAATCCTAGTTAGCGATTTTTAGCTTAACTTGCGTTAGAATGGCCCTACTTTTAGGGCCATTTTT
Source organism: Shewanella sp. SM73 (assembly GCF_025653795.1). Taxonomy (NCBI): domain Bacteria; kingdom Pseudomonadati; phylum Pseudomonadota; class Gammaproteobacteria; order Alteromonadales; family Shewanellaceae; genus Shewanella; species Shewanella sp. SM73. The sequence goes on from NZ_JAKKRY010000001.1 coordinate 677,699, forward strand.
ATTTTAAATGAGCAAATTTATTATCCAAGTGAACGGGCCCGCTTATGGCACGTCGGCGAGTGTTAACGCCTTACGCTTCTCCCAAGCTGTACTTTTAGCTGGGCATCAGATTATCTGTGTGTTTTTTTATCAAGATGGCGTTTATAACTCCACAGATTTAAGCTTACCCGCCTCCGATGAAAATGATGTGATCAGTGACTGGAAACAGCTGGCGCAATCCCATCAGGTCCCGTTAGTCAATTGCGTTTCTGCAGCGCTACGTCGTGGCATTGTGAGTCAGCAAGATGCCTGCGAGAATGGCCTAAGCCACTGGAATGTGGGCGAGTCATTTATCATGGGCGGTTTAGGTGAGCTAATCACAGGTATTGAATCGGCCGATCGTTTGATCAGTTTTTAACTCTCAGGGCTACTATGAAAAAATTGTGTATTCTATTTCGCTGCTCGCCACATGGTACTGTTCGTGGCCGCGAAGGTTTAGATCTTGCCCTGCTTAGCGCTAGCTTCGAACAAGAAGTGAGTTTAGTGTTTGTGGATGAAGGTGTGTTGCATTTGATTAAAGATCAACAGCCTGAGCTTATCGGTGCTAAAGATTACATCTCCACCTTTAAAGCACTGCCGCTGTATGATATTGGCTCTGTGTTTGTCTGTAAGCAATCTTTAGCCGATTACGGCTTAAGCCATGGCTTACTGTCGATCCCAGTGACAGTGGTCAACGATGAAGCCATCGCAGCCCATTTAAACCAAGTGGATGAGGTCTTAGTATTCTAATGATTTTACATCATATTCAAACATCTCCCAGTCGAGATAGCGCGCTAAAACTTTGTTTACGTTACGCCTGTAAGGAAGATGCGATTTTATTATCGAGCGATGGCGTTAACGCGTTACTGCTGCGCCAGTGGGCAATGGCATTATCGCCCTTCAAGTTGATGGTCTTAAAAGACGATGTTATCGCACGTGGCCTATCCGAACGTTTAAAGAACGTGATGCTTATCGATTACAATGAGTTTGTGGCTCAATCATTACTCCATGACAAGGTGATAACGTGGTAAATCCATTGCAATTTAATGGCGCAGAAATCGCCCGTGACCATCAAGGTTATTTAAAAAATCTTAACGATTGGCAACCCGATATGGCCCTGTTGTTAGCGGCAGAAGAGCAAATTGTACTTACGCCAGCCCATTGGGAAGTGATTAACTTTGTTCGAGATTTCTATCTCGAATATAAAACTAGCCCTGCTATCCGTGTATTAGTTAAAGCCATTGGCCAAGCCTTAGGACCAGACAAAGGCAATTCTAAATACTTATATACCCTATTCCCGATTGGACCTGCGAAACAAGCAACGAAAATCGCTGGCCTGCCCAAACCAGCTAAGTGTATTTAATAAGTCATCACGTAAACATGATACAAACAAAAAGGCATGTTTCCTTGGGAAACATGCCTTTCTTTTTACTTGAACAAAGTTGATAGGGTTATTTGACGTTTTCTAACACAACCCAGATGGCTTTGCCTACGGTGGCAAGCATTACAGCAAAAAATACTGCAATCACAGCGGTATAGGAAAGCCAACGGAGATAGCGCTGGCCTTTATCCATAGTATTATTTTGTGTTCCATTAGCCTATTTGAGTCAAACCGCCCATGTAAGGACGCAGAACTTCAGGGACTGTGATACTGCCATCAGCATTTTGATAGTTTTCTAAAATAGCCACTAAAGTACGACCTACAGCTAAACCTGAGCCGTTTAACGTATGCAATAGCGCAGGCTTATTATCTGCTTTCACGCGGTAACGTGCTTGCATACGACGGGCTTGGAAATCCTTCATGTTTGAGCAAGAAGAAATCTCACGATAGGTATTTTGTGCTGGTAACCAGACTTCGATATCGTAGGTTTTGCTTGAGCCAAAGCCCATATCGCCAGTACATAAAATCACTGTTCGATACGGTAAACCTAAACGCTGCAATACAGTTTCAGCATGACCTGTCAGCGCTTCAAGTGCCGCCATTGAATCTTCAGGCTTAACAATTTGCACCATTTCAACTTTATCGAATTGGTGCTGACGGATCAGACCACGGGTATCTTTGCCGTATGAGCCCGCTTCGCTGCGGAAACATGCAGTATGCGCTGTTAACTTTATTGGCAGCTCGTCTTCATCAACAATGCTATCGCGAACTAAGTTCGTTAATGGCACTTCTGCAGTTGGGATAAGGCTCAAACCTTGGCCTTCTTCAGTTGCAGGTTTAGTGTGGAATAAATCTTCACCAAACTTAGGTAGCTGGCCTGTGCCGAGTAAGCTTGCCTCGTTAACCAGTAATGGCACATAGGCTTCGGTATAACCGTGCTCTATGGTATGTAAGTCCAACATGAACTGACCAATGGCGCGGTTTAAGCGGGCGACTTGGCCTTTCATTACGATAAAACGTGAGCCAGTAATTTTAACGGCATTTTTAAAATCTAAGCCGTTTAGGCCTTCGCCTAAATCGATATGATCTTTAATCGGGAAATCAAAAGTGCGTGGCGTACCCCAACGTCTCACTTCAACGTTCTCTGTTTCATCGGCACCCATTGGTACTGATTCATCAGGCAGGTTAGGCATAGACATGGCAATGGCATTGACTTCTTCAAGTACGGCGGCCAGTTCAATCTTTTTGGCATCCAACTGTGAACCTAAATCGCCCACTTGCGCCATAATCGCGTCAACATCTTCACCACGGGCTTTAGCTTGGCCAATGGATTTGGAAATGGCATTACGCGACGCTTGTAATTCTTCGGTAGCCACTTGCAGTGACTTACGCTTTTCTTCTAATTGAATGAGATGAGCTATGTCTAAAATAAAGCCACGGGTAGCCAGTCGCTCAGCGGTAACTTCTAATTCGTTGCGCAAAAATTTAGGATCTAACATGTGATATATTCTTAATAGTTAAATGCGAGAAAAAACCAGTTGTTGACCTAAGTACACCATGAATAAACATAGACTTAGATTCAACACCACATTCAAAATCGCCTTCAGCCAATCCCCTTCTTGCATCAGCAACAAGGTTTCATTAGAGAAAGTCGAAAACGTTGTCAAAGCACCTAATAGACCGATACCTATAAGCGCTTTGAGTTCAGGGCTGATATGACTCATTTGCCCCAGAGCGTAAATTACGCCCATAAAAAATGAACCTATAACATTAACCAACAGTGTACCAAAAGGAAAACTGCTGCCAAATACTTGGATCATGAATATTGAAATAAGATAGCGTAAAACTGCTCCAATTGACCCACCGAAAGCCACTAATAAGATGTTAGTCATATCTTTTGTTCTCACTGGCTTGATCTAACTGGACTAATTGCGCCAATTTATCTTTGATCCGTTTCTCGAACCCTCGCTCAGTCGGAAAATAAAACTGTGCTGTTTGCAGGGATTCGGGGAAATAATTTTCACCACTGACATAGGCATTCGCTTCGTCGTGGGCATATCGATACCCTGCTCCCATACCGATGTCTTTCATTAACTGAGTCGGTGCATTGCGTAAATGGTGCGGCACTTCGACTTGCCCTGTTTCGTGAGCTAACGCACGCGCCGCCTTAAATGCGGTATACACAGCGTTGCTCTTCGGCGCGCTGGCAAGGTAAACAATGGCTTGTGCTATTGCTCGCTCACCTTCTGCGGGGCCAACACGGTGAAAACAATCCCAGGCATTCAGTGCGATAGTCATCGCTGCAGGATCGGCATTGCCCACATCTTCAGAGGCAATCGCCAGTAAGCGCCTTGCCACGTAAAGCGGATCGCCACCGCCTTCTAATATTCGACAAAACCAATACAACGCGGCATCGGGTGCTGAGCCGCGAATGGATTTATGTACAGCCGAGATTAAATCGTAAAACTGATCACCGTTCTTATCAAAACCAGCAACTTGGTGCCCCGCCACTTGAATTAACATTTCAGTGGTAAAGGTGCCACCGTCAATGAGCATATCACTCATCAACTCAATAAGATTTAACGCTTTACGGGCATCACCATCACAAAGTTGTGCCAATGTGGTGAGCACATCGGTTGGCATTACAAATTGTCGTAGGCCTAAACCGCGCTCGTTATCGTTTAAGGCTTGAGTCACTATATGGGCGATTTCATCATGGCTTAAGCGCTTGATAAGATAGACCCTTGCCCGCGAGAGTAAGGCATTGTTGATTTCAAAAGACGGATTTTCTGTGGTCGCGCCGATAAAGATCACTGTGCCATCTTCAATAAATGGCAGAAAGGCATCCTGCTGACTCTTATTAAATCGGTGGACTTCATCGACAAACAATAGAGTACGTTGGCCACGGGATTCTGCAACGGCTTTTGCTTGCTCAATCGCGGCGCGAATGTCCTTAACGCCAGAGGTGACCGCGGAAATGCGCTCAACGTGAGCATTTGAATAATGTGCGATTAATTCAGCTAAGGTTGTTTTACCTGTGCCCGGCGGTCCCCACAACATCATGGAATGGGCGCGCCCTGCTTCCAATGCTTTGCGTAGTGGTTGGCCATCACCCAGTAAATGGGCTTGACCTATGTACTCGCCAATCGTTCTTGGGCGCATGCGCGCGGCCAAGGGACGAAAGTCGGGCGCAAAATTAAACGATAAACTGCTCACGCGATAGCCTAATGCGCTGCTTTACGACGTTGATCATCAACATCGACGCTGTCTGGGATCACAAAGGTGAACAAGGCTTTGTCTTTATTTGTGATGGCTTGCTGATTGCTTAAATCAAACAGGCTTAAATTACCTTTATCATCGGCAACATTAAAGTTGACTAACTGGGCATTTTTGAAACAAACATTAACGGACAATATGCCCGAATCAATCGCCTTAGGTTTGATCTCATAGCAATCTTGTTTCTTGGACACAGAATACTGTGACCAAGTCGCATCGTCGCGGTGGACGAGCAATGCGATGGGTGATGCATTGATTGCTTCAGCAAAATCCATGATGACCACCTCTTCGGCGAAAGGATTGTAGATCCACAAATCTTTACCATCAGCGACAATCTGTGATTCATCGGGCTGGGTTAAATGCCAATAAAATTGATTCGGATACGCTAAGGCAAAAATGCCAGACCCCGTTTGAATAACCTTTTTATTGACATCTGTTACGGTTTGTTTGAAATCGGCTTTTAGTGACGCGGTACCAATCAATTTTTCCCTAAGCTGCTGCGCATCATCGGCAAACACAGCCGCGCTAGATAGCAAAGGTGAAGCTAACAACACAGCGCATAATCGTTTTTTCATTTTATTCCTTACCCTGTAAAACCCTTGGGTGTATCAAAGCTACGCCTTAGCGCGGCTTAATAATGTTTTGGTGCTGGCGGCGCTAAGACTTCACGGTTACCGTTGTGGCCTTGAGCAGAAACAATACCTTGTGCTTCCATCTGTTCAATAATGCGGGCTGCACGGTTATAACCAATCTTAAATTTACGCTGTACGCTTGAAATTGAGCCGCGACGAGTTTCTGTAACAAAGGCAACTGCTTCATCGTATAACGGATCGTATTCTTCGTCTGATTCAGCGGTTTCACCAGGCAATAATACTTGTTCACCATCACTGGCACCGTTGAGGATTTCTTCGATATATTGCGGTTTGCCACGGGCGCACCAATCGGCAACGACACGGTGAACTTCATGATCATCAACGAACGCACCATGAACACGATTCGGTACCGCAGTACCCGGTGGCAAAAATAACATGTCACCCATACCAAGCAAGGTTTCGGCACCCTGTTGATCTAAAATGGTGCGCGAATCGATACGCGATGACACTTGGAACGCCATACGTGTGGGAATGTTGGCTTTAATCAAGCCGGTAATCACATCCACTGACGGTCTTTGGGTTGCAAGAATTAAATGTATGCCTGCGGCACGCGCTTTTTGGGCAATACGGGCAATCAACTCTTCAACTTTTTTACCAACAATCATCATCATGTCAGCAAATTCATCGACCACGACAACAATCGATGGCAGCTTATCTAACGCAGGCGCTTCAGGCTCCATGCTGTCGGATGACTTCCACATAGGATCTAAAATCACTTCGCCATTGGCTTTCGCTTCGGCAATTTTAGCGTTATAGCCCTTGATGTTACGCACGCCCATCATAGACATCAGCTTGTAGCGACGTTCCATCTCGCCGACACACCAACGCAGCGCATTGGCAGCTTCTTTCATGTCGGTCACGACTTCACATAGCAAATGCGGAATGCCTTCATAGACAGACAATTCCAACATTTTGGGGTCGATCATGATAAAGCGTACATCTTCTGGGCCAGACTTATACAGTAAGCTGGTGATCATCACGTTTACACCCACAGACTTACCAGAGCCTGTAGTACCGGCTACCAATAAATGTGGCATTTTACCAAGATCAACAACAACTGGGTCACCGGCAATATCTTGACCTAACACCATAGTTAAGTTGGATTTACTCTCAGTAAAGGCAGCACAATCTAACACATCGCGCATAAACACGGTTTCGCGGAATTTATTGGGCAATTCAAGTCCGACATAAGCCTTACCCGGAATAACTTCAACCACGCGCACACTTTCAGCCAGTAATGAGCGAGCTAAATCCTTTGATAGATTAGAGATTTTTGACGCTTTAACGCCCGGCGCTAATTCTAATTCAAAGCGTGTGATCACAGGACCTGGATACACACCCACTACATTGGCGATGATGTTGAAATCGGCCAATTTAAGCTCAACAAGGCGAGCGACTTGATCCAATTCCTCTGGGCTGATCGGATTCTTCTTACGGTCAGGTATGTCGAGCAAGTTAATACTCGGCAGAGGATCCATCGGTTTTTTCGGTGCGGGTTTGTCTTCTTGTCCTGGCAATACCACAATGCCATCGACAATTTTAGCTTTTTGATCTTGCTTATTACGCTGCGCTTGATTCACTGCACCTGTTGACACTTTAGTATCAAAATCAATGACGTCATCATCGCTAAAACCTAGACTTTCATCATCCTCATCTTCTGTAAATGCTTGACTGCTAAACACTGGCTCATTGTCATCATGATCGAATGAATGCGAATTAAAATCGGCACTGTCTTGCTCATTGGCATTTGAATGTTGAGGCTCAGCTAACCAAGGTGGCGCTTCAAAATTGCCATGGGCGGCCAAATCATCATTATCGATTTGTGGCTCAACCCGTTGTGCACTCTTACTTTTACTGCCATTCAAGCTCAGAATTTTTGCAAGCGCCGATAGTTTGTTTTTTGGCGACGAATTATTCTCAGTTTCAGTAATAATACCTTCAGGTTCAATGACCATATCATCAGTGGCAGCATATAGCGTTGGGGTTATCTCAGCTCTACGACCAATATGACGCTCACGCACCTTAGGCTTTTCAACTATGGGGGGCTTTTCTAGCACGTACTGGGATTCACGGCGCTGTTTAAACTTATCCACCACGGACATAAAACCACGGGTATCCTCGGTTTCATGCTCACGCTTCATCGCTTGCGGCAATAATTTTAACTTTTTATAAATCCAAATAGAGACTAAGCCGATTTTCTCGACCACAGTCAGCCAGCTAATCCCAGTCAACAGCGTAAAGCCTGAGCCCAAGAAACACAGCAGTAATAAGGTAGTGCCGAGTTTATTAAAATACGGCAACATGGCTTGGCCTATGACATCACCCGCCACTCCGCCTGCCGAAAACTCGTAGATGTTGTTGGCATTCATACTCGCCAAAGCAGAAAATCCTAGAATGATCAGTAAAAATCCAATCAATCTCAGGGCCACTGAAAAGTAATCAATTTCAAGTAAATGATGGGCACGTTTGAACAATAACCAACCCGTCGATGCGACAATGATTGGCATGATATAAGCCGTAACGCCGAAGAAATATAACAGAATATCGGCAATCCAAGCCCCTACTGCTCCGGTCCAGTTTTTAATATCGCCTTGAAAATGCGACTGACTCCAACCAGGATCAGACGGACTAAAACTCGTCAATGCGAGCAAAATATAAGTGGCGAGAACACAACAAATGATGAGTCCGCCTTCCAGCAGACGTTGCAGGCCAGTGAGCGTGCGTACACTATTTCCTTGAGACAAACGACGTAATCCATAAAAGTGAAAACAGGTGGGCTAACGATACCAGAATCCCACTAAATGTGGAGCACATTAGCCTGTTTTTCTATACAGAATTGGTCATGATTGGCAAAATTTGGTCTATTGAGGTGTTTTAGTGTGCTTTGGGGAAGGAATGAGTTATTACACAAACACTTCCGTTAACAAATTTGTTTAAAAATGCCACAAAAAGAAGCCCCTAAGTTAGCAAACTTAAGGGCAATACAAGGCTAATAGCAATAAGCGTTAAATGAGATGGATATATCGACGTTACTGATAAATAAGGGGCCTAAGCCCCTTATTGTAAAACCAAACAATCAGGGTAATTTAGATATCTGAGAGTAGATGATTTATCGCTACACGACTGGTGTGCTTAACTTCTTCCATCACAACATAAGTACGCGTGTCGGAAACAGAAGGTAATTTCAATAAAGTTTCACCTAACAAGCGACGATAAGCCGACATATCTGAAACACGAGTTTTCAGTAAGTAGTCAAAATCGCCTGAAACCAGATGACATTCTTGAATATCATCGAGTAGTTGCACTGCACGGTTAAACTTATCAAACACTTCGGGAGTATCACGGCTTAAAGTGATTTCCACGAATACCAGTAGGGATGCACCCAAGAAATGAGGATTCACCAATGCGGTATAGCCATTGATGTAACCTTGCTTTTCGAGACGTTTTACTCTTTCTAAACACGGAGTTGGACTTAGTCCGACTCTTTTTGACAATTCCACATTTGAAATGCGGCCATCAAGTTGTAGTTCATTAAGAATGTTGCGATCGATGCGATCCAAGTCTTTTACAGGACTCTTTTTATTATATGCCATTTATTTAACCTTGCTTTATCACTAAAACAACATTTTATTCTACGTATGCCGAAAGTTCAGCAGCATAAACTGCGTCGCCGATACTATACTAGATATCCCTGAATTAATCACGTTCAGGTCACGATAAAATAACAATTATGCCCATTAAAAGTGGGATTTCAGGCAATTGAGGCTCAAAGATGATTATTGGTGTTCCCAAGGAAATTAAAAACCACGAATATCGTGTCGGTATGGTTCCTTCTAGTGTTCGCGAGTTGGCGATCAAAGGTCACGACGTTTTTGTTGAAACAAATGCAGGCATAGGTATTGGTTTTTCAGATCAAGATTATATTGATGCTGGCGCCACAATTTTAGCGACTGCTGCTGAAGTTTTTGCTAAAGCGCAGATGATTGTAAAAGTAAAAGAGCCTCAAGCAGTTGAACGCGCTATGTTGCGTCACGATCAGATTTTATTTACTTATCTGCATCTTGCTCCAGATTTACCGCAAACTGAAGATTTAATCAAAAGTGGTGCCGTATGTATCGCTTACGAAACTGTGACAGACGATCGTGGTGGCCTGCCTTTGCTTGCTCCTATGTCTGAAGTCGCTGGTCGTATGTCAATCCAAGCTGGTGCTATGGCATTAGAGAAATCTTCTGGTGGCCGCGGTATGTTATTGGGCGGCGTACCGGGGGTTGAGCCTGCTAAAGTCGTCATTATTGGCGGCGGTATGGTTGGTACTAATGCAGCACAGGTGGCAGTTGGTATGGGTGCTGATGTTGTTGTGCTTGATCGCAGTATTGATGCTCTACGTCGTTTAAATGTGCAATTCGGTTCTGCTGTAAAAGCCATTTACTCAACTGCGGATGCAATTGAACGTCATGTTATTGAAGCCGATCTTGTAATCGGTGGTGTACTAATTCCAGGTGCTGCGGCGCCCAAATTGGTTACTCGTAGCATGATTTCACGTATGAAGCCTGGCAGCGCTATCGTTGACGTGGCGATCGATCAAGGCGGTTGTGTTGAAACTTCACATGCAACTACTCACCAAGATCCTACCTATATCGTTGATGATGTTGTGCATTACTGTGTTGCAAATATGCCTGGTGCGGTCGCTCGTACTTCAACATTTGCGCTTAATAATGCAACCTTACCGTACATTCTCAAGTTAGCAAATTTAGGCTATAAAGAAGCGCTGTTGCAAGACAAGCATTTTCTTAATGGCTTAAACGTCATGCACGGTAAAGTGGTGTGTAAGGAAGTGGCTCACGCCCTAAACTTAGCGTTCACATCTCCTGCGACACTATTAGTATAAGTTTTTAATTAACTTAACTTTTTATGTGGATTTAAGCTGGCTTTACTTAGTATGTAATTCAAATCGGTCTCGATACTATTGAGGCCGATTTTTTATTGGGTAGAAATAGGCTCCACTACGATCGCACCATCATATTTATACAAGCTCATCCCGTGCTTCATTTCGTGGTTCACACTTAAGCTATTTATTCACAGTAAAGTAAAACTGACACTCTCCATACTAAAACGGATGGACTCGATTAGTGCAATCTAAAAGAATCGCCCTCCAACACTTTACCCCCACAGGTAAATTCCCTACAATCCTTGCAATTTGCTAAAGGCACGGAGATAAAAATGAGCCAGGTCAGACATTGTAACTTATTGATTTTGGGTTCAGGCCCAGCAGGATATACCGCAGCCGTTTATGCTGCGCGTGCGAATTTAAAACCTGTGATGATCACAGGTATGCAGCAAGGCGGTCAATTAACCACGACGACTGAAGTTGAAAACTGGCCAGGTGACGCGGACGACTTAACGGGTCCAGCCTTGATGGAACGTATGCAGAAGCATGCTGAAAAGTTCGATACTGAAATCTTGTTCGATCACATTAACGAAGTCACCTTAACCGAGCGCCCTTTCCGCTTGAAAGGCGACAATGGCGAGTACACCTGTGATGCACTGATCATCGCAACTGGCGCTTCTGCCCGTTACTTAGGGTTAGAGTCAGAAGAAGCTTTCAAAGGTCGCGGTGTATCAGCCTGTGCAACCTGTGATGGCTTCTTCTATCGCAATCAAAAAGTCGCAGTTATCGGTGGCGGCAACACCGCCGTTGAAGAAGCATTGTATTTAAGCAATATTGCTGCTGAAGTTCACCTTATCCATCGCCGTGACACCTTCCGCTCAGAAAAAATCTTAATCGACCGTCTGATGGACAAAGTCGCCAATGGCAACATCATCCTTCACTTAGATCAAACCATGGATGAAGTGGTTGGTGATGCCATGGGTGTGACAGGTCTGAAGATGAAGAGCACTAAAGATGGCTCGATCACTGACTTAGCCGTTGCTGGTGTGTTCGTCGCTATTGGTCACAGCCCTAATACTGGTATTTTTGAAGGCCAGTTGGAAATGAACCACGGTTATTTAAAAGTTCAGAGTGGCTTGCAAGGTAACGCCACGCAAACCAGTATCGAAGGTGTTTATGCCTGTGGTGATGTGATGGACCAACATTATCGTCAAGCCATTACTTCTGCCGGCACAGGCTGTATGGCTGCACTCGATGCAGAGCGTTATTTAGACGCTAAGAAGTAACTAGACTCGATTTTTCAACGAATAGCAGGTTTAGCCTGCTATTTTTTTAGGTCAAAATCGTTAAGCAATAGCAAAATTTTTGCGGGCTTACCAGTAAGTACTGTTCACGCGCGCACGTGTCTTTCCTTCACGATTCTTAATCTTGTACCAGTTAGATGGGCGCTTATAAGTGTTTAGGTAAATAACATCATTAGGTTAAGTCAAAAATGGCGCACAAAAAAAGGGACCAAATGGTCCCTTCTCTACAGCAACAAACTAATTTCTTAGTTTAACGCTTCTTTTGCTTTTTCAACTAAAGTTGCAAATACAACTTTGTCGAATACAGCGATGTCAGCCAAAATCTTACGATCGATTTCGATAGACGCCTTTTTCAGACCGTTGATGAAACGGCTGTAAGACAGACCATTTTGACGAGCGGCAGCATTAATACGTGCAATCCAAAGTTGACGGAATTGACGTTTTTTCTGACGACGGTCACGGTAAGCATATTGACCAGCTTTAGTTACTGCTTGAACAGCAACACGGTAAGTACGGCTACGAGCGCCATAATAACCTTTAGCTAGTTTTAAAACTTTCTTGTGACGAGCACGAGCGGTTACACCACGCTTAACTCTTGGCATTTTCTAATCTCCTAAATTAAGCGTAAGGTAATTGACGCGCGATTGCTGGAACGTCAGCTTTTGATACTAAACATTTGGCACGTAAGTGACGTTTACGTTTAGTGCTTTTTTTCGTCAAAATGTGACGTAAGTGTGCTTGCTTGCGCTTGAAACCATTAGCGGTTTTCTTAAAACGCTTCGCTACACCCTTGTCTGTTTTCATTTTAGGCATTTCTAAAACTCCGCATTGGGATGTTTAATAAAAAGCAAGGCGAGCAAAGGCCATAGACCTTTGCTACTTTAAGTTTTGCCCTACTTATTTCTTTTTAGGCGCTAGCACCATAATTGCTTGTCGGCCTTCCATTTTCGGGAAAGATTCAACAACCGCATACTCGTCCAAATCAGCCTTGATACGGTTCAATAGATCCATACCTAGGTTTTGGTGTGCCATTTCGCGACCTCGGAAACGAAGCGTAATCTTCGCTTTGTCCCCGTCTTCCAGAAAACGTATCAGGTTGCGTAGTTTTACCTGATAGTCGTTTTCGTCAGTTCCAGGACGGAATTTAATTTCCTTGACCTGAACCTGCTTTTGCTTCTTCTTTTGTTCCTTGGCTGACTTAGCCTTATCAAAAAGGAACTTACCGTAGTCCATAATGCGACATACTGGAGGTTCAGCATTTGGGCTGATTTCTACTAGGTCTACACCTGCTTCATCTGCCAAATTCTGAGCATCTCTGATGCTTACCACACCAATAGCTTCACCATCAATGCCTGTTAAGCGTACTTCTGGTACACCTGTGATTTCTTCATTGATTCTATTAGGGGCCGGCTGACGCCCTGCTGTTTTTTTGATCTTTATGACCTATTCCTCCAACAATTTGAGACTACGGAGCGAAATCTGTTGATGGATTTTAGTGGCGAAATCTTCAAGTCGCATCTTACCTAAATCGATACCATCACGGGTACGCACCGCTACTTCCTTATTTTCCATTTCTTGATCGCCAACGACCAACAAATAAGGGACACGCCTTAAGGTGTGCTCGCGTATTTTAAAGCCTATTTTCTCATTCCTCAAGTCAAAAGACGCTCGAATACCTTGTTCTTTGAAGAATTTTACGACTTCTTCAACATAATCAGCCTGTTTATCGGTGATATTCATCACGACAACTTGCATTGGGGCTAACCAAGTTGGGAAACGTCCTGCATATTCTTCTATCAAGATACCCAAGAATCGTTCCAAAGAGCCTAAAATAGCACGATGGATCATCACAGGGGTCTGACGGCTGTTATCTTCGGCAACGTAAGTTGCACCAAGACGGCTTGGCAACGCATAATCGAGCTGCACAGTACCACATTGCCACGCTCGGTCCAAACAATCGTGTAAAGTAAATTCGATTTTTGGTCCGTAGAACGCGCCTTCGCCTGGCAAAATAGTGAATTCAATATTATTGGCACGCAGAGCTTGCTTAAGTGCTTCTTCCGCTCTGTCCCACATCGCATCGTCACCGATACGTTTCTCTGGGCGAGTCGACAGTTTTACTACGATATTTTCAAAGCCGAAGGTGGCGTAAGTATCGTAAACCATCTGGATACAGGCACTCACTTCTTCTTGAACTTGGCTGTCAGTACAGAAAATATGGGCGTCGTCTTGCGTAAAACCACGTACACGCATTAATCCATGTAACGAGCCTGAAGGTTCATTACGGTGACAGCAACCAAATTCCGCCATACGCAATGGCAGATCGCGGTAAGATTTCAACCCTTGGTTGAAGATCTGCACGTGGCCTGGGCAGTTCATTGGCTTGATGGCGTATTCGCGGTTTTCGCTGCTGGTCGTGAACATGGCTTCTGAGTATTTATCCCAGTGACCAGAACGTTCCCACAACACGCGGTCCATCATTAATGGACCTTTCACTTCTTGGTAAGTGTATTGGTTTAGCTTACGGCGAATGAATCTTTCTAATTCGAGGAAAATGCTCCAACCGTCGTTATGCCAAAACACCATACCCGGTGCTTCTTCTTGCATGTGATACAAGTCGAGCTGCTTACCGATTTTACGGTGGTCACGCTTAGCCGCTTCTTCAAGACGGGTTAAGTGCGTACTCAGGGCTTTTTTGTCGGCCCAAGCGGTACCATAGATACGTTGCAACATCTTGTTTTCTGAGTTCCCACGCCAATAAGCGCCGGCAATGCTCATTAATTTAAAATGTTGGCAGAAACGCATGTTAGGTACGTGCGGTCCACGACACATGTCAGTGTATTCTTCGTGATGATACAGCGCAGGCGTCGCGTCTTTGCTGATGTTCTCATCCAGAATGGCAATCTTATAATCTTCACCGCGCGCAGCGAATGTATCACGGGCTTCTTGCCAGCTAACGACACGTTTTACTACGTCATAGTTGGTTTTTGCCAGTTGAAGCATGCGCTTTTCTAATGCGTCGATGTCATCTTGAGTCAACTTGTGCTCAAGGTCGATATCATAGTAGAAGCCATTATCGATAACAGGACCAATCGCCATCTTGGTTTCTGGCCACATTTGCTTAATCGCGTGACCTAATAAATGCGCGCAAGAATGGCGAAGAATTTCAACACCTTCTTCGTCTTTGGCGGTAATGATTGATAGCTCAGCATCGGTTTCAATGAGATCGCAAGCATCTTTTAATTCGCCATTAACGCGGCCAGCGATACAAGCTTTCGCTAAACCAGGGCCAATATCGGCGGCAACATCGAGGGTCGATACAGCATGAGCAAACTCGCGTTTGCTACCATCGGGAAGTGTAATTACAGGCATGAAATGTCCTTTCCAGTGGTGACCCACACGTAGGGCCACTTGGTTTTAGTTAATGTAAGAGAAATGCTCGCTAGGTTAAGACAGTACAGGAGTCTTAGCCGCCTTGCGTAGCAGGGCGTTTATTCTAAGGGATTGTAGCTAAAAGGCGCAAGCATATTGACCAGAATTGGGATTGGAAACAAAAAGCAAATTCATGATTTTGCAGTGTCTTGGTAACTTCTTGGTCATCTAACTCCCCTATTCTAGCGCCAGTTTATTGGGCATCACTGAAAACATGACAAGGGAGTTGATATGTTGAACTGCATTCTACTGGCTGTAACACTCACGCACACTGAAACCGCTTTACCTGAGCCGCAGGTGAAAATCACAAGCAAATCTTTGATTGATACTCAAGTGTTACTCGTTGATATTAAAAGTGAACTTGAGCAACAGATGCAGCGTTTAACGCTGGATATTACCCAAGATGCCCGCGATGGCGTGTTACACAGCAGTGAAATGGAGGGGTTAGTGACGGTAAAGGACTAGTTTTTAGAAGAGATAATGATCCAACAAGAAAATATTTAACCAGAAGGTCTATCATGCTGGGTTTTGAGACCTACTTCATCTAAGTCAGTGCACTGCACTCTGCTGTATACTCAAATGGAAAGCACATAAAGCGCACTCAAGTTTCGAATATCGACAAAGCGCAGACAATATAAGCGATAAGCGTACGAAGTATGAGATGCGTTGATTGAGCAGAGCGATTCGCTCTATTGGCGATAAGGAGTTGCACCATGAGAGTCATGAACAAAGTTATTGCTTGTCCCCACTGCGGGCACCATCAAGATATCAGTATCGATGCCAGCTGTGGAGACCAAGATTATTACGATGACTGCCGAATTTGTTGTAATCCGATTCACTTACGCTTACACATCGATGAATCGAGACGGACGGTTGAGCTGTATATCGATTCAGACGACGAGCAAATCTATTAAACGAGATTGCACTACCCGCTGCGATGTCACGAAACTAACGTGCTTGTTCGTTAAAACGCCTGGCCAGCACGCGCTCGACTGTGTCGACGATAACTTGCGTTTGGCTGTCGATCTCGATATTGAGTTCATCCCCCACTTTGCACTGGCTTAAATTGGTCAGCTTTAAGGTTTCAGGGATTAAGTGCAATTTAAAGCCTGAGTCACTCACCTCGCCAACCGTTAAACTACAGCCATTAACGCCAACAAAACCTTTATAAAAAATGTAATACATCCATTTAGGCTCAATGCCCAGTGTCAGATCATAATGCTGTTCTGTATGGCTAATATCGATGACTTTGGCCTTAGTATGGATATGGCCAGAGAGAATGTGCCCACCAATTTCACTACCAAAAGTTAACGAACGCTCAACATTAACGCTTTGACCTATAGACAAATTAGCCAGATTCGTCAGTCGCAAGGTCTCTTCCACTACGTCGAAAAATACCCTATCATCAACGACCTGAGTCACAGTAAGACATACCCCGTTATTTGCCACACTTGCACCAATCGCAAGTCCCTCATGCAAATCAGGTTCAAACGCTACCTCAAGGGTATTTAGGCCATCTTTCTTATGTATTGCAACCACCTCGCAGGTGGCTTGAACTATACCTGTAAACATTTTTTGCTCGCTTAATCGTTAAAGGCTGTATTTATGAATCATTCAGGCTATCAAGCCAAACGTTTAATCCAACTGGCGCTGCCGGTACTGATAGCTCAGGTCACTCAGACCATGATGGGCTTTATTGATACTGTTATGGCGGGCCGTGTTAGTGCAGTCGATATGGCCGCCGTCGCAGTCGGCACTAGCCTTTGGTTACCCGCTATTCTGTTCGTCCAAGGTTTGCTGATGGCTTTTACGCCTTTATTTGCCCACTATAATGGCGCGAATAATCAAAAAGCCATCCAACCTTTGGCCTTTCAAGGTGCCTATCTTGCCATTATAGGCGGCATTGGTGTGATGGTTTTCCTCGCATCTGCGCCCTTTGTGCTTAGCCATATGGATTTAGAACCCGAATTATACCGCTTAACCATAGGATATCTCGACGGTATTTTATGGGGCGCGCCCGCATTTGTGCTTTATCAAGTGCTACGTGGCTGCAGTGAAGGTATATCCTATACCTTACCGACCATGGTCATTGGTTTTGTCGGTCTAGCCGTAAATATCCCCGCTAACTATATTTTTATTTATGGACACTTTGGCGTACCGGCCATGGGCGGCGCAGGCTGTGGTATCGCCACTGCTCTCGTATTCTGGGCCATGCTAGTTGCCATGACCATTTACATGCAGTTACATAAAAAATTCGCGGCTTTAGCTCCCTTCAGTAAATTTCATCGTCCAGACTTTGAAACGATGAAGAAAATGACCAAACTCGGCATGCCGATAGCAATGGCGCTGTTTTTTGAAGTGAGTTTATTTGCCATCATAGCGCTGTTACTCGCGCCACTTGGCGCAACAGTGGTCGCAAGTCACCAGATTGCGCTCAACTTTTCTGCCATCGTATTTATGCTGCCGTTATCTATCGGTATCGCGGTATCGATTCGGATTGGTTATTACTTAGGCCGTGATCGCGCTGATATTTCCGCGGTGGTCACTAAAGTGGGCTTATGGCTGGCACTATCCCTTGCTCTAACGACAGCGGTTTTGACCGTATTATTTAGATTCCAAATTGCGAAACTTTATAATGCTGATCCTGAAGTGGTTGCCTTAGCCGGCAGCTTGATGTTGATGGCAGCCCTGTATCAATTATCTGATTCAGTTCAAGTGGTCGCAGCGGGTGCTCTTCGCGGTTATAAAGATACACGCAGCGCTTTTTATATCACGCTGTTTTCCTACTGGGGCATTGGTATGTCACTCGGTTATACCTTAGCTTATACGGACCATATCGTTCCCGCGATGGGCGCCCATGGATTCTGGGCAGGATTGATTGCGGGTTTGACCTCAGCAGCGCTGTTATTTTTCATTCGTCTGCGTTACATCCAAAAGCATGGCGTGCATTTGAGCCTTATTGAAGGTGACAGTGTTCACCATTGATTGCATTAATGGCGAGCGACAGTGCTCGCCTTTTGGTTTATCAGTTTGATTTCGATGCATTCTCTGAAGTAAATCGAATAAGAAATTGCGGTTTTATCAGCGGCGTTGTTGAAACACTGGGCAAGTTGCACAGCAATTCACCATTTGACGACAAATTTGTTTTTTTTGCTTGCCAGCCCTGCGCTATGCCCCTAATATAGCGCTCGTTCCAAGGCGCAACGCTTTTAAATAGCTTGTTAAATTTTGCAATGCACCCGTAGCTCAGTTGGTTAGAGCACTACCTTGACATGGTAGGGGTCGGTGGTTCGAGTCCACTCGGGTGTACCACTCTCTTCAAAGAGTCTAAATTTTGAAATTCAAACAGTGCACCCGTAGCTCAGTTGGTTAGAGCACTACCTTGACATGGTAGGGGTCGGTGGTTCGAGTCCACTCGGGTGTACCATTTCTTGCTGTAATCTTATGAAATATCAAGTCTTCCATATTTTACAATCTAAAATACTTTACATTCCTCAGTGACAAACTCCAAAAATCTGTGCCAACTCTCCCTTAAAATATTATTTAAAACCCATTCGTTTTTTAAGAATTAAAGTCCTCTGCCGAATTTTTCAAGGTGCAAAATTACATTCAAAAGCTTAAAAAAGGCAGCTTGTGCCAAATCGGTGCCAAACATGTTGGCACAAGCGATTTTTGACAAGCTGAAACTAGACCACTACCCAAAAAGGCACAAGAGTCCTTATTATATTCACTAAGGATTGTTAACAGCTCGATTAAGCACTTTGATTCATATCGTCATCAAATATTGATAACTCTTTTAAACTGCTACTCCTTGGAACATAAATCCATTAAAATCTCGCTGTAAAATTTTTTCTAGTACGTGATCAGTTGCTTTTGCAAGCTCATAAAAAAACGTAACAACTTTGTGGTAAGCGATGGCATCATCTTGTTTGCACATAACAGGATAACTACCGACCTAAGAAATGTTTGAAGTTTAAGCATACAGTTGTTGTATTTAAACAATAGCCCCTTAATTTGGCGAATATCATCCTTCGAAGTTGAATTCGGATTTAAAATTTATTCAACAGTTTTGCGCTTAGTTTCTCAAACATTGAAGGTTGCACTCTTTTTAACTCTTCACAACCACATTCCGGGCACTCTGTTCGTACATCATTGGGTAATAATACATCGTTTTTGGGCGCCCTAACTGAACTCCACTGGCATTGCGGGCAAATAAGTTTGTATGGTTTAGGTGGAAATGGCATGTTAAAGTTTACTCACTATTCAGTTTTGCTAAGCGTTGCAATTCATTGCAAATTTCAACATTAAGATCGACAAAGACGCTCCAGGAAACTAATGAAGATAAATTCGCTTGATAATAATCTTCTACGCGGCATACCAATGGACGCTCGTCATAAATAGTACAAAGGTGTGTTTGCTCATCGAAATGACGACAAACACCATCGCTACGATCAAGAAAAGCCGTTTCCACGCTCTCATTCACTCTGCGGCAGCAAAGTCCACAAGCATTACATGGGAACGGCTTAGGTACGGTCAGACTAATCATTGCTATATGGTTGTTAGCAAAGTCTGAGCTCTCATTAAAGCAACACTAGTTGCTTTTTCTTGCTCGTTAGCACTAGTTTGCGCTGACTCTACTTTTGCCAGCATTTGTTGAAGGACAGGCTCCAGTTCCTGACGCAAAATTTGATTCATAGCACGCTCAAACTGTTCCCCAAGATCTTTAGCTGTATCTTCAACCTGCTGCTCAAATCGCTCACGTTCTAGCTGAACTTTTGCTGCATGTTCACGCATTTCTTTATCAGAGGGGTCTTCTGAAAATAAATCGTAAATAGAAGAAATAACAGTAATCCCCGTCCCTACGTAGGGGATCCATTTGCCGATAACTTGACCAGCCCATTTCTCCATGGTTTTTGGCCCGATTCCTTTCATTAATGAAGGTGCCCAGTCTTTAACCAGCTTTAATCCACTAACAATATGCTCTGGCTTCGCCATTTTTACGACAGAGCTCGCCGCATTTCCCAAAACCTCTTTATTTATCCCTCTTTGATTATTAGGATCTTTAGATTCTGAAGCAGAGAAATGTGGAACGTCATTAATACTCGGTCCCTCATGCTGGGCATTTAAGACCGCCGACATTGTTTCCACATCATCGTTGAATTGATTCATCAAGTACTGCAACTCGTCATCCATAACGGCGACAACCGCTTTACCCGAATCTTCAAAGACTAGCTCAAGCACTGCAAGACAGCCTTCGGGGTGTTGATGCATGGCAGCTTTACTTTTAACTGTAATATGCTTTCGATTGCTAGCAATTTCGCGGTAAATATTATCCCGGCACTGACCTTGATTGGCGATCAACTTACGACACAATTCTTTATAGTGACTGAGTAGTTCATTACTGTCAGCATTTGTTAATTGTTGAATAAATTGGTTCAAAAATACTTGCAGAGAATGAGCCAAACGACTGTTGACATCTTCTGGACTGATAGAAGAAAAAAAACTGTTAAGTGAGCTCTCAAGCTCAATGATACCACTATGCTCTACCAAGCCTTGCTGCTTCGCTAACTTCCCTTTTAAGGCACTAGCTGCATTAATACGCAATATCGGGATATCGGTCAAAATCTCACTAAGACCTTGAGCAACAGCAAGAGACTGAAGCCTTGCGCGGGTATCATTTTTTAAACGAATAAAATCCTCTTGAGAAAGCGGGCTTTTTTCATTGAATACCAAAAATACCTTTTTCCTCTTATAAATTAAGTCAATAAGCTGACCAAGAGTTTTCTCTTCTTCCGCGGCTCCAGATGGATTGACAACAAATATTACTGCGTCTGCAAGCATCATTTGTGCTTGTGTCACCTGTTCATGCGCTAATGGCGCATCAACACCAGGGGTGTCTAGGATACTAAAGTTATTCCATTGATAAGCCTTAACATCTGCCGTTAAAGGCACATCCCCTGTAGGAGCAACGTCTGAACCAACCAATGCATTTATCAGGGTGCTTTTACCGGCATTGTAAATGCCGTATACCATGACACTTAGTTCAGGTGAGGCCTTTTTATCTTCAAATAATGTTTCAACATCCCTAAATGCTGCCTGCATATCAGGATATTCAACAATTAACTTTTTCGTTTCAGCATAGGCTCTATAAAGTTCAGCACTCGCCTTCATCTTAAACTCCATTTTTTATGATTTTTTGCAGCGATAGGGCCTTCAGCGCTTCGACCCGCTCATTCACTTCGCGTAGTTCGGTGGCAACCAGTCGTGTCACCGTCCTCATTTCAGCCAATGTATTTGTAAGCACTTTTTTAGATTCATCCTCGATCACAGTCTTTACAACTCTCGCATAGTTATCGCTTATCTCTTTTTTCAGTGACTCTAGATTATCGCCGACATTTAACTCTATCGTTTTCGTCTTTAATTTGGCATCACTACCAAATGCGCTACCAGCCATACTACCAGCACCACTTGCCAATGAAGCCCCCAAAGCTGCGCCCGCTGGACCACCTAGCATAAAGCCCGCGACTCCGCCAGCAACTAAGCCGCCCAATCCACCCCAGCCGCTATTACGCTTTTTTGTGCCAGCCTGATAGCCTGCAGAGATCTGCTCAGTGACTTTTTCTATTGAGAAATTCGGCAATTCCAGTGACGCTGAATACCAAGTTTTATCCGCAGCATGTTTCAACTCGTTGGAGATCTCCGCTAATCCACTTTCTAAAGCGTGGCCTATGATTTGCTGAAGCTTAGCATCCCAACTTCGACGTGCGCTTCTCAACTCTTTATTCATCTGCTCATCATCATCACGATAATTCTCTAACGTGTTAAATGTATCATCGATGATTGCATACATCTCTTTCTGCGCCTCTCGAGTGTATCTCGCCATAACCTTTGGCACAGAGCTCTCCAAATGCGCAATCTGTGCATCTAGTTCATTTGTCAATTTTGTATAGGGCAGTAATTCCTTTCGGCACTTGTCTAAGAAATTACTGAAATTCGTCATTGGAACGGCGCGCTTTATCTGCACGCCTTGGTTTTGAGAAATGCTGTGCAATCGGCTAAATAGTTCAACCATGCCGCTGTTTTGCATCTCCTTAGGATCGGTTAAGTGCTCTTGAGCGTAACGGGCGGAGTTAGAAAGAATATCGTTACTGTCAATGCCTTCTAATTCTTTGGCGATGTACTCTCGCTGCTGCTGCCGCGTTTCTTTCGACTTCATTTGAACTCGGGAAACAGGCTCTCCCAGTTCATCGTCCCAATCCTCTTCATTGACATCACTTCCGGTAAGCAGAATAAGCGTTTCCTTTCCCTTGCTTTTGAGCTCTCTGATTTCTTTTAAATCGCTGGCACGACCTGGTGAGCCTGAACTCATGGTATAGAGAATTAAATCTGCATGAGACACATACTCTTGCGCTAATTTACCGTTACTATCAGTTACGGAATGCAACCCTGGTGAATCCACCCAAGTTAAACCAGGAAGACGAAAACCTTGAATAGAGCTGGTCGCTTCCGTCGCTCCCACGCGAAACTCTCTACGACGCTTCGCTTCATCATCAGCATCACCGTTTACAACGTTGGTATTGGCAGCAGTAAAATACTCAGGCAGCAATGATACTGGGACACTAGCTTTTAAATTTTCCGAAGGATCTGTATGACCCCATGCTATATAGTTACCCAACGAGCTCTTACCTGATTTGACCTTACCAAATACAAATACCAACAGAGAATCCTGGAAGTCCTGACGAAAACTCAACCCTTTATCATATGAAGCCAAATTAGCCTGCCACGCTTTGTCTGTATCACTGATAGCAGACAAAATGCCATCAATTTGACGACTGAGCGGATTTTCCTCTGGTAAACGTTTCTTTGCTTGTCTGATATGCGATTCCATACGCACCGCAAAAGTTTTTTGAGCTTTTTGAAACTCGCTATCCAGCTTTTTGGCATCGACTAATGATGCCATAAAATCACTTTTCAACGTCTGAAATGACGTCAACAACTGTTCACGTAAAATAAGGTCTGACATCCTTTATCTATCCTTTTAATCCATTTAAAAGTACTTAAAGCTTTTCGCGCAACGCTTTTAATTGAGCAAGCTTGTGGTCTATTTCTTTTAGTCTGACTGGAACGTTCATTAATTCCTCTTCCGGTTCAAGTTCCACATCATACAAAGACTCCAATTTAACTAAGTAGTCCTGTGTTTCTTGAGGTAAAAACTGAAGGTCATAAACCTCCACGTATGTTGGACTAACCGGATTGTGAAACTCTTCATCATTATCCAAAATAGCTTTAAATGGTTTATCGCCAAGCAAGATCACTTTTATTTGACCATCTAAACTTTGTTGCAGCTCATTTGCTCTCTGCATGCCTTCTTGGACAAACGCCTCTTTCATGCTCTCCAGTTTTTCTTTGTGGGCACGCGCCTTGCGTTCCTGCTCTGCCCGTTCTCTACGACGACGCTCTTCGTCACCATTTCCGCCACTCCCAGAGTCACTATCATCACTGAAAGCAGAGACCGCAGCCGCTCCAAGTGCAACTACTGCCGCACCAATCAACCAAGGTAACGCCATATTTTACTCTCCCCGTAATCTTTCATTCAGGTATTCGGTTTTTTTCAAAGTCATGCTGAGATCTAACGAGAGCATGGCGTCGTTAAAGCGGGCAAAATTCCAATACAAATCATCTTCTAATTGCAGTTTTTCATCATTGAGCGCTTCTTCAGCAGCCGAGATTTCCAATAACAATGTATTCTGTGCATGGCGTATTCTTTCTTCACGAACAGCCCGTACATCAATCCCCAAAGTTTCAATATGCTGCTTCAATTCTTGTAAATGACTGGCTTTCACTAAGCCATCCTTATGCTGTTGAATCCCCTTGTGAAAACGAGTTCCAGAAATGAGAAAACTTTCAGGTGCAAAACCCAAATGAAGATGACATTGCTCAAGCACTTTTTGCTCAATCTGTTCAATCTTCTCTAAGCTTTCTGCATCAGCTTTACTGATGACAAGGACGATATTTTTCTCAGCATAAACGCCAAATGATTCTTTCAACTGCTTAAGAAAATCGAGTTCAATTTTCTCGAGTTCTCCTTTAGGCTGGTGCACAAATAACACCACGTCTGCTTTTGCGGCGCCATCCATCGCAACTTGATCATCAGCGTCATGAGCATCCAAACCTGGCGTATCGAGGAAAATATAAGACTCTCCCTCAAACTGCCTTAGTTCGGCGGTCTCTCGGACATCATTAGTTGGAAAATACTCTGCGTTATAGTGGTGAGTGAGCATGTTCAGCAAATAGCTTTTACCTGCATTCATCATTCCCCAAACGGCGATAACAGGTTTATCCTGTACCTGCTTTCTCGCCAATATATCTGATGCCTGTTTCAGCAATACATCTAAATCTGCTGAGGCCATCGAATCCTTAGCCGTCATACGTGTTCCTTGTTAGGTTGTCCGAATATTTACAATCTAGCTTTGGTATGTAGACAATCGTATTTAGACCATTGCTAGAGCCCTTAAAACAGCATTGTGCTAACTGCACAGCGCTTTCAATTTCCAACCGCAGTTCTCACACTGCCAAGTGGCATAACCATTATTAATTACTCCCTGTGTTTTGACATGAGATCACTTGCTAACTTTTCAGACAATGCTGAATCACTAAGATAAGGGACTTCTCCGGAAGGAACTAAATTAGCAGCAGCATCAAGGTGCACGTCCTGATCATCGAAGAAGATGTGAGGCCGAAAGGCTTTTAACACTTTAGTCTTCTCTACTCCTCCTAAGAAAAAAGCCTCATCAACATACACGCCCCAATGCCTTAAGGTTTTAATTACTCGCATCTCCGAAGGGCTATTACGAGCAGTGACTAATGCAATGCGGATCGGTGAGTATTCAACGCGAATGGGTAATCTATCCTGCAAGCGAGACAACTTATGCAATAAACTGGCGTAAGGCCCCTCTGCCATTGGGATATTTTGTTTTGCGTCTTCTTGAGCATGAAAGGCTTCCATGCCTTGGGTTTTGTAAACTAATTCACTTTCATCGGAAAACAATACGGCATCACCATCGAAGGCGATGCGGACTTGACCCTCGGGTATTTCCGGTGCATCCGTTGGCGGCGCTTTTAATATTGCCGCGGCGCAGTTCTTGGAATCAATCACCTGCTGAGCATCTTTAACATTGGTGGTGAGAAACAGGTCCACATCAAAGGCATCGAGATAATCGGCTACGGTTTCGCCCGCGGTAAAGGCTGAACGGGTAATGTTGAGCTTGTCGTGGCGAATAGTATTAAGCACCCGAAGACCGGTATCTGGGCTGTTTTGTGACATCACCACAACTTCAACAAGAGGGCTATTGCCCTGCTGATATTGATTAAGGCCAAGTAAAGCTTTGATCAGAGGGTAACCGGTCCCAGGTTTTAGCGGCTCATCTTCGTGTGCCAGCATAAACTCGCGGTATTTTTCTATGGCAGTATCAGGATCTGATTCAAAGGTTTTTCTGAAAATTTGGTCAGATTCAGCCATATCGAATAAGGCCGTGGCTGAAATACCAACGACTAATGTATTAGAGAGATCTAGTGGCATAAAAACATCCTTGTTTCAGTGGCTTGTATTCAAGCATGAAGCTTTGCTGAACTCAATTTTTTTTGATAGAAAAGTTAAATAATCATAAAAAATACTGCTGAATACACAGCATATCCATTTAATGGAATTCGGCTTGTTACCTTTGTTTAATACGATTCCTAAGCTAGTCATATTAATCCTTTAACTGTTTTTGCTGTTTAAGCTTAGTATCTTGGCTAGCAATGTTTTTGCTAACTGGCACTTCATAGGTGTCGCCTTTGACAAGGTATACTAGCAAGGCGATGGCGTTGATGATCAAAATCACAATTAACAGGGCTAACAGTAACAACAGCTTGGACATTGCTCATACCTTTTCAATAAATGTATGACGACTAATGCCAGAACTGCACCACAATCACGCCAACAGCTATAAGCCATTTAAATGATTATATTTCAATTGCTTGCGATAAATACGTTTAATCACGCTAATTAAACTAGGTAATCAATCTTAATAATTGGTAATTATTATTACTTTCTGTAATCACTCAATTGCACTATCTTGTCGCCAGCAAGAGTACTATTTTCAGCCGTATTAGTAGCAGATGCTAAATCTGGCTTTGCTGGTAGTGGTTGCGGTTCCATTAAAATATCTTGGCAGTAATCCATCATCTTTACTATTGGCATAAATTTTTGTTTTTGATCTTTTGCGTGCTTCTTTTGAGTATTGAGATGAATCGATAAATCGGTGCACAAATCGGAAGGCAGCTCATTAAGCTCCTGCTCCGCCAACGTTTGGCTAACCCAAAGTGCGGCATCACTAATATGGCCGCTAATGCTTAAATCGGTATTTTTAACCCAATGAGTATCCATGTTCAGTTCAGATAGCTCACTTAATAGCATAGCAATATCACTACTTGGGATGGCACGGAGCTGCTGCAAGGTTTCTGCTAATGAATATTGCCACTCCATTTGCAAGCGTGCTGCTAATTCATCCAGCGTTAGTTTTGTATCAGCGGGTATAAATACAGTAAAACGGCTGTTGGCTTCACAGGCAATAATGGTTTTGTGGCGTGATTTATAGGCATTATCGATTATGTTCAGTTGCCAGCTAAATGCTTGCTCGTCTGACGCTAAGGTATGAACCCCGACTCTCTGGCCATCTTTCTCAGGCAAGCGAGACAAGTCGGCTTTAAGCCATTTGTTGAGTGCATTGGTTGCGGATAGTAATAATTTCATACTTTTTTATCGTTCCCGTTACAAGAATCACAACAACGAATCAAATTTAGATATAAGAATCGATGAATAGCAGCTTCCCTGTGACATGTTTAAATATTCCCTACAAACCCATTAAAGACATAAGTTCATGTTCACTAACAGCTTCTGGCGTTACCACTGCATCACTAAGCATGGTTTTTTTAGCTAACAACTTATCTAAATTCACATCAAACAAATCATACTCTGGATGTAAAAGGCAGGGTAAATGAACAAAAACAGGTTTTTCCTGACCAATTCGATAGACTCGATCTGTTGCTTGAGCTTCTTTTGCCGGGTTCCAATGGCGCTCTAGATGCACTACATGATTTGCGCCAACAACGGTCAATCCTACGCCAGCAGCAACTGGAGACATGATGATAATGTTAAATCCTTCCTTTGATTCAAAATCAGTTATCATGCCTTTACGCGACAGTTGGTCCTTCTTCGTTGCCATCGCTTTACTATCGCCATTAATGACATGAATCTGTAACGCATAAATTTTGTCTAAACATATCTGAATTACAGCTCTCGAAAAATCCCCACTAAAAAAGTGGATTAATATTAACCCTTATCGCCTTTTTATAGACCAAATAATGGCTGGATAACGCCTAAGGTCTTTATATAGTCAATATCATCCTTATCTAAGTCGAACCATTCCCCCTCCAGTCTCTTGTTTGAGAAATGTAAGTGCATCTCTCTTTCTGCCGAAGAGTAATCATCAAATTCTGCATAATGTATAAGCTTTATTTCAAAAGGCAGTTTTACAGAAAATAATTTAGTCCGATTTTTAATATTGATTGTTTTACCGATTTTGAAACCATATTCAGACTCAATAACATAAACAAAACCTTTTATAGGATTACTTCCAAGTGTCGCTGTTGACGTTCTAATATTAGTAGTTGATCCTACAACTTTTCCAAATTCTGTTTGTCCTAACTCAGAAAAGCATTCTGCAAATAAGTCTTTTATCATGTAACGTTTGACTACTTCTGGTGCAAATTTAAAAAAAGACCGATCTTTCCAAAATCGTCTTCCAGATGGATTCGGAC
Organism: Shewanella sp. SM73; assembly: GCF_025653795.1. Classification (NCBI taxonomy): domain Bacteria; kingdom Pseudomonadati; phylum Pseudomonadota; class Gammaproteobacteria; order Alteromonadales; family Shewanellaceae; genus Shewanella; species Shewanella sp. SM73. The sequence goes on from NZ_JAKKRY010000001.1 coordinate 705,512, forward strand.
GAAGGTATACATCGAATGGAAGCCAATCAACTTCAAATTTGTCAGTACCGATAACAACTGACTTTACAATACAAAAAGCAAGGGTATGGCCTAATAAGTCATTTTCGTTCCAGTCAGCTAAAACGATACAATGCCCATTACGAAGTTTTGGAAGCATGTCTTCAGGTACAGAAAGCTCTTTACCATTTAAAATATTATTTATTTCAATTTCATTTGTGGATAAACGCCAAAAGTTGCTCATTATATTTCCTATTTGTAATTTTACTTACAATCAACATTGCTTAAACAGAACAATACACTCAGCTTTATTTTCGGCTATAGCCTTTTCAACCCATTGTTTTGTAATAGTGGCCTCAACAACACTGCATAGGCTCAAACTAAGCTTATCCGCCTGAACTCCTTGTTCTACTCCCTCAGAAAAACCATGCCCGGATTTAATTGCGCCTTTATCAGTTATCACATAACGATCGTGAAAATAACGTTCTGGTGCGATAATAAGTGAGAAATTTGGAATTTGATCGTACATATCAATAAATTCTTGCTGAAATACTTTCTGAGGATTGCCAGTATTGATACTCGTCACCAAAGTAATGCTACTTATAGCGTGAGAGTCTTGACTTAACGTGAATATTGACTTTAAAACAGGGTTGTTTGCGAGTCTAAAATATTGATCTACAATAAAAACATTTCCTCCAAACCTGATTAAGGTTGATAAAGATGCTGAAATATCTTTAGCTACTTTATTAACTAATCTCGATGGTGGCATTAACCAACTATCATGTCCGTCTATAAGGTCATCGTATTTGATTGCTCCAGCGAATAGCTCCGATACAATCGAGTTGAAAGGTAATATCTCTGTTTGACGAGTGCACCAGACACTCCAATCATCTGCCAAGATTGAGCTTCGATCTAGTGGCAATATAAAATATGGTTGATCCTTACTTCGTTGGAGGTTATTTAAAAAATTCGTGATCGATTTCTTTCGTACTGGTAACAGGTTTTCGGATGCTTTAGCAGCTTGAAACGCTTCCCTCGCCCAATCTCTGACTGGCGCAATAACATAGCGACCGGCTTCAAAACCAAAACTATGTTTTAATAAACCATAATAATGGTACTCAGCCATACAACGTGGATCAAAAGCGACTTCTTGATACATTAGAATAGCTCCTCATCACGCTCTTCAAAGAAGCCACCAGGCCAATCTTCAACAAAGTCGCCATCTTCTGTAATATCAATTCGCTTAGCCTTTATCCCAGCTGTTGAATTGGATAAGAAAATAACACTAATATCTTCTGGCTTCACAGCTGTTAAATCTTTTGGCAAATTACCTTCAGCCGTTTGTCGGACTCTTTTCAATAATCTTAATATTAAATGTTCGCTGTGAGTTTCAATTAGGTATGTAGCATTAGTAGAAACCTGAGTTAACAGATCGCCAATTGCAACTTGTACTCTGGGATGCACATGTAACTCAGGTTGCTCACATGCAATAATGCCTTTTTTCCTAGTATAACTAGCTACTATTAACGGCAATAACTGAGATACACCAACACCGATATCAGCAGGTGAAACACTCACATTATTACGTTCATCCCATATTGACACTGATGATTTTTTATATTGCAGCATTCCTTTATAAAACTTAGAATGTAGATCCTGTGAAGTCCTTGATGCCTCTAAATCTTCATAACTCAATTTTTTAGGATCTGAGTCCTCTGAATCATGGAGTTGTTCTATTTGAATACCAATAGCATCAGTAACAGCCAATAAATCATTGTAATGCTGAATATCAAAGGATGGTGTAATGAAGCGTCTCTCTCCTTCCTCTATTTGATAAATTAATTTATAACCTAAATTTAATTTATCATCTGCTAGCCAAGAATTAACTGAGTGATCGCGTTTAATGTCGGTAATTGCCAGCTCATCCCAACAAGCTTGCCCATTGTACCAGTCACCTTGTTTAGGGTAAGGGTTTGGTTTAAAGCTTGAATCAGGTACTATTCTTAGAGGGCCGATACATAGGCTTTGGCTAAGAATACTTAACAAGTTATCTAGTGGAGAAACAAATAACTCGCTTAAAACGGTATTAATGAGATATTCATTCGGCTTGGATTCTAAATCTAAACTTGTGACTAGTTTTTTGCCTAAACGAGGTAGAGCACCGGCCATCCCTTTAATTCCTATTGGGAATTGTTGATGAATTAAAAAATGGACCCTACTGTAAATACCATCATCAGAGAACTGTTGGTTATTAATAACCTCACCGTCTGATAAATTGAGTTCAATTTCTTCCTTCGTTTCAGTAGCCAACAGACATTCTTGAGTTTGATACATTTCCCAAAGCCAATCGGACCTAGCATCAAAATAATCGCAAAGAAGAGCATGACCAAAATTTAACTTACTAATAATAGGATTTTTTAAACCTGCATCAGCGGTGATTTCGCCGATAAAATCACCATCAAACCATACTGAATAACTTGCTATATATGCCGTTTTTAGAGTAAACGACCATGCAATTTCAAATTCAATAGCAACTTTTTGATCATAAGCCCCTGAAGGCATATCCATTATAAGAAGATCTAGCTCAACGCCTGCAATATCGTAAAGTAACTCATTGCTGCCGCTATAATCAGAACCTATACTAGTGCCCATATCATATTCAATTTTAAATTTAATCCGCTTACTGAGATCTCGCCCATTAACCATGTTCTCAAAACCGTCAACAAACTTTCCGCCCAAAGCATCAATTTTTTGCGGATTGCATTCTCCTTTATCGACTATTTGTTGTAAGTAAAATAATGCTAATAATACTGTACTTTTCCCGACACTGTTAGGTCCAAAAAGTAAGGTGACTGGCGCAAATTCAATCGTCTGTGTTTCTTTAAAAGAGCGAAAGTTGGTGAGTGATAACTTGGTGATTCTCATTTCAGTACTCTTCTAATTTGACTTGGTAGACAGTCTGTTAATCATATCGACTAACTGTGTAGGGCCTTGATCGTTTTTCACCATGTCGGTTGTGCTTGGTCTGAATAAGGTTTGCAGTATAAGCTGACGGTCTTCTTCTTTAGGCCCTTGGCCTTTCCGAGTGAGAGCAAGGTAAGTATGGATCATGGTTCTGCGTTCTTGGGCATCGGTAGTGAGATGGAGGTGAGACATAAAGATATTGGCGGCAACTTTAATTATCCAAATACCAAATGTAGTGATAACAGCAACGGTTATCAGTTTATTAAGTGCGACATCTTTAATCGTTGTGTTTAAGTGATTATCAACAAAGTATATTAGCGTTGTAACAACCGCGATAATCATCAATAACATTACAATGCCAAAGCCGATTGCTTTATTACGGTTACTTTTTTGTTGAATGCCCCAATACCTCACAGCAGCATGCAAGGCGAGCTTATCGTCATAGGTTTTTGTGAGGTTTTCTAAATCTGTCTTAGCCTTTGCAAGTTCATCATCGAACTTTGTTTTAAACTCATTTTTATGGGTATCTAAATCAGCGGTTTGTGTCTCAGTTTGATCTTGCCAATCAGTGATCAAACCATCAACAGTTAAGATCTGGCGAGTAGCTTCGTCAATTTTGATTTGATATTCAGTAACCCAATTATCTCTATTATTAGTGAACTCATCATCCCAACGATGCTTTAATTGTTCTAGCGACTCTGTCTCGTCGTCAATCCTGTCTTCACTCCCGGCAAAGTAAGCATCCGCTTCTTGCAGGCCTTGATACATGTTTCGGTCAATTTGGGAAACATTAATATCAAACGCGACAGCAATAGCGGCTAAACCATACTCTGTGCTTTTATTCTTTTGTCGTTGAATAAATCCGTTAAATGGCGCTTCTTCAGTGTAAAGCCCCTTGGTATTTAAGTAATTGGTAAATGACTGGCTAAATTGCTCTACACGGGCGTTATAATTAAATGGCTCATGCTGAAATCGTTGTAATCCAGCGGTGATTTGCTGCTGTAAATTACTCCAACTCTGATCGAATACACTAAACAGGTGTTGCATTTGATAGCGTTGAGCAATATTTCTATCAAAAGTATAAAGCTGACGTTGTTGTTGAACCCAAGCGAGCAACTTTTCAGGCTCATCAAACCATTTACTCCCGTTTTCGGTTTTAATGGTGATGCGTTTAAGTTTTGTTTCTTCAAGCTCTTTTTTTTCTGACATCTTAACGTCCTTGTTATTCTTGTTTTAAAGTAATAGCTATAGTTCGCCAGCGAAAGCTTTTTGACTTAGAGAATTAAATAGCTCATCGTTCAATTCACTATCAGCAGCATCTCTGATACTTGAACTTTCAATGTGAGAAACTATTCGGTCAAACTTGCATTGTAATTCCATTGGGGGAACAATTATTGGAAACTCTCTCATCTTGGAAAGTAGTAGATTTTTAATTGCTGAGCCTGAACCAACAGAAGCAAAGTCTTTTACTCGTAACAAAAATATATATTTAAGAAAGTTCGAATTTAAAAGATCACCTTTAGGTTTGATAATCGCGACACTTTTTTGAAAAGTTGTCTTAGACGTTTTTTCATCATTCATTACTATCGCAACTCGACCTATAGTTGCTCCAGTGTTAACCATAACCAAATCGCCAGCCTGTAGATCAGTTCTCCTATGGACCTCATCAAATTCCTTTTTATTTATCTGACGAGTATTTTCATAGTTAATTCTTCCATGATTAACATCCTTAGCACTTATGAAGTAATACCCCGAACCAATCTCATCTTCACAATCACCGTGTTTGCCATCAGTTATTTTTGTTGTCAGTTCACCTAAATTTTGAACTTGCCATTTCTTGGAATTGACCAAAGGATCGCCGAACATGTCTAGGAAGACACTGCGGAGGAAGTCGTCGGCGAGTTGGATGGCTTGCTTGCGTTTGCGACGGATGGCATCGGCTTTATCTAAAATTGAGGCAATGCGTTTTTGCTCGGCTAAACTTTTAGCCGGATCGTCAGGGAAAGGAATTGGAATTTCGTGGTTCCAAAACACATTCATTGACACTCGTGGCATTTTGGCGCCCGCTACTTGCTCACTGATCCAATCGACAAATGTCTTAGAACGTAAGTAATAGGTTAAATATGCACGATCTAGCCTTTTACTATCGGGTTTTAAAGGAACAAGTTCTGTTGTAGCAAGCCCCTCCTCATCAGGCATTACCACTTTGTTTAAATATGGTCGTAATTTAGAATATAAAACATGTGATGTATCAAACCAATGAGTCGATGAACCCGCTGTAGATAGTGGTGACTTTTGTTTACCTATGACTTGACCACTATTAGCCTCAACCATATCCAAATTAAGCATCCACACTTTTTCAGAATTTGATATGACAGGATGCTTTAATGGCTTTGAAGGTGCAATAATGCTTAATTTTTCATATCCCCAACTCACAGCATTGCCTCCAGCTCATTTAAGTCTTTTAGAATATCGTTTTCTAGGGCTTTAAGCTTGGTTAGGATGACTTTTGGGTCGTCATAGACTTCGGCAGTGTGCACCACTTCTTTGTAGCGATTGATCGACAAGTCATATTTGTTCGTTACGATATCGTCTTTACTGACCCAAAATGCCTTTTGAGTTTTGTCATTTTCAGCGGTTTGAGCAATGGCTTTATCACGGGCTTTAAACTCACTCACTAGGCTTGGTAAGTCGTTGTCTTTGATTGGCGTTCGCTTGTCATCTAGCGAAAAACCATCGGCTTGGACATCATAAAACCATACATGATCGGTGCTGCCGCCTTTGGTGAAAATAAGGATAGCAGTAGACACACCAGCGTAAGGTTTAAATACCCCACTAGGTAATGAAATGACCGCTTCAAGTTGGTTGCTTTCGATTAATAATTGACGCAACTGCTGGTGGGCATTGGATGAGCCAAATAACACACCGTCTGGCACGATGGTGGCCGATTGACCGCCAATTTTTAACATGCGCTCGATTAAGGCAACAAACAGCAGTTCTGTCTTTTTAGTTTTGACTTTTCGCAGCAGCTCAGGGCAAACGTCTTCTTCATCTAAACTGCCTTTAAATGGCGGGTTAGCAAGAATGATATCGAAGCTTTCTTTTGAATCCTGTGGGAAGTTTTCACTAAAGCGTTGGCTTAGGGTGTCTTGATAATGCACGTCGGGTTGTTTAATGCCGTGCATCACTAGGTTCATTGCGGCAACCCGAAGCATGGTGGCATCAAAATCAAAGCCGTGAAACATGTCGGTGTCTATGTGTTGGCGTGCTTGTTGATCGATTAAATCACCAGAAAATAGTATATTTTCAAGCTGCTGGCCTTGATTGTCTAGAAGCGGTTTACCGTCTTCATCAAATAATGGTTCACGTTCTATACAGTCTTTTGAGGTGTATTTTTCGAGTAGGTATTCGTAAGAAATTGATAAAAAGCCGCCGGTACCGCTCGCTGGGTCGCAAATACGGCTGGTTGTGCTTGGGTCTAGCATTTCGACCATGGCGCGGATGATATGGCGCGGTGTTCTAAACTGGCCGTTAATACCCGCGGTGGTGAGTTTACTTAGTAAATACTCGTATAAATCACCTTTGGTATCGCTGTTATCAAGTGGCAAGTCATTAACCATTTCAACCGCTTTTACCAACAAGCTTTGTTTTTGGATCATTAACTGGGCATCTTTCATAAACTCAGAAAATAACGAGCCTTCGTTGCCCTCTTTTACTGATGCTGCAGAGCTTGAACCAAAATACGGGAAGAGTTCATCTTTAACTGTTTTGTATAGCTGCTCGGCACCTAAATGACGAATATTTTGCCAACGCAGGTGTTGCTGCGCATCATTAAAACGACGGTTAAACGCTTGGCCAGTTCGTGCACTTCGTTTTTCGTCAACTTGTTCGTTCATGTCGAGCATGCGGGCATACATTAAAAAGGTAATTTGCTCGATAACCGTTAACGGATTGGTAATGCCGCCGGTCCAAAATTCTTCCCATAGCTTGTCGATTTTGCTTTTTAGTTGACCTGTGATCATGGTGTACTCTTATTGTTGATGTGCTGCTTACTTGGCTATAGAGCCTATGCTAGTCAGTTTTACCCTTGGCGATAAGTGTTTTATCGCCAAGATGATGTGTGTGCTAGTAAATTAATCAGTTTAGGTTTATTGCGTTATCTGGTTAACGTAAATATCGGTTGACCAATCAAAACTGTTTTTGACACTAACAGTGTCATAGATTTTAGTTAATTGGATTAATTGATCTTGGACATCATAAAATTCAAATTTTGCATTGTGATACTTGAGATCATGTTTCCAGTAACCTAAGCCTTGATCAAAGCGTATTGAGAAGCTTAATCCTGAGGCAAATGTTAGAACCAGTTCTCGACGATGTTGTATGTTGCCTCTATAAGTCGCAACATCTAAATTGATAGGCATTTTTAACCCCAATTTAAACCAGTGTTCAAACATCTCACGCATTTCTTGCTGGTCGTCCCAATCATGTTCGACCTTGGAGCCAATAGAATCTTTTCTGTTATATAAAGTAAAAATGTCGACTCTTGGTGACACGGTAGCAAATGGTTTAAGTAATTCCCCCAACATTAGCAGTGACCAAGGATTTTGAAGGTAGCGATCACTGTATTGAATGGTTTCAATGTGTTGCGAGTCTAAAGCCTGTTTAAGCACTTCGTTGTTATCTTTTAAGGCTTGCCAAAAATGTTGGCCAAATTCAGTTAACAGACCATTACATTCTTTAGTTAGCTCTACCGCAATTTGGGTTACCTTTGCGGTTTTTTGCCACACAGAGGTATCAATAGACACTATAGACACATCTCGATGTAGGTTTGATTTAATTAAATATGAGTTATCTCTATGCTGTAACCAATTTTGATCTGGGTTTGCCACAGTGAGGTTATTACTGGCGATGGTAAATACTCCATCACTGTTATGAACTTGCGCCAATATATGGCCGCTGTCGCCGTTTACAGCTGAAACACTTGGGTTACCTTGATAAAGCTTAACGCCTTTGGCATGAAGTTGAAGTAAGTCGTCAATTATGACTTGCTCGAATGATGCTAACTGTACGTCAGAAGGTATTACGATATTTAATGAAAGCTCATCATTGAAATTATCATACTGCTTTAGCTTTCGTCTAAATGTACTTGCCGCTAAATCCCATTCATTTGGATCGTTTGATAAAAACAAAGATATAGCCGTAGCCTGCTTATTCAACGCTATGTGTATTTCTTCAAATGCACTTTGGCTTGCATGTTGTGATTGGGTAAGCAGCTGCATTGACTCAGGTATAGCTAAACTTAGACTGAAATCTTTTGTTAGCCAATCCAGAGCCATTAAGCGATTTAGATTATCGACATCGTGACGCGTGTCGGCATCAAGTAAACAAGCGGCACATAGGCTGTCGCATTGATCTTTACAGTGAAGCGTGTCATAGGCCTTTGATAGGATAGCGGCAATCATGGTAGACCCACTAGAGGCAAAGCCTGCTCCTCCACTTATCGTGTCATAAAGTTGTATTGCTAATACCGGCTGTGTATTGATTAACGTAGGTTTTATTGTATAACCCATTTCATTATTCAATATGCCTAAACTTGCTGCGAGTGCGTTACGCGTGGCAACTGCAAGGGTTAATGCGATTGATCTATTTTCTGTATTTGGTCCGGTGTCGTTTAGATATTCACCGGTTTTTGGGTGGCAAAGTACTATTTCCAGTACATCGGTTTTAGTTTGACTACCGAGATAAATATCTTTGTGAATATGTGAAGACCCTTCGCAGTCGTGGTGACGGCCATCATTTTTATCTTTTTTAGATCCGCGGATTGGTTTATGTGGCTTTTCAGGTGTTAATGTTGTGGGGAATTCACCCTGTGCGGTAAGGGATTCTGCGCGTCCACAACTCAGACACATTGCATAGCCTTTACCGTGTTCGCCTGCGCTGTAGTTAAATACACTTCCGTCTGTACCGTAGCGCATAAAACCCAGTTTAGGATTAGGTAACGGGTGAATTGGACTATTAACACTGACCCAAGCTGGTTGAACAGGGATATAGTGTTGAGTGGTAATATTGTTTGTTGGCGATGCATAGAAATCGGTGACAAAACCTGTGGGCTGAAGCACTTTTAATTTGTCTTCAACTTTTATTGAATGGCCACAATGAGAACAACACAGGTTACTGTCAGACGTTTGAATTTCTGTTGTATAACCTGTTTGCCCGCAGCTAACGCAGCGCCATGCTAAATCAAATTTTTGGGCATCTTTAGCGTCTGCAACAGCAATATTTTGCCAGTTAAGCGATACGCCAGCAGAACGGAATACACGGCCATCGATGACCATTTCAGCACCTGGTGCATACTCACGTATGGCAATTGCTAGATTGCGTGACGGTAAGCCACGCAAACGAGAGATATTGTCTTCTCGTTCAGCATTATTTTTGCTACGTCCTTTTTGCTCACGTATGAAATCTTCAATATTGGAATTATCCAGATTGACAATATCTGTAGGGAATCCATAACCGGGTAAAAATGCTTTTGCTGCTAGCTCACGTAACAAGTACTCGCGACGATGACGTTGTAATTCCATGCCTAGTCTAAATGCATAAGGGCCATCCTTTTGAGTGGTGCTGAGTTCTTTTTCAACACTATGAAGTTCTTTTAACCAAGCAGTTTGAAGCTCTTCAATGCTATTAACCGTTACATCGACTAATGACTGGATTGATCGACCTTCTAAAACTGTCCCCTTAGTTAGTCGTGAAATATCTTTCTCAAATGAATCTATTTGGGCTGCTATATTGGCTTTAAATCGATCACAAATACTCAAGGTTTCACTTTCGTAAAACCAGCTTAAATTGAGTGATGTTTTCTCTTTTTCGGTATGACCTACTTCTTGTGTTAAAAAAATACCCAGTAAAAATGCATTAACATGACGTTGTGTTAATCGCGCCGAGTTAAGTGAGACAATCGGCGCCGATATTAATGTTGTGAATGGCCAAGCCGGATTGTTGAATACTTGAGTATCGTGTGGGTTAGATTTACACAATGTAAAAGCTAAAGCTCGGGACTCTTTGCTTCGCCCTGCTCGACCTGCTCGCTGTAAATAGTTAGCTGGGTGCGGTGGCACGTTGTTCATAACAACGGCTGAAATACCGGCGATATCGACACCCATTTCCATGGTGGTCGAACAATTCAGCGCATTAACTTTGCCCTGCTCAAATAATTTTTCATAATTTTTTAGACGTTCAGATGACTGCTGCGCCGAATGTTCTGCAGTGCGGTAGTAAAAGCCACCTTCGATAGTTCTATCGTTAATATCTGTCCAGAGGTTTCGAGAACGTAATAACTGCACATCTACATTGTCAGCGACTAATCTTCTAATTTTATTAACGCCAATTTGAAAATCTTCTTGTTTAGCCGAGAAGCTCCAAGCTGCTGGGAAATTGACTTCTTCACATCTAAAGTTACCACTATTCAGATCCCTCGGTAGATACGGGGTAATAGACCTTAACGTTGTATCTATAAGTTTATTAGTAATTGGACAAATGAAAGCTTTTTCAACGAATGAAAAAGTCATTTTACTGCGGTCTAAAAAGAACTGATTACCTTCATAGCTTAATATGGGGTGAAGCCCTTCTGTTAGGGCATCCCATGCATCACGCAATATATTATTAATAATATCTTTATCTATATTTTTTTCGATATCTAGATTAAAAGCCAACACTAGCAACTTAGCTAGTCTGTTTAATTGATTACCTTTAATTTGTGGCCATTTCTTAACTCTATTTTCATCATCTTCATTAGATAAAGGGTTTCTTAACGTTTTTGTTGCAAAATTACTTCCAATCCAACTTTTCCAGTCTTCATTTAAATTTATATAACTGTTTTCTCGGACATAAAAATCGAGGCACGTTTTTAAATAATCACGCCAATCCTCAATCGACCCTGGCCAGATACTGGGTAAACTAGTAATTTTATCGAGACCAAGGTAGCTAACTTTAACCATTCCTTGAGTTTCTAAGCTGTTTTGACGTTTAGGACGACGAGCAAACTCACGAACAAGCAGCAGCTCGGCAAGCTTTCTTGGTCCTGCAGAACCATCAAACACTTCTGGATTTGCATATTTATTATATTGAAGCATTGCTTTGCTTACACTGCCATGTGCAATCAAACTGTCTATCATTTGAGACCAAGACAATGTAATCAGGTTGAGTTTACTTGCAGTACCTGCCAATAAAGATGCAGCAAGTTCATTTAGTTCATTTGCTTTGTCTTTAAGTCCCATAGAGGCCATTTGTTTTGCTAATGCAAAAAGATCTTCGGGTTTGGCATCTGCATTTGGCTTTTCTTGGATAGGTGCTTCAAGTTGAGCTTTTTTTAGGATGTCTACAACTAATCCACGCAACTTTGAACGTTCCGCTTCTTGTTGCATCCGAACAGCCATTCTGGCTGTTCCTTGCCTACTATCAGTAAAGGTAATTAATTTCCGACCTCTTCCGGGTAAAGATTGAGGACCTTCTTGATCTCCAGGCTTCATTTCATGGTCAGGGCAATATTCTAAAATGGTTGGAACTACGTTAGCTACATAAAATGGCGCACCGAGAATACTCCGGCGATAGGGTAAATGACCACTAAACCCTTTATAGCTGCAATTCGAACATATCGGTTGCGTTGTTTCATTGTAAAAATAAGGCACGCTGTTGGAGGCTAAACTTGCAATTTCACCAGTTTTAATATCAATTTTGATTGGTGAAAAATATCGTTTATCATCTTTGTCTGCTTTATCTTGTTTACTAGACAAAACAATTTTTGAAATACTTGAAGAAGATTTTTTAGTTTCTTTTGATTCATCATCATCATCATCGTTACTTTCTACAGTCAGTGAAAATTCATCACCAGCATCTTGCTGCCATTGACTTAATTTTCCATTTTTATCTGCCCCCAATAGATGCGGTTCATTGCACTCATTACAAAAAGCTAGCTCAAGCACTGGGGCTTTAGTGTCACAATCACAATGAGTTCTACTTTTTGAATAAACGTAACCATATGGCCAGTTTGTTTTAAGCTCTGTATCTGCTTTTTTCGAACAGCTAGGATCGATACAGGTAAATAATCCACTGAACATACGTTGAAAATAATGCGCTCTGACTTTTAAAAATGCTTCTTTATTGGGCGCGGGTTTGGTCGCCGTCAGTAAATCTATCCAAAGCAATAAAGTTTGTTCATCAAAAGGTTTATCACCCAATAGATTAGACACTTTCTGATTTATGTCTTCTAATGTTTGAGGTATTGATGAGTTCACAAACACAGTTCGAATCGCTTTAGCAATTGATGAACTGGCTAGAGCATCAAACCTAGTGCGTGAAACGTCCAAACTAAAATCTTCTTTTTTTACCGTTTCATCTGCTGGGATAGACATTAAGTCTTTAATACTGGTATGTTTCTCTTCAAGTCGGGGTATTTGTGGAATGACCCTTTGGCCACCAATCACGGTAACTTGATCTTGGTTAACACCAGCCAGGTCAGCTAAGTATTTTTTGAGTTGATTAGCGGTATCTTTACCGGCGATCGTAGCCGATGTTGCCACGAATCGAACATCTTTTGCTTCAACACCAAAGGCTATTAATACTCGTCGTAATTGCAAAGCCAACTCAGCGGCTTGAGACCCTACATAAGTATGTGCTTCATCAAGTACAATCCATCTTAGTGATTTTTGTTTTTTTGATGCTGCAATGATAGGAGCATCAACTTGTCGCACCATCATGTATTCAAGCATGGTGCCGTTTGTGACTAAAATGGGTGCTGGCTTTTCTCGCATTAATTCACGTGACAAAACCTGATTGGGTACTAAATTTTGAGCTGATGAAACTTTAGCCTTCAAATTTTCTGTATTACCGTTGTACAAACAAAAACGCATGTTGTTGCCAAAGTGCTTAGTCCAAGCATCCAAACGCTCTTTTTGAGAGTTGATTAATGCATTGAGTGGATATAAAAATAGCGCTCGGACGCCCACAAGGGGCTCATTGGTTTGCTTTATCTCCCGATAAAGATCTTCAATCACTGGTACCATAAAACATTCTGTTTTACCTGAACCAGTACCACTGGTTACGACAACAGATTGAGGATTATCATTTAACAACATTTGCCAACTTTTCAATTGATGAGTAAATGGCGAATACTCTGCATTGAATCGATAGCGCCCATTATTTGTATGATCGAGTGCTGTGATGACTTCTTTAGACAGTAGTGTGCCTTTCAATTCAGATATACTGACTTTTGCAGGCTCCCAACCAAAAGTATGTTCAAATAAAGGTGAAGATAATAAAGACTCGCCTTTGCCACTCGGTTGATTTAATACACTTTTTAGGTGTGTTCTTAAGGATGGGTTACTAATACCAAATACACTCAATGACGCTTCTTGTGCACGCTCTGCTGCTTGCTTCGTTAGCTGTGAAAAATATTCCATAATAAAGCCTTAAATCAATTCTGAAAACGTTAATAAATGGAATGTATACATGCTTGCAAACCAATTAGGATCAAAGTCACGTACTTTCTTCAACTTAAAAATTGCATTTGATGAACTATCATAAATGTCTGATAAATTAGCTTTACCCGTTGATACAGCAGCTAAGAACACAGGTAAATAAATAACAGAGTTTTGGAAGTTATGTAGACTGTTAATATCTATCTGTCCGAGTGAATTATTTTGATACCATTTACTTAATTCGTAACCTTCACTATCAGGCCACACATCGTTTTCACTGTGTTCTCGTAATAGGTCTTGTAGCCAATCCTGTCCAGCTATGTTCATTATTGGTAGTGGTAGCTTAAGTTTGGGGTCAATCTTATTTGTAATCAGATAACTCACTAACTCTTCGCTAAAACCTGGTATATGATACAAAATAGATTCATACCAAGGCTCTGCTATCATTTTTACGTATTGTTTATCGACACCTTTTTGCTCTAACCAATCGAGAACTTGTTTATAAGTTTGGATGAATAATTCTGGTGGTGTCACTTGCCATAGAACCGGAAACTCTGATTCTATTCGCGCCATAAATTGTGGATTAGCTTCGAAACGATAAAAACACAGTATTAATGCTTTGGGGTTTGCCACAATTTCACGCCAAACTTGGAATGTTGTTAAGGACAAATTTTGATAGTTGCTGAAGAGTTTAACCAAAAACTCCCATCCACTATGTTGTAGGTTATCAGCCATTTGCATTACAACATCAGCTATCACGTGAGTATTAAATTTAGGATGATATGCTTGAACAGCCCGTTGTAGTGAGTTCACCTGTTGTTTTACTTGATCGTGATCAGCTTCGTCTTCTGACATATGATTGCTACTGTCATGACCTACGAGCAATTTTGCTCTGAAATTTGTCGCACTATTTGAGCTTGGTACTATTAACCATGGACCTTCATTTTTATCTACTTGCGGCATTTCATAATGACCAGTGGATATGCCTTCACTAATTAATGCTTCTATTTTTGTGGGTGTTCTTTCAGGATTGCTCATTTGCATTAGTAACAACTCTGCACCGGCTACAACATTTTGACCTTCCGCTGAAATTTTAAAAAAACGTTTATCTTCAGTTTCGTATATTCGGCTACTATAACGATATATTTTATATTTTAAGTTGCCAGAGAAGCTCGAAATGGTCATTGTGACCCTGTCTCTTGATCAGATCTCATAGCGTTTTTCCGGCTTCAAAAAGGGCTTTGGCTAATCGATAGCCCTTTACTTGAGCCTGAAGATCATCCCATCCTTCCCAAATCGTGGTCCAGCTAGCCATTCCCGTGCGCTTGCTATCATTAAAGCCGCCTAATTTCGCCAGAGACTGATAGGCCCACTTCATATTTGGTGCCTCTTTGCCTTTGTGCGCCCTTGGCTTGTAGAGCGCCATCAGTACTCGCCATT